>CANJXF010000067.1 GCA_947478865.1 Verrucomicrobiales bacterium | reverse complement strand
GAGCCACGCCTGCCATGATCTTCAATCTCTCACGTTCGCTCCCACTCATCTGTAATGTCTCCATGTACGGGCGGGTTGCTACCGCAACCCAACCCACGGGGACATTCTTATCGAGTTACCAAGGGGACATTCTCATGGAGTTCCGACAAAAGAGACCATACCCGTCGACGTCCGGGTGATTACTGCAACCCATCGCAACCTCGAACTGGCAATCCAGGAAAAAGAATTTCGCGAGGACCTCTTTTACCGACTCAATGTCGCCGTTATCTTTTTGCCTCCACTCCGAGAACGCACAGAAGACATCCCCGAGCTGGTTAATTATTTTCTACGCCGCCACGGTGCTGATCTAGGGGTAAGCAAACCATCGATTGCTCCGGATGCAGTCGAGTTTCTAAAACAGCAAAATTGGCCGGGCAATGTGAGGGAACTCGAGAACGTTGTTCGCAAAGCATTACTTTCCTCGCATGGATTTACGATCGGCCTGGAAAATGTTCGCTCCATTGTGACGGCGAAATTTCCTATCCTAAAATCGCAGCAGACTATTTCAGGATACGTTGCTGAACTCATGGAACGCGCGAAGGCGGGCGAGCTAGAAAACGTCCACTCCGTTTTCACGGAAGCGGTCGAAAGCGAACTGTACGCACAAGCCATTCGACTGGCTGGAGGCGATCAATCTAAAGCGGCTAAATGGCTGGGGGTTTCACGCCCTACCATGCGAGAAAAACTGACCCGTTACTCTCTGCTCCCAATTCGATCCCAATAAGCGACTTTGAGATTTCTGGCGACGAGTCACCCACTTCTTAGCTGGAAGGACAACCAACTGGACTCTTCCCGGACTTATCAGTCACAATTGCAGACGCCCAGAATTCCAAATGGACAAAAAGTGGACACCGGAAAGATTCAAAATGATCGTACGCCAGAGAAGATTTTGCGGCATAGCGACTGCTTAGTCTGAATACGGTAGGGTTAGTTCATGCGTGGGGCGCGCCGGTTTTGGATTTTCCGGCGCGCCCCTCTCCTCTTAGGAAGACTCCAAAAAGAAAAAAGCTGAATGCATAAGAATGCATTTAGCTCGAAATCAAACGAACAGAAGGCTACTTCTTGCCGCCAGACTTGCCTGCTTTGATTTTAGCCCAACGCGCCTTCAAGGTAGCCGCAATCTTCGCTTTTTGCGCAGCCGTCATCGGCTTGCGAGCTGGAGCGGCTGCTTTAGGAGCTGCCGCCTTAAGGGCAGAGACAACTTTCTTTGCAGATGGTGCTGTTTTGCTGCCGGCCTTTACTTTAGCCCAACGCGCTTTGGCAGCATCCGAAATTTTCTTGCGAGCCGCTTCGCTTAAGCCAGCCGGCTTTGCCGCAGGAGAAGCGGGGGCGGCCGGTTTAGCGGCTGAGGGTTTGTTATTGCCAGCTTTGATCTTCGCCCAACGCGCCTTGGCCATAGCTGAGAGCTTGGCTTTGGCTGCGGCAGACATGCCGCCTGGTTTTACTGCTGGCGCTGCGGCTGGAGCCTTTCCCCCGAGTAGGGAAGAGAGTTGATTCTCCAGATTGGTTAGTTGTTCTTTGATTAGTACTGCCCGCTTGAGTTGGTCTAGCGATAGGTTAGATGCATTTGTCATATGCGGCGAAGGTAGGATGCTAGGAGATTCGCGTCAATAGAGAACACAGGAGAAGGATGTTAACCTCTATTGAGGGAAAATACCATCGCAGCGCTATCAATAAGCCTCACCTAGTGGACAACCCAACCAGGAACGGCGCGCATTCCGTATCGCAATGCGCGGTCAAACGCCAGGTAGTCTGGCTCTTTCGATGCGACCAAACGCCAGTAGGATTCCGAATGGTTCATCTGCAATAGATGACAAAGCTCGTGCAGAAACAAGTAACGAACCAACTCGGGATTCAGAAACAACAGCTTCGCGTTCAGGCTGATCGTCTTGTGCCGCGAGCAACTTCCCCAACGCGATTTCTGCAAGCGCACCGTGGCCTTGCCAAACTGCAATTCGAGTTCGTAACTGGTCTGGCGCAACCAGGGGATTAATGCCTCCTGCCCACGTTGGACAAGCCAACGGCGCAAGACCCGTCTGCAGAGCATCTCGCTCTGAATTTTTCCCGTGAGGACCAATAGGTTTTCGCCACCTCGCCGGAGCGTTATTGTATTTGAGCTTTGTTCCAGATACTTCACCAGCCAGGTTTCCCCCAATGCCGGCAGAGTAATTTGCGTTGGCAACTGATAAGTGAGTTCGGGCGGGCGGTTCAAATAGTCTTTTGCCAACCGCCGCTGAGTGGACTCGATCCAGGTTTTCTTCTTCTCCAGAAGGGCCGGAATCCTGGCAAGGTCGTATTTTTCTGGAACAATGATTTGCAACCCGTCCCGAATCGAGAGCCGCAGATAAACATGCCTGGCACGGGTGCTGACGCGAATCTGCGGCCGTATGATGTCACTCATGAATGTTGCAACACGTGTTCAAATGCTTCCCAATATTAGCCCAGAATACTTGCAACAAGCCAGCCTGCGACAGCATTGAGTCGATGCCGAACACGATTTTTCAAAGTCTGCTTGCGCCTGTGTCAGTTGGCCTTATTCTCTCGCGAGTTTTATGTCGGTTTCAGCCACTCCACGCTTATGAATTTAAAAAAGGGGCTAGGTTTAGATGCGGTAGGTTCGAGAACCATGGACGAGAAGCTTATTCGCTATCTCAATTTGAAACTCGCCTTGCTCGGCTGTCCCGCGGTGAAGGCAAGCGGCGATTCCGAACTAGAGGAGATCACGGCGGCACTCCTCTCCCACAATCAGGAAACGGACCGCCTGCTGGCCAATTATCTCTGCCCGGCTGACCAGCGCATTCAGAACTTTGTTTACGATTACCTCCAGGAGGATATTGCGGCGGTGAAGCTTCCTTCGCGCACCCTGGTTCTCGATTACCATGGGCTGGCGCGCACGCTTTCATTGCCCCCGGATCGGGATTCATTCACCTCGGATATCGTTAGTTCCTTTCGCGTCAAACAAGGCGTGCTACACAATCCCAAGAGCGATCGCCGCACCACGGAAGGAATTTTTCATATTGCGGAAGGTGGGCTGCCGATACCGGCCGACAAGTTGAGCGTTCCAAAAAATGTTTTTGGCACCATGCTGAAGCGCGCGTTCACGCCGCCCCGCGAATTGATGCAATTACCGTTTACCTCGGCGCAAGCGGAGAAGGCCGAGTGTTTTGTTTCGCTGCTGTTACGCCCCGTGGTTTGCCCCCCGGTGCCGAATTTCACGCCGGAAAAATCAATGGAAATTCGCTTTTTCGCTCCGGGAAATCTCGTCAGCAATCTCGATTTTGTGGAAAGCATTTTCGGCAACGCGGGCGATCCTTACCTGCCAGAAAACGATGCGGGTCTCGATGTCGAACACTGGACTGGTCACAGCGGATGCGTCGTCCTCGCACCGCATCTGGTTCGCGTGACAAAAAAAGATGCCGGGTTGCCCAAGTGGGAAATCGCCACCGACCGGCAACGCAAAGATGGGATGTGTTGGAAGAGCGAAGATGAACTGTACAACGAAGGAAACGCCTTCAAACTTTGCGCGCGAGACGAGACCGGCGTGATGGTGACCATCATCGCGGATAATTATTTCGGTTACTGCAAAAAAGAGGTCAAAACGCAGATCAGTTTTTCGGCAAACCTGTTTGGCTTGTGCGAAGAGGAACATGCAGGCGGGGCGATGGTTTTTCCGAGCTATGACCTGGGCGAAGAGTTCAGCGGATTTCTCCACATCGCCCGGCAGGAGCATAATTATCGGGAAATGATTTCCTCCTACCAAGATGTCATGGAAGCGAAGCCGGAAGGCTACGCGGTCGACCGCAAGTTTCCGGATATTTTTTACGTATCGGAAAATGTGCGTTTCGACCTGCACAAACAAACCGTGAGCTGGTTCCACGACAATCAGGAACAGCAAATCAAACTGCTTCCTGGAAAAACCTATGTGCGTCCGTCGGGATACAAGGTTCACATGGAAAAACCACCTGGAGGTCGCGCGTGGCGATTGATTGGCACCGTTGCGGAAGGAACATTTTGCCACAAACCATCCACGGTTTCCGGCGGCGGCAAATCGGAAATCTCCAAGCCGATCACCGACGCGATAATTCAAGGACCGGCGTTCGTGAAGGATTTCAAAAAAGATTTCGAGCTGGTCGGCCGGCTGATTCATCGCAACTACGACAACCGCTTTCTCGGGAAGAAAAAATTGGACGCCCGCCCGATCCTGAGCCATGAACGCTCGCTCGGCTCCGTGATAAAATTACTCACTCCGGCGTCTCGCGAGTACACCGCTGAATACAATTCCTGGCTCGAAAGCATTCCTCAATACATCAAGGAACTCGTATTCGTGGTGAAGCGTTTCTACAAACCCGAGTGGGGCGATAATTGGCTCGAACATTTCAGCGTCGATATCATTAACGGCACGCCCGGAAACGAACTCAAATGCGAAAACCGCAAGCTCGTTTCCAATTATCTGCGCGTGGGTTACGACAACGATTCGCTCTGGAGAACGTTTGGCTTGCGCAAAGATTTCCAGCCCGCTTTCAAACTTTCCCGGGAAGATGATATTACCGCTTCAGCCGTCGTTCCGGCCAAGGCGCTGAATCATCTCAATCCTCATTACACGAATGCTTCCGTAAAATTTATTCAGAACTGCGAGTATCGTTTGTTCCAGCGCCCGGATGATGCGATTCATCGCGGCTATGACAAACAAACGGAATCCGATTTCGCGCAGTCCGGAAATTTTTTCTCGAACTACGAACCGCTCAGCGTCGCTCAAGCCAAAGAGCTGATTGAAGATTCCATTGGATTCGACGCCTACACAGAGCCGATGAAGGAACTCATCCAGAGCGTGGCCGAAAAACGAGACGCAACGTGGTTTGTTTCCTCGGCACATCCGCGATTGGTGGACGGAAAGCCGTCGAAAAACCCGCGCTATCTTCAAACGCGGTCCGACCTTTTGAATCCGCGTGATACTTACCTCGCGGAAATGTGCGTGCGCATGCACCGAAGAATCCCGCTCGACCGGGCGGTGCCGCAACCGGTGAACGCCGTCGTTCCCGGCCGTCGCAATAACCCTCCTGAATCAGGTGGAAAAATCCGTTCGCTGGCGGTCTTCAATCCAATCCACTACCTCGAACTTCCCGAGCTGTTCATGGAATTCATCAGCAGCATGACCGGCAAATCGCCTTCAACCACGGGAGCAGGTTCCGAAGGCGCATTGACGAAAGGTCCCTTCAACGCGTTGCCGCCGATTATTGATCTGAACAACGCGCTCGTGGGATTTTTACTGACCGGCTACGACTCGTTTATCACCGCAGCCGGTTACGTCGGACCCAGATTTCGCGTTGATCACGACATCAGTTTGCTCGTTCCCGAAATCTGGTGCCGCATGTCCACTGAGGAGCGCTCCGCCCGTTTTCTGATTGAAAACAAGTATCTGGAGAAGTGCCCTGACCTGGAGCACGACGGCAAAAAGATTCTCTCGAGCCGCCTTGGGTATCGGATCACGCCGCGTTTTGTTCGAACCTATTTCGGGCGCGTGTTCAATCATCCGCACGTCGTTTTCACCGACGAAATGCTTCGACCGGAATCCCAAGATATCGCCATTTTCGCGGACGGGATGGACAACATGGTTTCCACGCACCAACGGGTTGCGCAAAATTACTTTGAAGATGGCAGCATCAAGATGGCTTGCCCGCCACTGCGCGCGCTATTGCACATCATGTCGGAGAACCAATTCGAAGGCAAAGGGCTGGATCATCCGGAAATCCGAGCGCTATTCACCCGAGAAAATCTTTTGGCCAGCGAATGGTATGCCGAGCGCCTCCGCGCCAAGCAAAACATCGACATCAAACTCTGGAAGCGAAACGCCAACACGTTGGAAAAATTCCTCGGCAAGGCCAACTATTCACAGGAAGCGCTGCGACTCGGCATTCGCGAACGTTTAATCGATGCGCGAAAAACTTTGGAATCCGTCAAGTCGCCGGCGTATCTGGAAAGGCTGCACGGCTCGCTTGGTGCGCAACCCCTGAACCTCGGCAAAGGAACTGGAATCTCTTCAGACGAAATGGCTTGAGCATGCGGTTCGTCCGCCGCTTTTCCTCATGCTACTAACGAATCCGAGGATTGGTTCTGCATGGAGCTGATCGGCAGTTCAAGTCATCGCGCGTCACCGAATTTCAGGACCGCTGGCACATCCTTCAACTTTTTGCGGGAGGCATATTCTATCGCGGCCGAGCCGTGTTCGAATAACAACGCCAAGTCCGGATCTTTCGTCCGTTTGGGTCCACGGACGACAAACTCCCCGGTAGCGGCCTGTTGCACTAGAACTCGCATCCCCTGCAAAAACATGACGTTCCAGCAGCAAGTTGCCCAGGGACAGAACTACTTCACCCCTCCATCCCAGCAAAGATTCAAAGCCCAACAAAGATTCTTTTGATATGGCGTTCGTATAAGTTATTCGTCACGTTTCGCCCGATCACTCCACTCGAGCAACGCACCATATCGAGATAGCGCTCACCTTTATTGGAAGCAATTTTGTATCCGACATGGAGCAACTGGCGCAGGCTCGAATTGAATTCCACGCAAGCAGGATCGTGCCGAATCGCGGCCGCCAATTGAGCTGAACTCCATTTGGCAACCGCCCCAGCGCTTGGCAACTTGCTGCGATCGATGTCGATCACCGCTGCGTACGGTGCGCAAAGTTCATCGATGTGTTCCATTGCTTCGGCGTAAATCTCTTTCGCCAAAGCGAGGCAAGGCCCATCGCTCTCGGCCAGCCCGATATATTCTTCAAGCCACGTTGTTCCCGCCGTCTTGATATGCAAACCGGCTTTCGTCCTCTGGAGAGCCCGACGGATCGCCGGGTAAATCGAAAACTTGTCGCTGCCCGAGTGAACGCTCAGTTTGAGGTTCGCTGGCAAACCATATTGGCCCACCACAAAACTAATCACCGCGAGATCGTCGTTAAACTCTTTCTCGAACTGCACCACGTCGCCCACGTAATCGACGCCTTTATTGAAGCGACCCGTAAATTTGGGCGCGATGGTTTGCAGCGGAACCCGTTCTTCCGAGAGCGCAACCAGAATCACCAGCAACTCCAGCGGCGTTTGCGGCGCATCGGTTTCGTCCATCGAAACTTCGGTGATAAAGTTTCCTTCGCCTTTGACTTTCGCAATGTGCCGATAGATCGAAGCTGCTTCCTGCACGGCAAAAAGATATTTGCCCGCGATCCGTTCCACTTCGGCGCGACTGACTTGGAAACCCGCATCGATTCCGGCGATTTGCATTTTGCCGATCAACTCAGGGTGGCGGTCGGCGAACTGCTTGATCGCGTCGCCCGAAGCGGCTTTGCCAATGGAATCGGCGACATCAATTGTATAAAAATCAGAGTGAGGGATAAAACGATCCACCGTTTCCAGACGAATGTGGTCGGCATCGACGTGCCATGGTTTTTGCCAGCCAAGCTTTTTGACCGCAGCCTGCGCCGCCGCCTGAACACTCGAAGGTTCCGAGCCAACGATCAGATGTTCGCGATTGGATTTATTCCAGACGGGAATGACCGCCGCCCCCTGCTCTGCCGCGAGCACGCAGGCGCGCAATTGCGCTTCCGCCTGCTGGGCAAATCGATCTCCGACTCCGATGGAATATTTTTCGAGTTTCAAAGTTTCACGCGTCATAAAAGCATTCTGTTTGCGAGACGGTAGCAAACGCAACCGCGAACTGCTGTGCCGATTTTCTGCAAATGCCGTTGAAAATTCTGCATTCCATCTCATACCGATGGCGTGGGCGCGCCGGGTGCAAATATTTCAAATCGAACTGCAACAATTTGATGAATACTTTCCAAGCCCGCTCCTTTACGATTTCGCATCGGCACATTGAAACTATCGCAAGTCGCACCATGAAATTTATCGGCGAAGATTTTTTACTCACCACCAAAGCCGGCCGCCGCCTCTATCATCAGTTCGCCGAAACCGAACCCATTTTCGATTACCACTGCCATCTTTCGCCTCGCGATATTGCGGAGAACCGCCAGTTCAAAAACCTTTTTGAGATCTGGCTTGAAGGCGATCATTACAAATGGCGCGCGATGCGTTCCAACGGCGTGGACGAACGTTTCTGCACGGGCGAAGCCGATCCATTTGAGAAATTCAAAGCATGGTCGGCGACGGTTCCGCACACGTTGCGCAACCCGCTTTATCATTGGACACACCTGGAATTGCAACGCTACTTCGGCATCGACGAATTGCTTGATGGAACGAGCGCCACGCGCATTTGGAAACAAGCCAGCGAAAAACTCGCCACGCCGGACCTGACTACGCACGGCATTCTGAAAAAGTTTCGCGTCACCACTCTCTGCACCACCGATGATCCGACTGATGATCTAAAATATCACGAGAGGATTGCGGCCAGCGGAATTGCCACGCGCGTTTTGCCGGCGTTTCGTCCTGACAAAGCGCTCGCCATTGCGGACACAAACCGCTTCAACGAATGGGTGGACAGGCTCACTCAAGCCAGCAACGTCGATGTGAGAAACTTTTCCACGTTTCTCGATGCATTACGCCAACGCCACGATGCGTTCCACGAGCACGGCTGCCGGTTGTCCGATCACGGCCTCAATCAATGCCCCGCAAATTTTTGCTCCGACGAAACGGCGGCGTCCATTTTCTCGAAGACGCGCGGCGGAAAATCGACTTCGCCGGAGGAGCAAAGTCAATTCGCCACGTTCATGATGTTATTCTTCGGTCGCCTCGATGCGGAAAAAAGCTGGACGAAGCAACTGCACCTGGGCGCACTGCGCAACAACAACACGCGACTGCTGCGGAAGCTCGGGCCCGACACCGGCTTTGATTCCATCGGCGATCTTCCCCAAGCCGCCGGGCTCGCTGCTTACCTCGACCGGCTCGACCAGGAAAACGCGTTGCCTCGCACGATTCTTTACAACCTGAATCCGGCGGACAATTACGCCTTCGCCACGATGATTGGAAATTTCCAGGATGGAACGATCCCCGGAAAACTTCAGCTTGGCTCCGGCTGGTGGTTTCTCGATCAGAAGGAAGCGATCGAATGGCAGATCAACGCGTTGTCGAACCTGGGCCTTCTCTCGCGCTTCGTTGGAATGGTGACCGATTCGCGTTCGTTCATGTCCTATCCGCGTCATGAATATTTCCGGCGCGTCCTCTGCAACCTGATTGGCCGTGACGTGGAGAACGGCGAGGTGCCCGACGATGATGCCCTCCTCGGCTCCATGATCCGGAACATCTGCTACGCAAATGCCGAAAACTATTTGAACTTAAACACCAATATTGATGCGCCCGGTTCTCGAAGCAGCGCGGGCCTCTCCACCGTCTCCAAATAATTCTCATGCCAAACAACCTCTCCTCGGAACACGCGTCCTCAAACGCCAGCAGTAGCCCCCGCCTCGCCAAAGTTGGCTATCAACGCTGGGGGATTTGCGGGCTATTGCTCTTCGCAGCGATTATTAATTACGTGGATCGACAGGTAATCGGGATTCTGAAACCGACCCTCGTCGAAGCGTTTGGCTGGACGGATGAGCGCATTTATTCCTCGATCATCTTCTGTTTCCAACTCGCCTATGCCATCGGCTTCATGGGCGCGGGCCGGGTCATGGACACACTCGGAGTGCGCCGTGGCTTCGCGCTGTCCGTTACGATCTGGAGCTTTGCGGCAATGGCGCACGGAGCGGCTGGTTTCGTGACCTCATGGCAACTTCCGGTTTTAAACCTCGATGCAAAAACCGGCTTCACTTTTGTCACTCTCACCGGCGCGGCAGTCGGGCTGGCTATTGCCCGCTTCGCTCTGGGCATTGGTGAAGCCGGGGCGTTTCCAGCGTCAATCAAAACCGTCGCGGAATGGTTTCCTAAAAAGGAACGCGCGCTGGCCACCGGGATTTTCAACGCCGGCACCAATGTCGGTGCGTTGACCACGCCGCTGGTCGTGCCAGCCATCATCAAATTTATGGGCTGGCAATGGGGTTTCATTTTGACCGGCGCGCTCGGCCTGGTTTGGGTGGTCGTTTGGCTGATCGCCTATCACCCTCCCGAAGAACATCCCCGCCTGAGCGGCGCGGAACTCGCACACATTCGCAGCGACCCGCCGGAATCCGCGGTGAAAATTCCCTGGCGCAAACTTCTTCCCCATCGCCAAACCTGGGCATTTTCCATTGGCAAATTAATGACCGATCCGATCTGGTGGCTCTATCTTTTCTGGGTGCCGGATTTTCTCAGCAAAAATTACGGTGTCAAAGTCACAGTCACTGAATTGGGCCCGCCGCTGATCACCATTTATCTGATTGCTGACATTGGAAGCGTTGGCGGCGGCTGGATTTCATCGCACTTGATTAAGAAAGGCTGGACATCAAACGCCGCGAGGAAAACGGCGATGTTGATCTGTGCGCTCGCGGTGGTGCCAATTATTTTCGCGGCCAGCGGCGTCAGCAAATGGACGGCGATCCTGCTGATCAGCCTCGCGGCGGCAGCGCATCAAGGATGGTCTGCCAATTTATTTACGCTCGCTTCGGACATGTTCCCGCGCAAAGCCGTCGGCTCGGTGGTGGGAATCGGCGGAATGTCTGGCGCCATCGGCGGGATGTTTGTGGCAATGCTCGTCGGCGCAATCCTTCAAGCCACCCATAGCTACCTGATTATTTTCGTCATCGCCGGATTCACCTACTTGGCGGCTTTGTTGATCATTCACCTGCTCGCCCCGCGTCTTGAACCAGCCAAGTTGTGATATGACGATTGAACAAGCAGAAATCAAAATGCGGGACGTTGTGAGGTCACGTTCTCCTCGCTTGCGAGATTTCGTTACTGCCATTCGCACCTTAGTTGCATTGCGTCGCTCAACGAGTCACGGAATAATCCTTCGCATGAAAGCTCACTCCAGCACCCTGTCCAGAACGATTTCAAAATGGGCAATTGCGACCGCGGCCGCGTTCCTCCTTTTTCACGTCGCGCGAATCGAAGTGTATGCCGGAAAAAAACCGACCGATGGCGTGCAAATCTTGCAGTTGAGTGATCGGCTGCGCATCGCGATCAACGGCGCTCTGTTCACGGAATACTTTTACACCAATGTCCCGCGGCCGTTTTGTTATCCGCTCAATAGCCCAGAGGGCTTGGGCATGACCCGGAACTGGCCAGCGAAGGATGTTCCCAACGAGGAGCACGATCATCCGCATCACCACTCATTTTGGCTCGGGCACGGTTCGGTCAACGGCCACGATTTTTGGCGGGAAATAAAAGACTCAGGAACAATCGTTCACCGCGGCTTCGATGAAATCAAATCCGGCAAAGACTTCGGCGTGATCAAAGCGCGGCACGACTGGGTGGCCGCGGATGGCAAAGTGATTTGCACCGACGAACAGACCCTTCGTATTTTCGCGGGCAAAGATCAGCAACGCTGGCTCGATTTTGAGATCACCCTTCATGCTTCGAATGGGGATATCAAACTGGGGAGCACCAAAGAAGGGATGATGGCGGTGCGCCTCGCCGAAACCATGCGCCTGAAACCCAACAAGGACAACGTGGGCAAGCCAACAGGCCATATCGTGACGAGCGAAGGAATCCGGGACGAGGCCACTTGGGGCAAGCGCGCAGCCTGGTGTGATTATTCAGGACCGGTGGATGGAAAAATTCTTGGCATCGCGATTTTCGATCACCCGCAGAATCCTCGCTACCCAACCTGGTGGATGGTTCGCGATTATGGTCTTTTCGCGGCAAACCCGTTTGGCCAGCATGAGTTTGAAAATACGCCCGACAAAACCGACGGGGACTTTGCGATCGCCAGCGGGAAAGATGTCACATTCCGTTACCGGCTTTATTTTCACGAAGGAGACGAGAAGCAGGGCAAAGTTGCCAAGCGCTACGGTGAGTTTCTTAAATCCATTTCGGCAAAGCACTCGCAAAAATAAAGCGAACTTGGGTTGAGATTGAGCGCCCGGTTCCCTGATGCTTTCCAGAATTGCCCAGGTTAACCCACCAACGCTCCGATGAAATAACGAGCGCCAAACAGGCATCAACGGGCCGTCACTTTTCCAGAAATGGAATCGCGATATTGTTTCGGAGACATTCCGGTCGACTGCTTGAAAGCCACGCAGAAACTATTCGCGCTTTGATACCCGCACATCCCGGCCAGCGCTTCCACCTTATCGGACGAATCGCGAAGAAGTTGTTTGGCCCGTTCGATTCTAACCCGATTCAACTCGTGTCCAGGTGCTCGGCCGAGGTGTTCCAAAAAGGCTTTGTGCAATCCGCGACGCGACATCGCTGCGACGCCAACGAGATCCTTCACACTGATTGGCTCATGGCTGTGTTCGAGAATAAAACGCAAACTCCGCGCCACCCCTTTGTGGTTCACGGCAAGAATGTCACTGCTCTTTCGTGTCATCAGACCAGCCGCGGGGACACGAATCGGATCCTTCGGAGCCGGTTTGCCCCACATCAATTGGTCCAGCAAAGCCGCGCCCTGATAGCCGAGAGCTTCCAGGTTTGTGTCGACACTCGAAATCGGTGTCGGCATCACTTCGGCGGCCAGCAAATAATTTTCCGCGCCGACAATTCCAACCTGTTCCGGCACTGAAATTCCCGCGCTCTCGCAGGATTCCAGCACATCCAGCGCCTGCTCGTCATTGGCTGCGAAAACTGCGAGCGGCTTCGGTGCTCGTTTTAATTCGGCCACCAGCCAATCGCGTTTGCGTTTCCATTGCTGTTTGTTGCGCCGGAATGAAACCGATTGCATCTTCGGCATCAGCGACCGGGCATATGGGTCTGATTGATGCCATCGCAGCCAAATACAATTGTGCCCCGCTTTCTTGAGCGCCTTGAGATATGCATCGCCACGTTCTTCGTAAGACCAGTTGCTCGCATCACTGTAGAAAAAGAAATTCTTGAATCCACGTGAGAGAAAATGTTCCGCAACGAGATGAGCTGCGTGGGCGTGATCCTCTAAGACACGGGGAAAATTCAATTGTGGCCGGCGAAAACTAAAATCAACCGTCGGCTTTTTCGCCTGTCGCACAAATTCCGCCAAATCATCCCCTGCTCCGAGCCAGGACATGATTCCATCGCCGTCCCAACCCCAGGGAATGACTTTTTCGCGCGCGTGGTTGGCCGACAAATACCAGCCGTTTTCCTGCGCGTATTTCTCGATTCCCCGATGCAGCCGGTAATCGTACCAGCCAAGGGCGATCAAGACGCGCTTTTGTTTTTTCTTCATCCCTGAAACAGAATTGGCACTGAGCAACCGGTTTTCAAGAACCGAACGATCTGACCGAAAATGATTTCTCCCGTTTAATCATGTGCACTTTTCTCAAACCTTTTTGCAAAAGTCCATGTTCCTGAAAAAGCTCCACCCGTTAAGCTCAGCGGATGTTGATCCAATCGCAGTCCAGAAAAAATTCCGATTCTTCATTTCTACCCAGGTGCGGTTGCACCAAATTAGCCAGCTTGTTCCTGATTGCGCTGACGGCTGCGTTTTGCACCATTGTCCAGAGCAAATCCGGTTTAGCGGCGGCGGTCTCCGCTGTGACGCAGAGCGCCACAGAATCGAAGGCAGAGGCCGAAGCCGCGGCACGCGTTTGGGCCAGGCTGCCAGAAATCCTCGCCCGCATCGTGCCGCCGACTTTTCCAAAACGTGATTTCCTCATCACAAAATTTGGAGCGGTCGGTGACGGCAAAACGGATTGCACCCCAGCATTTCAAAAAGCCATCGCCGCTTGTCAAAAGGCGGGCGGCGGACGCGTGGTTGTTCCTCTCGGCAAATTCTTAACGGGCGCCATTCACCTGAAAAGCCACGTCAACCTCCACATCGTAAAAGATGGGACAATTCTTTTCAGCACGAAGACCAAGGATTTTCTCCCTGTCGTTTTCAACCGTTTTGAGAGCACTGAGGTAATGAACTACTCGCCGTTTATTTATGCCTTTGGCCAGGAAAACATCGCCATCACGGGCGAAGGAACCATCGATGGGCAGGCTTCGAAATCCGATTGGCACAAATGGAAAGACACCGGCAAAGAAGATCAAAACAAACTCGTGGCCATGGGAGACAAAGGCGTGCCCACGAAGGAACGCATTTTCGGCGAGGGACATTTCCTACGCCCGAATTTTGTGCAGCCGGTCCGCTGTCGCAACGTGTTGATCGAAGGCATCCGCTTGATCGATTCGCCGATGTGGGTATTGAACCCGCTTTACTGCACGAATGTCACGGTGCGCGGTGTGACGGTGGACACGAAAGGCACTGGCATCAAAGCGCCAAACACCGATGGATGCGATCCGGAATCGTGCTTCGATGTGCTGATCGAAAATTGCACGTTCAACACAGATGACGACTGCATCGCGATCAAATCAGGCCGCGATGCCGACGGACGTCGCGTGAACATCCCCTGTGAAAATATTGTGATTCGCAATTGCCATTTCAAAGCCGGCCACGGCGGTGTCACGGCAGGAAGCGAGACAGCAGCGGGAATTCGAAACATTTTTGCCGAGAATTGTAATTTCGACAGCCCCGATCTGAAAATGGCGTTGCGGCTCAAGACCAACCCGCGCCGAGGCGGATTCGTGGAGAATTTTTTCGTTCGCAACTGCACGGTAGATACGGCCGTGACGGGAATTCATATCACGATGATCTATGACAAAGTGACGGAAGGAGAGGCGATCCCCAGGATTCGCAACGTTGATATTCGTAACGTCGCGTTTATGAAACTCAAACAAGCGCTAGTTATCGAGGGGCTTTCGGAGAGAGACAAGGTTACCGACGTGGTGATCGCCAATTGCGATTTTAAGAGCGCGGATCTGAAAAGCGTAATCACCCATGCTGAAAGAATCCGGATGATCAACGTTCGGGGCACAGGGCTCGATTAAATAATCGAGCCCCGGCCAGCAAAGCAAATCTAGGGCAACGGAGGCTGCTGATCCTCGGCCTTAGGCGGAATCTCGGCGCTGGCCTGAACCATCGCATCCAGAATTTTCTTAAACTCATCAAGTCCGGTCGCAGGGATAATCACGTTATCGCGCTTGCCATTAACTTCTTCCGTAATGCGCAGGAAGCGTCCGCGTGGATTTTCCTTCAGTGTAAAAATAAAAGTCTTCCGCTCGATTTGGACGCGGTCCGTTTTGAGCGTGTCCTCGGCAACATGCGGTTTTGGCGGCCCGGAATTATAGCCAGACTTGTAGCCAGAATTATAGCCTGAGTTGTAAGGCCGGTTATTGCCGTAAGGCGAAGGACGTTCGTTTGAGATCATGTGTTTCTTTCTTCCAAAAAGATGAAGCCGCGTACTGCACTTCATCCGCTTTTGCTATGCTGAATGTTACCGAGCTTTTTGAATTTGTCCACAATTCCGTAAAGGTACGGATATAATAATCATTGCGGGCGAAGCCGTAGCATTCATTCCATCGTTGTATTTTTTCGAAATTTAAGACTCAAACCACAGGTAGCTTTTGTAATACTTGTTCACTTTTCCAACTGCTAGTCCAATGCCCAGTCTCAAAACCGCCAGAATGTTTACTTGTTTTAAACCAGCCATGCAACTCAGTAATCTGGCCCTTTGATTCGCGCGCCGGAAGCCGTAAAAAATCACCCATTGCCTCAACGCCGCCGTGCCGAAGAGGAGCAGGCTCAGCGAATATCGTTCACGCGATAGTTGCGCTTCATATAAAGATCATCCGCAGTTTGAAAAAGGGCGACCGCATCAAGCTCCAGTTTTTTATCGATCTCATCTGGTGAATCAACGGGCAGCAAGGCGTCGGTTTTTGGGTTCCCGTGATAATATTCGAGCTTCTTGTTCATGCTCATGACCACAAGATGTTCGCCCACGGCGATTCCTATATCGCGGTTGTGATTGACAAGTATGCGGTGCTGTTCCACGGGCATTTTCAGCAAATCATGGCCGAAAAAGGTTGTTTCGTAGGGACGACCCAGCAGCCCGAGAATGGTCGGTGCCACATCAAGTTGACTGCCGAGTTGCTCGTGACGAGAGGGGGTTTGAACAGCGGCCGGCCCAAGGATCAGCAATGGAACTTCATAGGAATGAATCGGGATGCTTTGGCTGCCGTAAACGCGAGCGCCATGATCGGCCACCACTACGAAAATCGTATTGGTCCAAAATCTTTCCTTTTTTGCCGCGGCGAAAAATTGGCCAAGCGACCAGTCCGTGTATTTCACGGCATAGTCCCGTTTATGCTTTTTAGGGTCTTCTGAAATACGGCCCGGCGGATACGTGTAGGGTTTGTGGTTGCTGACCGATAGCGTGGTCATCAGGAACGGTTCTCCTTTCCGGTCCAGTTCGCGGCACTCTTCGATCGTCTTCCGATACAAATCTTCATTACACACCCCCCATGCAGTGGTGAACGTCGGCTTCAAAAAATCTTTTTGTTCGATGAACCGCTCGTAGCCGTTTCGCAACGTGAACGAGCCCATGCCGTCGAACAGCCCGCGCCCACCGTAAACAAAGGTCGTGCGATATCCATCCCGTCGCAGGACGCGAGCGATGGTCTCCACGTTTTCGGAGTGATCCCGTTTCACAATCGAGTCACCGGGCAGCGGTGGAAATGAGGATAGAACTCCTTCGAATCCGCGCACCGTCCGATTTCCGGTGGCGTACATGTTGACAAAAAACATCCCTTCCTGGCTGAGCTTATCGAGTTCCGGCGTCAGCGTTTTTTTCCTGCCCAACGAACCCCAAAACTCCGAACCAAGACTCTCTTCGAGCAACAGCACGATATTTAAACGCGGCCTACCCGGATCGCCCGGCACACGACGGGTCAACGAATCAGGCGGACCCGTAAACACCTCTCCCGGAGCAGCAAGAATTTTTCGCGCGCGAGCAAACGCTTCATCGCGATCGATAACCGGGTAAAAAGCTCCATAATCCAGGTTGTGCGACCACGCTGCGACGACGACCGAGATCACGCCGTTATTCGCCAATTCATTGATCAGCCGTTCGCGGCTAAAATGGGCGGAGGCAAATCTCAGTGAGATGATCGCTACCACAAAGAAAAGAAGGGCGAGGCAGAATTGACGAAACGCTGCCCCCCGGCGATGCGGCTCCACCCAAATCCGGCTCCTCAGCGTTCGAAAGGAAAAGCCGACTCCGATCGCCGCCACCAAACAGAGGCTGAGCACTTTCGTGATCGGGTAGGCTTCCCAAAGATTTGTGAAAACTTCTTGCGGATAAATCAGGTAATCGATCGCGACCGTATTAAAACGCGATTTAAACTCTTCAAAGAAAAAATATTCCGTCACCAGCAGGAATAAAAATCCCATCCAGCTCGAAATATAGACCAGACTAAAAAGACCTCGTTGCCACTTCGCGGCGTGCCAGCGCTTGGAAAGCACAAACATCCAGAAGAGCCACGGCAAACTGAATAGAACCGCGATCCCCACATCGCGCCACGCTCCAACCACGAAGCATCGGAAATAATCGGCGACACCTATTGGGGCATGCGCGGCAAAACGCACAGCCAGCGTGATCCGCAATGCCGTGAAACAAATCCAAAGCGCGATGCCATGAAAAATAATAAAGCGGGCGGATGGGTTAAACCCGGCGAGCAACCCGCGAGCGCGACGATCATCCGCGGCATCTGCCGATTTCACCCCAAAGCCACCGACAACTGGGAAAGGATTCATGAATTAATAGGGGAATCGCAAAACCTGCATAATGATGGGAAACACCCACTTGTTTTTCATAAACGCCAGTAGTTTACATCGCACTCCACCGTACGCAATGCTTCCATTGTGCGAACCTGCGCCAACCCGAATCCACCATCGCAAGTCGCAAAGAAGTTTGACACGGCTCCGGCATTTAACAAACAGTTCCAGCACGTGAGAAAATTAAAAACCTGCGCGCCAGCTTCACTTTTTTAAGCGCCAAAAACTATGCTTAATCAACTACTGATTCACCCAAAGATAAATGAGGTTCTCGGGCGAGCGGGCCATCACGCCAAAATCTTAATCGCCGATGGCAATTATCCCGCGTCCACCAAGAAAGGGGCGAACGCAGAGATCGTCTGCCTGAATCTTTCACCTGGCGTTGTGAGCGTCGCACAAGCCTTGAGCGCCGTGCTGAGCGCGGTTCCCATTGATCACATTGAAACGATGGGAATTCCGTCCGACGATCCTTACGCGCAAAAAGGTGAACCGCCCGTCTGGAACGAATTTCGCGAAATCCTAAAGCGAACTGGTTCGACACTGGAATTGAAGCCGATTCTAAAATGGGATTTTTACAAAGCCGTGGAATCGCCGGACCATGTGCTCACGATTCAAACCGGGGACCAGGCGCTTTGGGCCAATGTGCTCCTCACCATGGGCGCGCGCCAGCCGTGAGACTCCATAACCTTTGCCTTTAATGAAAACTCGCCCTCTCGGAAAAACTGGTTTGCGCCTGCCAATCTTAAGCTTCGGCGCCTCGTCGCTTGGACAGGAATTTGGACCGGTTAAACTGGAAACGGCCTTGCGAACGGTTCGTGTTGCGCTGGATTGCGGATTGAATTTCATCGACACCTCGCCGTTTTACGGGCGCGGCATGAGCGAAGTTCTACTCGGCATTGCCCTGCGCGATGTTCCTCGGGAAAGTTATATTCTCGGCACGAAACTCGGCCGTTACGATCTGAACCATTTTGATTTTTCCGCCAAACGCGTTGCCGAGAGCGTGGACGTCAGCCTTCACCGCCTCGGCACCGATCATCTCGACATGATCCTCTGTCACGACATCGAATTCGTGCCGATGCAACAGATCGTGGACGAAACCCTTCCCGCGCTGCGAAAACTGAAGCAGCAAGGAAAGGTTCGCTCGATTGGCATTTCAGGGTATCCGATGAAAGTTTTCAAATTCGTCCTGGACCAAACCGACCTCGATGTCGTCCTCAGCTACAACCAATACACGCTACAGAACACGCGTTTCGCCGATGAGATGGTGCCATCCCTCAAAGCGCGTGGTGTGGGCATCATGAACGCAGGCCCATTCAGCGCGCGGTTGCTGACGAATGCGCCGCTACCGAATTGGCTCAAGGAACCCGAAAGCGTCCGGACTGCCGCGCGTCGTGCCGCCGAGCACTGCGCGAGCAAAGGCGCGGATATCGCGAAACTCGCGTTGCAATTCTCACTGGCAAACGAAGACATCACGACAACCATCGCTGGCACCGCCAAACCAGAACACGTTCAGAAATGGGCCGAGTGGGCCGAAGAACCGATGGATCTCACTCTGCTCGCCGAAGTGCAAAACATCTTTGCGCCCGTCAAAGACATCGGCCATGTCGAAGGACTGCTGGAGAACAATTAATCGTGAAAGCCATTCAACTCGAAAAGCCGCTGCAGTTTCGCACCATTGAAATTCCTGAGCCAGCCGCGCCGGGTTCCGGCGAAGCATTGGTGCGCGTGCATCGCGTCGGCATTTGCGGAACCGATATTTCCGGTTACCTCGGGAAGATGGCGTTCTTCAGTTACCCGCGCATTCCGGGACACGAACTCGGCGTGGAAGTCATCGCGGTCGGTGCGGACGTGACGAACGTCGAACCGGGCGACCGCTGTTCGGTCGAGCCCTATATCAATTGCCAGAAATGTTCCTCGTGCCGTCGCGGCCACACCAATTGCTGCGAAAACCATCAAACCCTCGGCGTCCATTGCGATGGCGGCTTGCGTCCTCTGTTCACCGTCCCCGCGCGCAAGCTCCACCTTTCGCGCCAACTTTCGTTTGAACAGCTCGCACTCGTCGAGACCCTGGCCATTGGCTGCCATGCCATCAATCGCGGCCATCCCCAACCGGGTGAAAGCGTGCTCGTCATTGGCGCAGGACCGATCGGCCTTTCGGTGTTGGAATTTGCCAAAATTTCCGGCGCGAAAACCATCGTGATGGACATGAGCGCATCGCGTTTGGATTTCTGCCACCAGAAGATGGGAATCGAACACACGATTCTCACGAACGGCGATGGCAGCGAACTGGACAAATTGAAATCAATTACCGGCGATGCGCTGCCCGAAGTGGTCGTCGATGCGACCGGCAGCAGCCAAAGCATGAGCCACGCGCTCCATTACGTCGGGTTTGCCGGCCGGCTGGTTTACGTCGGCATCACGCAGCAAGAGCTTTCGTTTCCACACGCGCCGGTGATGCATCGCCGCGAACTGACCCTGCTCGCCAGCCGAAATGCTCTCTCCGCCGACTTCACCAGAATCATCCAATTGATTGAGCAAGAGCGAATCGATACGCGCCCGTGGATTACGCATCGCTCGCAATTTGAAAATCTACCCGAAGTTTTTCCGTCCTACATCCAACCGGAAACGGGCGTCATCAAAGCGATGGTGGAGCTGGTGTGAAAAATTTTCGCGATAAACAATGAAGCCCGCCGTCACCATTTCGCTCGTCAATGAAGCGCGCGGCGGCCCGTTCGTTTTTTGGGACAGCCTGGCCGAAGGTTGCGCCCGCGCTGCAGCTCATGGATTTTCCGCCGTTGAAATTTTTCCATCCTCGGCCAGTGCATTGGATCAAAAGGAACTCAAATCCCTTCTCGAACTTCACGAATTAAAGCTCGCCGCGATTGGCTCCGGCGCCGGCTGGGTAAAGCATAAACTTCGTCTCACCGATTCCGACGCAGCCATTCGCCGCGACGCGATTGCGTTCGTGACGGAACTGATTGATTTCGCCGGGCCGTTCGGTGCGCCCGCCATCATCGGTTCCATGCAAGGTCGGTGGGGCGATGGAGTCCCGCGCGAACAATCCTTGAACTGGCTTGCCGAAGCACTCAACGAACTCGGCGAGCGCGCCAAAAAAAATCATGTTCCCCTGCTCTACGAGCCGCTGAATCGCTACGAAACAAATTTGCTGATGCGCGTTTCGGAAGCTCGATCATTCCTCGATACGCTCGAGCCACAAAACATTCTCCTGCTCTGCGATTTGTTTCACATGAACATCGAGGAGCCCGACATCGCAGCGGCGTTGCGCCTTGCGGGCAACAAACTCGGCCACGTTCACTTCGCCGACAGCAATCGGCAGGCAATCGGTTTCGGCCACACGGACATCGCGCCCATCGCGGAAGCTCTGCGCAGCATGAATTATCAGAACTATATCTCCGCGGAAATTTTACCGCTGCCCGACAGCGATGCCGCAGCGAAGCAAACGATCTTGAGTTTTCGCAAATGGTTTTCGTAAACAGATCAATCACAAGGTATGCGCCTCGATTCCCACCAACACTTTTGGAAATTCAATACCGCCGAATACGGCTGGATGAAATCCGAATGGCCAATTCGCCGCGACTTTCTTCCCGCTGATTTACAGCCGCTCCTGCAACAACACGGCTTCGACGGCACCGTTGCCGTCCAGGCGCGTCAGAGTTTGGAGGAATCCCGCTGGCTGCTCAAACTGGCCGACGAATCGCCCATCATCAAAGGCGTCGTCGGGTGGGTGGATTTGCGCTCGGCAACAGTTTCTGAACAACTCGCGGAACTTGCGCGGCATCCTCGGTTCGTCGGCGTGCGCCACGTCGTGCAGGACGAACCCGATGAACGTTTCCTTTTGCGACCGGATTTTATGCGCGGCCTGCGGGAATTACCGCAGTTCAAGTTGACCTACGACCTACTGCTCTTTCCCCATCAACTTCCCGCCGCAATCGAACTTACGCGCCAGCTGCCCGAGCAACCCTTCGTGCTCGATCACGTGGCCAAACCTTCCATCCGCGATGGCGGAATCGATCTGTGGCAAGAAAACATGCGCGAGTTGGCCAAATCTCCAAATGTTCATTGCAAAATTTCCGGTCTGGTCACCGAAGGCGATTGGGCGAACTGGAACCCGGCTGATTTCAAACCTTATTTGGATGTGACCTTCGAAGCATTCGGTGAAGACCGCTTGCTCTACGGCTCGGATTGGCCGGTCTGTTTGCTGGCCGGAAGTTATGAAAGAGTTTTCCGCCTGATCGAAAACTATGCCCAACAGTTCAGCCCCATCAGCAGGTCGAAGCTCTTCGGCGAAAATGCGGCCCGGTTCTACGGCATCAAGATCTGATTCAAAACCAGCCGTCGGTTTCTCCCGAAAACAGTTTGTTGACTAAATAGTTTACAATTGTAGAATTATGCCATGGGAAGAGTCAGTGACGCCAAAGAAAAGTTGATGGGAGCCGTGCTTGAGTTGATCTGGAAAGGCTCTTACGGCAGCACCACCATCGATCAGATCTGCGAGAAGGCTGAGGTTAAGAAGGGAAGCTTCTATTATTTCTTCGAATCGAAGTCTGACCTCGCCGCCGCCGCCCTGTCAGCGGATTGGAAAAAGCGCCAACCGGAATGGGATGCGATTTTTTCCCCAACCGTCCCGCCCCTGGAACGGCTGCAGCGTTTCTGCGACTGCGGTTATCAGAATCAAAAAGATCTGCAGTGCCAATGCGGCTGCGTGCTCGGATGCCCTCTTTTCACTCTAGGCTCGGAAGTCTGCACGCAGGAAGTCACGCTCCATGCGAAGATCAAAGAGATTCTCGGCCTGATTCACAAATACATCGAGTCGGCCATTCGCGATGCGCATGCGAACGGCGAAATCGAGGCACCCGATGCCGCTGCCAAAGCGCGAATTTTATTCGCCTACTCGGAAGGATTGATGACCCAGGCGCGGATCTTAAATGACGCAGAGATTCTTCGCGAAATGGCGGAAGGAGTTTTTTCGATCCTCGGCGTTAAACAGGTCCGCAGGATCGCAGCATAGCCAGGCGGCATTTTTTTATTTGCGAATTTGACTAAATGGTTAACTACTAAGACTGTAAAATGACGATCCGGAAATTATCCGAATAATTTATGAAAACGAAACTCGTGCTAAACAAAACCAATCAAAAGCGTTTTGAACGTCTCGAGGCGCCCTTGAGAACCGCTGAGGTTGCGCTTCCCTCCGAGGGACCACGGCAAAGCGCGGACGCCTACACGCTCTATCTTCGCGAAGTGGGGAAAACTCCGCTCATCACTCCGAAGGAAGAGATCGCCTTGGCCATCCCTTGAAGCAGTGGAAGGAACATCAAGCCGTCAATCATTCGCACAAAGAATTTCAGCGCCAGAATCCGGATGGTTCGAGGGCTTCGACCAATACCGCTGAATCCTTCTTCTCCCTGCTGAAACGAGGAGTTATCGGCGCCTG
>CANJXF010000066.1 GCA_947478865.1 Verrucomicrobiales bacterium | reverse complement strand
AGTTCCCTGGGAAAACCGGACGAACTCCCGCTTCCATCAGAATTCGCGCAGCACCATTTCCCGATCTTTTTCGAGCTGAGCGACGGTATCGCCAAACGGGATTTTCCTGAGCTTCGCCCGCATCGCGAAAAAGCTCGCGACCGCCGCGACGAGAAAGAATGCGCTGAAACCAGTCAGGACGATCAATGCGTTATCCCAGAGGAAAAAAACGACCGCGGCCATGATCGTGACCATTGCCATGAAACTTAGGAACACCAATCCCACGCCCCAGCCGACAATCGAAACGGCGCGCTGTTTTTCCTCGCGCAGTTCTATGGCGAATAATTCCGCCCGGCTCTGAAGCAGCGCCAGCACCGTCCCGAGCGCCTCGCGAACGGCGCCAAACGATTCGGAAGATTCCTCGTTTTCGATTTCGATTTGTTTCGGGCGCCGGGAACCAGCAGGATTGAATGCTTCCGCTTTCATAATGAATTCAAAAAATATTTTCTGCTCCGCGCCACGTCCGATCAATCAGGCCTTCCCCGCATTTTCATTCAGGCAAACGGCTAGCGCATGATCAGACAAACGCCGCGCTCAATATCTCTTCGCTCCAAAATTTTCTGTTCATTCCGCCCGTTCTGCCAAAACCTGTTTCGATGGCCGCCGACGCGCAACTCACTCCGATGATGGCGCAGTATCGCCGAATCAAAAGCGAACTGCCCAAGGACGCGCTTTTGCTTTTTCGGCTCGGCGATTTCTACGAAATGTTTTTCGAAGACGCGCAAAACGGCGCGCAAATTCTCAATGTCGCTTTGACCAAGCGCGGCATCGTTCCGATGTGCGGAATTCCATTTCATGCGGCCAACGGTTATATCGCAAAAATTCTGCGCGCCGGACGCAAGGTCGCCATCTGTGATCAGGTTGAAGAAGCGCGACCCGGTCAGCTCGTCAAACGCGAAGTCACCCAGATTCTTTCGCCCGGAACGCATTTCGATGAACGTCTGCTCGTCGCGGAGCGGAACAATTTTCTCGCCGCCGTTTCTGCATCGGGAAAATGGTTTGGACTGGCCGTGGTTGATTTGACCACCGGCGATTTCAAAACGACCGAGATCGATGGCGAAGTGGCCCTGCGCGCCGAACTGGAGCGATTGCGTCCGGCAGAAATTATTTTTCCCGGCGAAAATCTTTCGCTGCAAGCGCTGCTCAAAGGGACGGCGATTTGCAGCGGCTACGACGATTGGGTCTTCGCCGCCGAAACCGCCCAATTCACCGTGCGCGATCATTTTAAAGTCGCGACGCTTGACGGGTTTGGTTTGAAGAATCGCGACGCGGCCATCGGCGCAGCGGGCGCGGCGATTCATTATTTGGCCCAGCATCTTCGGCGTGACCTGGCAAATCTGACGCGAATTTCGTTTTATCAAACGTCCGATTTCCTGACGCTCGACAGCACCACGCTGCGCAACCTGGAAATTCTCGAACCGCTCCACCGCGATGCGCCGCGCAACACCTCGCTTTATGGCGCGCTCAACCGCACGGTCACGCCGATGGGCGCGCGGCGTTTGCGCGATTGGCTTTCGCAACCGCTGGCCGATTTGACGGCCATTCAACAACGGCAATCCGTCGTCAAAGCGTGGATTGAAACCGGAACGTTGCTGGAACATTTCCGCGCGCAACTCGCCGAAGTCCGCGACCTGGAAAGAACGATCGGTCGCTTGAGCGCTGGCTCTGGAAACGCCCGTGATTTGCTCGCCCTGAAAATTGCGCTCGAACAAATCCCCTCGCTCAAACAAGTCCTCGGCGATCTGGCGGGGATGAGTTCCACCTCGTCCCCAATATCTCTTCAGGAATTACCGATCGAAGATAAAATCAGGGACGAGGCAGAACAGTTCCCTGCCACGTTGCTCGAGAATTTATCCGCGCAACTTTCCGAATCGCCGGTTCTCGTGGAATTAATCGGCCGCGCGATCGTAGATGAGCCTCCGCTCGCGTTGAAGGAAGGCGGATTGATTCGCGACGGGTTTGATTCGAACCTCGACGAAATTCGCCACGCGACCACCGACGGGAAAAACTGGATCGCCAAACTGCAGCAGGACGAAATTGAAAAGACCGGGATCACGTCGCTGAAAGTGCGGTTCAATTCCGTCTTTGGTTATTACATCGAGATCACGCGCTCGAACCTCGACAAAGTTCCGCAGAATTACATTCGCAAGCAAACGATCGCCAACGGCGAACGCTTCATCACGCCTGAGCTGAAGGAAATGGAAGGCAAGATTCTTGGCGCGGAAGAGCGCAGCGTGAAATTGGAATACGATCTTTTCCTGCGCGTTCGCGAACAAGTTCTTGGACAACTGCCGCAGATTCAAACGACTGCTTCCGCGCTGGCGCAACTCGACGTGCTGGGCTCCTTCGCCGAAACCGCGCGGCTCTACGGATATTGCCAGCCGCAGATTGGCAGCGAAGGCGTCCTGCAAATTTCCGAGGGACGCCATCCCGTTCTTGATCAATTGTTGACCGATGAACGATTTGTTCCGAATGACACAGATCTCGCGAGTCTCGCCAATCTTACTTCTCCCTTTCCGCCGCAAAGCGGGGGAGAGGTCCGGGGTGAGGGAGTGAAAGTTTCACAAATCGGGCTTATCACCGGGCCAAACATGGCGGGGAAAAGCACGTTCATTCGCCAGGTCGCGCTGCTCACGTTGCTTGCGCACACCGGTTCATTTCTGCCCGCGAAGGAAGCGCGGGTTGATCTGGTTGATCGAATTTTCACTCGCATCGGCGCGAGTGATGATCTGGCGCGCGGCCAATCGACCTTCATGGTCGAGATGAGCCAGACCGCGAATATTTTGAACAACGCCACACCGCGAAGCCTTGTGATCCTCGACGAGATCGGCCGCGGCACCAGCACGTTCGATGGCTTGAGCCTTGCGTGGAGCATCGTGGAATTTCTGCACAATCAAGTGGGCGCGAAGACGCTGTTCGCCACTCACTACCATGAATTGACCGAACTTTCCGCCCGCTTGCCGCGCATCAAAAACTTCAACGTCGCCGTGCGCGAGTGGAATGATCAAATCGTTTTCCTGCGAAAAATCGTCGAGGGCGGCACGGATAAAAGTTACGGAATTCAGGTCGCGCGATTGGCTGGCGTGCCGAAACCGGTTCTCGAACGCGCCAAGGAAATTTTGCGCAACCTCGAAGACTCCGAACTGACGCCAGAAGGAAAAGTGCGCCAGACTTCCCGCCATCGCGCCGAACGTGAAAAGTTAAAAGACCTCGCGCCGCCACCGCAGATGGATTTGTTCGGCTAGATTCAGACCCGTTTTTTAAGGTCTCGGCTTGAGATTACAAAAATACCGCGTTTATAGAGCCATACCAACAGTGCGATCACCCCCGCTCCTATCAACCCATAAACGAGGTAATCCTTAAGTCTTCTGTCAGAAATTTTTTGATCGTAATCGCGAAGTAGGGGTTCGATTCTCGCGCGGGGGTAACCATAGTCGCTGGCCATTGTTAAAATCTTCTTTGCTCCTTCTAAAGAGCGCGTGGCAGCCTCGATTGCTGCATAATCAAAAAGCAAACTTGCAACAGGCGCGTCAGGCGGCTTAACAAACTGCAACCGCTCGCCCAATTGATGCTCGATCGCCTCCGCCAGTTTGATCGCCGAAAAGCTTTTCCCGTCCAATGTAACTGTTTCGCTGACCACTCCCGGTTCCAATTCAAGGACAGAATGTTTCTCGAAATAAGCTTTGTCATTAGATTCGGCAATCTTCGCTTTCAGAATTCTTGCATGAAGCCATTCGGTGTCTTCGTGCGAATCTGGGTTGCGTCGAATTCCCTCAGTGATCCATTTCAGAGCTTTTTGATTGTTTCCGGACAACTCGTAAGCCGTGCCAAGGTTTGCGGCGACGAAGTATTCTCCTGGTCTCTCTGTTTCCAACTTTTCCAGAAGAGCAACTGCATCGGTAGCACGTCCCAAATACATTAGGGCGATCGAATAATCACTCCGGTCGTTGAAGTTCGTGGCTCCCCGCAATTGCGCCTCAATTTCCTTTCCGTCATTTCCGAGGTTTCTATTTATCGCAGCTCTTAACCGCATGGCGCCGTAGGCGTGTGAAGATTTTGCCGCGCTCCCGTCGAATTTGGTCCCGCTTCCCGTAAAATTGGCGCAAGGCCAAGCCGTATTTGTCAGGATTAAGACCGAAAGAAAGCAACCCAAGGATTTCATATCCGGACACTAATGAGATATTCAGAACAAAGGAATCTAAACATTAACTTGCCCCATCCACGATCTGACAAAACAGCGGTGTCATCTCGTGGTCGGACCGCCTCTTGTATTCAGCGGACATGTATTTGCTGAAATCTTCAATGCCGTCGCGCTTGATGAGGTTGATCGTGGCGCCGCCGAAGCCCCCGCCGGTCAGGCGTGCGCCGAGGATGGCGGGATGTTGTCGCGCAATTTCCACGAGCAAATCGAGTTCCTTGGTGCTGTTGCCGAAAAAATCGCGCGAGCTTTCGTGGCTTTGAAACATGTATTGGCCGAACTGCGCAAAATCATCCTCGCGCAAAGCCCGCGCGCCGAAGATCACGCGCTGGATTTCGCCCACAATGTGATACGCGCATTGATATTCGCGCTCGGTTAGTTTCGATTTGTTGTCCGCGAGCATTTTGGAATCGACGGCGCGCAGGGCTTTGACCCCGATTTTTTTGGCAGCGCTCTCGCACATGACGCGAAGCTCGTTGTATTCGCCGCCGACGAGCGAATGTTTCACGCCGGAGTTGCAGATGAAGATCGCGATGTCGCCAATCATCGGCACGTGATCGACGCTCAATTGCTGGCAATCGATTTCCAGCGCGTGAAATTCTTTCCCGAACAACGACGAAACCTGGTCGAGAATTCCACTTTGCACGCCGACGTATTGGTTTTCCGCGCGCTGGCAAAGCCTGGCGAGGTTCAGCTTTTCGTCCAGACGCAGGGAGCGCAGTTCGCCTTTTTCGTCGCGCTTCGGCGGGACGGTGGAACCAGCTTCTGTGACGGTGTAGGGATACAATTGGCGCATGGTCAACGCCGTCGCGACTTCGAGCGCGGCGGAACTGCTCATGCCCGCGCCCATCGGGACGGTTCCGTGGATGGCGGCGTCGAATCCGCCGAAATGCACGCCGGCCTTTCGCAGTTCAGCGAGAACGCCCTTGACGTAATCTGCCCAGGGCGCTGCGGGATTTTTCTTCAGTTCGCTGATGGAAAACTTCTCGCGCTCAGGGAAGGCGGAAGAAACGAGTTCGACGTAACCATCGCTGCGCGGCGATGAGGCGATGAAAATATATTTGTCGACCGCGAGCGACATGACGAGGCCCTGATTATAATCGGTGTGGTTGCCAAGAAGTTCGAGACGTCCCGGCGCCTTGACGAGGTGCGTCGGCGTATAGCTGAATTTTTCCTTGAACAGGTTTTTGACCCGGAGTGTTTCTCTTTCCTGCATGCCGTTAATCATCGCTTGGTTATCTGCCACACCTTGGGCAATTGGTCATTCGGAAAAATTCTCCTGAGCCTGGGTTCAAATGATAGGCGGGACCGGCGGGACGGATTCCTTGGGCGCGGCGCGAACGATCTGGATGCTAGTGACCAGAGCCCAAACCCAAGCGACCCCGAAGAGGGCCAAACCCCACCATCCTAACCGAGAACCAGCGTCGGCCGGCAGATTCGTCCCGGTGATCTGGCCGTAAAAGAGACGCATTTTTTGGATGAACCAGCCGAGAAAAAGGGCGAAGCCAATGGAGGCGAAGACTAATTGCGCGGTTCCCGCAATAAACCGGCGTGCCATGACGGAGCCGAGGCCGGGAGTTGCGAACAGATTAACGAACGCGCAGCTCAACAGTTCGGATCGGTTGAGCGGGCGACGAAGTTGGAGCGCAGAGAATAGTTTCATTGGCGAACTTAACGGCAATTTGCAGCAAGCGTAAGATTAGACCGGTTCACCCCAATGGACATCCGAATTCAACTTAATCTTTCAGCGGACGGCCTTGCGCATCGGTGGTGATGGTGGTTCCGGCCAGAATTAAAATTCCTTCCACGAATCCCCAAAGAGAACCGATGCCGCAGGTGGGCGGCGCTTACCACGATTTGGATCACGCCCATCGTGGTGTAACCCAGATAGAAACGGTGCACTCCAAAGCCTCCGAGGAAAATCCCGAGCAGCCCGGCGGCCAGCTTTGATTTGCGTTCATCGTTCGAGGCCAACACCGGGGGCGCTGAATAGGGGCTCAGGGGCGTGGACACGGTGAATTCCGGAAATGAGGAAAGCGGTTTCCAGTCGGTGCTTCCGGCCGCCTGGACGAGCGTGGCGGAATTGGCGCGCCCTTCGGCGATCCACTGTTTCATTTGTTCGGCCGAAATTGGCCCGTACTCTTTTTGATCCGCCCCGATGATTTTGAACATAATAGTATTATTGTCTCTTTCGTTTAAAAATGAGCAGCGCTTCCGGAGAAGATTGGTGCGTTTCGCAGGACCGTGAAAATCAAAAGAGTTGCGAGCAGAAGGGTTCTTCCAATTTTATGGCCAACCAAAAGGGCGGTGGTCTGTCGCACGCCGGGGATCGCCAAAAGCCCGAACAGCGGCAGCGTGGCGACAAAGAGCGGGTTGAAAAGAAACGCGCCGGTGAAGTTGCCGTGCAGCAGTTCATGGGTGGCCCGCAGCACGCCGCAACCGGGGCAATTCAGTCCGGTGAGAGAATGGAGGGCGCATTTTGGATAGAAATTGTATTCACTCGGGGCGAAAAAAAAGAGCAGGCAAACGGCGCTGCCAATCGCCACGCCGGCAGCGATGCGGGTTTTGCCATGTTGAAGGCTCCATGACTCTTGCACGCGCTGAGTTGTGCCCATCCAGGGAAAAACGTCAAGCTCGCTGACAGCGCAGGTGAGATTCAAAATATTCTGGCATCCGGGAACCGACTGCCTAACATCACCCCGCATTTGCGATTCTGTTTTCATGAAAGCCAAAATAATTATCACGCCAAAGAAAGCGGTGCTCGATCCACAGGGCAAGACCGTCCAGACCGCCCTCGAACACATGGGCTACACCGGCGTCACCGGCGTCCACATCGGCAAATATATCGAGATCGACCTCGCGCCCGGCACCGACAAAGCGGCGGCGGAAAAAGCGTTGAACGACGCGGCGCACAAGCTGTTGAGCAACCCGGTTATTGAAGATTATCGTCTCGAAATTGAATGAACCTTTCTCACGCAAAGTCGCAAAGCTACAAGGAGGTTCAGGCAGAATTCACAGAATCAAATTCTGATAATTCTGTCTCTGAATTGCTTGTCGAACTTGTCGTCTTAGCGGTTTAAACACATGAATTTCTCCGTCCTCCAATTTCCCGCCAGCAACTGCGACCAGGACGCCGTCCACGCCGTGCGGCACTTCGGCCATTCCGCGCGGCTCGTCTGGCACAAGGATGCCGCGCTCGGCGACACCGACTGCGTCATTGTGCCCGGCGGCTTCAGCTACGGCGATTATCTGCGCTGCGGCGCGATCGCGCGGTTCAGCCCCGTGATGCAGGCCGTGAAGCAATTCGCCGACAACGGCGGCCTCGTCCTCGGCATCTGCAACGGCTTTCAAGTCCTCACCGAAGCCGGCCTGCTGCCCGGCGCGCTCATCCGCAACCGCGATCTACAATTCCACTGCGAAAACATTTTCCTCAAGACCGCCACGAACGATTCGCCGTTCACCAGCCAGATTCCGGTGGGAAAAATTCTCCGCGTGCCCATCGCCCACGGTGAAGGCTGCTATTTTGCCGACGAAGAAACGCTCGCGAAGCTCAAGGCCAACAACCAGATCCTCTGGCAATACTGCGACGCGACCGGAAACCTGACTGACACCGCGAATCCCAACGGCGCGCTGCAAAACATCGCTGGCATCTGCAATGAAAAGCGCAACGTGGCCGGCCTGATGCCGCATCCCGAACGCGCCTGCGAACCGCTGCTCGGCAGCGACGACGGTAAATGGATTTTCGAAAGCATTTTCGCCGCGCTCAAAAACAAAACCGTCGCGGCGGCGGCGTGAGTTCCCGTGAACGCCAAACCGACCAAACGAAAAAGTTCCGTCATTGCCCGCGTCAGCAAACGCGCGACTGGTTTGAACTACCACGCTTGGTCCGGCGGTATCGCCTCGCTGCTTGAGGAAGCGCGCCGCCAATCCGCGCGCCACATCAACGCCATCCTCACCGCGACGTATTGGGAAATTGGACGACGCATTGCGGAGTATCTCCAAGCCGGTGAAGAACGCGCAGATTATGGTGATGAAATGTTGGAGCGTCTTTCTTGCGATCTGACGAAGAAATTTGGCCGAGGTTTCTCCCGTCCAAACCTTCAGCAGATGAAGAAGTTTTATCAACAGCATCCGACGGAGCAGATTTGTCAGACACTGTCTGACAAATTCAGCCGCCAAGGTTTGCCGGCCTTTTTCCAATCAGTCTCAGGCAAATTTCTGCTTCCGGCAAAATGTCAGACGGTGTCTGACAAATCTTCCACCGCAAACATTTCGCAGACAGTGTCCGCGAAATTGGAAATTTACGAGACGCCGTCTCGTATTTCTTCCGTTGACCTCGCGCTCTACCTGGAAGCCCTCTGTCACGCTTTTTTACTCTCATGGTCGCACTACGTTCGCCTGCTCTCGGTGGAGCAGCCGGAGGCGCGCAAGTTTTACGAAACCGAATCTTTGCGCGGCGGCTGGAGCGTGCGGCAGTTGGATCGTCAGGTCAGCACGCTATTTTACGAACGCACCGCGCTCGCGAAGAACAAGGCCAGGCTGCTCACCACCGGCGCGAAGCCCCGGCCCGAAGACGCTGTGAGCGTGGAGGAGGAAATCAAAAGCCCCTACGTTCTGGAATTTCTCAACCTGCGCGACGACTACGCGGAAAGCGATCTGGAGGACGCGCTGGTCCGGCATCTCGAAGCGTTTCTGCTGGAACTGGGAAATGAGTTCACCTTCGTCGCTCGGCAGAAAAAGATCCGCGTCGGCAAGCAATGGTATCGCATTGACCTGCTGCTGTTTCATCGGCGGCTGCGCTGCCTGTTCATTTTCGATTTGAAGCTGGGCCGCTTCACGCACGCGGACGCGGGGCAGATGAATTTGTATGTGAACTACGCCGCCGAGCATCTGACGCTCGAAGGCGAGAATCCGCCCGTCGGTTTGATTCTGTGTTCCGAGCACGACGAAGCCGTGGCGCGTTATTCGATGGGCAACGTGACGAACAAAATTCTCGCCGCGCAATACAAGCTGGCATTGCCCGACCCGCGCCTGATCGAAAAAGAAATTGAGAAAACGCGCCGGATGCTGGAGTTGCGGGCGAAGATTGGGTATAAATTCCCGACGGCAAACGGATTTGTGAAAGCATCTTCGCCGCACTCAAAAACAAAACCGTCGCGGCCTATGCCTGAAAGCCGTGGCGAAGATATGCATGGGAAGAAAAAGTGAAAGCAATCCATCTCATCCAAAACAATTCTGAATTGCTTCCGAAACCGGTTGCGCCCGGTTCGCAAACTTTTGAAAGCGGATTTTGGGCGCTGCCCATCGAAAAGGCGAAAGCTTTCATTGGTGGAAGTATTTTCTTTCACGAGAGGCAAATTTCTCCGTCGTTTTTCGGCGGCATCATCAAAGATTGCTGGGTTCAACAAGACGGCGAATGGAAGGGGCGCGTGGTTTTCAAATTCGACGCCTCTGCCTCGCACAAAGGAATACGCCCCCAAAATCCTGATGGTTGGAATTGGGTGATGAATTTTGATGAAAACTGAAACTGACATAACGATATGAAAAGACATGGCAAATGCTTCGCGATCGCAATGTTCACATTGCTTGTTGGTGTGATGTTGAGCGGTTGTGCTGGGCATTCATACCGTGTCAGTGTCAGCGGTTTCAGCGATCCGAATCATGCAGTCGGACATTCTTATTGTCTCTTGTCTGGCAAAGATGGCGTGACCGTTGATGACCTCGAATTTCGCGAATATGCAGGTTATCTTCGTCGCGGTCTTGGTCAGGTTGGTTTCAGCGAGACTACCAATCTTGATCAGACTGACTTGGCAATCTTCGTCAGTTACGGAATCGGCGATGCAAAGGAACAATCATATTCCTATTCGCTGCCGGTTTATGGGCAAACTGGCGGCGGCACATATAATTTCTCCGGCACAACTTATTCTGGTTATGGTTCGGCGACGACTTATGGAACGATGACGCAGACACCGCAGTATGGTGTAGTCGGGTCACAGCAGCTTTCTGGTTCGACTCTCACATACCTTCGTTATCTCACAGTGGATGCGCTCGACATGAAAACGCTTCGGAATGAAAAGAAGACGGTTTCCATTTGGCGGACGGATGTGATGAGCAGGGGCACAAGTGGTGATCTGCGAAGTGTGATTCCGGTTATGGTTGCGGCTGCCACGCCTAACTTTGGTAAGAACACAAAAAAGCAAATTGTCATAAACATCCGCGAAGCAGACAAACGTGTGCAGCAAATAAAAGCGGACACCAACCCGAATCAAAAATAACGCGCGAGTTGCAAAATTCGCATGAATTAAAATTTTTCCCATGACCGAACCCGCCATCACCCCAGAGTTGGTTGCCAAACACAACCTCACGCCGGAAGAATACGCCCACGCCGTGGAAATCCTCGGCCGCACGCCGAGCTACACCGAGCTCGGCATCTTTTCCGTGATGTGGAGCGAGCACTGCAGCTACAAAAACACCAAGCCGCTGCTCAAGACCTTCCCCACCAAGTCGCCCAAGATCCTCGTCGGCGCGGGCGAGGAAAACGCCGGCATCATTGACATCGGCGACGGCATCGCCATCGCGTTCAAGATCGAGTCGCACAACCATCCGAGCGCGGTCGAGCCGTTTCAGGGCGCGACCACCGGCGTCGGCGGCATCGTGCGCGACATTTTCACGATGGGCGCACGGCCGGTCTGCGCGGTGAACTCGCTGAGGTTTGGGCCAATCACTCCCGACGTAGCCGCCGACGTCAGTCGGCGCACTTCAAGCCCGGAGGAAGGTCAGCGCGGACTAACGTCCACGACTACAAATGGAGAAGCGGACGCGCAGTTGAAAAATAATCGCCGTCTCTTTGCCGGCGTGGTCAGCGGCATCGCGCATTACGGCAATTGCTTCGGCATCCCGACCGTCGCGGGCGAGGTGTATTTCGACAAGACCTATCAGGGCAATCCGCTCGTGAACGCGTTCTGCCTCGGCGTGCTGCGCCACGAACAGATCACGCGCGGCGCGGCCAAGGGTGTGGGCAATCCCGTGTTCTACGTCGGCCCGGCGACGGGTCGCGACGGTCTCGCGGGCGCGGCGTTCGCGTCGCAGGATTTGACCGAGGAATCCGCCGAGCAACAGCGCGGCGCGGTGCAGGTCGGCGATCCGTTCATGGAAAAACTCGTGTGCGAAGCGTGCCTCGAATTGCTCGCCACTGGTTGCGTCGCGGGCATGCAGGATATGGGCGCGGCGGGTTTGACTTGCTCCACGTGCGAAATGGCCGCGCGTGCCGGCACGGGTATCGAGATCGAACTCGACAAAGTTCCGCAACGCGCGCCGAACATGAGCAGCTACGAGATCATGCTTTCGGAATCGCAGGAGCGCATGCTCATCGTCGTCCACAAGGGCCGCGAAGAGGAAGTGAAACGCATTTTCGACAAGTGGGATCTGCCGTGGTCCGAGATCGGCATCATCACCGACACCGGCCACATGAAGGTGCGTCACGGCGGCAAACTCGTCGTGGACATTCCCGCACGGAAAATTGCCGACGAATCGCCAGTGTATCAGCGCGAGGCCATCGAACCCTCGTATCTGAAAGACGTCCGCGCGTTCCGCCTCGACGGCATCGCCGACACCACGACGCCCGTTGAAGATTTGAAGAAGCTGCTCGCGTGGCCAAGCATCGCGTCGAAGAACTGGGTCTATCGCCAATATGATCATCAAGTGCGCGACGGCTCGGTGGTTTTGCCCGGCAGCGACGCGGCAGTCATCCGCATCAAGACAGATTCATTGCCTGTGATGAGCGCGGAACTCGCCGCCAAAGTCGGCGACCCAACCGTTTCCGAGAAATTGATCGCCATGACCGTGGACTGCAACGGCGGTTACGTTTATCTCGATCCTTACGAAGGCGCGAAAATCGCCGTGGCCGAAGCCTGCCGCAATCTCGCGTGCAGCGGCGCATTGCCGCTCGGCGCGACGGACAATCTCAACATGCCCAGCCCGCTCAAACCCGAGCTTTTCTGGCAGATCAAGGAATCCGTGCGCGGCCTGGCGGAAGGTTGCAAAGCCTTCAACGCGCCCGTTACCGGCGGCAATTGCTCGCTCTACAATCAAAGCCCCGCCGGCCCGATTGATCCGACGCCCACAATTTCCGTCGTCGGTCTCATTGAGAAGATCGAGCACGTCACCACCCAATGGTTCAAGGACGAAGGCGACGCCATCATCCTGCTCGGCGACGCGGTGGACCAGGCCGACCCGATCTTCGGCCTCGGCGGCAGCGCGTATCTGCAAGTCATCCACGGCAAGAAGAACGGCTCACCGCCGCGTTGCGACCTCGAAGTGGCGAAGACGCTGCACACCACGCTCATCGGTCTGATCCAATCCGGCCTCGTCAAGAGCGCGCATGATTGCAGCGAAGGCGGCCTCGCCGTCGCGCTCGCCGAAAGCTGCATCAGCCAACTCATCGCCCGCGACACACCGCGTTTGATTGGGGCGACAATTGATCTGAGCGCATTGAAAGACGTCCGCCTCGACGCCTTGCTCTTCGGCGAAACGCAATCGCGCGTCGTCATCAGTTGCCAAGCGCTCGACGCCGTGAAAGTCGTCGAACGCGCCAAGCTCATGGGTGTGCCGGCGGCGCAAATCGGCAAAGTCGGCGGCGACAAATTGACGATGAAAACTGCGACCGGAGAATTTTCCGCGCCGCTTACGGAACTGCACGATCCGTGGTGGAATTCCATCGCCCGGGCGATGGCATAAAAAAGGACGAGCTAATGCTCGTCCTTGCGATTCACCATTCGTTCTGCGTTTAAGCAGGATGTTGGTGTTGTTGTTCAGCGGGAAGGTGTTTTGGCGCGGTTTCTGTCATCAACGACAACAGAAACACCAGCAGACCCACCACAAAATGCGGCATCCAGACGTTTTTCGCCTGGGTTGCGAACCCGAAGATCCACGGTGAGAGCGCCAGAAAAATCGATGCGACGTAGTCATTCATCAAATGAACTTTCATCGGTAGAATTTTCAGCAACCCCACTTCGTAGTCTGTCAGGACAGCCTGCATCAACACGAGCGCACCAATCACGCGCGGCACGATCACGGCTGCGCCGCCCATTTCCGAAAACCCGAAGATGTTCGGGGCGAATAACAACACAATGCCTCCTACATAATCGAAGATTCCGTGAATATAAGTCGGTATGACTTTCATAAACTTCCTTTCTCGCCTCAACTTCAATCAGCTCATAAGCCAGTCAATCAGGTATCTTCCCGATTTGGCGTTACGCAAAATGCTGAAGGCGTGAACCGGATCTAAACCCCACTGTGCCGTTTCCACAGAAATTCTCGCCCATTTCACTAAAATCCTTTGACGCCACAATAACTAGTGTGCTACCTAGCGTGCGGCTACATTTAGAAGTGGTCGCGAAAATATGCGCTGTCCAAAATGCGGCAATCAGGACGATAAAGTCATCGACTCACGGGCTTCCAAAGAAGGTTCGACGATTCGCCGACGCCGCGAATGTCTCAAGTGCGAACATCGGTTCACCACTTACGAAGAAATCGAGCACGAAGGTCTGGTTGTGGTGAAGCGCGATGGGCGGCGGGAGCAGTTTTCCAAAGAAAAACTTCTCTCGGGCGTTAAGAAAGCCTGCCAGAAGCGGCCGATCAGTCCGAAGGCCATTGAAGATTTGGTGGAGAAGATTGTGGACGAAATTACGGATAAATACGACGGCGAAGTGCCAGGAATGGCCATTGGCGAACGCGTCATGGAAGGCCTGCGCGAACTCGACGAAGTGGCCTACGTCCGGTTCGCCAGCGTCTATCGCCGTTTCCAGGAAGCGACTGAATTTGTTCAAGCCGTCAAAAAACTCGAGGAGCAAACATGATTGAACTCAATCCTGAATATCTTGTTTTCAAAACCGCTGCGGGAGAAGCCATTCCCTGCTCAGCCGAACTGGTGACCATCGAATTGATGGGCGCCGCCGTGTCTCTCGTCGATCCTGAAATCATCCGCAACGCCTCTGCCGCCGTGCTGCACTATTTTAAAACCGAACTCGGATGCCATTCTGTTTCGGTGGGCGAATTCTCCCTGGCGCTGGAACGCGTTTTGCGTGGCTTCGGGCTGAAAATCAAATCTTCAACCGAAGACGCAGACCAGGTGCGAGTCGCAGAATCGGATTTGCGCAAGCTCGCGGCCGCCGCCGACAAAGGCTTCGAACTCCTTTTCTTCTCCACGCTCCGAGAGGAAATGCGCCGCAAGATGGATGAAGCCCCGCATGTTGTTCGTTTCAACGGATTGCGTGGCTGCGTCAAACAGTTGGTTGGCGCGCAGCGCTGGAGCCAGCGTTGCCAGGTTCTCAGCGATCAAATCGTTGAATATTTGCGCACCTGCCTGAGCGTGGAGAGCAAAAAAGAAACCTGCGCTCTGGTGGTCCAGTAAAGTCCAGTAAATCGCTCGCGCCTCGGAAGTCGTTCGGTTCCGCCGAAGATCAGATTTTATTCTGGCCCCAGCCTCTTGAATTCTATTTTCTTGGCGCATGACTCTGTTTGAAAAAATTGCCGCTCGCGAAATCCCGGCGGACATCATTTACGAAGATGACCTGGTCATGGCCCTGCGCGACATCAATCCCGGTGCGCCCATCCACATTCTGGTCGTGCCTAAGAAAGCAATTCCGCAAATCGCCCGGGCCAGGCCGGAAGATCAGCACCTGCTGGGTCACCTTTTGTTGAAAGCCGCTGAAATCGCCGAGAAAGCTGGTGTGAGCAAAAGTGGTTATCGCCTCGTCATCAACAACGGTCCGGATGCGGGCGAATCCGTTCCGCATTTGCATCTGCACATTTTAGGCGGACGTCCGATGGATTGGCCGCCCGGCTGAAGTTCGCAGGAAATTGAGACGAAGAGGCGGCCTTGCCATTCTCCGGAGCGTTTCTTGGGGGTGACGATTCCCGCGGTTAGATCCGTCCTTCCCGTTTCATTCTCCAGAGCAGCCAGGTGATTTCTTCAAAAAACGCATTCTTGGTTGGATACGGAAACAAGGCTTCGTTCTGTTTTAAGAAATACGCGCCGCGATTGAGCATCGCGTCGGGCGCAAAAGTCGTCAGATCCTGCGCGAGCAGCTTGAAGTTTTCGGGCAAGCTTTTTGTGCGCCGTTCGCCCAGGTAATCGAAGCGAAAGTTCTCCGCGCTCACGCTGTAGCGCAAGATCGCGCGACTCAACACGATTTCCAGCAGCAAATGTGTGTTGCGCTCCTCGACGTTGTAAATGGTTGTCGTTTCGTAGGTCCCGCCCTCGCTGTCGCTGGTGCCAATGGAAGGGCGCTCCACACGACGAAAATCGGTCATGCGAACACAACCCGCCGCGATCAAACAAATGTGCGGCCATTCGAGCAGGAAGCTGCGCCCCAGCGGATCGTAGATCCTCAGACCTTCCGGCGTGCAATCGAGCCGCTGCACGAACTTCGTCTGTGGCAGTGAGATCAGCTCGCTTTCGGCGACAACCTCGGTCTCGATCCCCTGGCTGAGCAAGGCTCCCGAGAACCCGCTCGCCTGTTCCGCTGAAAGATTTTTCACCAGGATTCCGTAGGCGTCGTTGGCAAAAGTTTGCGCGTCGATTCGCGTGAAACCTTTGACGGAAATCAACGCCTGCTCAATTTTTTCGACGGGTGGAATGTCCAAAGTTTTTTGCAGAACGGCGTAATTCACGCAATTCGTTTAACCGCGATTCGCGACTTTTCAAAGCGCAAACGCGCCTCTAGGATTCTGCCGCTCGATGATTACTTTTCTCCACGGCAAACTGGTTGAATCACTCCCGACGCAGGTCACGGTCGATGTGAATGGCGTCGGCTACGACGTGCTGATTCCGCTGTCGTCCTTCGACAAATTGCCGTCGCCGGGAAATGAAATAAAACTCCTGACCCATTTGCAGATTCGCGACGACGCCCATGTTCTTTACGGTTTTATGAGCGGAACCGAGCGCGAACTTTTTCGCCTGCTGATCAACAACGTCAGCGGCATCGGCCCGAAGATTGCGCTCAACATTTTGAGCGGCATCAATGTGACCGCATTTCGCGGGGCAGTGGCGAGCAGCGATGTGAAAGCGCTTTCGTCCATTTCCGGCGTCGGAAAAAAAACCGCCGAACGCATTGTCGTCGAGCTCAAAGATAAAATCGGCCAGGCTGGCGCGCTGGAAGCCAGCAGCGCGGGTCGCGCACTTTCCGATTCCGATCAGAAAATTAACGACGCCGTCCTCGCGCTCATGGCGCTGGGCTTCAAACAACCCGAGGCGCACGATTCCATCCGTGCCGCTCAAGCCGTTCTCGGCGTGCAGGCCAGCGTCGAGAGTCTAGTGCGAGCCAGCTTGAAAAAAGGCGCGTGATGCCAGTGAAACCAAGATCCCGCGTTCCGAAACAAAGTTCTGGAATCGTTGTTCCGCACTCGCCCGGTTGGCGCCGCCGGATGGCCGCGGCCGCCGTCTATTGCCTAGGAAAAACGTTTATGGCCTCCTGGCGATGCAGGGCAACGCATGTGGAGATTCCCAATTACGATGGGCCAATCATTTTCTGCGTTTGGCATAACCGCCTTGCGCTTTCGATGGTGGCCTATTTGCGATTCGCTCGAATCATTTGGCCGAGCGCCGGTCTCGCGGCGATGATCAGCGCCAGCAAGGACGGGGGATTGCTCGCGGCTATCTTGGATAAATTCGGGGTGCAGGCGGTGCGCGGTTCCAGCAGTCGCCGCGGCCGGCAAGCGCTGCTCGAATCGACCACCTGGGTTGAAAAAGGATTTCACATTGCCATCACTCCGGATGGTCCGCGTGGTCCCTGCTATCAGGTGCAGGATGGCGCCATCGCGTTGGCTCAAGTGACAGGCGCTCCCCTCGTTCCGGTCTCCGCGCGCATCCGTGGAAAAGTTCATTTGCGCAGCTGGGACCGGTTCATCATCCCGGTTCCCTTCGCCCGATGTGATTTGCAATTCGGTCAGGCCGTCTTTGTTCCGCGCGAAATTTCTGCCGACGAAACGGAGAAAATACGCGTACAACTGCGCGCCGCCCTGAGCGAATCCAACGACGCCACGTAGCGCCTGCCTCCGGCGCGGGAGAAATTTTTTTGATGGTTAAGGTTCAGCGTTGGAGGCTTGATGTTTGTTCGCCTGGAACATCGAAGGCTCGCCATCGGCGGGCGCTCCCCGGCTATTTTCGGGGAAAATCGGCGTGATACTGCTCCACTCTTCCCATCACGGCGCGCACGTAGTTGCTTGTTCCAGGAAAACCAATTTGGCCGATGAACGCTTCACTGTTGGTTGCTCCCGCGCCGCTGATCCATTTCAAAACATTTCCGCGACCGGCGTTGTAATCCGCCAGCGCGTAAGGGACTGGGTTGTCTGTCTGCGTGTAGCGGCGGAGAAGTTTTTTGAGATACCATGTGCCGACCAGCGTGTTCGTGCCAGGGTCGATAATTTGTTCGTACTCGAATGGATGAATTTTCTCCGCCGAAGCCCAATCGAGCGCCGCCGATTCGCGGATTTGCATCAATCCGATTTCGCCAGCTCGGCCTCTGGCTTCAGGATCGAATCTTGTTTCGCGCCAGACGACCGCTTTGACCAAGGCTGGTTCCACGCCGTAGCGCTTGGCTGCAATCGAAATGACCTTGTCCTGGCTGTGCTCGCGCCGATTGCCCCACCAGAAATAGAGCAGCAGCGCGACAAAGCTGATGCCGCTGGTCCAAAGGAATTTTTGGCGAAATTTCACCGGGCGCCATGTAACCCGAAACGGCCGCCATCTGAAATCCAAATGGCGAAAATGTTTCCAATGGGTCTTCTTTTCACCGGGGAAGTTCGCGGTGCGGTTTTGATTTCACTTTTTAAATCAGCCGTTTTCTCGTTTGCTTCTTTGAAATGATTGCCCGCGTCACACTCGAACTCGCCCTGCGCAAGGAGTTCGATTATTTGATCCCGCCAGAATTGGCCGGGCAAATTGACGTGGGCAGCCGTGTGAAAGTTCCGTTCGGCCATCGGCAAGTCATGGGCTGCGTGACCGAGCTTGTCGAAAATTCGCCTCACACCAATCTGCGCGAGATCACGAAAGTCATTGGCAAACAAACCCTCGTCACTCCGAAGATTTTAAAACTCGCGCGGTGGATTGGAGAATATTACTGCTGCCCGCCGGAGATTGCGCTCAAGAGCGTTTTGCCCGAAGCCGTGCGCAAAGAAAAAGAAGGATGGAAAGAACAGTTGTTCGTCCGCGCTCTTCCGCTGAATGGCGATCTGCCCAAGCTCACCAAACGGCAGCAGGAAATTTGGATTATCGTCGAGCAACGAAAAGAACTCGCGCTCCAGGAATTGCTTGCGCTAGCCGAAACCGACTCCGGCACTGTGCGCAGATTGGAAGACAAAGGCTTGATCCAAATCGCCGCGCAGATCTCCGAACGCGATCCGTATGCGAAAGAAAGCATATTGCCAACGCAGTCGCTCGAATTGAACGCAGAGCAAAAGAACGCGCTGGAAAAAATAATTCTCGCGATGAAAAGGCAGCCGGCAGGTGCTGCCCTCGTGACTCAATCTTCAAGCAAGAAAGCTCTTTCGACGTTTCTCCTCCACGGCGTCACCGGCAGCGGGAAGACGGAGGTTTACCTGCAAGCCATTGCGCATGCGTTGGAGCAAGGCAAGGGAGCGATTGTGCTCGTGCCGGAAATCTCCCTCACGCCGCAAACGGTGGAGCGATTCAAAGCGCGGTTTTCTTCGGGGCCGCTCAAGACGCTGGTGGCGGTGTTGCACAGCCACCTTTCCGCAGGCGAACGGCATGATGAGTGGCACAAGATTCGGCAGGGCAGGGCGCGCATCGTGATCGGTGCGCGCTCGGCGGTCTTCGCGCCGATTGATCCGCTCGGGCTGATCATCGTCGATGAGGAGCACGAGCATTCCTACAAGCAGGAAGAGGCGCCGCGTTACCATGCTCGCGATGTGGCGGTTGTCCGTGGGCAAATGGAAGATGCCGTGGTCGTCCTCGGAACCGCGACGCCGTCGCTCGAAAGTTTTTACAACGTGACGCGCGGAAAATATGAATTGCTCGAGCTGCTCAAGCGCGCCGACGATAAAAAGATGCCGGTGGTGCGCGTCATCGATATGCGCCAGGTCGCGCGCAAGGAAAAAGGCCCGCAGATTTTTTCGCACCAATTAAAAGAAGCCATCACGCAACGGCTGGAGAAAAAAGAGCAGACCATCTTGTTTTTAAATCGGCGCGGCTTTGCCACCTCAATGCAATGTCCTCTGTGCGGATACGTCGCCGAATGTCCGAATTGCAGCGTGTCGCTGACCTACCATCGCGCGGCGCAAAAGCTCGCCTGCCACATTTGCGGACACGAACAAAAGGCGCCAACCGTCTGTCCCGAGCCGAAATGCCGGAATCCGCAGATTCGCTATTCCGGCCTCGGCACGGAAAAGGTGGAGAGCACGCTGGTGAAATTATTTCCGCACGCCACGATTCGGCGGATGGATTCCGACACGCTCAAGCGCAAAGAGGATTACCGGAATATTCTCGGCGATTTCAAACGCGGTAAAATCGATATTCTCGTCGGCACGCAAATGATTGCGAAGGGACTGCATTTCCCGAATGTAACGCTCGTCGGAATCATCTACGCGGACCTCAGTTTGCACGTGCCCGATTTTCGGGCGGGTGAACGGACGTTCCAATTGCTCACGCAAGTATCCGGTCGCGCCGGTCGCGGCGACGTGGAGGGAGAAGTGTTTGTGCAAGCCTTCACCCCGTTTCATCCGGCGATCCAATTTGCGCGGCGGCACGACTTCGCTGGCTTTTACGAGCAGGAAATCGATTTTCGCGACCAGCTGAAATACCCGCCGCTCAGCCGCGTGGCGCTGCTGACCATCAAAGGGCGCAACGAGGAGAAGGTGAAATTCTCGGCGGAACATCTCCGGAAGGAGTTGGAAAAAGCAACGAGCGAAAGCGTGAAAATGGAAAAGCAGGCGAGTGAAAATGAGGAGTTTGAATTTGCCGCGGAGAAAATGGAAGCCCTTCAGCCCGTTGCTGCTTCGGTGACGTTTCCCGATTTGGTCATTGCCGGTCCCGCGCCCGCGCCGCTCGCTCGCGCCGAGTCTCTCTTTCGCTATCAAATTATGCTGCGCACGAAACAGATGTCGCGCTTGAGCCAGATCCTGTCGAGAGTGACCGAAGCGTTGAAGTTACCGGATGACGTCTCGGTCATCGTGGACATTGATCCGGTGAATTTATCCTAACCCGGTAGCGCCTGCCTCCGCCGGGCGCGACATTCTCTGACTCCCGTTGGCAAACTGGAAAATACCAACGCGCCCGCCGGAGGCAGGTGTTACCTCGCGCTTGAGTTCCGCCCGGCGTTTTTGCACAGTTCGAGCGTTAGCCAAAATATGAAACTACAAACCATCCTCTACAGCTCTATCGCCACCCTGTTTTTGTTCGCTCCGGCAGCGAACGCGAAAGACAAATACACCATTGGCCTGGTCGCGAAGTCGCAGGGCAATCCGGTGTTTCAAGCCGCTCGCGTTGGCGCGGAACAAGCCGCGAAAGACCTCGGCAAAATTCATGGCATCCAAATCAAGATCGACTGGCGCACGCCCAACGTAGAGGACGCGCAAAAGCAGGCCGAGGCGATTGAACAACTGGTGTTGAGCGGCGCCGATGGCATTGCCGTGAGCTGCTCGGATGCAAACAAGTTGACCGATGCGATCAATTCCGCGGTGAAAAACGGCGTGCCGATCGCCACCTTTGATTCGGACGCGCCCGCGAGCAGACGCTTCGTGACCTTCGGCGTGGACGACTTCAAGTGCGGCGAGCAGATCATGGACGAACTCGGAAAAATCATGGGCGGCAAAGGCGTGGTGGCCATTCTCGCTGGAAATCAAAATGCGCCCAATCTCCAGAAGCGCGTTCAAGGGGTGAAAAATGCCGCGAAAAAATTTCCAGGTATCAAAATTCGCGAGGCTTATTACCACGCTGAAACGCCTCAGGACGCCGCCGCGAAAGTCGAGCAAGTCATGCAGGCCAATCCCGACATCACCGGCTGGGCGATGGTTGGCGGGTGGCCGCTCTTTACCGACAACGCCCTGAAGTGGAAACCGGGCACCGTGAGCTGTGTTGCGGTCGATGCGCTTCCGCCGGAGCTGGCCTACCTCCGCAGCGGCCATGTGCAATTACTTTTGGCGCAGCAATGTTTTGAGTGGGGCTATCGCTCGGTCGAACACATCGTCAATAAAGTCCATCTGAAGAAAAACCCGGCCAACGTCAAAGACATCAGCCCGCTCGTGCCGGTCACCAAAGCCAACGTTGATGAGTTTGCGAAGAACTGGGACAAGTGGTTGCCGAAATGAAAAGTTATGGGGCTCGACGGCGTTGAAATTGTGATGGCAGTGGAAGATGTCTTCAATATTTTGATTGAAGATAAGGAGGCTGCGCCCTGCATCGCTCCTCGTGCAACAATTGCCGCGAAGATGCTCGGTTCGTTCAAGTCCTGGGATTAACCTGATCTATGGCTTACGATTCCTATCGCGACTTTATTAATGCCCTCGATGCAGCCGGCGAACTAATTCGCATCGCCCAACTGGTCGCCACGGAATTGGAAATCACGGAAATTGCCGACCGCGAAATGAAAAAGCCGGGCGGCGGCAAGGCGCTGTTGTTCGAGCAACCCACCGTCAACGGCGTCGTCTCGCCGTTCCCCGTGGCCATCAACACGCTGGGCTCGTGGAAACGCATGGCCATGAGCATGGGCGCGGAAACCGTGGACGAAGTAGCGAACGAGCTCGGCGCATTGATGAAGGCCAAGCCGCCGACCTCCCTGCGGGAGGCGATGAAGCTCCTGTCGCTCGCACTCGACCTGCGCCACGCGAAACCGAAGACGGTGAAGAGCGGTTCATGCAAAGATGTCATTCAGAAGTTCGACGCGCCCGCATCTGCCAAAAGCTGGCCACCCGCGCCGGATTGGCAGAAAGGCACTTCGCTGAATCCACCGACGCTCGCGAATCTCCCCATCCTCAAATGCTGGCCGCTCGATGGCGGACGTTTCATCACGCTGCCGTGCGTCGTCACGCGCGACCCGGACACCGGCGAGCGCAATCTCGGCATGTATCGCATCCAGATCTACGACGACAAAACCACGGGCATGCACTGGCAGTTGCAGAAAGTCGCCGCGCGCCATGGCCGGCGCTATTACGAACGCGGCGAGCGCATGCCCGTCGCCATTTTCATCGGTGGCGATCCGATGTTTCCCTTCGCCGCGACCGCACCGATGCCGGATGGACTGGATGAATTTCTTCTCGCCGGTTATCTCCGCAAAAAATCCGTGGAGATGATCAAGTGCGAGACGAACGATCTGGAAGTTCCCGCCAACGCCGATTTTGTCATCGAAGGTTACATTGACCCCACCGAGCCGTTGCGCGACGAAGGCCCGTTCGGCGATCACACCGGCTATTACACGTTGCCCGAGCCGTATCCGGTGTTTCACATCACGGCCATCACGCATCGCAAGGACGCGGTGTATCCGGCGACGATTGTCGGCATTCCGCCGATGGAGGATTTTTACATTGGCGGCGCGAGCGTGAAATTGTTCCTGCCGATCTTCAAGATGAATTTCCCCGAGATCGTGGACATCGCGCTGCCGGCGGAAGGCGTGTTCCACAACCTCGTGTTCGTCAGCATCAAGAAGACCTACCCGATGCAGGCCTATAAGATCATGCACGGCCTCTGGGGCATGGGGCAGATGATGTTCACAAAGTTCATCGTGGTCGTGGACGCCGATGTGAACGTCCACAACACCAGCGAAGTGCTGTTCCATCTCACCGCCAACACCGATCCGCAGCGCGACAGCATCTTCACCAAAGGCCCGTCCGACGTGCTCGACCACGCGACGAGCGAAATCGCCGTCGGCAGCAAGATGGGTTTTGACGCGACGAAGAAAATTCCCGGCGAAGGTTTTAAGCGTGCCTGGCCGCCCCTGATCAAGATGGATGAGGCGGTGAAGGCGAAGGTGGAAAGTATTTTGAACACGAAAGTTTGAAAAGTCATGGTGGCATCAAAAATTCCCCGCCGAGCTTGATACGTCCATGACACCCCAGTTTGCCTATATTCTTCTTCATCAGGCTGCCGCGTTGAATCCCGGTTTCCCTGAGAAAGTAATCTCAGAAGCAATGGATGAAGTTGAATGTGAATTGGGCATCAAGATGTGGTCTTGGCCTGTTTTTACTAAAAATGACGGGAACCGAAAATGGGCACGCCATAGAATTTTCTTTACGGGACCAAAAGTGATGCGGGACGATTCATTCGCCGCACGGCTGGCGGAAGACATTTTGCTTCTGTGCGAGCTTTTCTACGGTCCTCTTTACAGGATGGACGACAAATATTTTGCTTTTCCATTTCGATTTGCTCGATTTAAGCAGAATGTGGGTATCCATTTGACTTCATTGTCACGAGCAGTGGAAAGTGCGTTGAGTGATCTAAGATTTGTTTTTGTCGATCAATTGCTTCAAGAATATTCTGGAATTCCAAGCGATATTGTTGCGCTTGCACTTCGTGCGGCACCTTTGCTCCAAACAAATGAAAGCCTTCGCATGGCAGCGGCATTTATCTCAAAATCTCAGCATGACTTCCACGTCTATCCGGGTCAAGTTGAGGAGGCGGTTCACGATGGAGATTGGATGCCTAGCGGCGCCTATGAGCTAGCTCAGTGGGAAGCAGCCTTTCACAATTCATATAAGGCGGTCGAAGCAATCATTGGAGATCCGCCAAAAGACGAAGCTCGCTTGCTTCTTCGACGTTTGTAATGGGTATCAGCCATAATATGGAATCTCTAACTTCCCCGCGACGAAGTAGAGCATGGCAATCTGATACTCAGTGGAGCGGTAACCGCGGGCCTTCCGTTTGGTCGCCGAGAACAAACTGTTGAGTCCTTCC
>CANJXF010000065.1 GCA_947478865.1 Verrucomicrobiales bacterium | reverse complement strand
CGAAAAGATGGTGGGAAATCCCTGGCAGAAACGGTGTGTTTTGGTGCATCCACCAGATTAACAACCCGCCAAATTTGTACAATGCCAAACGGCGATTTGCGCACACTATTTGTTATCGCCCTGCCTTATCTAAGCGCCATTCGGGTCAGTGCTTTTCATGGGCGCGCGATATTTCCGATGGAAGCAAATGTGCGTTGAGGCAAAGACAACGAAATTTCATGACGCGAACAAATTAGCGTGTGCTTGCGAGAAAATGGGTTTTCGCTTTTGACGAGACAGGAATTTCAATTGATTTTAGGTTCAGACAACGTCTTAATCTTAACGCTTTCATGAACGATTTTTCAGTTATTCCAGTGAACACCGGTATTTACAGCCTTTCCGAGGCTGCAAAGCTCACTGGAGTTTCCACGAGTCGGATTCGCCGCTGGCTGAAAGGTTATGATTTTCGGAAGGGGAAATCTGTTCACCACTCGAATTCGATTTGGGAAGGACAACTCAAGCCGCTTGAAAACAAAATTTCCTTGGGCTTTCTGGATTTGATTGAGATTCGATTTGTCGAAGCATTTCTGGCTGCCGGAGTAAGTTGGAAAACCATGCGACTGGCTCATAATCGTGCGCGCAAACAAATTGGTTCAGAGCATCCGTTTTGTTCGAATCAATTTGTAACTGACGGTCGCAAAATTCTGCTGCAGCAGGCGAACGAATCCTCTGATCAAGCTCTGATCGACATCATTACAAACCAACAGGAATTCCGTCGTATTGTGGAACCTTTTCTAAAGGAACTGGAATTTGCGAAAGACAATCAACTGGCGCGTTGGTGGCCTTTAGGCAAGGAACGCGCGGTCGTTCTCGACCCCGTGCGCAATTTTGGACAACCGACCGCCGCGTCATCCGGGATTCCTACACAAGTTCTCGCTCGAAGCCTGAAAGCCAACACGTCAATTGAAGCCGTGGCGCGTTGGTATGAGGTGCAACCCGATGAAGTCCGGGATGCAGTAGAATTCGAGCGACGGCTTGCTGCGTGAGGTTTTTCTTCGACAACAATCTTGCACCAAAGCTGGCGAAAAGCCTCAACGTTCTCGTCGAACCGGAACATCAAGTCGTTCATTTGAAAGATCGCTTCGCTGCCAACACACCCGATCGAACCTGGATGCTGGCGTTGGCCGACGAACCGGACTGGGTGATTATCTCAGGTGACGTGCGCATCAGCAAAAACCCACACGAAATCGAAGCGTGGAAAACGGCGGGCCACACGACATTTTTTCTCAAAGCAGGTTGGACAAATATTTCGTTCTGGGATCAGGCGCAAAAATTCGTGAAATGTTTTCCAGAAATTATCGCAACGGCAAAAAAGGACAAACGTGGGAGCATGTTTTTCGTTTCAGTGAATGGGAAGATCAGTTAACGGTCCCCGACATTTCCGGCAGAAACAAAAGTGCGATGAGGCGAAGCCTCCAGAATTTCAAGAAGTCCCAGAGAAAAAATTATCGGGAGATTTCATTGAGCCATTGCAACGCACGTAGAATTGCAGTGCTAGCTGCTCTGATTGAATCCAAGGGATATACATCTTCCCGCCAAAGCTGACTTGTGGCTGAGCCTTCAATAATCCTAAAGAAATAAGATGTCCAAGGTGAGCTTGTGCAAGCGTTTTATCTGACCACCCTGTCAAAACTCCAATATCTGCAATCGAGATATCGACGGGACTTGCGAATAAAATTCCATTCTTGTTTGGCTTCACTTCGGTTTCCTTGCAAACGTAATCAATTAACTTTGCCTCAGCAGAACTAAGTCGTTTTAGAATGTCTATAAATAGCAAGTTGGATTCATCCTTCCCATCAGGCGTGCAAGAAGTCGCTAGCAGTCCTGCCCACATTTGTTGAAGTTGTTCATCTTCACACCAAGAACCGTTCTCGACGACCTCATGCACAATTCGAGGTGGAGATCTTAGGTTGACGCCTTCTTCGGTGACGGAAATTAAGTCGCGCGCTTTATTGGATATTTTTGCAAGGTTCGTGGCTCTCCAAATCCGAACGTGGTCTCGCATCAAAAGTCCCACTTCCGCCGCCGCCGGACGACAAAGGTCGTAGAGGAATGTTTGGGCTGTTTCAAACGACTTTTCTACAGCGACCTTCAACGCTTCACCGTAAGGTGCTATTCCCAGAACATCGTTTGCTTTTGAATGCATCCAAGTTTTTCAGAATTTATTCTTCCGATACGCGCCCATCGCCGGCGCGTCGGGATTCACTTCCGGGCCGAAGTAGCGGAGAACGACGAGTGGTTCGGTTTCACTGTGGTTTTCGAAGGTCACGCCGCGTTTTGCGCCATCTTCGGTGCAGAAATATTCGTCTTCAGTCAATTCAGTGAAGCGGATCAGTTTCGGCGAGTTCAGCGGTTGGCCGTTGATTTTGCCGATGCCTTGCACGCAGATCAAACCATAAGCGCCGTTGTCCTTGATCGTCGCTTTTGCGCCGGGATCAACGGTCAATTCTTTCGCGGTGAACAATTGTTCGCCATCAACTTTGCCGTAAACAATCCAGCGATCGACGAATCCTTCCTTGCGGGTGTCGGCCACGGGAACCGGTTCGAGGTAATGATTTTCTTTGAAATTAGGATCGACGTTTTTCTCCCAGTCCAATTGATCGACGATGAAATCCAAATCCTTGTGCTTGTTCTTCGGCATGTCTTTGACGAGGAGCGCCCAGGGAACTTCGCGGCCTTCGACCAGGTTTTGATACATGCCAAAAACATCGCTGCCCCATTGCGGCTCGTAGGTGCAGAGCGAACCGGGAGCATGCAGAATGCACGGATCAATCAGCCAGCCGGAACCGGGCTTCAAGCGATACGCCTTAGATAAATCAAGGATGCCGTTGTCGCCTTTGTTCCAATTCTCAAGGCACTTGCGCACTTGCGCCTTGGTCGTGCCGGGTTCGAAACCCATGAACGTGTACGGAAAATTATTGCCGACGTTGTTGTGTTGCGGCGGGAAATAGTACGACTCCGGTTTGCCTTCCTGCCCGACGAGCTTGGCTTGTTTCTGCGATTGATGCATGTGGTGAGGAATCGGCCCCATGTTGTCGAAGAATTTGGAATAGACCGGCCACTTTTTATATTTTTTCCAAATCGAATTGCCGATCAACGTGCTGCCGCATTCGGCCACGGCTTGTTGCAACGTGAAACGCTCCTTGCCGACGACGCAATAGCTCAAACCTTCGTCTGAGGCGCGCCCGTCATTAGCGGTCACGGTGGTGGAGGCGAACCAACGTTCGTCGATGCCGCCGCGATTCAGGCCGTAAGCGTAGGTGTCATCGGGATGCAGTTTGATGCGCAGCCCGGGCTGAAGAAACGAACGTGGCACCCAGTTAGGCGCGAGCCGCAGCAATCCGCCGGTGGCACTGAGGGCGGCTTCGACGGTTTTTTGGACTTTATTTTTGACGGTCTTGAGTTGGGTGACGTGCGTGATGCTCATGTTTTGTTTTTTAAATCTGTTCGCGTTGCCCTGTCCCCTTTCACGACTTCGGCGTGAAATTTCGGAATGCAACGGGCAAAACGGTTGCAAATCCATTTCGCGCTGGCAAGAGTTCGTTTGCCCGATTGGATCGGTTGGAAAGGAACTGCAAAAACGGACCGCCGACTTGTCCGCCAGCTTTGTGTTTGATCATAGCCCAAGCTTGTAATGGATGATATCCAGCCCTTCAGAAGTTTAGCTCTGGCGCATTGCCTCCACCCGAGGCGTGTATTGCAACTGGAGCTTTCCCCCGGCAAGGAATTGGCGGTTTTAATCTCAAATGCCGGCTTCCCCGTTACGGCAGACAGTAGCATCGGCGGAAGGGGGTGAATCTCAAAAAGCAATTTGCCAGCGCTGGGTGAACCAGACGCTGGCAAAGCTGCGTGCTCGGGAAATATTAAGCCCGGGCGACTTTTATTTCTTAAAATTCGCCGCGTCTGCTTTTGCGGCGGATTGGATGTAGGCCAGCAGATTAAGAATCTCCTCCTCCGTCAGGTTGTTGAGCAGCCCGGTCGGCATCGGCGAGAGTTTGGATGGGGTTCGGCTGGCAATGTCTGCGATGCGAACTTCCACCAATGTTTCGGCCGACATCGGATTTGGCATCACGACGATGCGATCTGGGTTCTCATCCACGATCCGGCCGGAAACGGATTCGCTATCTTTCTTGACGATGTTGAAGGTGAGGAATTGATCGGACACGACCTTGGAGGGTTCGACCATGGATTCAAGAATGTCTCGGAGAGTATACTTGCTCGATGCGGAGGCGAGTTCTGGACCGACCGAACCGCCAGCGTTTCCCATGCGATGGCAGACGATGCATTGAGCATCGTTGAATGAAGCCATGCCGTTGTTGAAATCGCGTCCGGCCTTCACTTCTCCAAGGCGCGATTCTAGATCCGCGACCGTCCATTCCTTGACGAATTTATGTTCCTTGGCCGCTTTCCACGGGGGCGTGCCGATGTTTTCTTCAATGAGGACTTTCAGAGCTGCTTTTTCTTGAGCCATCAAGGTAGCGATCGCCTCGTTCCGAATGTTGATGAGAAATTTGTTATAGCTCGCGCCATCGGAGTAATCCCGATCCGCTTCTTTGAACCATTGCAAGAGTTGCGCCGTGTGCTTTGTTCCGGCGCCGTCTTGTTTTCGCAATTGCGTGAACCACGCGAAATATTTGCGCCGCTGCTCAAGCGTCCAGCCGGTCTTCAGATTGCGCAGGTGATAAATGTAATACGTCTGTTCTTCCACGGTTGGCGCTTTGGCGACCAAAGCGAGGCACTTGCCCGCGATATCCGGCGCTTCGAGATAAATCAGCACCTGGGCCAACTCGCGATTAACCCGGTCGCTGCTCATCGGAAACTGCGTGCCGATTTTTTCGATGGTGAGCTTCACAATATCTTCGTCGGGCCGGCCCTGGCGGATGTAGCTCAACTGGAGCACGCGTAATTTCTCCAATTGTTGATTCTCGGGGAGCGATTGAAGCGGAAACTTCCGAAGCGCCATCAACAAATCCCTTTGCGTATCCTTGCCGCCGCAGCGAGCAAGCGCGAGCAACGCAGTCAAGCCGGCCTGAGTATCTGATTCTCCCAGTGCGCGACCTTTCCAGGAAGCGACGGGCTGGCTCTCGATGGCGACGCGAGCGGCGTTGCGGATGAATCGGTCAGGACTTTGCAGATGCGGCCAGGCGAAATCCACCGCGTGCGGATCGATTTTGCCATGGAATACTTCGAGTTTATGACGCAGTTCGCGGGCTGCGCCGGCAGCCTTGTCAGGCTTGGGAACGATGCTCAGCTCGCGGCTTTGGGATTTATTGCCGGTGAAGCTGACTCGATACAAACCGGTCTGCGTGCCGCGGCCGCCCGTGATGAAATACATTGCGCCATCCTTGCCGAACTCAAGATCGGTGACATTGAGCGGTTTGCCTTTGACGAATACTTCGTAATCGCCGGTGTAGCTCGCGCCCTGCTCATGAAGATGAACAGCGAAGAGCCGGCCATACGACCAGTCCATTATGTAAAGTGCCTGTTGATATTTTTTTGGGAAATTGCTTTTCGTGCCGAACTTGACGCCGGTTGGACAGCCGATGCCAATGTCAACTGCGGCAGGCAAACTATCCGCGTAGTAATCGGGCCATTTGCCCGCGCCGGAGCGCCAGCCATAATCACCGCCGGAGACATTGTGGCTGACTCGAGTTGGGCGATACCAGGGCATGCCCCAATCCCACTCCATGTCGCTGTCAAAGGTGAACATTTCGCCGCTCGGGCTGAAAGCAAAGTCATAGGCGTTACGGAAGCCAGCCAACATCAGCTCCCACTCTTTCCCCTCGGGATCGGTGCGCAACACGTGGCCGCCAGGAGCCAGAATCCCAACAGCATGACCGTTTGCATCCCACTGGCGCGGGAGCAGGAGATCTTCCTGGTAATTTTTGTGCGGCGAGTTGGTGGAGAGTCCGTCCGGCAATTTCGTGTGGTTGCCATTCATCACGTAGATCATTCCATCCGGGCCTTCGACAACCGCGTGGTAGCCGTGCTCGCCTTCGCCCTTCATGGTCTTGAGAAGCTGGAATTCGTTGGTATCGAACCGGTCGTTTTTGTTCTTGTCCACGAGGCGATAAAGGCCGGTCCCGCTGGGTCCGTGCCCGTTGACATAGAGGCTGTCATGCGCATAAAGCAAGCCCATCGCCTGATGCAGCGGAGCCGGTATCGACTCGATTTTAGAAACCTTCCCGGAGCGATCGAGCGTGAGGCGCAAGAGGGGTAAGTCGTCTTGCTGCGGTGAAACGATCAAGCGGCCTTTATTATCGATGGCCATCGAAATCCACGAGCCTTCGCCGGATTGCGCGGAGTGGAGGAGTTCAACTTTGAATCCGGGCGGGACAGTCAATGTGTCAACGGGCGTGGCGGTGACTGGTTTAATAATCTCTCCCCACGGCGCCGCCCCGAGCTTGCCGCGACTTTTTGCCAGGGTCCATTCGCCGCCCGGCCTGAAATCCTGTTTTTCCCAGTCCTTTTGCTCGGCGGCGGCGGTTTGCCAACTGGCGTCGGTGCTCACCATCATTCTTTTATTTCTGGGAAATTCCATTTCGATACGAGCGAGAATGGCTGCGTCGCCGCCTTCACTGCGCCCGCGAATCGCGATGACGTTCTCTCCCGTTTTGAGCCTCTTGGTGACTTCGGAGTATTTTGCTTCGTTCCAACCTTTGACGCTGAACGCCTTCTCGCCGTTGATCCAGATTTCCAGTTCATCATCGCCCGCTGCCATGAGGACGGCCTTTTTCGGAGCGTTGTTCAAAGTGAACGTCTTGCGGAAGAATCGCACCTCATTGTCGCCTGGCTTCGCGCCGTTGTTGGGATGCCAGATCCATTCCGGAACTTGCGCTTGAGCCACGATGGAAAAGAAGGCCAGCGATAAAGCGAGGTGAGAGATTTTAAACATGCGGCATCATTCGTAAACATCGGAACTGCTTGCGGCAATCGCAAAATCGTTTTGCCGCTCGAAGGTCGTCGTAGTTTTAGTCGAAATCCCTCGCCCAAGGGAACTTCCTGTGATGAGCGCAGCCACAATTCCCTTTGTGCGGTTGAGGCTTGGTGGTTTCATTTCAGCGTGACAGAAGATTTTTCAGACGCCGCGCTGGTTTTGGCCGCCCACGGATCGACGTTAAACGCTGATTCCGCCGCGCCCACCTACCAGCACGCGGATGAACTGCGGCGGCGCAAAATTTTCGCGCAAGTGCAGGAGACCTTTTGGAAACAAGAGCCGTATCTGTCGCAGGTTTTGCGCGGCATTTTTGCGCCCAGGGTTTTCATTGTGCCGCTTTTTATCAGCGAAGGCTATTTCACCGAAGAAGTGATTCCGCGCGAGCTGGGATTCGAAGTCCAGCCTTCGGCGCTGGATGCTCGACGGTTTCCCCTCTCAGAAATCAGGGGCAAACAAACCTTCTATTACTGTGGTCCGGTCGGGACGCATGACAGCATGACCGATGTCTTGCTCGCCCGCGCCCGGGAAGTGGCGCAAGAATTTCCTTTTCCGCGCAAACCAAAGCCGTCTGAAACCACCCTGTTCATCGCGGGACACGGCACCACGCAAAATGATAATTCGCGAAAAGCCATCGAGCATCAGGTTGAATTGATTCGCGCGCGGAACACCTATGCCGCCGTGCATGGGGTTTTCATGGAGGAAGAGCCGCGCATTGCCGCCTGTTACGAACTCGCGCAAACGAAAAACATCGTGATGGTTCCATTCTTTATCAGCGACGGATTGCACTCGTTCGAAGACATTCCCGTGATGCTTGGAGAACCAGAAAAGTCCGTGCAAGAACGGTTCAAACTCGGCCAGCCGACTTGGCGAAACCCCACCGAGAAGAAGGGCAAACGTCTCTGGTATTCCGCCAGCATCGGCACCGAGCCGCACATTGTGGAAGTGATTTTGGAACGCGTCCGGGAAGCCGCTCGGGTTCGCAACAACGCACCGTGAAACTTTTTTATACCGGACCCATCATTAACGTCGAGATGCTGGTGATGATGCTAGAAAAGCACGGCATCGTTGCGTCGCAGGAATTTGAAGATCCAAATTTGCCGGTTGACGAGGAGGATTTAAATCGACTTGCCAAAGTCCTGGTTCCCGAAGCCGATTACGACCGTGCGTTCCAGCTGTTTTACGCTGAACGTGAAGATGAATTGTAAAAAACCCGGTCAGCCACACGCAGCGGGAGCGGGAGATAATTTCCAAATTGAAGGGATAAGCACGCATCTTTTCACCAGGCAATTTCCGGTTTGGCGAACGCGCTCTGCATTTTTGTTGGCAGTCGCCAAACGTGATTTCCGCGCTGATCCGTGAAATAAATGGATGACTCCGAGGGTTCGCGCCCGTTGCCGTCTGCCCAGAGCGAATAGAATTCCGGGTTCGCATTGAGAGGGCGGCGGGCAAATGTATGATTGTTTTTGCTCTCGCTCGTCAGTTGCTTGAGTTTCTTCCACGTTTGACCTTCGTCAGTGCTGGTCCACATCACCATTTCACCTCCGGGATTATAAGCCTGCGGTCCCGCTTCCGTTGGACCGATCACGCGCCAGGTTCCATCCGGCTCGATGTAGAGTGATCCGTGATCATAGTTGCTGTCGGAGGTGGTGAAGGGGCGGCGAACCCACTGCGTTCCCGTCCAACGAAGGGTTTGCCAAAGGCGGGCGCCATTTTTTGGCCCCGATTCGTAACCATTGCTGGTGGAGAACAAAATGACGGGATGACCTTTGGCGTCGAAGTTTACCTCTTTGAGATAGACCAGCAAGTCCTCCGCGCGGGAATCATAGGCCAACGCTGGATTGTTTGTTCCGGTGAGAGGAAGTTTAACCGTTTCACCGCGTGCATTGCGCCAGGTTCGCCCCATGTCTTCGGTTTCCAAATAATAGATATTAGCGCGGCCATTAAGGCCGAGAGGCGCAGGGTGGAAATCAAAGGCGGTTGCCACCCGTTTTCCAGTAGCCCAACTGACCTGGTAATCTCCTTGATCGATGCCGGAGAGCATCTTCGCGTCATTCCATTTTACCCCATCGACGCTCGTCATGCAGAAGAGAGACCGCACGGCATTGATGCCGAGAGATTTCCCTCCGCCATAGCGTGTGTGCAGGAAAATAAATCCTTGTCCCGAAACGTACCAAGGTTGCGAGTAGGAAAAATTCGTGACAGCCACACGGTCGAAGTCATCAATCGACCATGGCTTGCTACTGCGATGAATGTAGGAGGGGCGGCTGGTGCCGTGTGAGGGCGAGAAAATCCAGAGATAACCATGGTCGTCCACCTGCAAGGTGGGATTGTCATGAGCATCGGACGTTTGTTTATTCAAGAGGATGCGCGGCCGCGGCACGAGGCCGGTCTTATGGTCGAAGTAGGAAACCATGTGCAAGAGCTCCTGCTTGTCTTTCGCATTGCGGGCCGTGGTCCCGCCATAAACGAAAAACGTCTTATCCGCTGCCTTGCAATAAATCGCAATCGGCGCGTGCTGATACGGATAGGTGGCGAAACCGCCGCTGTATTTGAATTTGTATTCGTCCTTGGTCGGTTGGTTGAAATACCAGATGCCACGATAGCCATCGTCAGTCGACAGGTGGCTTCCTGTTTTCGGCGCAACCGCAGCAACTGTTTCGGCGCGAGCCGCGCAAAATGGTGTGGTGACGAAGAAAGCAAGCGCTGCAAAGAAAACGAGTTTCATGATTTAATACGGATGGCTTGCACCGGCAAATCCTCCTTGGGATAAAAGTCCAATACCAGCCTTTAACAACCGAGTTCGAGCGAAGAAACGCTGTTGCGCACCATAATCGAACCAGCCTTAACGGAAAGAACAGCCCGCGTTGCCAGCAACTTTGAACTTTGAAGTTGGTGTTCCCAACTTCATTATCTGCGTGGTGCAATTTCAAAAGATCGCAATCATCGGCGTCGGTTTGCTGGGTGGCTCGCTTGGGCTGGCCATCAGTCAGCGTCGCCTCGCAGCCTCGGTGATCGGCCACGTCCGCCGCAGCGCCAGTATTGCTGAATGCGAAAAACTCAGCGTGGTCGATCACGCCACGCGCAACATCCAACGCGCGGTTGAAAATGCCGATCTTGTTATTATTTGCACGCCGATTTCCCGCATGCGCGAGCTTTCCGAGGAGATGCTGCCCGCGCTAAAACCCGGGGCAATCGTCACCGATGTTGGCAGCGTGAAAGCATCCGTGGTGCAGGAGCTCGATCCAATTTTCGCCAGAGCAAACGCGCATTTCATCGGCAGCCACCCGATGGCTGGCGGCGAGAAAATGGGAGTATCCGCGGCGAAGGCGGATTTATTCGAGCGCGCCGTGTGCGTCGTGACTCCGAAGCCAAAATCGAATCCGGCCGCGCTGAAAAGCGTAGAACAATTTTGGGGCGCTGTCGGTGGCCGCGTCGTTAAAATCAGCCCTGAGGTCCACGACGAACTTGTCAGCCGCTCCAGTCATCTTCCGCATGTCATTGCCGCGGAATTGGCGAGTTACGTTTTAAGCCCGACGCACGCCAAGGAGCAGGCCTTGCTTTGTGCCAGCGGCTTTCGCGACACGACCCGCATCGCGTCTGGCTCGCCGGAGATGTGGCGCGATATAGCTGTCGCGAATCAAAAAAATATTTCTCGCGTGCTTGGTGTTTTCATTGAAGGCCTGGAAGAATTTCGCCACGCGCTCGACGTCGGCGACAGCAAGGCGATTGAGGAATTTTTTGAAAAAGCCAAACAACGCCGCGACGCCTGGCGCACGCGAGCAGATGCCGAATAAATTTCGCACCGCAAATGGACACGAATAAACACGAATTAGAAATAGAACCGCGAGATTCACGAAGTGGGCAAACGCACAGACTTTCTGATTTTCGTGTCGCCCGTGTACTTCGCCGTCATCATTCGGATTTGTTGGCGACGATTGGTGGCTAAGTTTTTAATTGCATGCCGCTTCCTGACCTAATCGAAATTGTTCCGCTGGAAAAACCGGTTCACGCCGAGATTACGGTGCCCGGCTCAAAAAGCATCACGAACCGCGCGCTCATTTTGGCGGCGCTCGCCGAGGGTGAAGTCACTTTGCAAGGCGCGCTCTGGAGCGAAGACACGCAGATTATGGTCGAGTGTCTGCAGGAACTCGGCTTCATGGTGAACGTTGAACTCGACCCGAATGAAACCTGCAATCGCACGATTACGGTCTACGGCAAAGGAGGCGTCGTTCCGGCGGGAGGCACCGAACAGCAGCCGCTGGAATTATTCGTTGGAAACGCAGGGACTGCGGCGCGATTTCTATCCGCGTTCGTCTGTTTGGGCAAAGGGGTTTATCGACTGCACGGTGTTCCGCGCATGCACGAACGTCCGCAAGCGGCGTTGTTCGAGGCAGTGCGTGAATTGGGTTATCGGGTTGAATCCGAAGCTGGAAACGACAAGTTGCCGGTAAGAATTTCTGGCGGGGGCTTGGGAGACATCCCGAGCAAACGTTCCTGCACTGTAAGCATCGAAGCGAGTTCGCAATTCGCCTCTGCTCTGCTGCTCTGCGCGAGAATAGGAAATTGGGACGTCAAAATCAAAGGAGAGAACGCCGAAGAATCGCCCTACGTCGCGATGACGACGGAATTGATCAAAGCATTTCCAAACCAAGGTGGAAAATTTCAAATCGAACCGGATGCTTCGAGCGGAAGCTATTTTTGGGCAGCGGGGTGGCTTACTTGCCAAAGGCGCTTAGATGGAAATGACGATTTGTTTTTTCCGCGTGCTGCATTAGCAAAGAACACAAATTGGATAAATGTTCAAAATTGGCCGACTTCCCGGTGGCAAATCGACTCAGATTTCCCTAATTACTTACCTTTGCACCTACGCCTTTCCAGGAAGCTTAATCTCGGAGACAGTATCATGACTGCAATTGTTATTGCGGCAGATTATGAAGCAGCTCGTTCTTCATTTAAGGAAGGCGCAGATTCAGCCTTAGAGTTGTCGATAAAAGATGGTTATGGTTACCCCTGCATTAACTTCGAAGACTTGGAAAGGCTGCGAATGCAAGAGTGTGAACGCGTTGCTGCGCTTCGAAACGAGCTCAGTAAGTGTGGGGGACAAGTTTTGGAAATTGAAAATTTATTAGCAGTAACGCCTTCCAAACTTCACGGCGCAGAGATCGAAACCTACAACGATCATCGCATGGCGATGTGTTTTGCCGTTCTGGGATTGAAAGTTCCCGGAATAAAAATAAGAAATCCCGCCTGCGTCAAAAAGACGTTCCCGAACTTCTTCCAGAAGCTGGCAGCGCAACCTCCGCACGGGCTTGGCGCGACGATTCTCGACGCCGAGACTGGACGAAAGCTGTCGCAAGAAGAATTATTTGCAGATTGAATTAACGTCTTATTCTTACTCTGCATCTTAATCGATGTTGAACTCCGGATTAAGATGAGGATTATGAGTAAGAGCGAGATTTAAAGAATGAGTCACCCAATTGTCATCGCAATCGACGGCACCAGCGCCAGCGGCAAAAGCACCAACGCAAGAAAGGTGGCCAAAGCGCTTGGCTATGCTTACGTCGATACCGGCGCGATGTATCGCACGCTCGCCTGGCATTGTTTGCAGAAAAAAGTCGATATCGACGATCCCAAAGCGGTCAGCGCGACCTGTCGCAAATGGAAGACCGCTCTCGAATGCACCGATGGCAAAGTTCATTTGCTGGTCGATGGGTATTTCCCCGATAAAGAAATTCGCACGGAAGAAGTGACTTCGGCCACGTCGCACATCGCCGCTTACCCGAGGGTGCGCGAGTGGATGAAAAACAAGCAACGCGAATGCATTCAATTCGGCAATTTGGTCATGGAAGGCCGCGATATCGGCACCAACGTTTTTCCAGAAACGGATTTCAAATTTTATCTCGACGCCTGTATTCACGAGCGCTCCAAGCGCCGGGCGGCAGAGGGATTGCAGGAAAATCTTGCCGTCCGCGACCAGCGCGACAGCCAGCGCGCCTCGGCCCCATTGATGGTCGCGCTTGGGGCAATGGTGATCAACAACTCGGGCCAAACCATCGAAGAGACGAGCAACATCATCATTGAGGAAGTGCAAAAACGGCGAAAACACCAGGAAGCCAGAGGATAAAAAATGGACGTCCGCGAGCGAAGCCTCACCCTCATTTCTTTGGTTTTCAGCGCTCCTTTTTTAATTTGCCTTTTTCCCCAGTCAGCATGAACCCGAGTTACTTCGTTGGTTGGACGATCTTCCGGTTGATGTATGCCACTTATTTCCGCTGGCGCGTTTACAATCCCGAACGGGTTCCGCTGGCGGGGCCGGTTATTCTTGCGTCGAACCATGCCAGCTTTCTTGATCCGCCATTGGTTGGGTCTGGCTTGAAGCGCGACATTAATTATCTCGCGCGCGAATCGCTCTTCCGTTTCCCCATCATCGGCGCGGTGCTGCGCTCATGGAACGCGGTTCCAGTGGATCGCGAGGGCGGTGGCGCGCGTGGGCTGAAGGCCATTCTTGATCGTCTGCACGAAGGCGGCGCCATCATTTTATTTCCCGAAGGAACACGAACCCGCGATGGAAACCTGCAGCCGGCTCGATCGGGAATCGGCTTGACCGTGATTAAATCGGAAGCGCCCGTTGTGCCGGTGCGGGTTTTCGGGACGTTGGAGGCTTATGGGCGAAATATGAAATTTCCGCGACCCCGCCGCATTGCGGTCAAGTACGGAAAACCGCTGATGTTCGCTGAATTGCGGGCCGAAGCGCAGACCTGCTCCAAAGCGCGGCTGAAAGAAATTTATCAGCAAGTGGCGGACGAAATCATGCTCGCCATTTCCAAACTGGAGCCGCGCGCGGATTGATTTTGCGCCAGTATAGCGCGGCAAATAATCAGTGAACGCCAGTTCCCACCGCGCTTTTCAGATCCGCAAAGCCCTGTTCAGTCAAACGCTTCTGCAATCCGGCAACGATGTTTTTGGCGATGGCGGGCCCTTCATAAACGAGGCCAGTGTAAACCTGAATGAGCGACGCGCCGGACAGGATTTTGGCGAGTGCATCGTCGGCATCGAAGATTCCGCCCACGCCAATTATTGGCAACGTGCCGCGCGTTTGCTGGTAAATGTGACGGATGATTTCGTTGCTGCGATCGCGCAGAGGGCGTCCGCTCAAACCGCCGGTTTCGGAGTAAATCCTGGCCAACTTCGCATCGGTACTCTCCGGCCGCGCGATGGTAGTGTTTGTCGCCACTATTCCGGAGATTTTTCGGGCGCTGATTAATTCCAAAATTTCGTCAATCGCTTCAAAGGAAAGATCAGGCGCGATTTTCACGAGAATTGGTTTCGCGGTTCTCTGAGCTTTGTTTGGAATTTGAATTTCGTTCAGCGCGGCAAAAATTTCGTCTAGTGCGGCCTTGTCCTGAAGTTGGCGAAGATTCGGCGTGTTCGGCGAGCTGACGTTGACCACAAAGAAATCCGCGAGGTCGCGCAACACTCGAAACGAATTCGCATAATCATCTGCCGCACGGTCGAGCGGTGTGATTTTTGATTTTCCCAGATTGATTCCAACGGGGTGCGTCGGCCAGCGACCCAGTTTTTTCCAGCTCGACAATTTTGCCGCCAGCGCTTCCGCGCCGGGATTGTTGAATCCCATCCGATTAATCAGCGCTTCGTCATCGATGGCGCGGAACATTCGCGGTTGCGGATTCCCCGGTTGCGCATGCCACGTGACTCCGCCGAGTTCGCAAAAGCCGAACCCGAGTTTCTCCCAGATCGGAACAGCGGCAGCTTGCTTGTCCATGCCTGCGGCGAGTCCGACTGGATTGGGAAATTTTAAACCGAACAGCTCGGTCGCGAGGTCCGGTGCGCCGTAGATTTTTTCCGCAAGAGTGCAAACGGATTTGTGGCCGCTTGCCCAGCCTAAGAATTTTAAGGTTCGATTGTGAATCCGCTCTGAATCCTGGGTGAAGAGGATGGGGCGAATGCAATTGCGATAAAGCCAACTCACAGGAGATGAACGAATGATGCGGATCGGATCATTTGACGAGAGTCGCCTCTTCAACTTCCAGTTGGTGGGGCTTTCCGTTTCCGGAGGGCGCGCCGACTTTTTTTAGAAGGTTTTTGTAGGTTGCCAGGGCGAGCAGCGGCCAGCTGTTTCGATACATGTCGTATTTCAAGTAGAAAACCCGCGGAAAACCAGTGCCCGTCGTTTCCAGTTCCGTCCATGAGCCGTTGGATTCCTGCGTGCGAATGAGATATTCGATGCCGCGTCGAACGCTCGGGCGATCCGGATCATCGAATGCCAGCAAGCCCATCACGGCCCAGGCGGTTTGCGACGCCGTGCTGGGGCCCTTGCCTTTGAAAACAGGATCGTCGTAGGTATTGCAACGTTCGCCCCAGCCGCCGTCTTCGTGCTGAACACTTTCGAGCCATGCGCGTCCCCGCAGCAGCCACGGTTGATTCATGTTCAAGTTCAAGGCGCGCATCCCGCGCAGAACTTGCCACGTGCCGTAGATGTAATTCACGCCCCAACGGCCATACCAGGAACCATCGTCATCCTGCTGGTCGCGAACGTATTGCAGCGCTTTATCCACCTGCGGATTGTCCGTGCTGATGTTTTCGTAGCCGAGCAATTCCAAAATGCGCGCGGTGATGTCGGCGCATTCGGGGTCCAGCATCGCGTTGTGATCGGCGAAAGGAACCTTTTCCAAAATGCTTTTGGTGCAATCTTTATCGAACGCCGCCCAGCCGCCGTCCTTGCACTGAAACGTCATCATCCATTTCAGGCCGCGTTTAAAACATTCGTCGCGGCGCTTTGGATTGTCAGTTGGTATTTTCCGCAACGCGAGGAGGACCATCGCGGTATCATCCACATCGGGATTCCATTTGTTTTCGTATTCGAAAACCCAGCCGCTGGGTTCGACATCCGCGGAATTTTTGTAAACCCAATCGCCGCGAAAACGAATCTCTTTGTCCATGAGCCAGTCGCAGCATTTCTTCAAGGCGGGATGATCGCTTGGGACTCCTGATTCGTGCAGGCATATTGCCACGATCGCCGTGTCCCAAACCGGAGACAGGCAGGGCTCGATGCGCACGCTGTCTTCGGTTTCGTGCTCCAGCCGTTTCAATTCCCGTTCTGCGCGGAGCACTTGCGGATGATTGTCGGCATAACCCATTGCTTTCAGGGCGATGAGCGAATTAAGCATCGCCGGGAAAATTGCCGCCAATCCGTTGGAACCTTCAAAACGTTCGAGCATCCATTGCTCGGCTTTTCTCAGCGCTAATTTCCGGAACGGTCGCAGGCGATTGTCTTCGACAAACTTGTGCAGTTTATCGAGCCACAGGAAAAAATTGCGCAAGGTCAGACGATCCGGATCAGGCGGCAAAAGCAAATCGCGCTCGTGAAATCCTTCGCGATAGAGCTCGTGCAGCGTGACGTGATCCAACGGCCGCGTGGGCTTGAAATGATTGATGATGGCCAGCGGCACGAGCATGGATCGGCTCCAGTTGCTCATGTCGTGAAAATTCACGTGGAACCATTTGCCAATGAGAATGACTTCACTCGGAATCGTGGGAACAAATTTCCATGGGAACAGCCCGAGCAGCGCCAGATACAATTTGGAAAATGTGTTCATGCGCGGAACGCCGCCGAGATTCAGCGCCACCTCCCGCGCGCGCAACATCCGCGGATCGGTCACAGGAACTCCGGCCAGCTTCAGCGCGAGATAAGCCTTGATCGTCGCGTTCACCTCGGACGGACCGCCGTAATAAATATTCCACCCGCCATCGGGCAACTGCATGGACGAAAGGTGGTTAACCGCTTTGCGTTCCCATTCCTTGTCCACCTTGCCGTTCCAATGGTGGTAGGCAACGGTGTCGGATACGAGCGTGGAATCGACAATCAATTCGCCGACCCAATAGCCCTCGGGTTTCTGCTCTGAAAGCAGGTAATTCTGCGATTGTTCTATCGCAGTCTGCAAACCGTTCGGTGAATTGAATCCGGTGGCCGTTTCTCGAGCAACCTGCCCGGCCCGGCCAGTCTGAGAAACAGTAACTGACACGCCGCCGAGTTTGCGAAGGCCGCAAAAGCCTGTAAAGCACTTTCAATGTTTCTCGGGCTCGAATTTGGCTGATTTTTATCTCAGTGAATTCCTGATCACCCAGCTCGAACGCGGGGCATTTTGCTCTTTGAATATACTTTGTTGCGCTTTGAATCACTGCCGGTAATTTTTCGCCATGGTTTTGGAATTCACGAAAATGAACGGCGCGGGCAACGACTTTGTGGTCGTGGACAATCGCGACCAGAAAATCCGCCTCACGCCTGAGCAGGCCGCGAAGATCTGCGACCGACATCGTGGCGTCGGCGCGGATGGCATAATGCTGCTGATTCATTGTGCCTCCGGAAAAGCCGATTGGGCCTGGGAATTCTTCAACAGCGATGGCAGTCGCGCGGATATGTGCGGCAACGGCGCGCGTTGTTTTGCCCGCTTTATTCAGAAGCTGACCGGCGCGAAGGGCGCAATTACGTTTGAAACGGTTGCTGGAGTTATCTCCGCGAGTTTTCAAGGCGAACGCGTGACCATCAATTTAACTGCCCCAAAGGATTTGCGTTTGAACGAGTCGGTTGCACTGAAAACCGGCGCGACCACCATTCATTCGCTGAATACCGGCGTGCCGCACGCGGTGGTTTTCGTGGAAGACGCGGACCAGGCGATGGTTCAATCCAGTGGCTCTGAGGTTCGTTATCACGCGCATTTTTCGCCGAAGGGAACCAATGTCAATTTTGTGCAAGTGCTGGGAGCAAACTCGATCCGCGTCCGCACTTACGAACGGGGTGTCGAGGGTGAGACGCTTGCCTGCGGAACCGGAGTGACCGCTTCAGCATTGGTTTCGGCATCGTTGAAAAATTTCAAATCGCCCGTGGAAATTCAGGTTCAAGGCGGCGATTTGTTGGAAGTTAGTTTTGATGAGGCGAATGGCGCATTTGAAAACGTGCGGCTCACGGGCCCGGCAGATTTCGTTTTCGAAGGTAAGATTCAGGTTTAGTTGGCTGACTCTTTGACCGAAGATGTGGTGTCTGTGCAGCAGAGCTATTCGACATACCACCATTGGCTGTTGATTTTGCCGGATGAGTTCAACGCCCATAGGACTTTAAAGTTCACCCGCTCGACGTGGCCATCGGCGGAAGTGAGGTTCGCGCCCTGGTTGTGGACCGTGGCGCGTCCCCAATTGTAGGCGTAATTGTAATTGCTCATCGAATCGAGCTTGCCGTCACCATCCAAATCCAAAGTAAAGACGTATCCGGGCTCAACGGGGGAATAGACGTAATGAGTGATCGTATCCATGAAAATCATGGCTTGCGAAGGATGCTTGAAACGGGAGTAAGACATGGCTGGGGTGCGATTTCCATAATAGAACGGTGCAGAAATCCCGCTGTAGATCCCGCTTTGGACTTTGTCGCCGAACGCGCCAAAATTGCAACCGATGTAAGTGTTCCAGTTTGTTCCCGTCGGGCCTGGCGAAAACTCGGCTGGTCCCATTCGGCCGCCAGGGCAACGACGAAGCGCATCCAGAAAAAGAGGGTCCGTGTTGAACTGGCCGCTCGGGGCCGCATTTTTCGCAACGTACGGCGCCAGAAGCTGGAACCAGAAAGGTTTGGTTAAATCGGAATTCTCGCTGAACAACGGGAAACGATCTCGAAAATCTGAAGAATACATGACCGTCGCATAGGCCCAGTTTTTCATGTTGTTCGCACAAATCACCGTGTTGGCCTTTGCCTTGGCCTTGGCCAAGGCGGGGAGAAGCAATCCGGCTAGAATGGCGATGATCGCAATGACCACGAGCAGCTCAATTAAAGTAAATGCCTCGGCAGAAGTCCTGACCTTGTCTGAAGAATGCGTTTTCATTGGTTCTCTGGCAGTTGCTGGCGATCCGCATCGAGGCTGGATTTTGACGGACAATATCCTTCTTGTTAAGGTGTGACAACCTGATAGAACCTCGCGCCGTAAAATCAGGCTCGCCAAAGCCGTCTGCTTTTCGGATTTTATCGGCCCTAAAGTCAAAATTGAATCATGTTTACTGGAACTTACACTGCCATTGTTACTCCATTTCGAAATGGAAAAATTGACGAACCCGCGCTCGAACGGCTGATCAAAGCGCAAATCAAAGCGGGCGTGGACGGCGTGGTTCCCGTGGGCACGACGGGCGAATCGCCTACGGTCAGCTTTGAGGAGCATATTCGCCTGATTGAATTCACGGTTCAGATCGCGGCGGGAAAAATCAAGGTTCTCGCCGGCACCGGCGGCAATGCCACAGAAGAAGCGATTTACCTGACCTGCGCTGCGGAAAAGGCCGGCGCGGATGGCTCGCTGCAGGTCGCGCCGTATTACAACAAGCCGACGCAGGAAGGTTTATTCCAGCACTTTCGCGCGATTGCAAAAACGACCCGTTTGCCAATTGTTCTCTATAGCATTCCGGGACGTTGCGGGGTGGAAATCGGGATCGAAACGGTGCAACGGCTCGCCCGCGATTGCAAAAATATCATCGGCATCAAAGAGGCAGGTGGAAATGCGGACCGGGTCAGCCAATTGCGCGCGGCGCTTGGAAATAAATTCGTGATCCTGAGCGGCGACGATTCCCTCACGCTGCCGTTTATGTCCGTTGGCGCACAAGGCGTGATCAGCGTTGCGTCGAACATTATCCCGCGTGAAGTTTCGCAGATGGTCAAAGCGTTCGCCGCCGGAAAAACAGGGGCTGCGCTGAAGCTGCATCAGAAATTTTATCCCATTTTCAAGGACTTGTTCATCGAGACAAATCCCACCCCCGTCAAAACCGCTTTGGCGATGATGGGGCAGATCGAAGAGGAATGTCGATTACCGCTGGTTGCGATGGGCGCAAAGAACCGCGAAATTCTGAAAGCAACGCTCAAATCGTGCGGCGTTTTGAAATAAATCGATAACGGCCCAAGCTCATGACCAAAATCATCATCACCGGCGCAAAAGGCCGTATGGGACAGGCGCTTATTACTTGTGCCGCGCACATTCCAGGGTTGCAAATCGTCGGCGCAATTGATCAGGGCGACGATCTGGCCAATGTCATTGCGCAGGCGGATGCGGTGATCGATTTCAGTTTTCATTCGGTCACAGCGGAAGTTGCCGCTCTTTGTGCCACCCACAAAAAAGCGTTGGTCATCGGTACCACTGGCCATTCGGATTCTGAAAAGGCTGCCATCCTGCCGGCCAAGTCGCAGATCCCCATCGTGTGGAGTTCAAATTATTCCACCGGTGTGAACACCCTTTTCTGGCTCACACGCAAGGCGGCGGAGATCCTCGGCCCCGGCTTCGACCTCGAAGTGGTGGAAATGCATCATCGCTTGAAAAAAGACGCGCCCAGCGGCACGGCGACAACGCTCGCGGAAATTCTTGCCGATGTGCGCCAGCAACAACTCAAAGAAGTCATTCGCCACGGACGCGAAGGAATCGTCGGCGAGCGCACGGCGGCTGAAATTGGAATGCATTCCATTCGTGGCGGCGACGTCGTGGGCGATCACACCGTTATCTTCGCGACCAACGGCGAGCGCGTGGAATTGACCCACAAAGCGTCGAGCCGCGACACGTTCGCAAACGGCGCTCTCCGCGCTGCGATATGGGCGGTGAGCCAAAAGCCCGGCTTGTATGACATGCAGCATGTGCTTGGGTTGAAATGAACTCCGAACGCGAAATTCAGAGTCGCGTGTTCAGCAATCATTTAAACGAACACGGCTTCGAAACTTTGAACGGCGTTTTCACGTTCGAAGACTGCGACCTTCTTGCTGAAGAAATTTCCGCGATTTACACGCACCGGCAAACCACCTCTAGGAAAAAAATCGGCGGTGTTAGAAACCTTCTTGGACAAAGCAGACGGGTTGCGGATTTCGCTTCGGCTCCAAAGCTCAAACGTATCCTGAGCGATCGAACGGATCGACCAGCCTTTCCGGTTCGCGCCGTTTTTTTTGACAAAACCCCGGACGCCAACTGGCTAGTTCCGTGGCACCAGGACCTAACGATTTCTGTGTCTGAAAAAATTTCGGTCGCTGGCTTCAGTGGCTGGTCGATCAAAGACGATGTTTTGCACGTTCAACCGCCGCGAGAAATTCTCGAGGGCATGGTTGTGGTCAGAATTCATCTGGATCGCTGCGACGCTGCCAACGGTGCATTGAGGGTGATCTCAGGTTCTCATCTGCACGGAAAACTTAGCGCTGCGCAAATCGCGGAGAAGGCGAAGCAAAGAGCTGTTGTCTGTGAGATTGCCCAAGGCGGCATCCTCTTGATGTCACCGCTGCTTTTGCATTCTTCATCCCCAGCGGAAACTCCATCCCATCGCCGAGTTTTGCACATTGACTACGCGACGCAGAATCTTCCGGGAGGTTTGCGATGGTTCGAAGCCACATGAAAACAGTGTCCGCATTTATTGCACTCGGCTCAAACCTCGGCCGCTCAGTCGCAATCATTTCTCAAGCCATCGCGCGGCTGCAAAGTCTTTCGTCCGCGCCGCTGCTTAAATCTTCCCTTTGGCAATCAACACCAGTGGATTGCCCGCCTGGTTCGCCCGCATTCGTCAATGCGGTCGTCGGCTTGGTTTCAGGGCGCGATGAGACGCCTGAATCGTTGCTGGAAAAGCTGCAACAACTTGAAAAAGAATTTGGCCGCCAGCCCAAAAAAATTCTCAATGAAGCGCGTCCGCTGGACTTGGATTTGATCGCGTTCGGAAACGAAATCCGCTCTTCAGAAAAGCTGACCTTACCCCATCCACGCGCGCACGAACGCCGGTTTGTTCTGCAACCGTTGAGCGAAATTGCGCCCAATCTTGTTCTGCCCGGGAAAGAAATGTCGGTTAGGAAACTGCTTGAAACTTTGGCTACGGAGGAAGTTCTTGAGCGAATTGAGGCCTGAGCGGAGATCCGGTTTGCAGGTGAGATCCGTGGCGCTCGCCAGTTGTTTCTTTCCAGTGGAGTTGTTAGCCTTTTTTGAATGACCAGCACGGAAGCCAAAGCGCGCCACGCGGAACTCGCCGCTGAAATTCGGCAGCACGATCACGCTTATTACGTCGAAGGCCAGCAGATCATCACCGACCGGGAATACGACCAGCTTTTTAAAGAAATTCAGGAACTGGAGAAATCTTTCCCCGAGCTAGCCTCTGCGGATTCGCCCACTCAAAGAGTTGGAGGTGCTCCAAGTGAAAAATTTCTCAGGGTCAAACACCTAGTTCCGATGCTTTCGCTCGACAAGATTCAGGCAAGCGATCACCCGACTAGTGTGGAGGAGCCGGATCGAGAAAAACGGAATCGTGCTCAGGACGAAAACACTTTGGCCGAACTCCGCGCATTTGATGCGACCATTCGCAAGCATCTCAAACGCGAAAAAATTCAATATGTCGTTGAACCGAAAGTGGACGGTGTATCAATCGGCGTTCATTACCGTCGCGGCAAACTGGCTCTCGGTGTAACACGCGGTGACGGAACGGAGGGTGATGACATTACAACTAACCTCAAAACCGTTCGTGGAATTTCATCGGAATTAAATTCTAAGAACCCGCCACCGTTGCTGGAAGTCCGTGGTGAGGCTTATATGCCGATCGCGAAGTTTGACCAGTTAAATGCTAAGCTTATCGCAGCCGGAAAAAAACCTTTTCCGAATGCTCGAAATGCTACGTCCGGTGCGCTTAAACAACTCGATCCGCGGCTCGTTGCACAACGGCCGATTCGCGCCGTGTTTTATGCCGTTGGCGCTGCCGACGGCATCGAGTTCACGACGCATTCCGAAATGCTAGAAGCGCTCACTCAATTCGGCTTGCCTACTCAAAAACTTTGGTGGGTTTGTGATGGTATTGATGAGGTGCTAAAAATTTATTCGGAAAAGGTCGTTGCAGATTACAATGAAGAGCGCGATTTACGCCGTCAGTTGCCTTACGAGATCGATGGCATCGTCCTCAAGGTAAACACGATTGCGGATTGGTCGAGAATTCCCGGTCGCACCCGCGCACCTGGGTATGCGGTAGTCCATAAACCCGTACCTTGGATCACACCCGCTGAAACGGTGTTGAAGAGCATTACTGTGCAAGTCGGGCGCACCGGTGTTCTCACACCCGTGGCCGAACTTGAGCCTGTCTTCGTGCAAGGTTCTACCATCGCCCGTGCCACACTCCACAACGAGGATGAAATTCGCCGTAAAGACATTCGAATTGGAGATACGGTGGTCATCCGCAAGGCAGGAATGGTTATCCCGGAAATCGTCGAAGTGATGAAAACTAAGCGTTCCCCGGACGCAAAGGAATTTGATCTGTTCAAGCATGTCGGCGGCAAATGTCCCGCGTGCGGGGGACCTATCACCAAGGAGAAGGTATCTGCCGGAGACGTTGATGAAGTTGCATGGCGATGCCAGAATATCGCTGGCTGTCCAGTCCAACTAACCCGTCGAGTCGAGTATTTTGCACAACGCAAAGCACTCGATCTGGAATCTCTTGGCGGCGTCGTTGCCGAGAAGCTTGTTGAACGCGGGCTCGTTAAAGAACCGCTCGACCTTTTTGACCTGAAACTCGGGCAACTCGGGACACTGAACCTCGGCACTAATGAGGAACCGCGCACGTTCGGTGAGAAGAATGCCAAGAAGATTCTCGATGCTCTCGATCGCGCCAAGACCGCACCGCTATCCCGCTGGCTTTTGGCGCTTGGAGTGCCTGGTGTGGGGGAAACGACAGCATATCAATTGGCGCAATTGCATGGAGACATTGAGGAACTTTCTAAGTCAGAGATTCTAAAAAATTGCCTTCTGCTTTACGAAAAGGTGGAGGAGGCAAAGTCGTTAAGTCCGGATTCGATGATTAACATGGGGCCGATCCGGCGGAAGCGGATCGACAAGGAAAAAAAAAAGGAGTCAGAAACGGATAGCGCCCAACGAGAACTCTTGACGAAAGAAATCGAACTTTTATCCGCAGCCGAAAATGAGGAGTGGCTACAGCGAATTGAACAGCAAAGTAAGGTGAACAACGAGATTGAAGAACTTGTAAAACAGCTTCAAAAGGCTGGAATTGTTCTCAAGGTTGTAAAAAAGGAAAAAAAGAAGAGAGGAAGCAAGGAATTGGCTCCGCCGGTTTTGGAAGTGACTGCCAATATTGAGCTGGATGGCGCTCGCAACTTGCTTCGCTTTTTTGAGACGCCAATTGGAAGGCGAATCCTAAAACGTCTTGATGCACTTGGCATCCATCCGACCGGACCATCTATAATACCAAGACCTGAAAACTTACCTTTCGCCGAGAAGACCGTTGTTCTCACGGGCACGCTGCCAACTTTGTCCCGTGACGAAGCATCTGCGCTAATTCGCGGAGCAGGAGGGGTTGTGACCGGTTCAGTCAGCAAGAATACAGATTTTCTACTCGCTGGAGAAGAAGCGGGATCAAAAATGGAGAAAGCGAAAGAGCTGGGAGTTAAGGTCATTGACGAAAATGAATTTTTCCGGATGCTTGAAGCGTCTCCTGAAAGTTCGAAGGCGGAAAAACCTCAAGGCAATGAGCGCGAACAACAAAAAGATCTATTTTCTGAAAGTTGATTGGCAATTAGCTACACGCGAATTCTTAGACCTGGGCTTGCTCTGAAACGGCGGACAAAAAAGTTGGGTCATTTGGTTAGTTGTTTAGGAGTTCGAAGTCAACTGGCGATTGAAAATCCAGGGCGCTATGGGTGCGCTGACGGTTGTAAAAGCTCTCGATGTAATCAAAGATTTGGGTG
>CANJXF010000064.1 GCA_947478865.1 Verrucomicrobiales bacterium | reverse complement strand
ATACGCCAACGAATTCGCGTTCCGCTGGAACACGCGCCATGACTCCGATGGAATTCGCCTGGCGAAATTCGTCGGATGCATCCAAGGCAAGCGTCTCATCTATCGCCACCTGTCCCAAACTTTATGCGTTTGCTAAGTATACAAGCCCAAGATTTTTTGCTTTGTCCGCAACTCAAAAATACTTTTGCTTTCATGATGGCGAAGAATTACCGCCAAGTGTGAATATTGGAATGAAAACTTCAGAGTCCCAGCGGGATTCCATCATTCAGCCCAAGGATACGCGGTGCGAGTTGAACGAGTCATGGTAACTTCGGCCAAACTTTCTTGGCGCGGTTGAGCTTGGGCAGCAGCGTGCAGATGAGTTGTTCCTCGCGGTCGCGCGCGCAGGCTTCGCTCGCGCAGACATCAACTCGATGCGGCGGACCTCGTTCAGCAGCCGGATGAACCGAGGGGAAAGCCGTTCCGGAATGGACACACGATAGGCCGCCAGCCGCTTCTTCAGAATCTTCGCGCTCCCCATGCAAAGCACCCCTTCCCGCTCGCCGCACATCAGATGCACGGCGGATCGCGCCGCCGCATGAAAATATTCCCCTTTGCCCGCCTGCGCGGTGCCTCAACCGCCTGCCCCACATGACCAACGCCAGGCTGTGGCACAGGCGCGGGTGGCCGACTAACTCCGGCGCGACCTGAGCGGCGCTAAATTCCTTACACCGTTTGTGCGGAACACCGGGTGTTCACAATTTGAATTCGCGAACACTCGGAAGCCCGGTGAAAGTTTCATCCCACGGCATGGGGAGGCCAACCCCGTTGTGCCTACAGGGGGCAGTGGGTCAGTCCGGAGTAATTACACAAGTCCGAGTTCAGGTGGGTGGTTCGTTTCATTTTTGTCCTTCGCATTATCCAGGCGGTTGGCGACGTGCATCCCTGTGCCCATATTCCATTCGCCACGCACGGGGCATGACCCATCCTGCCCGAACCGCCGAATTAGTGTAAACACTTCGGACTGACCACTTCATGACCCCTTCAAGATGTTGCGCCTACCGCGCTGGTGAAAGGCGATGAGCGAACCGTCCCGGACTTAAAGGCTCTGAGATTGGGCCGACAATCAGCTTTCCAGAATCGCCATGGCCGAAGCGTGTTGATCGGTATGCGTCAAACTCAAGTGGACAATGCGACCGCCACGTTCCTGCAACAGCTTTTGTCCGTTCTCATGCAGGATGACAAAAGGCTCGCCGCTCGCTTTGCGTCCGACTTCCATGTCCTGCCAGCCAAGCTCCGCACCAATGCCGGTGCCGAAGGCCTTCGAGATCGCTTCCTTCGCGGAAAAGCGCGCGGCTAAAAAAGGGGCTGGGCGCTTGTGCGAAAGGCAATAAGCAATCTCCGCCGGACGCAAAATGCGCTGGAGAAATCGTTCGCCAAATTTTTGGAACGAGGCCTCGATGCGGGCCACTTCGATGAAGTCGATGCCGGTGCCGAGAATCATTGCGCCGGATAATTCTCCATCAGCGCGAGCATCTCTTTCACGGCTGAGGTGAGCCCCACCACCAGGGCGCGACTGACGATGCTGTGACCAATGTTTAATTCAACCAGGTGCGGCACGAGATGCATCAAACTTAGGTTTTCATAATTCAGCCCGTGTCCCGCATTCACCTGGACACCGAGCTGATGCGCCCGTTCGGAGGCGGCGATCAGCCTTTGGATTTCCTCGTTGCGTTCTCGTTTGCTCTGAAAATGTTCCGCAAAAGCGCCGGTATGCAGCTCGATATACTGCGCACCGATGCGCGAAGCCGCTTCGACCTGCGCCAGGTCAGGCGCAATGAAGAGGCTCACCTCGATGCCGGCTGCATCCATTCTATTCCGGGTCTCGGTTAATTCACCTTCGTGACCAGCGGCGTCCAGACCTCCTTCGGTCGTGACTTCCTGACGCCGCTCCGGAACCAGGCAAACGATTTCGGGTTTCAACTTGAGGGCGATTTCCACCATCTCGGCTGAGTTGGCCATCTCGAAATTAAGACGCGTCTTGACCGCTTCGCGCAGCCGCCAGATGTCGCGGTCCTGAATATGTCGCCGATCCTCGCGCAGATGTGCGGTGATTCCGTGCGCGCCCGCCGCTTCACAGATTCGCGCGGCTTCAGTCGGATCAGGCTCGCCCCGAACCATCCCGCGATAACGCGCCTCTCGCAGCGTGGCGACGTGATCGATGTTGACTCCAAGTTTAAGCATGCTCATGTCGACTATTTCGGAGAGGGAATTGCGGGCACAAACGGACTGCGGGGCGGAAACGTTTTCGTTGCCAGCCAGTGCGAAAGGAAAATCAGCTCACTGCTGTTGAGCCCCAGATGTGATTTGCGCACGACATTGAGCTCGTTCGGCCCCTTGAACGTGATCTCCGTCACCGTGTTGCCAAGCTTCGGTCCGATGGCCATGAGCCATTTCTCCTGCGGCATCCATGGCATGGAATATCGCTTCGTTCCATTCGCGTTCGTCTTGACGGTCTCAGCTGAAAAAAACGGGAGCAGCTGACTGACAAACCGCGCCTGCGAAAGCCGGGCTTCGGTTATTTCCCAATCATAAAACACCAGGTTGCTGCTGCCCGTGACCTGGGCAAAGAGTTCCGCAGGCGGAACATTCGTGCTTGGAACCAATGGGAACAATCCGCCCAGCAACAACTCCATGCCGTTAGTTTCTTTTGCCGGCCGCAGGAATGGAACGATGATTGGCGGCAAGTTCTGCCAGAGAACTTCAGTCTGGTTGCTGGAAATATTGAGCATTCCTCCGTTCCGTTTTTCGAGGACGGGGTTGAACGTTTTGGCCAGCTTGGGCGCCAGGACTTTCAACACATTCGTGGCCTCTTTAACCGGCAGCGCGAAGTAGGACTGGAACGGCATCTGAGATTGCGCCCAAAAATAGATCTGATTGGTGAGCGGATTGAACCCGAGCTGATCGGCCGGCTGCCACGGCTTGAAAAACGGCGCGAGCCTGCGCCCGGCGGTGAAGCTGATCAGCGGATCGCGAATGGTGTTCTTTGGAATATTCCAGGCATCGGGCTTCCAATCGATTTTCTCAGGATAAATGATGCGAGCGGTGGTCCGTAAATTCTCGCCCTGACCGATAATTTGAAATTGCGCCCGGGCGAGTTTGACCGGCATGGCGTCAATTTCCGGGAGCAACATTTTCAATCTCGGCAAATCCAAATCCGCTTCGAGCCAACTTCTTGGGGCAGCAGCGGCGCGGAGACGTTTGAGAAAATCAGCGCGGGCGGGTGCCTGTTCCTGGCCGATCACCAGCACCGTCCATTTTCCCGCGCGGTAGAAGTGAAGAAACTTCTCACGCTGGCCAATTTTGGTTTGCCACCCAGAGGCATCATCGATCTTGGCCGGTTTGGCCTTCGCTTTTGCGGCCTGAAGCAGGTTCGTTTCCCACAACCGGGCACGGTCCTCTTTCAATTGAACGGCCAAATAAAGCTCTGCATTGGCTGGAGTCGTTCCGCGAAGCTCGGCGATTGATTCCGCCCCAAGCAAATCATCCAGCAGCGGGCGGAGCAAGCCGCCCTGCTTTTCGTCGCTGGCATTGCCGCCAAGAAACGAGGCGGAAAGGGAGGCGGCTTTGTGCAAAACATTGCTCTGGAACTCGCGGGTTTCCGGCAAAGCCCAGATCGCCTTGAGCTTGGAGGCGCTGGTATTGTTGGCCAGAGCCGTGCCGCCGACAAATCGAGAACTAGCCAGCAAATCGTCCGGGGCGGCGGCGAATAAATTCCCCTGGGCGGCAACTCCAAAAAACCAAATAATTAAAAGCGTTTGAACCATTTTCATGCGGGGCATTGGATTGCCAGAGTTCCGAATTTTTAGCAAACCGGAACTTTTGCGGCCTGCGTCGCAAAGCAGATGCTTTTTGCAGCCCTGGAACGATTGCGATTCATCCGGAAAGGAAACGGCCTCTTCCATGATTGAAAACGGAGGTGCGCTCCGGCTTCCCGGAAAGTTTTTTCCTGAGAAATTTCATTGCAAACCTTCGAGCCGCCCTGCTTTCATCCGCGCGTGCTTGCTGCACGTTTTTTCAAATACTGGCTGCCCGCTGCCCTCTGGATGATTTTAATTTTCAGCGGCTCCACCAATTTGGGCGCACCCAAAAACACGTCGCGGATTATCGGCCCGTTTCTGCATTGGCTGGCGCCGGGGATTAGCGATCAAGCGGTGGAGCGTGTGCAGTTTGCGGTTCGCAAATGCGGCCACCTGACTGAATACGCCATTTTAAGCCTGCTTCTATGGCGTGCCCGGCGATACAGCTCAGACCTTCGACCCAAGGGCTGGCAATGGAGCACGGCGGGGTTTGCCATTTTAATTTCAGCGACCTATGCCGCCACGGATGAATTCCATCAATCCTTTGTCTCCACCCGGCAAGCGTCGGTTTGGGATGTGTTGATCGACACCGCGGGCGCGACGGTCGGGATGATTCTGCTTTGGAAATTGGGTGATTGGTTTAAACGTTGGGAATAAATCAAAATGAAACGACCACTCGTCATAGTGGCGTTGTTCTATGCTAGTGGGCTGCTGCTGGGGGACAACTTGCATGCGCCGGTGCCGTGGCTTTTCGCGGCGTCATTTGCATTGCTCGCGGCCGCTTTCGTCTCGCGAAGGAATTTCATTCTTTGGCCGCTCATCATTTTAGCCGGCTGGATTAATTTTGCCTGGCGAACCGACGTTGCCTCTCCGCATGACTTGCGACGGCAGCTAAGCCAAGGCGCGGAATACGTCACCTTGCGCGGAGAGCTTGGGGCGGCCCCCAGCTATCGTGTTTTTGAATTGGACGAGGAGGAATCCTGGCGAACACTGGCCCAAATCCAAGCCACTGAAATCCTGCAAGCTGGCAAGTGGCGCCGCGCCGCGGGCACCGTCATCATCAGCACGCCCGGCATTTTGGGCACAAATTTTTACGCCGGACAACTGACGGAAGTCACGGGCGTGATTCAATCGCCGCGAAGCCCAATCGCTCCGGGCTTGTTCGATTATCGCGCATATCTCAAACGGCAGGAAATTTTTTATCACCTCGCGGCCGCCTCGACCAACGATTGGAAAATGATCGGTCCCGCTAAAAATCCGCCGCTGGCCGATCGCTCTATCAATTGGGCGCAAAGCTGTTTATCAAAGGGCTTAGGTGCCGAAGACGAGTCCCTGCGTTTGGTTTGGGCGATGACGCTCGGTTGGAAAACGGCCCTGACCGACGAAGTGAGCGAACCTTTCATGCGCTCAGGAACGATGCATGTTTTTGCCATCAGCGGACTGCACATCGCGTTGATCGCCGGAATTCTCATTGCGCTTCTTCGGGTCATGCAATTTCCGCGAAGTCTCTGCGGCCTGATCGCCATTGCGCTGGTCTGGTTTTATACGGCGGCGACGGGCTGGCAGCCATCCGCGATTCGGTCCACCGTCATGATGACGATCATCGTTGGCGGCTGGGCGCTGAGGCGTCCGACCGACTTGCTTAATTCCCTGGCGGCGGCGGGCCTGATAATTCTGATCTGGAATCCGCAACAGCTTTTTCAAGCAAGCTTTCAATTGTCATTCTTCGTCGTGCTCAGCATCGCTCTTCTGCTGCCGATTTTTCTGAAGCAGCGTGAGCGCTTGCTGCGGTCCGATCCCTTGCTTCCTTCGGAATTACGTTCGAAATGGCGCAAGCGGCTGGATCTGCCTCTGGGCTATGTGACGACTTGTTTTGCCACATCCCTCGCCTCCTGGCTCGGCTCCATGCCGCTCGTTGCGTATTATTTCCATTTGTTCACGCCGGTCAGTCTCGTGGCCAATCTGGTGATTGTTCCTCTGGCGAGCCTCGCGCTGATGAGCAATATCGGCAGCCTTTTTTGCGCCCCGTGGTTTCCGTTTGCAGCCGAGTTGTTCAACCATGCCGGGTGGTTTTTCATGAAAATCATGTCGGACCTAAGTCAATGGTTCGCGACGCGACCGGGATCGTCTTTTTACATCCCCGCTCCTTCTCTACTTGCCTGCGCCATTTATTACGCCGTGCTGCTCACCGTCTTGAATGGATGGTTTCTATTGCCGCGCAAAAGAATTTACGCCGCGGTGATCGTCCTCGGCGCTCTGCTGTTTTCGCTCTGGAGTTGGCGCACCGAATCGCACTCCGTGAAAATGACGATTCTCCCGCTCAAAGGAGCCAGCGCCATCTTCATCGATTGCCCCGGTCGCGAGAATGATTTGCTCATTGATTGCGGCGACAGCCATTCGGCCGACCTGATTTTGAAGCCATTTCTGCACGCGCAAGGAGTCAACCGCATTGCCAACCTCCTTCTGACTCACGGTGATTCGCAGCACGTCGGCGGATATCAAACGATCGAGAGAAATTTTTCCGTCAAGCACACCATTACAAGCCCGATCCCGGCAAAATCAGGTGCTTACCGCGCGATTATCGCAGAGTTGAAATCGCGACCAAACCAATGGAACACCGTGTCCGCCGGCGGCCACGTTGGGGATTGGTCCGTCTTGCATCCACACGATTCTGATCAATTTGCACAGGCCGACGACAACGCCCTCGTCCTGCGCGGAAAGGTCTTCGACAAATCCGTCCTGCTCTTGGCCGAGTTGGGGCGACCCGGTCAGGATGCTTTGCTGGCGCGTGAAGAAGACCTGCGCACTGACATCGTCGTCGCTGGAATTCCCACGCAGAAAGAGCCGCTCTCTGACGCACTGCTTGAGCTCATTCAGCCGGGCACCATCATCCTCACCGATTCAGAATTCCCAGCCACCAAACGGGCTCCGCGCAAACTGCGCGACCGGCTGGGCGCCCAGAAAGCGCGCGCGATTTTTTGCCGTGACTCTGGCGCGGTCACGCTCATTTTTGATCGCGATGAATTCCAGATTCACACCACCCTTGGCCGGTGACTCCGGGCCAATTTCGGACTCGCCACAAATTCAGAAGCTACCTATGCCTCCTTATTCGGCTCGGCAAAATCAACTGTGACCGGAGCGCGTTCAAAGTCGTTTGCGGACATCAACTGCTCAGGCCGCATCGCGACCAGCGCGGCAATAAAACGATCGGGAACAACTTCCAATCGCGTGTTATAGAACGTGGCAATCTCGTTGAAGTAACCACGAGCCAAAGCAATTCGCTGCTCCGTATCGATCAGATTTTTCTCCAGATTCCCGAACGCCTCCTGGCTCTTCAGTTCGGGATATTTCTCCGCCACGGCCAGCAAAGTTTTCCCAACGGCCTGATAATCGGCTCCCGGCTGACCCGGCGGCGTTGCGCCCAATTGTCCGCGCAATATCGCCATTTCCGCTTGAAGCGTTCGCTCGTGATCGCGCAACCCTTGCACCGTTTGCACCAGGTTGGGAATCAAATCGTAACGCCGTTTCAGTTGCACATCCACCTGCGACCAACCTTGGCGCACCCGCTGCCGCAAATCGATCAGGCTATTGAAGACCATCCAGATCCAGCCGGTGACACAGCAGAATAAATAGCTTCCTCCTGGGATCAGGTAATTCACAATCTGCAGCTCCCGATTCATCCTCTTATCGAGAATGAAAAATCCGCCGACAGACAACGCCAGGCCAAGGAATCCCCAGCCGAAATGACTCCAACCGAACCCATTGCTCACCTGCTCCTCCGTCCGCGTGGAAATCAAAAACATCGGCGCATTTTCATCGTTCGCAATTTCGGGGGCGACGATGTCCGCGCGTTCCCGGGCTTGACCCATCACATACAACGGAGCGTGCAAGACAATCGCCTGTTCACGGAATTGCCGGCGAAAGTCGGAGTCCGCCACCGCGCCGCCCGGACCTTTGCCATAATAAAGTGAATTCAGAGGCGTGCAGGTTTCCGAAAAAATTGTCTGTGGCTCAATCGTCGCCCCGTCCGGCACGACCTGGATGAACCCGCAGTCATCTTTCAAATAGAACGGAATCTTCTCACCTCCGCTATCCACCGTCGTCCAACCGCTCTCGTGGCGGGTGCGTGTTCGCACATTTCCCTTGTCGTCGGTGTAGGTCTCCGTCACCTCCCTTGACCAATGCTCCTCCACCGTCCAACTGTAGAAAACGCACTCGCGCTCCGCCAAAAAACTGGTCAGCGGCCGGTCCGTTTCAGCGGTTCCCTTCAATTCGACCAAACCGATAAAAACGCCCGTCGTCTTCGAAGTCGGCAGGTCGTTGACCAGGCGCTTGCGACGAGCCGCCCGCAGGGACGCGAGCAGGCAGACAAAGGCCAGCGCCACGCCGATCCACGGAATCCATGGTTCAAATTGATTCACTGCTGGGAACCATAAGATCAGTTCCGGCGGGTTAAAACAAAAAATCCCGCCCCCGTTTTGGGGCGTGCCATCGTAAAAAACAATGAGAACATCGAAACTATTATGTTGATATGTCAACAATCTATTCCTAAACATATCGGCGTGAAAACAAAGCAGCCCAGCGCACGGTATCCGGCACTGCTGCAATTGCTGCGCACCGCCGAAAACCTTTGGAATGCGAGCCGCATTTTCTTTGACCGCTGGGAGATCAGTCCCAGCCAGTTCAACATCTTAAACCTGCTCCACCTCAATCCCGATGGACTGACCCAGATTGAACTCAGTCGCGAACTGATCATGCACCGATCCAACGTGACCGGCTTGGTTGACCGCTTGGAAAAGCGGTCATTGCTCCTGCGCAAAGACAGCTCGACCGACCGGCGCGCCTACAAAGTTGTTTTAACCGCTTCGGGGCGAAAGCTGATTGAAAGAATCCTTCCCGACTACTATGACGCCGCCGAGAAAATCTGGGGCAATTTTCCAGTCGCGAGAACCAAGCAACTCGTCGGCGATCTCGAGAAATTAAGTGCGAACATAGAATTATTTACCGAGACGAACCTAAAGAATAGATCATGAAGACGAACCGCAACTATCCCCTGCTCCTGGCGAGCCAGTTTCTCAGCGCGTTCGGCGTGCAAGCAGTTCTTTTTGTGATACTCGGCCAACTCACCTTCCAGCACAAAGCCGGCCTGATCACTCAGAAGAATCTTGGAATCGCAAACGCTCTTTATGCCTGCCTCTTATATTTGCCTTACGTCGGATTCGCGCCGCTGGCCGGATTCTTAAATGACCGTTTCCCCAAGACACGCTGGCTGCTCGGCGGCAACCTCATCTCACTCGTCGGCGTCGGTATCGCCGCGCTCAGCTTGCTTGGCCACCCGTTCTGGCAGGCGATCGGATATTTCATCGTCGGCCTGGGCGCCTGCATTTTCTCGCCCGCCAAATACGGAATTCTTCCAGAAATTTTGCCCCGAGAAAATCTCGTCAAAGCAAACGGCACCATCGAAATGCTGACGCTCGTCGCGATACTCAGCGGCGTCATGGGCGGCAATGCGATGATCGACAAACTTCCCGCATGGATTTGCTACGCGATTCTTGCCCTGGTCTTTTCGGTCGGTCTTGTCCTGACGCTGTTCATGGCCAAGACGCCTTTCAAACCCGACGTTCACCTGCACAGCAGCGCACGCGAATTTTTTCAACATTTTAAAAACGTCATGAGAGCGCCGCGCATTGCCAAAATGCTTTTGGGCACGGCGATTTTCTGGGCTTGCGGCGCGACGCTGAAAATGAATTTTCAGGCCTGGGGCCTTTCGACTCTCCAGATGTCGAACAACGTGCAAATCGGCCTGCTGAATTTATGGCTCGTGGTCGGCATCGTCATTGGCAGCGTCCTGGCCGGGCAACTTCATCGGGTCGGCGATTTGCGCTGGACGCAACGATACGGATGGAGTCTCGCCGGGTTGATCCTGCTGCTGGGTCTGGTTGGGCACCAAACCCATCATACAATTCTGGTTCTCGTTTTGATTCTGGCCGGAACGTGTGGAGGACTTTTTTTGATTCCGCTCAATGCCGGTTTGCAGGCGGAAACGGACCAGACGAAGCTCGGCAAAACCATCGCGGTTCAAAACTTCGTTAACAACCTCGCGATGCTTTCTGGCGGCGGTTTCATTTACCTGGCCACCAATCTCGACTCCACGCCGTCCGGAAACTTTCTAATTCTGGCTGCGCTCGTTGCGACGGTCGTCTGCTGGCTCAAAATTCCCGTGTTCCAAAAAGCAAAAATCTGAGGTGAACATGAACGCTGCGAACTCTTGCGGGGAACTCAGTAGGAAACAAACCGTTCTTTACTCGTTCGGCGCCGTCGCTTCGTTTCATCTCGCCTACAGTTTTGCGCAAGTCAGTTTTCTCATCGTCGTTTACCTCTTTTGCCTGTTTCGCCTCTCAAATCTAAACTCAGCACGAAAGGCGTTTTACCTCGGGTTCGCCATCGGACTCGCTGTTTTCGCTCCGCAATTGCGCTTTTTCTGGAACATTTTTGGGACCGCCGCCCTTGCGCTCTGGGCCGTGCTCGCATTTTGGATTGGCCTATTCCTGCTCGTTGCCCAAGCGGCTCGCAGACAACTGGGTTCCAAGAACTTCGCCTTGATCGTTCCGTTTTTGTGGCTTGGCCTGGAATATTTTCGCAGCGAACTTTATTACCTGCGCTTTTCGTGGATGAACATCGGTTACGTTTTTGAGAAGGCTCCCGGCCTGTCCAAAATGTTTGGCGTGTATGGAATCGGTTTCGTGTTCGTGGCGAGCATTGGCCTGCTCTCGCTGTTTCAGCGTAAGACTTCCTGTGTTCTGACATCCGCTTTCATTGCCCTGCTTGGCATTGCGCTTAATTTCCCGGCGACCCAACGCGGAATTAAAGACAACGATCGCGGGGTATTTGTCGCAGGCGTGCAGATGGAATTCCCATCTGAAGCAAGCGTCATTTTCTCCCTGAAAAAACTGGCCAAACAATATCCGACTGCCGAATTAATTGTGCTCAGCGAATACACTTTCGACGGACCAATTCCCGAGAAGGTGAAAACGTGGTGCCGCGAAAATAAAAAATATCTGATTGCAGGTGGAAAAGATCCATTGCCGAACGACAAATATTACAACATGGCCTTCGTCATTGACCCGAACGGCGAAATCATTTTCCGGCAGGTAAAAAGTGTCCCGATTCAATTTTTCAAGGACGGCTTGCCAGCGCCGGAACAAAAACTCTGGGCCTCACCCTGGGGAACAATCGGCATCTGCATCTGCTACGATTTGAGCTATCGCCGCGTAGTCGATGAGCTTGTCCGGCAAGGCGCCCAGGCGATCATCGTTCCGACGATGGATGTCGTCGATTGGGGAAAGCATCAGCACGAATTGCACGGGCGAGTCGCGCCGACGCGCGCTGCGGAATATGGCATTCCGATTTTCCGCGTCTGCAGCTCGGGCATTTCGCAATTAGTCGACGCGCAGGGAAACGTTGAAACTTCCGCTCCATTTCCGGGCGATGAAGCGATGCTCGGCGGCAAGTTAGATATCAGTGGAAAAGGTCGCCTGCCATTCGACCATTGGCTCGCCCCGTTCTCTTCGATGCTTACCGGCATCCTGGCACTTTGGCTCGGATTCAGATCGCTCAAGAAAAAAGACACAACCATCCATGAAACCATTCCTGCGATTTCTACTTAAAATCATTTTTCGTTTTCAGGCTTTCAACGAAGAGGGTTTGCGCGCTCCCGGGCCGATGTTGCTCACGCCAAATCACGTGTCGTGGTTCGACTGGTTGTTCATCGCGGTTTGCCTCGATGATGACTGGCGATTTGTCACTTCCAGTTTCACCGCGCAGACCAGTTGGCTGCATCGCAAGCTGATGACCGGTCGCCACGCCTTCCCCGTCGAAACCGACTCGCCCTATGCCGTGAAACACATGGCCGAGTATTTGCAGAGCGGTGGAAAACTTGTCCTGTTCCCGGAAGGCAGACTTTCCCAGACCGGCAGCTTGATGAAGCTCTTTGACGGAACCGGTTTTCTTCTCTACAAAACCGACGCCAAAGTAGTCACCTGCTACCTGCGCAACGCGCATCGGCTCCCGCTTTCCCCGCAGCCCGGCTGGAAACGACTTTTTCCACGCGTCACCGCGCATTTCAGCGATGTCGTCAAACCTGCCAAACCGCAAAACATCAGCACGACACTCGCCCGCTATCAACTGACCAATTGGCTGCGCGACAAATTAGTGGAACAACAATTCTGGACGGAGATGGAGCAAGGCCCGCAGAATTTATTGGATGCCATCGAGGAAACGGCGCGTCTCCGACCCAAGCATGTGGTGCTCGAAGATGTCACGCGCCAGAAAGTTTCTTACCAGAAATTGCTGATCGGCGTTGATTTATTTGCGGACCAATTCCGTCGCATCTTGGGAGGCGAGCCGCGTGTCGGCGTGCTGCTCCCGAATGTTAACGCGATGCCCATCTCGATCCTGAGTCTGTGGTCCGCGGGAAGAGTTCCGGCGATCCTGAATTATTCCACCGGCCCGGGCACGATGCTCAACTGCCTGCAATTGGCCGGCATCAAACAAGTCATCACGTCCCGAACTTTCATCGAGAAGGCGAAGCTGAACATTCAGCCGCTGATCGAGGCAGGCATTGAATTTATTTTCGTGGAAGAAGTGCGTGCCAGGATTTCAAAATCAGGAAAATTATCGGCCATCCTGCGCAATGCCTTTAATCCCGGATTTCCCAATCCCGGATTGCGACCGGACGATGTGGCCGTCGTCTTGTTCACCAGTGGCTCCGAGGGAATGCCAAAGGGGGTTGAACTAACTCATCGAAATCTTTTGGCGAATATCCGACAAATGCTCGCGGTGACCGACCTCGTGGACAGCGACCGCTTTTTCAACACCCTTCCGCTCTTCCACAGTTTCGGTTTGACCGTCGGAACGCTTCTGCCGCTGGTGCGCGGGCTTTATGTTTTTGTCTATCCGTCGCCGCTGCATTTCCGAATCGTGCCAACTGTTTTCTACGACCTGAATTGCACCGTGATGTTCGGAACCAACACTTTCCTGAATGGCTACGCCCGGAAAGCGCACGCCTACGATTTTCGTTCGCTGCGTTACCTGTTTGCCGCTGCCGAAAAATTGCAGGAAGCCACCGCGAACACCTGGGCACGCCGATTCGGTGTTCGCATTCTCGAAGGCTACGGCGCCACCGAATGCAGTCCCGCCGTCACAGTCAATACGCTGCTCACGCCGTCGCACGGTTCCGCCGGAAAATTTCTCCCCGGGGTGGAATATCGACTCGAACCAATCGAAGGCGTGGAGACTGGCGGAAGACTTTTTGTGCGCGGGCCAAACGTCATGCGCGGCTATTTGAATCCGGATGCGAACGAAAAATTCAAAGCTCTGGGCGGATGGTACGACACCGGCGACATCGCGAGCATCGATTCCGACGGGTTCGTTCAAATCCTTGGCCGGCTGAAACGTTTTGCCAAAGTCAGCGGAGAAATGGTGAGCCTCACCGCGGTGGAAGACGCGTTGGCGGGCGCATTTCCGCAATACGGACTGCGTTGCCAGACCGCCGTCGTCACACGTCCGGACGAAGGAAAGGGCGAAGCGTTGGTCGCCGTAACCAATGAACCGAAATTGCAACTGGACGAAATCCGCGCCGCGATTAAATCAAAAGGGTTGAGCAACCTTTGCATCCCCCGCGAAATCCGAGTCGTTCGCGAAATTCCAAAGCTCGGCACCGGCAAAGTCAACCATCGCGAGTTGCAGAAAATCCTGCTTGAGACTGCGTAGCCAACGGTGATGAAAATGAATTTGAAATTGACCGCTGCGTTCATGTTCGCCCTGCAAACCATGGGCCTGGCGCACGAAGTTAAGCCAGACGTTTCACGAGAATGCGTCATCCTGATCCACGGCCTGGGGCGTAGCGCCCTGAGCATGAAACGGATGGAATGGATTCTGGCCCGCGCTGGATATCAGACCATCAATCTCTCGTATCCATCGCGCCACTTCCGTGTTGAAAAATTGGCGGAAGATTATTTGCAACCGGCCCTTGAAACGAGAACTGTGCAGCAAGCCAGCAAGATTCATTTCGTCACGCATTCGATGGGCGGAATCATTCTTCGACACTATTTATCCAATCACACGGTCGACAACCTCGGGTCCACCGTGATGTTGGCGCCGCCCAATCAAGGCAGCGAACTTGTTGACGAGCTGAAGCGCCATGCCGTCGGACGCTGGATTCTCGGGCCGGGTGGATCTGAACTCGGCACGGCCACGATGGATCTACCAAAACAACTTGGCCCGACTGATTTCAATCTCGCCGTGATCGCCGGTGACCGGTCTTTCAACCCGTGGTTCTCGCGAATTCTCCCCGGTCCAAACGATGGAAAAGTTTCGGTGGAAAATACAAAAGTGGAAGGGATGAAACAGTTCTTGCTCGTGCATAACAGCCATACGTGGATGATGTGGCGATTAAAAACGATCCGGCAGGCCATGTTTTATTTGCAGCATGATCAGCTCGCTCCAACTCTTGAACTCTAGCATGGTTGAAGAATTGCAAATCAGAATCCAGGAAGGCGATGGCCCGACTCTAATTTATTTACCGGGCACGCACGGCGATTGGACCTTGAACACGGCTTTTCGACGCGAGATCAAAGACCGGGTGCGCCTCGTCGAATTCACTTTCCCGCGAACACTCGAATGGTCGCTTAACGACTACGCGCGTGGAATTGAGCTGAAGTTGCTGGACCACAAAATCGACGCCGGTTGGATCGTGGCTGAATCGTTCGCGTCGCAAGTTGCGTGGGCTTGGATTGGGCAACGTTCGAAACAGTTTCAAATTGACGGATTAGTTTTGGCTGGCGGATTTGTGCGTCATCCGATCATTCCATCGGTGCAACTGGCTAAGCTTCTCACGCTCAACCTTCCAGGTCCGCTCCTGAAGATCACCTTGTGGTTTTACACGATTTACGCGACGTCCCGCGATGGTAATTCGCCCGGAATTCGCGCTGCTCTCCGCGAATTTGTGGAACGCCGCACGGAGGAAGATTTACGCGCGGCCGCGCATCGGCTTGATTTGATTATTCAAAGCGACATGCAGTCCATCGCCCGCGATTCGACCGTTCCCGTTTTCTACCTTACTGGATTGATTGATCCCATCGTTCCCTGGCCCTTTGTCCAACCGTGGCTCAAGAAAAACTGCGGCGGTTATCGCGATTGGAGGATGATTTGCAGCTCGGACCACAATGTCCTCGGTGCAGCCAAAAAGTCGGCCGCGCAAATTCTGCAATGGATGCAATCCGTTCCGTCGCGCGCGCTCCAAGATAAGTCATAACGGCGCAGTGAATTCGCGCGGCCGTATTTCAACGTGAAACAATTCTGTGCGATCGCCCCATCCAGACATCGCGAACGCCGGGCGAATAGTTTGCGCCCAAGAACCTCGCCTCCTTGAACCACGGCCACGTCCTGGTCAGCAAATCGTCGTGCAGAATCTTCAGCTCGATCGCGGCCTGTGGCCAGGGTGGATGCCAGATGCGAAACAATCTCGACCTGGGTCCGCGCTGCGTGAAGGCCGTGTAGCGTTCCAACAAAAATTCTTCCAAAGAATTCTCCGCGCAGGATTTGAAATCGGTTTCGGAGTTGCTGGCCGCGAGATATTCCAGGCACCACGGACCGTCCGATACTTTCCCGCACAATTCGCAAACTTCGTGGGCATGAGCATAACCAATTTTGCCAAAGCGATACGGCAGGCCGAATGTTTTCTGGCCAAGATGGACGCTCAGCGGATTCGACAACCATTCTGCCAGAAAATAAATCCCCGGCTCGCCCTGGTGCCGAACGTAGGTCCGGACGTTCAGGAACTCATGCGTGGCGATCGGCTTAAACATCCATTCGGTGACGAGCCCGCCCAGCCGCGGACGCATTCGCCGCATCGTGAACGCAACCAGACTGACGTAGGCCTTGCCATCGCGAAGATCGAGTGGGAAGGGAACGCAAGGCTGCAAAACCGACGGATCGATCTCATAGTGAATGAACACGGCGCGGTCCCAATCCGCAAAAAACAGCGGCTCGCCACGATGCGAGAGAATTCGTTCCAGCGCGTCTTCGTTGAATTCGCCGACTCGTTCTCCGTCGAGGTCGTTGGCGTTCATAGGTTTTTTGATTCACTTGAACTGACCGAAGGAATCGCTTCAATCCCCCACCCTTTTCTGCCCTGTGCTCTGCGTCTGGAAATCCCCGGCCGCTTAGCTCACGGTCTCTTTCCTAAGCAAATCCTGAATGGCATCGTGAAAATACGAAAAGCGATATGCAAAACCTGATTCAAGCAACCGGCGCGGGACCACCCGCCGACTCTTAAAAATCAATTCCGTTTCGGTCCGAAGGAAAAATGCGCCAATCTCAAGCATCCATTCCGTGGCAGGCAGCCCAATCGATGCCTCACAGATTTCGCGAAATGACTTCATCATTTCTGCGTTGGGCAACGGGTTCGGACCGCAAACATTGACTGCGCCTGCAAGCCCTTCGTGAAGAATGATCCATTCGATCGCGCGACAGAAATCTTCCTCGTGAATCCAGGAAACAAATTGCTTTCCGCTGCCTTGTTTTCCGCCGAGACCAAGGCGAGTGAGTCTTCGCAAAACCGGAAAAACGCTGTTGTGCCCGAGGCCGAGCACCATCGACAAACGCAAGGCAACTTTGCGCGTTCGCGGGGTTGCCGCTTCGCTCAGCGCGCGCTCCCAGGCTTGCGCAACATCCACGGAAAAAGCGTCTTTCGCCTCTGGGGTGGCCTTCATTTCGCAACTGGAATCCTCATGCGCCTGGCCAAACGTATGTTGGTAAATCGTGGCAGTGCTTGAGTTTAGCCAAACTCCCGGTGGCTTCGCACACTGCGCGATTGCTTCACCCAACACGCGAGTGGAGTCCACGCGGGATTCCATGATCTCGCATCGATTCTTCGCCGTGTAGCGACAGTTCACAGAGCGACCGGTCAAATTTACGAGCGCAGTCGCACCGTCGATCTCATGAATCCACTTGCCCAGTGTCCGAGCATCCCAACCGACCTCACGCACGCCGTCTGAGCGCGGCCGCGGAGATCGGGTGAGAACGACAACCTCCCATTCCAGCCCCGTAAAATATTTCGCCAAGACGCCACCCAAAAACCCGGAACCTCCGGCGAGCACAATGCGTTGTTTCATGGCATGTCCTTTTCCGAAAGTTGTTTGACGTGGTTCAGAACCCGGAGGTGGATCGTGTGAATGATGTGATCAGACCACAACTGCCAATAATCGGCGGGCCAAAGGTGGTGATGGTACCAAGTGGTTCCCTCTAATAACGTGCGCCCATTCCCCAATGGGACCAGGCGAAATTGCCCGGCGCGGGATTCAAGATAGCCATCCAGATGAGCGGGGTGAACATCGCGATAGGGCGTCCACTCCTGCATCGGCTCCGGATTTTCCGTCACAGAAAACTTTAGAAGATGCGGCTCATCCCAAACTTCAATTGGCTCGACGAACGGGCCGGTTGAGAAATTGCAATGTCGGACAGCGACCACGCCGCAACCGTAGATTTCGGCACGGATTGGATACGCGACGCCCAATTTAAAAATCATCTCGTCCGGCGGCGGCAACTCAGAGAATGAAACCACATTGCCCCAAACCTTCTCCACCGGCGCGTTTATGATTACCGAAGACTGGACTTTCAACAGTGGCAGCGCTGGGGGTGCGGCGTGTTCCAAGCCCATCGCCAGAGGAACAATCAAAATAGCTGAACAAAAGAGATTCGCAGGTTGATCGCGCCACCAAAAATTTCTTTGCACTGCGTAGCCCATGGCACCTCCAATTGTGGCAATCCCAAAGGCGATGGGTGCCGCCATAACAAGGCAAATCACCCCTTCCAACGCGAAGATCAAAAACCCTAGGCCGACCAGTGCCACGGTTGTGTTGGCCACCGCAATGCAGCGCGCGAGACTTCGCTCGTCGCGAAAGCTGTAAATAAGCGAGGAAAGAAAGCCCATGCAGAACGGGAGCCCAACAAAAATCGACCAGCCATAATCTTGGAAGATGGAAGCGCCCAACCACGCAAACCCAAACGTGATTCCCGCTGTCAGGATCACGGCTAGAAGCGCGCTCAAAAATGCGCCATGCGGCAGGATTCTACCCAAGCCCCTATCCCACGAATTTTCGATGACCGGAGGCCGTTGTTTTTCATCATCAGAACGCAACAGGCAAAGCACCGCGAAGAAAATGAATTTCACTACCGGCACAAAGAAAAGCAGCACCCAAAACGGACGCCATCCCAACGCACGCAATCGCCGCAGCGTCAGCGCCGTTCCTGCCCATAAGAACGGCAAAGATACGGCAAGGAGTGCCATGAAATACGGTTTTTCAACACCGCTCAAAGGTGACTGCCACAAGTAAAGAGACAGCGTCTCTCGTTTGAAAATAGTCCACTTCCCGCCAAACCAGACATAGGCAATCAGGCGGTCGAGATTGTATTTAACTGCCGCCAGCAGAACGCCCCAGAAAAGATACTGGCTTCGTTCGAGCAACCCATCCCAGCGCCAAAGGTCAGAAAGTTTTGGTTTCATGGCATTTCGAAAAAGGTGGTGGTTCTCCGGTGATAATTTTTTTTCGGCGGTGCGCAAAGGGGAACTCTTGTGGGAGAATGGTGCAAGAATTCCTTTATCCGCATCCAGAAGTTTTCCCAGCAATGAGCGACGGTGGTCATGGTGTGCCTCCTTTCCAAGCCGCCCAGGCGTAGACAACTGGCAGGTAGGCGAAAACAAGGTTGATCGCGTGGTAGCCCAGGCGACGATAGCCGTTGGTCAGATATGGCTTCAGGTCGAAAACGAACGTGGCGGCAAAAAGTCGGACCGTCCAAAACATGGCGAAAAATAAACACAAAGCACGCGCCAAGGCACTGCCGTCAGCCAGCGTGTCGGCGAACGCAATCGTGATGATACAAAAGCTGAGTAGGCACAGGGCAATGAAGGTGTAGTAAACCCAAAATAGTTGCCGGAGGAACGGCGGCAGCGCGAGAAGATGCTCCCGCAGGTTGACCACCCGCGGCATGAGCAAGCCAGCGCACATCAAGCCCAGGTGCAGAACGCCGGCGATTTGCAGGAGCAGAACGAGGTTTAATTTCATGATGACCTTTCAGTTTGTGCCGATGGCTTGAAGCATCGGCAGGATTACGTTGCGAACAAAAACCGGGTGAAACAGCCAATACGCGGGCGCCGCGGTAAAGACGGCCATAAAAATCCATCCGCGCAGCCCGCTTCCTAAGCCAATCGCGCGTCCGAACGGGCTTCGTTGAATTAAAACTCCGGCGCCTTGCAGAAGAAAATAGGCCAACGGAAATCCGTAACCGCCTCGCGCCGGAAGCGAGATCGATATCTCGTGAATCACCCCCGAAATCGCAAAAACGACGAGGGTTGCAAGAACAGCGCCGCCACGTCGTTGCAGCGGGCGAAAGGCGAGATCGTTAACCAGTTTATTAAACGCAGTGTTCCAACGGGCGCCCCAAAAATCCGCGAGAGACGTCGACGCAAGGGGAGACTTCATCAGCGGCTCGGCAGCAACTCCCGCGCGTTGCCACGCGAGCGCCACAAGATGAAATAAACCGAAGTGCAGAATCAGCGTAAGGCCAAACATGCCAAGCCAAGCATTGACGACCGCGTCGCGGCTTAAAGTCCCGTTAGCGGCAGACCAGACAATGATTGCGCCCGCGAAAAATCTTCCAAAGCCCAGTAGCCATTGTCCGACTTTAGGTGGTTGCAGCGGTTTGCATGTCAGAAAGGTTTTTACATCCATTCCCGGCCACGCGAAGAAATAACCGATCGTTCTTAAAGCGCCGGCGACGCCAAAACGAATTTGAGCGCGGCGCCAGGTCAGCCATTTGCAGCCGAAAAAAATCGCAGTGACAAACGCCCACATAAAAATCCACGCGGGCAGTAAATCGCGCAGGGGAAACACGGCAACGGGCAGAAGCACCAGGGGAATCCAGTCTAACCACGCTCTCCGGTTTTTTCTGACGCAGGCGTTCGTGCCGCACTCTCGATGGTTCGCGATGAAACGATAAATAGCCCGGCAGAAAAGCATCACCCCGGGAATCCTGCTAATGGCCCAGGCCGGCCAGGCCCACCAAATCTGGCGGGCGATCTCCATCACGGCATCGGCGCCGCCGAAGGTTCTGCCGTCGGCCAGCAGGATGCGCATTTCTGTGAGTTGGCCGGATTCGGCTAGATCCAAGCGCTCCTTCGCCCATGGGGTTTGCAAGGGAACCAGGTTGAAGGTCCGGTGATTCAATAAGCGTTTAACCCGACCTGCCCAGCGAAGACACAGAGGACATTCGTCGTCGTAGAATATCCATCCACCCGGGTCTTTGGCTTTCTTGTCTGTAATTTCAGTATTCACAGAAATCTACTTATAAAAAAAATTATTGGCCGATGCCGAGCAGTTTGCGGGCTTTATCCCCGAGTTTAACAAACCGGGTGAGTGCCGCCGTGGACCACTGGCGGATTTGGCCGTACCAGCTCGTTGTCATGGCGAAAAACTCGTGCAGGTCGCGCAGCCGTTGCTCGGTGTATTCGTCGGTTTCCTTATCTTTGTCAGCTTCATCAATGCACTCGCGCAGCAACGCCAGCGTGGGATCGATTTCGCGCTTTTTCCGCTCGTCGAGCACGACGCGAAACATGTCCCAGACATCTTTCATTGACTCGAAATGATCGCGTTTATCGCCCATGACATGCACCAGCTTCACGATCCCCCACCCTTGTAATTCCTTGAGGCTGTTGCTCACGTTGGAACGGGCGACGTCGAGCGTCTCGGCGATGGTTTCCGCGTTGAGCGGCTTGGGCGACAGGAAGAGCAGCGCATGAATCTGGGCCACGGTCCGGTTGATTCCCCAGCGCGTTCCCATCTCGCCCCAGTGGAGGATGAATTTCTGCTGGACTGGACTGAGAGCGCTCATGATTTCTTCTATTTCTGTCTAAACAGAATTTACTGAAACAGCCCTTGGAAAGCAACTGCAATTTTGGACTCGCGCCGCCCTGTGCCTGAAAGAATACAAAAGTGTCGCCCGCTCCAAAGCGCCTGCATACAGTTTCCCCACTCCTTATGGCGACAATTGCAATTCTCGGCACGATGGACACGAAAGGCGAAGAACACGCCTTTGTGGCGCAACAAATTCAAAAACGCGGTCACAAGACTTTGGTGATTGATCTCGGCATTTTGTCCGATCCGAAGCTCAAGCCGGATGTCACGCGCGACGAAGTTTTGGCGGAAGCCGGAGTTCAACTGGCAGAATTGCTCGCGAAAAAGGACCGGGGAGAAGCGGTCGCCGCGATGTCAAAAGGCGCGCCGGTCGTTCTCGCCAAACTCGCTGCGGGCAGGAGGATCGATGGCGTGATTTCACTCGGCGGCGGCGGAGGGACGGCCATGGCGACGGCGGCGATGCGCGCTTTGCCCATTGGCTTTCCCAAGTTGATGGTTTCGACGCTGGCGAGCGGAAACACGGCTCAATACATCGGGGTAAAAGACATCGTGATGTTTCCGAGTATTGTCGATGTTTCCGGGATCAATCGCATTTCGCGCCAGATCCTCGCGCGCGCCGCCGGGGCGATTTGCGGAATGGTCGAAGCGCAACCGGAGACGGGCGAAGACAAACCGGTCATCGTGGCGAGCATGTTCGGCAACACGACCGTTTGCGTTCAGCACGCTCAGAAAATCTTGGAAGAGGCGGGCTATGAAGTGCTGGTTTTTCACGCCACCGGAATCGGTGGCCGCACGATGGAATCGCTGATCGAGACGGGCCTGGTCGCGGGCGTTCTCGACCTCACCACAACGGAGTGGGCCGATGAATTAGTCGGCGGTTTTCTCGGCGCAGGGCCGGCCCGATTGGAAGCCGCAGCGAGAGCAGGAATTCCCGCCGTCGTGGCACCCGGCTGTTTGGACATGGTGAATTTCCACGCGCCCGAAACCGTTCCGCAAAAATTCGCCGGACGAAATTTTTATCAGCACAATCCACAGGTCACGTTGATGCGCACCACGCCGGCGGAAAATGCTGAACTCGGGAAAATTATCGCGGTGAAATTGAATCTCTCGAAGGGTCCGGTTTCCGTTCTGCTGCCGTTGAAAGGCATCAGCGTGATCAGCGCGCCTGGACAGAAATTCCATGATCCCGCTGCCGATGACTCTTTGTTCCAGAGCTTGAAAGCGGCTTTGCGAAAAGACATCGAAGTCATCGAAATGGATTGCGCGATTAACGACGTGGAATTCGCTGAGGCGTGCGCCAGGAAATTGTTAAAACACCTCAAGCCACCTCTGGAAACCCCGTGAAAAATTCGATGCGGAATTGTTAAAAAAAAGTGGAAACGGAATCAAATAAAATTTACGATCCGCGCCATGAAAACTCACCGGACGCATCGGCTGCCAGATTCCATCACGGGTTGTTAAAGCTAGCTGCGCCGGACCGCCGCGGAAAAAACGAAAAAAATAACGAACGAAAACCAACCAAACGGGAACTGCCATGAATCAAACAAAACCACAAAGTAAACTGAAGAAACGAACTCTCATGAAACCCCTCTGGTGCCGTCTTCTGCTGCTCGCTCTCCTCAGCATTGCGACCAGCCCGCGGCTGTTGGCTGCAAGCTCCGGTTCGCTCGACACGAGTTTTGACGCGGGCACCGGCCCAAACTTCAGTGGAAGCATCAACGCGACCGTCCCGCAGTCCGACGGCAAGGTCATCGTCACCGGCGCCTTCACCAGCTTCAACGGGGTGGCGCACGTCGGCATCGTCCGCCTGAATGAAAATGGGAGCGTCGATACCGCCTTCAATCACGGCAGTGGCTTCGACGCTGCAGGCACCGTTGCACTGGTGCTGGATGCGGCATTACAGAGCGACGGCAAAATCTTGGTGGTTGGCGGATTCAGTAATTATGACGGAACTCCCGCCGGCGGAGTGGTGCGCCTGAACACAGACGGCACGGTGGATTCCAGTTTCGCGCAGACGAACATTTTCATATCCGTCGCCAACACTGTCCTGCCGCTGAGCGATGGGAAGATTCTTCTCGGCCTCTATGGCAGCCCAGGCCTTGTCCGCCTCAATGCCAATGGAACCGTCGACACGAGTTTCTTCCTCCAGCCTTTCGGCGCCAGTTTGAATGACGCGGTCACGGCGATCCGGCTGCAGCCCGACGGGAAAATCCTGGTGATCGGAAAATTTACCAAATTCTACACCAGCATCAGCGACACCGTCGGCACGTCCCGTGAGCGCATCGCGCGCCTCAACGCCAATGGCACGCTTGACACCAGTTTCGACGCAGGGGTCCCGCCTTTCGGAGGAAGTGGAGCGATCAACGGCCTGGCGTTGCAGAGCACCGGGAAGATCATCGTCGGAGGCGAATTCACCAACTTCAATGGCACGGCTTGCGGCGGCGTGGTGAGGCTTAATTCGAATGGTTCAGTGGACGGGACCTTCACTTCTGATCCGGGCACGACCAAGATTTTGAATCTGGGACCTGGCCTAAACTTCCGCTTCATCAGCCCGGTCTCCGACCTTGCCGTGGATCCAAATGATCGCGTGCTGCTCGCTGGCGGCTTCAGCCAATACAATCAAGCGAGCTGCTCGAACGTCGTCCGCCTGACCGCCAACGGTGCACTCGATTCCACGTTCGTGAATAACGGCCCAAACTCCTGGGCGCAAACCCTCTTCCTCCAACCGGACGGAAAAATCCTCATCAGCGGATTCTTCACCAACGTCGGTGGCGTGATGCGAGCGGGTCTCGCCCGTCTGAACGGTGCGGCTTCCACGCCGGTTGCTCCGAGCATCACTACGCAACCCATCAGCCAGTCCGTGACAAACCTGAACGATCCAGTTGGCCCGACCGTGATCTTCACGGTTGGCGCAAGCGGCACCGAACCGTTCACCTACCAATGGCTCTACAACAACACACCGCTCGCCGACGGGCTCCTCAGTCGTCCGCTGCTCCGCGACAGCCTTCAGCCAGCCAGCGCGCCGCTGATCTCCGGTGTTCACACCGCTACGCTCACCATCAACGATGTCACCGCGCAGAACGCTGGCAAATACTCCTGCATCGTTAGCAATGCCGCCGGCCGAGCCACCAGCGCCCAGGCTTCACTGCTCGTCAATGGCTCGATCGTGCCAGACGTGACGCGCCCTACGATTGTTATCCTGTCGCCCTCCGCGGCAGTCACACGCGTCTCAACCAATGTGGTTAACGTCACTGGAACTGCAGCCGATGCTGCGGGCCTCGCGAGCGTCATGGTTCAAGTCGGAGCCAACGACTTCTCTCCCGCCAACGGCACCACCAGTTGGTCCGCCACCGTCTCACTCACGCCCGGAACAAATATCTTCCGCGCCAAGGCCACCGACCTATCGGGCAACAGCGCCACCAACTCCAAGATACTCGTTTACGTGGTCACCAGCCCGCTCTCCCTCACCACCAACGGCATGGGCACTGTGAAAGGCGCCACCAACAACCAACAGCTCGAAGTAGGTAAATCGTACACGCTGACCGCCCTTCCCGCTGTCGGCTACGTTTTCAGCAACTGGACCGGCACCGTCACCTCGCCGTCAAACCTGTTGAACTTTGTCATGCAATCGAACCTTTCGCTGTCCGCGAACTTCGTTGCGAACCCCTTCACGCCAGTGGCCGGGATTTTCAACGGCCTCTACTTTGAAACGAATGGCGTGCGCCACGACGCGTCCGGCTTCTTCACTCTCGTCCTGCGGCCCGACGGCAAGTTCACCGGAAAATTGAGAAATGGCGTGAAGCAGAGCCCCTTCGCCGGAAAATTCTGGGCTTGTATACTTAGCAAACGCATAAAGTTTGGGACAGGTGGCGATAGATGAGACGCTTGCCTTGGATGCATCCGACGAATTTCGCCAGGCGAATTCCATCGGAGTCATGGCGCGTGTTCCAGCGGAACGCGAATTCGTTGGCGT
>CANJXF010000063.1 GCA_947478865.1 Verrucomicrobiales bacterium | reverse complement strand
TGGAGATTGGTTCCCGTCACCTGGAGCGGAGTGCTGTCCAGATAACTGACCACCGGATTCGTGTCGCAATTGTCAACGGCAGTGGCAAATCCGGTCAGGCCGGGAGCCGTCTGGCCGCACTCGGCCAGAACATCTGCAGGACAGGTAATGATGACCGGCAATTCGGTGTCATTCACCGTCACCGTGAAGGTGCAGGTTGCCGTGTTGCCGCTGGCGTCGGTCGCCATGTTCGTCACCGTCGTTACACCAATCGGGAAGGCGCTGCCGCTCGGAGTGCTGCTGACCAGGTTGGTCACGCTGCAATTATCGGTCGCACTCACCGCGAAAGTCACGTTACTCCGGCTGCATTGGCCTGCGTCGGCGCTGACCACCATGTTGATCGGACAAGTGATTCCTGGCAATTCCGTGTCGTTCACTGTCACCGTAAACGTGCAACTGCTCTGGTTGCCGCTGGCGTCGGTCGCCGTGTTCGTCACCGTCGTCACACCGATCGGGAAGGCGCTGCTGTTCAGCGAACTGCTGACCAGATTGGTCACGCTGCAATTATCGGTCGCGCTCACGCTGAAGGTCACATTGCTCCGGCTGCATTGGCCCGCGTCGGCACTGACCACGATGTTGCTCGGACAAGTGATGACCGGGTATTGAGTGTCATGCACCGTCACCGTGAACGTGCAACTGCTGGAGTTGCCGCTCGGGTCGGTCGCCGTACAGATTACGGTGTTGGTTCCCACGACAAACGCGCTCCCGCTCGGCGGCGAGCAGGTCACACTGGCCACGCTGCAATTGTCGCTGCCCGTCGGACTGGCAAAGGTTACCACCTGGCTGCATCCGGTCGTGACGTTGGTCACGATGTTGGCCGGGCACGTCAACGTGGGCGGCGTGGTGTCATTAACCGTTACAATAAAGCTACAGATATTCGTATTCCCACTGGCGTCCGTCGCGACGCAGGTCACCGTGTTCGTGCCAATCGCAAAGGTCGAACCGCTGGGCGGCGTGAATACCACTACCGGGCTAGCATCGCAGTTGTCACTGACCGCCGCGCCATAAGTCACATTGCTCCGGCCGCACTGGCCCGGGTTTGCGCTGACAATCAGGTTGCTTGGACAAATGAGCGAAGGTGCCTCGGTGTCGTTCACGGTCACGGTTTGCGCGCAGGTCGCGGAGTTTCCGCTCGTGTCCACCACCGTCCAATTTACAATGGTGACGCCTTTGGGGAAGACCGCCGGGGCATCGTTGGTCACGGTCAAAATGCCGCAGTTGTCCGCCGTGATCGGGAGTCCCAAATTCACCCTGGCGGAGAGGCGGGCTCCGAAGTCGATTGGGGTGTTTACGAACTCTCTTAGCGTCCAAATGCCGTTGTCCGAATCCCAATAGTCCGTATAGTTATTTCCAACCACTGGAGGGCTGTACAAACTCACGCCGGCCGAAGCATTCGTCCCGAGACCGCCGAATTGAACAGTCCAGGTAAAGGAATCGGGGACCAACACGGACATTTCGTCAAAGATCAGGGTGGCCGCCTCAAATGCGTCGATGTGGAAGGCTTCGCTGGTATACAAAAGCGAGCCCGGCGATCCGTTAGTGCCGTCATTCAAGTAGAACCGCAGCGTGGCCGTTTCATTTCCCGTAAAATTCGCACCAAAATATTCGAACTCGAACATATCAATCAGCCGACTCGATCCAGCGAGAATGATTTCATCTCCGACTTCGTTCGTGCCGGGATTGAAAACCGTGTTCAACGTGTGAACCGAATTATCATAGACCAGCGCGGAGCTGGTGCCGGCAGCCCAGCACACACCGGGATCGGTGCTCACCACCAAATTGCTGGGACAGGTAATCGTCGGATTCTGGGTGTCGTTGACCGTCACCGTGAAGCTGCAGGTATTCGTGTTGCCGCTGGCATCAGTGACCAGGCAATGAACCACGGTGACGCCGCCCGAAAAAGTCGAACCGCTGGCCGGGGAGTATGCCACCACCGGATTCGCATCACAGTTATCGCCGACCGCTGCACTGAAGGTCACATTGCTCTTGCCGCATTGGCCGGCGTCGGCCGTCAATACGAGGTTGGCGGGACAGGTGATCGAAGGAGCTTCGGTGTCAATCACGGTAACCGTGAAGGTGCAGACGTTGCTGTTCCCCGAGGAGTCGGTGGCGACATTCGTCACGATCGTGACACCCTTCGGGAAAGTGGAACCGGCCGCCGGGCTGCTGACGAGACTGGTCACACTGCAATTATCCGTGACGCCAACCGTGAAGAGCACATTGCTCTTGCTGCACGCACCTGCATCTGCGCTGACGACGAGGTTGCTTGGACAAGTGATCGAAGGCGCCTGCGTGTCATTCACGGTGACCGTAAAGGTACAGACGTTGCTGTTCCCCGAGGAGTCGGTCGCGACGTTCGTCACGGTCGTGACGCCCGTCGCGAAAGTGGAACCGGCAGCGGGAGTTGAAACCACCACGACACCCGCGCAGTTGTCCAAAGCCGTGACCGAGAAGGTTACGTTACTTTTACCGCATTGATCGCTGTCCGCCGTTAACACGAGATTGGCCGGACAGGCGATCGAAGGCGACTGGGTGTCATTCACGGTAACCGTAAAGGTGCAGACATTGCTGTTCCCTGATCCATCGGTCGCAACGTTCGTCACGATCGTGACGCCCGTCGGGAAGGTGGAACCGGAAGCGGGAGTTGAGACCACCGTGACATTCGTGCAGTTGTCCGAAGCCGTGACCGAGAAGGTCACATTGCTTTTGCCGCATTGCCCCGCATCAGCCACCCCCACCAAATTGGCCGGACAGAAGATTGAAGGCGCTTCTGTATCAATGACCGTGACCGTAAAGCTGCGATTGGTGGTGTTGCCGCAGGAATCGATTGTGGAACAATTGACCGTTGTAATCCCCTTAGGAAACACGGAACCGCTCGGCGGGTTTACCGTCAGCCCTGGGCTAAGATCGCAGACATCGGAAGCGGTGACCGTGTAGTTCACCGAAGCGCTGCATGTTCCAGGCTCCGCGCTGATTACAATGTTCGTTACCCCAGCAATGGCGGGTGGTGTGGTGTCCAAAACAGAAATTTTTTGCGAGCAAGTAGCCTGGTTGCCACTGCTATCTGTCGCGGTCCAGGCGCGGACGAATACCGGCTGGCAGGGAGTATTAGTATTTCCTGGCACCAGGTCGAAATCAGAGCTGCTGGAAACACCATTGGTGCCGATCGTAAAAAAGTCCGCGTTTCCATCGAAACCAGTCCAGGAAGGTCCAAAGCCAAATCCCGCCAGCAGGCGCACGCCGCCGTCACTGGGCGTGCTGTTGACAATTCGCGCATTGGGAAAAGCGGCGAGGTAAACCGACAGAGGCTTGACTCCCGCTCCAGAGGTTAGGCCAGCCAATCCGCTGATGGACCACCAACCGCCGACTTGTGCGTTCCACCGCTGCCAGGTTCCGTTTGCCAGAGCACCCTGAAGCGGCAGAATGGGATTGGACCCGTTCTGATAGCACGGCTCAAAAATAATGGAGTCGTCGATGACCAAATCGCCATCCAGATCGACATCCAACACCAGATAAATGCTCTTGTTCCCGGTGATCCCATCCGCGGTCCGATAGGTTCGGTACGAAAGTTCGGTCACATCGCTGAGGAACAGTCCATCGTAGCCGGTGTTATTTTGCTCTGCCGTCCCGCTGCCGGTGCTGCCGAGGGCTAATCTCAAACTGCCGGTGCCCAACGGCGGAGCGGATGGACCATTGACATAGCTGGCTGTGGCGGTCAACGGGCTCCCGGCTGTGAACGTCGTCCACCCGCCCAGGCTGCTTGGGGTAATTTCCAGAGCATTGCCTTCAGCAAACGTGATAAAGGGGCTGGGATCGCAATTGTCGGTGGCTGTCGCCGTACCGGTGCTCGCGGGCGTGATGGAGCCGCATTCAGCAATGGTGTCCGGCAGACAGCTGATAACCGGCGGGGTTGTTTCCAAAACGGTAACGGTGAAGGTGCAGGAGTTGGAAACGCCCGAACCATTGGTCGCCGTGCAGGTCACAATCGTGGTTCCCGCCGAAAAAGTTGAGCCACTGGGCGGCACGCTTACGACCGACAAAACAATGCAATCATCGCTGGCGGTGGCGACAAACGTCACGTTCGTTTTTACACACTGGCCAGCCTCAGCGATCACCACCATGTTGCTGGGACAAATGACCGTCGGCAAAGCATTACCAAGGACCGAGACAGTAAAGCTGCAAACATTGCTATTGCCGGATCCGTCAGTCGCGACGCAGGTCACCGTGTTCGTCCCGATCGGAAAGGTCGAACCGCTGGCCGGAGTATAAACCAAGGTCACGTTGGTGCAGTTGTCCGTGGCGGTCGCACTGTAAGTCACGTTGGACTTGCTGCACTGGCCAATATCCGCTGCAAGGACGATGGGACCAGGGCAAGATGTGAACGTTGGTGGAGTCGTGTCCGACGCGGTCACCACCAGGCTGCAGGCACTATTCGTGTTGTTGGAGGAATCACTCACGTAAAAGGTAACCGTCGTGGCGGTGCCCAAACCAAGTAGAGTGCCCGGCGCGGGCAGTTGAGCAATCGAGACCGACCCACAGGTATCCGCCGCCACCACTTCACCCGTCAAATCAGGCAAAGCAACCGTGCAAAGCGCGCCGACGGAAATAGTGCGGTTGGTTGCGCAGGTCGTAATCGTTGGCGGAGTCGTGTCCACCACAACAACCAACCGCGTGTTGGTGGTCGAGTTCCCGCTCAGATCCGTCGCCACGTATTGAATCGTGTAGGTCCCCGTCGAGTTCGTATTTACCGGGTTGATTGTGGCCACTGCCAGGACGCCGACGCAGCTGTCGCTGGCTGTGGCGCCCGGATCAACAAACGCCGCATGACACTCGTTGGTCATCGGACTTAAGCCCAGCATTGTGATCACCGGCGCGATCGTATCAGTCTCCGACAAAGATGCTGCGGTGCTTGTGGCCGAGCCATAAGCATTGGTGACAACCACATCGTAGGATCCTACATTCGCCGAGGTGGCTGGATTGATGGTAAGAGACGACGCATTCGCTCCCGAAAGGTTGGTGCCCGCATGACGCCACTGATAGCTCAGTGGAGCCGTCCCGCTTGCCGTGACACTGAAAAGAGCACTTCCGGTTGGACATTGATAACTGGCCGCGATCGGCTGGCCGGAAACCGCGGGCGGATGGACAAAGCGGAGCCGGATGTCATTCCCGGCTTGCTCAATTATAAACGATCCCGTGCCGGGGTTTGAAAAGCCGGCTGAATCCAAATTAAACGCAGCCGCATTGAATCCAACAATCCCAATCGAAGCCCTGGCAATTGTCCAGGTGTAATCCAGGGTATTGTTGAAATTAGCCGCGCTGCCCGCCACGTTGCCGGTGGTCAGTGAATTGATTTTGATGGTGAACTTGCTCGAAGGCGTAGCGAGGTTGGTCAGCGTGCCGGTGATGTTCAAAAGGTCCCAGCCGGGATCGGCCCCCTCTGAACCAGCCGTGTCATTGATCTCCCAGACATTGGTGCCGCCGCCGTTCCAGGTTTCACTTCCAGTATTCAGGGTTCCGGGGCTGGCGCCGGCGGCAATGGCGCCGCTAACGGTCACTTGACCGCTGATCGTGCCGGTTCCGCCAAGGGTTCCGCCCGTTAGGTTTGTGACAGCGCCTGAACCGGTGCCGCTGCCGGAATTATTGTTCACCAGGACGCTACCGCCGCTGATGATTGTGCCGCCGTCGTAGGTATTGGCCCCCTTCAACGTCAGTCTGCCGCCGCTTCCAGTGAAGGTCATGCCAAAACCAGCGCCGCCGATGGGGCCGGACAGGATCGTCGCGCCACTGTTGTTATTGGTAATGACCGGGGAAGTGACGGTCAAGGTGCTGGTTCCAGACAGCTCCAAATCATTGCTCCCGCTGATTGTCCAGTTGGTGCCAGAATTAGGAACGGCTAAGGTAATCGCATTGGCAACGGCATTTGCCCCCGTCAACGTCGTATTTGCGGAAAGAGAAACCGCCATTGGATTTGCAGCTGTGGGGGCAGGCGCGACGATGAGTGTGCCGGTGCCCAAGGCGTTCTTGTGGCCCAAAACGGTATTGCCGCGCTGCTGAGTCAGCCCGCCACTCCAAGCGCTGTTGTTACCCGAGAGAACGACCGTTCCTCCGTTATTAACGCCGTGTATCACCGCGCCGACCCCGCTGAAATTCCCACTCATAATAAACGTGTTGACCACATCGCTATCGAGCGTGATCAACTTGCCGTTGTTGGCGTTGAAAACAACATTGTTGGTGAGGGTGCTGGTGCTCACCCCAGTGTTGCGCAAGGTTATGTTAGCGGTTCCCGCGATCATGGGACTTACGATAACGGAGCCGTTCCCCGCTGCGGTGTTGCTGTTAAACCGGACACCCCCGCCGAGGATCGTGAAATCCCCGGCGAAATTGTTTAATCCGGACAACGTTAGATTGCCGGTGCCCGTTGTTTGAGCCTTGGTCAAGCCGCCGGGGCCGGTTATGTTCCCGCCGTAGGTGAAGGTTCTAGCAGAGTCAGTCTGAATGACCCCTCCGCCCGCTCCGAGAGTGATGCCACGGCTGGAATTCATTGTCCAGTCACCAAGAACAATCTGCAAGATGCCGCCCGTTCCTAATGTCAATGTGTTGGTTGCGCTGGGCGTGCTGGCAAAATCGGCTCGCATAGCCAACATTCCGCCGCCCGTTACGCTGATCTTGCCCGTCACATTGAACACGGGGATGCCACCGGATGTGGACGTCTGAAGCGTTCCGCCGGTGACTTGAACGTTGCCACCGACATTGACGATCGGATTACCATTTGTGCCCGTTGAAAAAATACAGGTACCAGCATTGACGACAAGGTTGCCACCGATGGTGAGAGTCGGGGACGTGTTGGCAGCCAGGCGGAATGACCCGGTGCCCGTCGTCACGACTGTCAAGTTACCGTTCACGGTGATTAAATTGCTGGCCGCACTGAAGTTAGCCGTTTGACTTGAACAATTCCACGTAAAATGGTGAAACGATTGCCCGAGTCCGATCGCAGAAGTACCCGTCGTATAGCCAATTATTTCACACGTAGAACCGGAATTCCACGACGCGATCGGGATCGTGCCGGCGGTCGTGGTATGGTTGTGCTGATACTTGCCGCCAGCCTGAAATGCCAGCACCCCAGTAGTCGTAAGCGTCCCAGCGGAGTTCTTCAGAATGCCGGAAACGTTCAGGTCGATCGCATCCGCTCCATTGGCGATGATCAAGGCGATGCCGCTGCTTACCTCAACCGTGCCACCTGCATCCACTGTCACTTGATCTACCGTAACTCCAGCAGTCACTACGATCAGGTCGTTAGTCCGGATTAGAATCGTATCGTCAAGGCTGGTGGGTGTGCTCACCGCCGGAACCCAGTTGCCGCCACCGTCGGTGGACAACTCCCAGGTATTGGTCACATTCCAATTGCCGCCGCCAACGCCATTGCTCCGGTAGCGATTCGAAACAACCCCCGCCCGCGCTTCTAGTGCTCCAAGCAAGAGCAGTGAACACAATACACTTCCTCCGAGGATCGCGGTCCTCCCGCCCCGGCAGGCCGCAACGGTTCCCGCAAAAACGCGACCGGGCGCCAGCCAGCTCAAGAACCGAGAGAGCGACTGGTTCACCCCATTGGAGTGAGCGGTAGATTCGGATGCGACGGTCAGGTTTGAATTTTGCATGGGTTGCTGGAGGTTGGCTTGGGGAACGAAAAATAAGGTTGGTTTCATGGATGTCTTAGGGTGGGGATTTTCGTGAGGTTGATTCGGCGCGGTCCACCGCGCCACGACTCACGTTTTAAACCAATACAGAGAGCACTGAACCGAAGATGAAAAACCCGGCGCGAATGGTAGCAGAGTGTGATCCGCCTTCGGGAAAAGGTTAGAGTTGCCGAAAAAAGGATCGGTCTGAGCCAAGAAGCAGTTACCGGAGGCAACCCAAAAGTTTTCCCGAATATTTTGCATAAAACGTTTTTTCACGAGCGGTCATCTGGACCCATTTGGTTTGGGCGCAAACGCCTTCTTTGTCAACCGAATTTTTGACAAAAGTGTCTTTTTTGAGACTAACTTTGTCAACCGAATTTTTGACAAAAGTGTCTTTTTTGAGACTAAAAATGGCAAATCACCTCATTTCGACGTCAATTCCGTCGCTTTGTCGAACGGTTTGGAAATGAACCGAGAGATGGATTCTCAAGCCCGTGACCTCGTCGTATTCTTTGGCTCCGATGGATAGCTTGGCGCCTAGACCAACAACCCCTTGACCACTTCGCCGTGGACGTCGGTGAGGCGGAAGTGCCGTCCTTGAAACTTGAAAGTCAACCGGGTGTGGTCGATGCCCATGGTGCGCAAAATGGTCGCGTTAAAATCATGAATATGCACCGGGTCTTTGACGACGTTGTAGCAGAAGTCATCCGTCTCGCCATAGCTGATGCCGGGTTTAATTCCTCCCCCAGCCATCCACATGGTGAAACAACGGCCATGATGGTCGCGCCCGTAGTTGTCTGCCGTGAGAGCGCCCTGGCTATAAACGGTGCGCCCAAACTCGCCACCCCAAATCACAAGGGTATCATCGAGCAGGCCACGCGCCTTCAGGTCCTTAACCAATGCGGCGGCCGGCTGATCAATATCTTTGCATTGCCCGCGGATTTGCTTGGGTAAACTGCTGTGCTGATCCCAGCCGCGGTGCATGAGTTGAACAAAGCGCACGCCACGCTCGACCATGCGACGGGCGAGCAGACAATTGCGCGCAAAGCCGCCGTCGGTCCCCTTGTCGTCGATGCCATACATATCGAGAACCTGCTTCGGTTCTTTGGATAGGTCGGTCAGCTCGGGCGCGGAGGTTTGCATCTGGTAAGCCATTTCATACTGGGCAATGCGGGTGTTGATTTCCGGATCGCCAAAGGATTTTTCCGCCATTCGGTTCAATTGAGCGACGGAATCCAGCATGGAACGCCGGGCTTTGGCATCGACCCCGGGCGGGTTGGAAAGATAAAGGACGGGGTCGCCACCGGAACGGAAGCGAACGCCCTGATGCTGGCTCGGGAGAAAACCGCTGCCCCAAAGGCGTGAAAAAATAGGTTGATCAGTCTTGTTGCCGCTTCCCTGAGAGATCATCACGATAAAGGCAGGCAACTGCTGGCTCTCGGTGCCAATCCCATAACTCAGCCAGGCGCCGAGGCTGGGACGTCCAGGCTGTTGGTGACCGGTCTGGATAAACGTCGTGGCCGGATCGTGATTGATGGCCTCGGTATTCAGCGATTTTACGATGGCAATATCGTCCACAATCTTGGCCGTGTGCGGAAGCAACTCACTGATCCACGTGCCGCTTTTGCCATGCTGGGTGAACTCAAACATCGGCGCCACACAAGGAAACGAGCTCTGGCCGGAAGTCATTCCTGTGATGCGTTGCCCCATGCGGATGGATGCCGGCAACTCTTGCTTGTGGTGGGCGCGGAGGTTTGGCTTGTAATCGAACAAGTCGATGTGGGAAGGCCCGCCCGACATGAAAAGATAAATCACCCGCTTGGCCTTGGGCGCGAAATGCAACTCTGGCAGCACGCCGCCCGTCTTCGAAGCTGGATCCCCGGCGCCTGCAAATAACTTACCGTTCAGCAGTGAGGCCAGCGCGAGGGAGCCAATGCCGGTGGTGGTGCGGCCAAAAAACTGGCGCCGCGTGAGCAAGGATTGATATTCGCGTTCGAGATTCATGGCTATTGCTTTGTAATGGTTTCGTCCAGATTGAGAACCGTGCTGGCGACCATGGTCCACGCAGCCAGTTTGGCGGGTTCAAGATGCTCATTGCGGGGAGATTCGCCCACCGCCAGCAGTTTCAAAGCCGATGCCGGGTCGGCATGATACGCGGCCAATTGCCGGTCATACAGCTTGAGCAAAACCTTTTTCTCCAACGCTTTTGGGTCGCGGGCAATCGCCAGGCGAAAAGCCATCGCGATCCGATCCGCATCCGATTTAGCCTCTGTCATAAGTCGCTCGCCCAGCTTGCGCGACGCTTCGATGTAGGTTGGATCATTCAACAGGACGAGCGCCTGCAGAGGTGTATCGGTACGGGCCCGGCGAACCGTGCAGGACTCCCGATCCGGTGCGTCGAAAGTCGCCAGCGTTGGTGGCGGCGAGGTTCGTTTCCAAAAGGTGTACATCGTCCGCCGATACAGATCCGGGCCATGACTTTGGGTGTAGCTTTGCGCAGACCAGTTTTTGCCATCTTCACGCGAGGCCAACTCTTCCCAAAGACCGGCAGGTTGATAGGGCGAAACACTCTTCCCACCGATCTCCCGGTTTAATAACCCGCTGATCGCCAAGGCCTGGTCGCGAATAAATTCAGCTGCCAAACGAAAACGCGGGCCGTGCGCGAGCAGGCGATTCTCCGGATCTTTCGCCAGCAACTCAGGCGTGGTGGCGGATGATTGCTGGTAGGTTGCGCTCATCACGATCAACTTTTGCATTTGTTTGATATCCCATCCCGTGCGCTGGAATTCCGTTGCAAGCCAATCGAGCAATTCCGGATGACTCGGCCATTCTCCCTGGGAACCGAAGTCCTCGGCCGACTTAACCAGACCGATGCCGAAATACATTTGCCAGTAGCGATTCACAATCACCCGCGAAGTAAGCGGATGTGCGGGAGAAACCAACCATTGAGCCAGCCCAAGCCGATTGGTCGGGGATCCGGCTGGCAGCGGCGGAAGGCTTGCCGGGACGTTGGCCGTTACGGGATCGCCGGGCTTATCATACTGACCGCGCACCAGCAGGAAGGTATTGCGGGGCTTCTCCATCTCGCTCATGACCATCGCCGTCGCGATTCCCTTCTCCAGTTTTTCAAGATCTCTGCGCGTGGACTGCAGCGCCTCCTTGGCCGCTCCCAAGGCTGGATAATGTTTGTCCCGGAAATATTTCTTCAATTCATCCACCTGCTCCGCTGTGCGTTTTTCCGCCGGGATGCGGACCAGCGTCAGATGGGATTCGTCAGCCGTGGTTGCCGAGCGTTCTTTCTCCCAAATGCTCTGCGCGCCCGGCAACTCGGCCTCAACTTGCTTCAACTTTGTTTCCGCCGCGGCAATTTCAGATTTGAGCCTGGCCTGCGCGGCGGCTTCATCGGCCGTTGGGAAATGCAAAACGGGCGCTGCATTCCCCAAGTTGCCATCCAAACCTTTCTCAGGGACGTTGTGGAAAAAGGCGTAGAGCTGGTAATAATCCTTTTGCGTGATGGGGTCGTATTTGTGGTCGTGACATTGCGCGCAGGCCACGGTCAAGCCCAGCCAGACGGTGGCGGTGGTGTTGACGCGGTCCACCAGGTAAGCGTTGTGATATTCTTCCGGGATCGCTCCGCCCTCGAAATTAATCATGTGGTTCCGATTAAAACCGCTGGCGATTTTTTGTTCGGTCGTGGCTTGCGGCAGCAGATCTCCGGCGAGTTGTTCGATCGTGAACTGGTCGAAACGTTTGTTCTGATTAAAGGAATCAATCACCCATTTGCGCCACCGCGTCATGTCGCGGCCTGAATCAATGTGGTAGCCATGCGTATCCGCGTAACGCGCGGCATCCAGCCAATCCAAAGCCATTCGTTCGCCGTAATGGGGAGATTGCAGCAGGCGATCCACGGCCTTTTCATAAGCACTCGGGCTCTTGTCAGCGAGAAACGCGGCAACTTCATCCGGCGTTGGAGGCAGACCAGTCAGGTCCAGCGTGACCCGGCGCAGAAGAGTCGCCTTATCCGCCTGCGGGGAAGTCGGGAGTTTTTCCTGTTCCAGCCGGGCGAGAATAAAAGGATCGATCCCGTTCTTCGGCCAGGAAGATTTCTTAACTTTGGGCAACGGCGGCGTGACCGGCGGGATCAGCGACCAGTGATCTTTATAGCGAGCGCCTTGTTTAATCCAGTCGCCGAACAACTTGATCTGTTGCGCCGTCAGCTTCATGCCGGAATCAGCCGGCGGCATGAGGTCGTCAGCGTCTTTGGTATTAATGCGCCGCCAAGCCTCGCTATGGGCAAGATCGCCCGGGACCAAAGGCTTGCGTCCTTCATGCTCGGCGAATGCTCCCTCCCGCGTATCCAGTCGAAATTTGCCCTTGCGTTTGTTGGCATCCGGACCGTGGCACTTGAAACAGGTTTCAGAGAAGATAGGTCGAATGTCGCGGTTGAAATCAACCAGTGGAGCAACCGGCTCCGCGCCAATGGCCCGATGCAACGCGTGAGGCGCGAAAAAATAAAGGACGCAACAAAGTTGAAGGCATTTACGCATGTGATCAGATTTCCTTCCCAGAACTTCCTAGATTGTCAGGATACTGTAAACGATTTTCCTAGAATAGAGCAGGCCGGTTTGACCGAATTGTTCCGGCGAAAATTTTTAAATTCGCGATTCAAGCAACGCGGCATCGGCAGGGAAAACCAGCCGATCAGTTCGTCGCCAAATATAAACGCCGAGCCGGTCTATCCCCCTTGCGGGAACCGGTCTCGGCGTAAATAAAGGACTTTTTTAACGAGCCAGCCTGCCGGCTCGTGGAAAAAGCGATGACAGATTCAGAATCAGGCTTCCCAACCCGGACGATTGTTGCGCTTAACGAATTGCGCTGCTTCCGCCAAATTAGGCGAACGCATGTTCGGGCCGTCCCACTCCATACGCTTACCTTCGCCGACGCGCAGTGCCACACAACCCAGGAGGATGACCTCAGCCAGGTAAGCCGCGATGTCGAAGTTGGAATAAGCAGGAACGCCCTCTTTCATCATGCGGAACCATTCTTCCATGTGACCGGGAGAACGGGGAATGACTTGGGGAACATTTTTGCAAGCTTCGTGGTTTTCGCCCGGCGTGTATTCGTTTTGCCCGTTCATCGCCAGGAAGAATTTCGTGCCATAATCGTCAGGTGAAAACAACTTGCCCTTCTCGCCGATGATGAGCGCACCGCTGCCGGGCAGCTTGCCGTTCATACTAATGATCTCACGGCTGATGTCCGCTTGCGGGCGGATCGGCTTGAGCGGATCGTTTGGATTGCCGTCATACCACCAGAATTTGAGCGGCGGAAGGCCCTCGCGTTCGGGAAATTCAAAACGAATGCGCGAGGTTTTAGGAAACGTTTCCGAGTAAATGCGCGAGGCCATTTCGCATTCAACCACGCTGGGATAACCCAGTTTGAGCGCGCGAAACGGCATGTTCACGGTGTGGCAAGCCATGTCTCCCAAAGCGCCGGTACCGAACTCATACCAACCGCGCCAGGCGAACGTATGATAAACCCCTTTTTTGTAGGGCCTCTTTTTGGCCGGCCCCAGCCAGAGATCCCAGTCGAGGTTTGCAGGAATCGGATCCTCGCCAGCGGGCCGTTCCAGGCCCTGTGGCCAAACGGGACGATTCGACCAGACGTGCAATTCCAAGGGCTTGCCAATGATGCCAGCCTGGATGACTTCCACGGCGCGGCGCAATCCGGGCTCGGCGCTGCCCTGGTTTCCCATTTGCGTGGCCAGATTTTTCTCTTTCGCCAATTGGCGGACGATTCGCGCCTCGTGCACGGTTTGCACCAGCGGTTTTTGGCAGAAGCAGTGCTTGCCCAATTTCATGGAGCGAATTGCGGCCACACCATGGTTATGGTCTGGTGTGGAAACCGTCACCGCGTCGATGTCTTTGCCCATTTTGTCGAGCATCTTGCGATAATCCTGAAACTGTTTGAGCCCCTTGAATTGATCGCCAAATTGCTTCGCTTTTTTGTCCAGCGTGTTTTGATCGACGTCGCAGATGGCAACGATGTTCCCACCGCAAGTCGCGGCGCCAGTGCTATCGCTGTCCCCTTTCCCGCCGACGCCAATGCACGCCACGTTGATCCGGTCGTTTGCACCGAGAACCCGTCCCACATAAGGGAACGAGAATGCGGCGGCCCCGGTAGCCATCGTGGTGCGTTGAATAAATTTGCGGCGAGTGAGGCTCGTCGTTTTTACAGCCAGGTCGATCTTTTCTTTTTGCATGATGATAGAACTTGGGTTTCTGCTATGTTTAGTGAACTTGTTTTGACTTTGCGCTCCGACGTAAATCAACTCAAGCATTTTTCCATCGCCCTTTCAAAAATGATTTATCGCCCGTCCGCCAACCCGGCTTAATCTCACAAAATCCAGCGCAGTTCTGGGGCAATCTTGGTGCGGCAAACGATTAACAACCCTGTCGAGCGGCTCGATTATTTAGATTTCGCCGGTTGGTTCGTGCTGGCGGATTCAGTTAACAAATAGGTCATCAGGTCGCGCAATTCGATGGGAGTAAGGGCTTTGTCCAAACCTTGAGGCATCAGGGACACCGTCATCGGCGCGGTCTTGGTGATTTCCAATTTTCTGAGTTTGGCAACGGCACCGCCGGGTTGGGCAATTTGTAGCTCGTCCGCTGTTTCGGCAAAGCGCGTGCCGGTGATGTCTTCGCCGTTTTTGAGGCTGACCACATAGCCGACGGCATCAGGACTGATGGCAGCGCTTGGTTCCGCGATGTCCTTCAACACGCTAGCGTAGTCGCGATGGACCAGATTGCTGAGCTCCGGGCCAACCTTGAATCCGTCGCCACGCAGAGAATGGCAGGTGGCGCAGGTCGCTTTGCCTTTGAATAGAGCGTGGCCCGCGTTCCAATCGCCGCCGGCAATTTCAGGGATGTCGCGAGCCCCTTGCTCGGCCGTTGCGGGCAGGGCGAACGGAGCGAGGAATCGTCGCGTAGCCAGGGTGCGTCGACGCGGATCGCGAGTGGTGAAGTAGGAGACGTCGAGAATTTTTGCCGGCGTGCTCACGCGGATCGTGATGGGTTGCCAGCGGTTTTCCTGCGGCGCAGCAACAGTGAGGCGCGATTCGTTCTGGCTGACACGTTCGAGTTTTGCGCCCGCCGCAGTAAGATCGAGAGCGGCATCGCTTTTAAAAACCACGGTCACGGTTTCCGGCTCGGGGCTGTAGTCGAGCTTGGAAATAGGTTGAGTTGCCGGAATAAGCATTTGCCAAAGATCAAGCTGCCCTCGAAGGGTCAAGGTGCCGCGCCTGGCGACGTTTCTCCAAAGTGTATCGTGTGCGACGCTGCCGCGAGTGAACTCGCGGGCGGCGATGAAATCCGGGTGCGGAAGCCATCCAATCCACCTGGAATCTTTGCCGCCGCGCCACTCGACCGCGAGTCCTGAGAGATCATGCGCAACATCAAGCGTGCTCTGACCGGCAACGGTGACGGCATAATTCACGGCGCTGATGCGAGGTGATGTCTCGATGATGATGCTGCGCCGGTCATCGCTGAGACGCAGCGTTTTCACCGCGACGGAAGACCGTGGTTGCTCCTGCTGCATTTTCACGACGGCGTAACCGGGTCGGATCGTTTCCAAACGGTCAGCGGCGGCAACGTAGCGACCGGATTCAATTTTAGGGACGAGACCTTTCCACTTTCCAACGTCGAGCTTGCGATCAAAGGCAATGACCGTCTCCGTTTCGCTCCCCGCATAAGTGAACACGGGCTGAGGCGCGGGTTTACCGGTGTAGCTGATTTTGAAAATTCGCCCTTCGCCTTGCGGTCCATTTCCCCAGTCGGGCGCGCCCGAGTGACAGCAGACGACGAGGTCACCTTTCGGCGAGATCGCGCAATCCACCACCAGCATTCCAAGGACGCCAAACAATTCGGTTCGCGCCACGTAGCCCGCAGCGGTCTTCGCGAGTTTCGTTCTCCAAAGTTTGCCCCGCGATTCGCCGACAATTAAAGCATCGTCCGCCCAAAACTCCGGGCCAAAGCGCCCGCGTCCGGCAGCGGGACCATTGAAGCGAAAACCGCAGGCGCTCTGGTGCTGCGGCGCATAATCAAAAACGCTCGGCTCATCGACAACGTCCGGAAGCCAGCGCGGATGCCTCGGTGGAAAGCCATAGTGGCGACCCGCTTCGAGATGCAGTAATTCATCGAAAGGATTCCCGTTCGGCGACCAGGTGGCGCCTTCTTGATCGGTTCCGAAAAGGTCTCCCTTTTTGTTGAATTGGAGGGACATGATGTAGCGCAGTCCGGAGTTGAGCTGCTCGACCCTGCCCTCGGGCGAAATGCGCAAAAGGCAACCGCGACGCTGGCTGGTTGAATAATGTGATACGCCTTTATCGTCGTTCCAGTAAGGGTTGCCCGGACCCGCATTTCCCATGGTCACGTAGAGCGCGCCATCCGGACCGAAGGCCAGCGCCATCGAGCTGTCCACGCGGCGATGCACTAGATACGGCGCCTTGACCAACTCGGGATCGTCGAAGCCCTTCACCACCGTCTCACGCTTGTCGGGCACTCCGTCGCCATTCGTGTCTCGCCAACGCACCACTTCATCCGTGAGAACTGCATAGGGCATCCCGTCTTTTACGGCCATGCCGAGCGGATAATTCGCACTCGCTTCAGGCGAAAATGTATCCACTTTTTCCTCAAGCCCATCGCCATCGAGGTCGCGCAACAAATGAAAGCGACCATCGTATCCGCCGGCGAAAAGTCGTCCATCCGGCGCATACTCGATATTGTTTAAGCTGGTGAGCTTTACTGGCAACTCGCGCACCGTGAAACCCGGCACGAGCATCTGAACGCCGGCCTGTGTCGATGAAGCCTTCGCCGGTTTTTCCGGCGCTTCAGCGGCAAGGAGGCAATTGCCAGCGCTAATTAATACGAGGGCAAAAATCTGTGAACGCATATTCAATTTCAAATGGTGAAAAACTTAAAAAGCACGCCAGCGCAACGGCTCAGTTAAATAATTTCCGGCGCACGGTTCCAGCATAAAGCCGGCCGCAGCCACGTAAAGAAATGACTGTTTGAAGACGATGCAAGGGTTCACGCCAGCGAACTTTGCCGTGAAGCGCTTCGGCGAACCGTCTTTCCGCTGGTTATGTCGAATCTCAACTCCGTGCTTTCATGATCGTAGAAAGCTTGTTATCAAAAGATCCATGCACAAATCACTTTCCTTGTTGGCAGCCGGCTTGATCGGCTGCGCGTTTATTCCACAAACGGCCAAAGCGGCCGACGTCAAACCGCTTCGAGTCTTATTGATCACGGGCGGCTGTTGCCACGAATACGGCAAGCAAAAAGACATTTTAAAGCAAGGCCTTGAACAACGAGCCAATGTCGTTGTAACGCAAATCCACACCGGCGACAGCAGCACCAAGCCGCCTCTGGCCATTCTAGGGAACCCGGATTACGCGAAAGGATACGACGTCATCATCCATGATGAGTGCGCCGCGGATGTTAATGATCCGGCCACCATCAAAGGAGTTCTCGCGCCGCATCTTGCAGGCATTCCCGGAGTCAATCTGCATTGCGCGATGCATTCCTACCGCATTGGAAACCCGAACGAGAAGGCGGCAACTGGTGCCGAACGCGCGATGTGGTTCGAATACCTCGGCATCCAGTCCAGCGCACATGGGCCACAGCTGCCGATTGCGATCAAATTTTCGGGCGACAAGCATGCGGTTACCCACGGCCTCAGTGACTGGACCACAATCAACGAGGAGCTTTATAATAATATTCAAGTCCTCCCGACGGCGAAGCCGCTCGCCAAAGGAACGCAGAACGTAAAGAACAAAGAAGGCGTTGCGAAGGAGACTGAATCCGTCGTGGTTTGGGCAAACGAATTCAAGGGCACCCGCGTTTTCAGCACCACCATTGGCCACAACAGCGATACCGTGGCGGATGCCCGCTACCTCGACCTGGTCACGCGCGGCCTCCTCTGGGCCTGCGGTAAAGTCGATGCCAAAGGTGGGATCAAGCGGGGCTATGGGCCGAAGAAGTAACCAAGCCTGAGCGACAGGCCCCTTTTCCGATTGATTGCGTTAGCCGGTATATAAATCGAAACCTCACAAGAGCCATGGCCAATCTCAAAGGGAAAACGTTGTTCATCACGGGAGCCAGCCGGGGGATTGGCCATGCAATTGGAATGCGCGCAGCGCGCGATGGCGCCAACATCGTCATTGCGGCCAAGACCGTTGCACCGCATCCCCAACTGCCGGGGACGATCTACACTGCGGCGGAGGAAATGGAAGCTGCCGGAGGAAAAGCTTTGGCCTGCCCGGTCGATATCCGCGACGAGGAACAGATTAAGAAGGCCGTGAAGCTTGCGGTAGAAAGGTTTGGCGGCATTGATATTCTCGTCAACAACGCCAGCGCCATCAGCTTGACCGGCACGATGGCCACCCCCTTGAAGCGCTTTGACCTCATGCACCAAGTGAATACCCGGGGCACCTTTGCCTGTTCCCAGGCCTTGCTGCCCCACCTGTTGGAATCGAAGAATCCACACATCCTGAACATCTCTCCACCGCTCAATCTGAAACCTCGCTGGTTTGCTCCGCATGTCGCTTATACCATGGCGAAGTATGGAATGAGCCTTTGTGTCCTGGGAATGGCGGAAGAATTTCGGGAGCAAGGGGTAGCCGTTAACGCGCTTTGGCCTCGAACGATCATTGCCACCTCTGCCGTGATCAACCTTCTGGGTGGAGATACCGTCGCACGCCAAGGCCGCACGCCTGAAATAATGGCTGATGCTGCGCACACTATTTTGCAGCGCAACAGCCGCGAATGCACCGGAAATTTCTTTCTCGACGATGAAGTTCTGGCTTCGGAGGGCGTTACCGATTTCGACAAATATTCCGTGGTTCCAGGAGGGAGACTTTTGCCCGATCTCTTTTTGTGATGCCGTTCCGAGGATGAAGGTTGTGACGACCTTATAGGAAAGCTCAGGATGCCGATCATTGATTCAACCTATGTTCCGCCTCTCCTTCTTTCGAACGGACACCTCCAAACCCTCTTCCCGACCTTGTTCCGAAGAACCGCTGGTTTTCCCTATCAACGAGAGCGAATTACCACGCCCGACGATGACTTCCTTGACCTCGACTGGGCGGTTCAACCCTTCCGCCGCATCGCGATAATCGCTCATGGCTTGGAAGGCGATTCGAATCGAACCTACGTCCTGGGAATGGTCCGGGCGTTGATAAAAGGCGGATGGGACGCCGTCGTCTGGAATGCGCGCGGTTGCGGCGGAGAACCCAATCAAACACTGCGTTTCACCCATAGCGGCGCGACCGAAGATTTGCAGACCGTGCTTTCGCATGTCGCGGCAAGCCATAACTACGACGAGATCGCACTCATCGGGTTTAGTTTGGGCGGAAACGTCACCTTGAAATACCTCGGTGAAAACGGAAAGCAGATCCATCCGAAAGTCACAAAGGCCGTGACCTTCTCCGTTCCATGCGACCTTCAATCTGGCTCCTTGCAATTGGCTGGAATGGCCAACCGGATTTATATGCGCCGGTTCCTGCGCGACCTTCGGAAAAAAATTCGCATTAAGATGCGCGCCATGCCTGGTGAAATCAACGACAAGGGTTACGCGCAACTCCGCACCTTCGAAGACTTCGACAATCGCTATACCGCGCCAATTCACGGATTTGCCGATGCGAATGACTATTGGCGAAAATCCAGTTGTCGTCCGTTCTTAAAAAATATTTCCATTCCGACGCTGCTGGTTAACGCCCGCAATGATCCGTTTCTGGCCGGCCCCTGCTTTCCAATTGAAGAGAGTGAGGCTAATCCCCACCTCTACCTCGAGATGCCGATCTCCGGAGGTCACGTTGGCTTCGTCACCTTCAATCCGGAAGGTGAATACTGGTCGGAGACCCGCGCCGTATCTTTCCTTGGCGCAAATCCGTCCTGACAAACCCTCGCTCGCCATGCCCTCTTTCAGAAAAGCCCGAAAAAGGTTCTTTCCTCCAGCTCGCGTCCTCCTAAAATCTCCGCCAATGAACTCTGACGAGAAGCACATGCTCCCTTTTCTTGCGATGCGGCAGCCGCGAACTTCGGGCAGCAAGCCACTCCACGAAAGCCAATTGATTTCCAGAAACGCAGCGGCATTTCTCCTCGTCTTCACCGCCCTGTGGCTCGCTCCGCTTTTCACGCGGCCAGCGGCGGCTGCGTCGCCGAAGCCCAATGTGCTCTTCATTCTTTGCGACGACATCCGCTGGAACGCGATGAGTTGCGCCGGACATCCGACGATCAAGACGCCGAACATCGATCGAATCGCGAATGAAGGCGTGCGCTTTGCGAACATGTTTTGCACAACCTCGCTCTGCTCCCCGAGCCGGGCATCCATTCTCACCGGGCTCTATGCGCATAGCCACGGCGTGCGCGACAACTTCACCGAGCTGCCGAAAACACTTCCGCACTGGCCAATGCGGCTGCGCGAGGCAGGCTACGAAACCGCTTATCTGGGCAAGTGGCACATGGGCGAAGACAACGACACGCCGCGGCCGGGCTTCGACTACTTTGCGACCCACAAAGGCCAGGGAAAATATTTCGACACAGAGTGGAACCTCAACGGCGCTGGAGCCAAGGTCATTAAAGGCTATTACACGACCGTGGTCACGGACATGGCGCTGGAATGGTTGAAGAAAGATCACAGCGGCAAACCATGGTCGCTCTGCATCGGCCACAAGGCGCCTCATAGCTTCTACACGCCTGAGGAAAAATACGCGCACGTTTTCGACAATGTCCGGGTGCCTTATCCGGAAAGCGCATTCCACCTGGAGGATAAGCCGACCTGGATCCGCGAGCGTCTCTACACCTGGCACGGAATCTACGGCCCGCTTTTTGAGTGGCGTAAAAAATTTCCAAACGACCAGCCCGAGGCCGTGAAAGATTTCGAAAACATGGTCCACGGTTATTGGGGAACGATCCTCAGTGTCGATGACAGCGTTGGACGCCTTCTCAACTATCTCGAACAAAGCAAGCAGCTGGAAAACACCATCATCGTCTTCATGGGTGACAATGGTTTGCTCGAAGGCGAGCACGGCATGGTGGACAAACGCACGGCGCACGAGCCGAGTCTTCGCATTCCCCTCCTCGTCCGTTATCCAGCGCTGGGCAAAGCCAGAGTCATTCAGCAACAGGCGCTCACAGTCGACGTCGCACCAAGCATTCTGGATCTGTGTGGCGTGAAACCAGCCGAGAACGTCCACGGCAAGTCATGGGTGAAGCTTGTGCATGGAGGCGATCCCCGTTGGCGCAAATCATGGTTCTACGAATACAACTACGAAAAACAGTTTCCCTACACGCCGAACGTTCGCGCCATCCGCGCCGATAACTGGAAATACATCCACTACCCGCATGGCGATGGTTCGCCGGATCGCCATAAGGCTGAACTTTACGATTTAAAACACGATCCCGAAGAGCAGCACAACCTCATCGCGGATGCAAAACAAGCGCCGAGAATCGCCAGCATGAAATCAGATTTGGCGCGCTTGATGAACAGTGCCGGACTCCCTCCGGCGAACGACAAAATGCCGCTTGATGAAGGTGTGAAGAAGGAATTGCCCGACCCAAAGATTCGGTAGCAATCGAACAGTGGAAACGGCCCGTCCATGCGTTTCAGCAGTGGGAATTTCGGTTCATTGGCGCGGCTGCTTTAATTTGCGCGTTGTGCATGAGCCTCCTGTTTTCGTTGAGTTTGCATCGTGAGAACCTTAGGCTCGGCGGCAGCAGAACCAGTTGCCAACTATGCGTGCCTTGCCAGATGCCCAACGGACGATTGCGGAATTAAAGGAACTCCGCAGTTTTACCGCCGACGAGAACGGCGCGCAACGGGTCGCTTTCACTAGAAAATGGGTCGAGACGCGAGCGTGGTTGCGCCGGAAACTCGATGCGCTGCCCGTTGAAATCCATACTGATGCTGCCGGAAATCTCTGGGCGACGTTGCACGGCGAATCGGACAAGGAATTGATCATCGGCGGCCACATGGACTCGGTCCCTAATGGAGGCTGGCTCGACGGCTGCCTCAATGTGCTCGCAGGCCTGGAAATTCTGCGCCGCATCCATTCTCAGTACGCGGACAAGCCGCCGGTCACGGTGCGATTGGTCGACTGGGCCGATGAAGAGGGGGCGAGGTTCGGCAAAAGTTTGTTCGGCTCCTCCGCATGCTCGGGCAATCTCGATCTCAACGAAGCGCGTGGTTTGGTGGACAGGGACGGAATCCATTTGCCCGAAGCGTTACGCGAGGTAGGAATTGATTTCGAGCGCGTGAAGGAAAGCGGCCAGGAACTGAAGCATGCCGCCGCCTATCTGGAGTTGCACATCGAACAAGGCCCGGTATTGCTCGACCTTGATCTCCCGCTCGGCGCGGTGCTCGGCACGTTCGGGGTTGAACGACATGCGATCACGTTTCACGGCCAGGCCGCTCATTCCGGCAGCACGCCGATGAATCGCCGCAAGGATGCCTTTCTCGCCGCGGCGAAAATGAGCCCGGAAATTTATCGTATCGCCGAGCGCAGCCATGGCGGCGTTTGCACCATTGGCTCGTGCACCACCAAACCCGGCATTGTCACCAGTGTCGTGGAGGAATGTCGGATCACCCTCGACCAGCGCCATCTCGATGGCCCCGCGCTTGCGAAAATGTTTCAAGAAGCCAAATCCGCCAGCGAGACGTTCGCGAGGGAAGGCAATGTGCAGGTTTCCTGGGAACGCCTCTGGCAAATTGACCCGCGTCCTTTCCACGACGAGCTTATCGCCATGTGCGATGAAGCCATTCGCGAAACTTGTGGAAAATCGCATCGCCTACCAAGCGGTCCATTGCACGACGCGGCCGAAGTTGCTCGCGCGGGTGTGCCCGCCGTGATGATGTTTGTCCAAAGCCTGCACGGAATCAGCCACAACAAGATCGAGGACACCAGGGAGGAACACCTTGAACTCTGCGTGAGGGCGTTTGATAAATTGGCAGAGATGACGATGCGATGGATTAAGGCGAAAGGCTGATCTGAGGTTTGAGGCTATTACTCCCAAGGCAACGAGAACGGCCCTGTTTTCTCACCGATCCTCTTTTTTATCTTCATCCTCTGGTATCCAGTAACAACCATTGATTGCCTGGATAAAACCTTTGCTCCACAGACTCTTTAATTCCCGAGCCGCCCAGGTCTTATCTTTCAAGTAGCGCCTCTCGTCCAACTCTTTGCTTACATCCTTGACGGAAAAAATCTGCCCTTTGTTGGCTTCGAAAAAATCCAATGCTTCGCTCTTCATCCGGTTTGATTGGTAAATTCTTCAATCTTTTCCGCCGCTCTGAGACTTAATCCCAGAGCGGCCCCACCTCTTAAAACAGAATCTTCGCCCCTTGTTCGAACGATTCGAAGGTCCTCCGGGATCAGCCGCCGACTTCCGCTTTGGCTTCCGCGGCCAGCGGCGTACTGAGATAGCGCTCCCCGGTCGAGCACGCGATCGTCACAATCACTTTTCCTTTGTTCTCGGGACGCTTGGCCAACTCGATCGCGGCGGCCACATTTGCGCCGGTAGAAATTCCAACCAGGATTCCTTCTTCTTTGGCGAGCCGACGGGCCATCGCAAAGGCATCATCGTTGCTGACCTGAACGCATTCGGTGATCTGCAAGTTGCCCTGGCTATCCTTAAGGTGGAGGTTCTTCGGAACAAAGCCTGCGCCAGTTCCCTGGATCTTGTGCGGACCGGGCTTGACCGGTTGTCCGGCGAGTGTTTGAGAAATGACCGGCGAATCCTTCGGCTCGACTGCCACGGCCTGAAAGGACGGTTTGCGCGGCTTAATGACCTCAACGCAACCCGTGATGGTTCCGCCCGTTCCAACGGCAGCGACGAGCATGTCTACTTTGCCATCGGTATCGGCCCAGATTTCTTCCGCTGTGGTTTTCTTATGGATTTCCGGATTAGCCGGATTCTCAAATTGCTGCGGGATCCAGGAATTGGGAGTTTCCTTGGCAATTTGCTCGGCGCGGGCAATGGCCCCTTTCATTCCCTCGGTTCCCGGAGTGAGAACAAGCTTCGCCCCGAGCATGGCCAGCAGCGTGCGGCGTTCCAGCGACATGGTTTCCGGCATGGTAAGAATTAATTTATAGCCTTTTGCCGCGGCGACAAAGGCGAGGGCAATCCCGGTGTTGCCGCTGGTCGGCTCAACGATGATGGTGTCCTTTGTGAGAATTCCCGACTTTTCGGCTGCTTCGATCATCGCCATGCCGATACGATCTTTAACACTGCCGAGCGGGTTGAAGAATTCGCATTTCAGCAAAATGGTTGCGTCAAGACCCGCCGTAACTTTGTTAAGTCTGACCAGCGGGGTGTGTCCGATCGTTTCAACGATGTTGTTGTAAATTTTACCCATAAATTAATTTGTAAATTGTTGGCGAATTATTTGTGCGGCGAATTTCTGCCAATTGCTCGGCGGCGGCAAGTATTTTTTCATACCAAAAAACAAATGTCCCCGTCCGACCTTGCGGTCAAACGGGGACAAAAGTGGGGTTGGGAGTTCGCCATGCTCTCTTTCCCTCGCTGACATTAGGCGCCAATTGGCTGCCAGCTTCCCGACGCCATTCTCCTCGGTAAGCGGAGTTTATCTCGGCCTCATAGCAGGGCCGTCCAGCGCTTTGCAGCGGCTGAATTTTGAGTGAGGCCTCTAGGCTCGCTTCGGCTGGCATTTTTAAGGTGCCGGCTTACGAACCGGGTGAAGACACGTTTATGATTTGGAATCCGCGTCTTCACCATTGTTACGCTGGGTCGGCCATCGCTTTTGGCGATGCGTTGCCCCAGTGCCACGGGTCTGACCTCTTATCTCTCAGGTTGCATTTTGCTCACAAGCCAGCGGTGTTGTTTTGAACATCGCCGACATTTTGGAAGTCTTACGAGCCTTTTCCATGACCCGGATACTTCCCGTTGCGAGCGCTCACTTTGTCCCGCCTTTCAGCGTCTGGGCTTGCTCTGAAACGGCGGACAAAAAAGTTGGGTCATTTGGTTAGTTGTTTAGGAGTTCGAAGTCAACTGGCGATTGAAAATCCAGGGCGCTATGGGTGCGCTGACGGTTGTAAAAGCTCTCGATGTAATCAAAGATTTGGGT
>CANJXF010000062.1 GCA_947478865.1 Verrucomicrobiales bacterium | reverse complement strand
TCGCCCCGGCCGCTCCGAACCCCGCGCGGTGAAACGCCGCCCCAAGAACTTTCGCTTGCTCACCAAACCGCGACACCAAATGGTGGTGGAGCGTTGTCGGAAGTGGTCACAAAAACCATCGAAACAGGCCCTTATCTAAGCGCCATTCCCGTCCGACCCGCTAACCAGCCCAAGTCAATGGCCGCACTGTGTAAAAGGCGTAAATAGTGCCGAGTCGTTTGCTTGCCATCTGATAAAACCGAAAGGAAATCGGCTGCTGTGGTTTGTAGAATTGCCTTGGTTCGGATTCTGTTGAACGACGCCATTTTGAGCGCACGTCGGCAGCGGTTTTGGGTGCTTTCCCGTCCTCTGAGAGAAACAACGTCCATTACTTCTTTCCATGTGCGGGTTAATATTTCTGCATCGGTAATAGCTAGATAGGTGTGACCGATGGCCAGCGTGAACTGTGCATGGTTGACGGATTCGTTTTTGGCAGCAATTAACCTGTCTGCTTCTTGTGGGTTGCTCGTGTGCAAACTGTGTTGCTTTCGAGTTATGGAGTCCTCGGAATAGAAGACGTTTCCGCGTTTGAACAGGCGATACTTTAGTTTCATTTGTCGTGTTTTGTGTTGTGCGGAACACGACAGTCCTTAAGATTGAGAACGGCGTTTTAAGACGATAAAACCCGCTGCAAGGTCAGAACGTTTTTGCCAGTTTTACTGACAAATCTACTGACATTTTTATGCATAAGCATTGCATCTACTTGCATTTCAAAGCGTTGTCCGATGGTGTAATGGTAGCACAAGGCTCTTTGGAGGCCTTTGTCATGGTTCGAATCCATGTCGGACAGCCATTTCTTGAATCTTTGTTTCTCCAACGCGTCCAGTTTTTCTCAAGAAATTTAATCTTTGGTGCGAGCCAAAGATCAAGCGGGTTTTACCACGGGTTTCGAATGCGCCAGTAAATGAAAAACCCGTAAATGCTGAGCACAATCACCACAAATAAAACCCACCAGATGCGCCAGTCTTGAAGCCCGCGATGACGGGCTTGTTCGTCCGGAGGCAACATTAAATAGGATTTGTTCCAGATGATTCCATCGGTTTTTTCTTTCGGTGGCGGCGCGGTGGCCAATGAAGTGACGATCATCACGAGCATGCAGAAAATCCAGGCAACAAGGGCGCGGTGATTGAAGGTGTTGAATCGCCCCAGCCATTCGAGTTGCGTCAGCAGCCAGGTAAAAGAAAAGCCAACGGCCATCGTTGTTACTGCCGCAACGCCATTGGCGCGTTTCCACAAGATGCCGAGGGTGAAAATGACGGCGAAGGGTGGCGCAATGAAAAAGAACACGGTTTGAATCTTTTCAAAAAGGGTGGTGGTCGAATGCGTGAAGCCGATCGCAATCCAGATGCTCGCAATCAAAACGAACACGCCGCTCCACCGGCCAAAGCGGACTTGTTGTGCTTCGGTGGCATTGCGGTTCAAAAGTTTTTTGTAGATGTCGATGGTAAGAATGGTGGAGGCGGAATTGAGCACGGTTGATACGTGTCCCATCAGCGCCGCCGCCATGCCCGCGAGCAAAAGGCCTTTGAGTCCGGTGGGAATAAATTGTTTCACTAGGACGAGATACGCCTGGTCGGGATGAGGGAGCTGCGGAAACATTTTGAACGCGATGATCCCCGGCACGATAAAAAAGAACGGCATGATGATGTGCAGAAACCCGGCGCAGACCACGCCCACGCGCGCGTGCCATTCGTCTTTGGCCGCCAGAACGCGTTGCACCATGTGCTGGCTCGTGCAGCTATACCAAATTCCAACGGAGAGAAATCCGGTGAAAACGCCGCTGAACGGAAACGGCTTGTGCGTGGGCGGTTTGAACATTTGGAAATGTTCGGGATGCGACTGGATAAACGGGCCAATTTCAGTGATGTGGCGCAAGGCGAGCACCGGCACGAGAAATCCAGCGAAGAGCAGAATAATCATCTGCAAGAGGTCGGTCCATGCGGCTGATTTCAATCCGCCATAGATTGTGTAAACGCCGGTCGTCACGGCAAAGAAAATAATGTAGAGCACGACGGGCGAGACGGGGTTGCCCCACAAAGTAATTTGCGGGAGCAAGCGCGACAAATCTTCGCCGAAAAAACTGTCGAGCATGATGCCGCCGGAGTAAAGCGCGCCGGCATTGATGGCGGCGACGAAACCGATGACAGAGGCGATGGCGAAAATATACCGGCAGGTGGAGTTGTAACGGCGTTCCAGAAATTCCGGCATTGTGGTCACTCCGGTCCGCACATAGTAAGGGAGGAAAATCAGAATCAGCAGGCTGTAAATAATCCACGCGTTCCAATCGCCCGCGGCCAGGACGATGCCGTGTTTGTAAGCGCCGCCCACATTGGAAATAAATTGTTCGCTGCTAATGTCCGCCGCCACCATCGACGAACCGATGACGAACCACGGAATGGTTTTGTTGCCGAGGAAATAGCCTTCCGCCGTGTTTTTGCCTTTGCGCGCGATCCAAAAACCGAACGCAACCGTGACGATCATGTAGGCTGCGAAGATAACGACATCGAGAAGTTGGAGAGAGACTTGGCTGTTTGTCATCGTGTGGCCGAATGCAGTAAGGATTTTTCACCATGGCGTCAAGCGAAGTTCGCGCGGGAGAGGGAGTATTTACGCCTTGATTGACTCCTCCGACCGAGGGGTGGCGGATGCTGAACTTTCTTCAGCTATTTTCCACGGAACCTCGTAGATTCTGACTGCGGTTCGAAATCCCTTCACTTTCTCTGGTTCCAATTCGATGCAGGTGGCGGCGAGTGGCGGATCGTCACGTTGAAGATCGCGAAAAGTCGATTCGCCAATAATGATGCGCCCTCGGGCCGACACGCCTTCGAGTCGGCTGGCAAGATTCACTTCGCGACCAAAAACAGTGTAGTTCAATCCATGCGCGTCAGATCCCATCATGCCGACGATGACGGTACCGCTGTTGATGCCGCTGCCGAGAGAAAGGAGCGGCAGCAAATCCAATGGGCGCTGGCCCGCAGCAATGCGAACCTGATTTTCCCTTTCGCGCTGTTGATTCTCCAACGCTCGATTCTGGTTCAACAGGTGCATCGCGCGTTGTGAAGCGATTGCCGCGCGCACGCAATCCAACGCGTGTTTTTCATTTTCGACCGGCGCACCCCAGAACGCCATCACGCAATCGCCGATGTATTTATCCAGCGTGCCGTTGTGTTCCTTGATTTTGTCCGCGATCGTCCCGAGATAGAGGTTTACCGTGGCGAGAGTTTCGCCTGCTTGTTCGTCGAAATTCCTCGTCGCTGCGGCACCGGTGAGATTATTTTCGCGCACATACTCTTCGGCCCGCGATTGATGAATATCAGTCATTTCCGTGAAACCGCGAACGTCGGCGAAATAGACCGTGATATTCCGTCGAGCACCTCCGAGCGAAAGAGTTTTTAATTTCAGCACTTCATTAACGATGCTTGGCGAAACCATTTTGGAGAAAACGGATTTAATGCGGCGCTTTTCGTTCTGCTCCGCCCGGACGCGATAGGTGACCATCGAAACATGGGTCATTAACGCGGCGCCAAAAACGGGCAGGATCACGGGAATCGAGATGCGATACTGAATAAACAGGAAAAAAGCTAATGCGACATAAACCAACAGCATCAGGACAACCGAAATCGATGCAGCAACCGCGCGGAGCTGTAAGGTAAGCAGGGCTGAGAGCGTGCCGAGGAGCAGTATGATCAAAAATTGAGCCGGGTAGGAACTGGCGCGGATGAATTGGTTGGTGATGACTGAATTCGCCACGTTCCAATGTTTGCTCACCAGATAGTCGTGTTTTTCCAAGGGGGTTGCCCCGCGGTCCGTCAGGTTGTTGCCAGTTAATTTTGAGCCAACGACCACCAATTTGTGGTGGAAGGGGGAGTCGCCCAGCAAATTTGTTTTGCCGGAGTCCTTCCGAAAAAGATCGAGCACTTCGCGATAAGAGGCGGGATTCCCCGTTTTTCTGGCTTCATCCAACATCGCCACCATCCCATAGGAGAGCTTGGTCAAGCGTTCGTCGTCAGCGGACAATGCCCAATCAATCAGGAAAAACCCATTGTTGTCGATGGGAATGATCCGTTTCGTGCCATTGGTGGAACTGAGAATCACGCGACCGTGTTCAATCACCGCTCGGTCCAGATCGAGCCCGAGTTCTTTTGCGGCAAGAATAATTCCCATATGCCAGAAACGGCCACGATCTGGATCGTCCGTGAAGGCTTTGGCCCGACGCAACACGCCGTCCGCATCCGCCTCGGCGTTAATTGCGCCGACGGCCATTGCATTGGTCGCGAAAAGCGGTGGTGGAAAAACTTTTTGGTAGTCCCGCCCGAGTTTTGCTTCAAGAGAAAGGTTCTGTTCCTGTTGCTGTGATTCGGCAGCAAGGATGACGTTGCCGGCTTGTTGCATTTGGGCCGCGAAAAAAGCGTCTGAACCGACGGTGGAATTGTCTGGCAGGTTGACCGGGGAATCCAACGGTCGCAGTTCGCCAAAAATGATGTCGAACCCGACGGCTTTCGCTCCTTGCGCCGCCAACTCGCGGACGAGTCGCCCGTGCCAGTGGCGAGGATACGGCCAGCTCTCTTCCAAGACTTTAATGGTGGCTTCATCCAAAAAGACGGCGGCGAGATTTGTTGAGCATGGCCGTGGGAAGTGTTGCGCTGTCTTGACGCGCTGATCGTAAGTCACCCATTCCAAACGTTGGAAAAAATCGAAGTGCCGGGTGAAGAAATGAGATTGAAAAAAGCAGGCCAAACTGATGGTGATCCCAGCGATGAGGAAGGGGACAAGCTTGAAGGGATTCAGCTTCACAATTCGGGTACTAAAACAAAAAACCCAGAGCAACACAAGGTCGCTCCGGGTTAAGAGAATCTATCCAGACTAGAATTGTTCGTTCGATTGGCCCGCCCCATGGTTAGGCGATACAAATTGCTCAATCGCTTGCTGCCCTGGAGGCGCTGCGTGGTCATATCCAGGGGGAAGGCCTTTGATCGCCTTGGCAACCTGTTCACGATAAAATTCCAACAACTGGCGTGGGGTTGGAGCAACATCGCTGCCCGGAGTCCAGGATTCACCGTTGTTGAGAACGACCGTTTCAGGCACTCCCTTGACCATGGCGGCAACAACCAGGGTTCCGGTTACGCTGGTGAACGTCACTTCGTAGGTGCCGTCTGGTAATTTTTTGACGGAAACGACGTAATCGGTTCCACGGATGCCCGCGACGCCGTTTGGCGTTTTGATTTCGTATTTGGAAGCTCTGGCTAACTTCTTGACGTTGCCAATCAGCGTGCCGGTCTGGAGATTCAACTTCGTTTCCATCACGCCTTCAACCCCGGTTCCTGAAAAAGTCAGTTTATCCAGGCTCACCATGGTGTCGGGAGTGACTCGGACGACCGGGCCGTTTTCTTTCAAATTAAGGTCCACGATGGATTCCGGAGCAGTCTGGATCATGGCGCCTGGCTTGAGAACTGTGCCTTTTTTGAGGGGAACCCAGACTCCACCGCCTTGAGAATATTTAGCTGAGCCGCGGATTGAGGAAACTGTCGCGCTGCCCTGTTTGATCGTTTGCGCCTGAACTTCAGTAGTCACCGACGCTAAAACCAATGCCGTGGCGCAAGCGAAAAGCCTGCTCGTTAGGTTAAGATTTAATTTCATAGTTTTTTGGCTCAAAACAATTCCTGATTGCCTCCGAAACTAGAGATTTCACTCAAATTGTCAATGCTTTATCCCTGTCTAATCGCAAAGGATTGAATCAATCAAAGATGCATGGATTTTCTGACCGAAAACAACTCGCCCAATTTTTTGTGCCAGAACGAAGTTGATTTGGCCGGAGCTCACTTTCTTATCGAGCTGCATCGCCCGGAACAGGCTCTTGCGAAGCGCTGGTGAGAATTGAGTGTTTGTCGGAAGTCCTGAAGCCTGAAAGAGATGGGTGATTCGGGCAACGTCCTTTTCCGGCAAGCCGGTTAGCCGGGAGGAGAGGCGTGCCGCAGCCACCTGGCCGATGGAGATGGCCTCTCCATGGAGGTATTTTCCGTATCCCGACACCGCTTCGATGGCATGGCCGATGGTATGGCCGAAATTCAAAATGGCGCGTAAACCGGATTCGGTTTCATCCTGGGAAACGACCTCGGCTTTGATCTCGCAGCATCGGGCGATGACGGAAGCGAGAATTGCACTGTCGCGCCGAAGGATTTTTGGCAATTCGCGCTCCAGGCGGGCGAATAATTTTGCATCGTAGATGATCCCATATTTGATCACCTCCGCCAAGCCGGCGCGAAATTCCCGTTCCGGCAATGTGGCGAGCGTATTGAGGTCGCACAAAACCAGGCGCGGTTGATAGAAGGCGCCCACCAGGTTTTTTCCGGCTTTGAGGTTCACGCCCACCTTGCCGCCAACGGAGCTGTCCACCTGCGCGAGCAAAGTCGTTGGCGCTTGAACAAAACCGATTCCGCGTAGATAGGTCGCCGCGACAAATCCCGCCAGGTCGCCAACGACGCCGCCGCCCAGCGCCACAATAAATGATTTTCGCTCGATGCGGTGCGCCGCAAGTTGATCGTAACAGGCCTGAACGGTTTTCAGGCTCTTGGCCGTTTCGCCAGCCGGAACCGTGACGAACACGGGATCGAATCCCGCCGTTTGCAGCGAATTCACAACGGATTTGCCGTAAAGAGGAGCCACATGGGCGTCGGAAATGATGGCGCAGCGCGTCGCCAACTTCAGCCGGGCACATTCAGCTCCGAGCTTTGGAAGCAGATTGGCTCCGATGAGAATGGGATAACTTCTTTCCGCGAGATCAACTTTCACTTTCCGCATAGATGGAGGATAAAATCAAAGTGGCAGATGCAAAGTGTAAACCAGTTGGCGGCAAATCCTGAAAACGCAAAAAGCCCGCAGACATGGCCTGCGGGCCTTCGCGAAAGAATCGGCTATTCGCCGTTGTTGCCAATGGCTTCGACAGGGCAGCCTTCCATGGCTTCCTTGCACTGAGCTTCTTCTTCTGGCGTGGAGGGTTGTTTGAAGACGAAAGAATACCCGCCGTCGTCGTTGCGCGTGAAATTGCTCGGGGCAGTTTCGCGGCACAGGTCACAATCAATGCATTGATTGTCCACGTAGTATTTTCCGGTCACGTTTTCTGGATACTTATTTGCGATGTCAGCCATAAATTTTCGTTACTATATGTTTCGCTCTCTGGCGGATTCAAGCGCTGATTTTCAAAACAACGCCAGGGCGGATTTGTCCCTCAAAAAAGATTCAGCGCATCGATCAATTGGCGCAAGCGACCGTATTGCCGGCGATCAAAGCCGAAAGCAATCCGTTGCAATTCAACGAAGTCGTTGTCTTCCTGCTCCTCCGGCGTCGCTTCGATCACCTGCATTTTCGGACCGGAAATAATGTCCGCAAAATCTTCGTTTAATCCTTCCAGCGCGGAAGCCGATGGCGCGCGCTTCAATCGAAGGACAAAAAGATCCTTCACGAAACGGCTCGAATGATAGTTGCGATAGAACCGCGTGATCCATTTCACCGCCTGGTCCGCATCGTCTGTGATTTGATATAAATTAAGATCGTCGGGAGAAATCAATTGGTCGCGCAGCAAATGTTCGCGAACATTTTTATCCCACGTTTTCCAGTAGGTGCCGCCGGGCTTATCAATCAACACCAGCGGCATCAGCCGATGTTTTCCGGTCTGCATGAGCGTGATCGCTTCGTAGCCTTCATCGAGCGTTCCAAAGCCGCCGGGGAACAAGACAAATGCATCCGAGTGACGAACGAAAGTCAGTTTGCGGGTGAAGAAATATTTAAACGTGATCAACTTTTTATCATTGTCGATGATCGGGTTGGCTCCCTGTTCCCAAGGCAAACGGATATTGGCGCCGAAACTTTTTTCGAGCCCGGCGCCCTCGTGTCCGGCCTGCATAATTCCCGGCCCGGCCCCGGTGATCACCATGTAACCTGCGTCCGCGATTTTCCGCGCGAACTCGACCGCTTGAATATATTCCTGCTTGGTCGGCAAGGTTCGCGCCGAACCGAAAATGGTCACTTTGCGAGTTTCGTGATACGGAGCAAAAAGGCGGAATGCGTAACGCAATTCGCGCACCGCTGTCCGGATGACGCGGACATCGCCGCGATCTTTTACGTCGGTCAAAAGTTTTAGTGCGTTGACAATAATGTCCTCGACATGATCGGGATTGTAACCACCGCCTTTGAATGCAATTAAGTCCTGAATGCGCCTCTTTAATTCAGGATCCACTTGAGGTTTATCTAGTTTTTCCATCCCGGGAGACTAATGAATTGCAAGCTAATGGCAAACCTTCCAGAGCCCTCCAAGGAAAGGGCCAGACCGTCTCGCGCCAATAAATCTCGGTTGAAACATCAGAATTTGCTGAAACGAAATCGACTGAAAAAAAGCCCTGCGCCCATTCCAATTAAAAGTCCGAAGAGATGGGCGAGATTGGCAATTGGGCCGAGCAATCCAGTGAAACAAAGCACCAGCCAAACCATCATCATGGTGACCGTTGATTTATGCAAAAACAGACCGGAGGATGGATCGAATTTCCCGCGCATCCACACGTATCCCAATAGCCCGTAAACAACTCCGGACATCCCGCCGAACATGGGCGAACCGCCGGAGAGCGTTGGGAACCCCGGGATGCTGATCGAATACTGCGCCAGATTGGAACCGGCCGAAGTGAGGAGAACGAGCAGGAGCAATCTCCAGCTGCTTTCGCGCGCTTCGATCATGCTCCCCAGATCACGCAGCCAAAGCATGTTGAAAAGGATGTGCATAATTCCGAAATGGATAAACATCGGGGTAAACAGTCGCCAGACCTGGCCGCTGAGGATTTCCGGCAAGCCTTCTTGCCATTGGATGTAGCCGCCGCCGGCTTCCCATTTGGTGATGAATAATCCCATGATACTGCTGGTGTTGCCGCCGGCCCGCGAAACGACCGCGACCACGATGCTGATCGCCATCAACGCGACCGTGAGCCGGCCGATTCCGTAGAAACCGACTTTGCGCACGACATCGCGCCCTCGATGCATTCGGTTTTGAAAGTCGACCAGATCCCTGTGCTCTTTCTCCCGCTGCTTGGGTGCGTTTGTCGCAACGACAAATTCCGGCGCGGAAGGGTTCGTGTGAAATTTCTCCAGCCACGCCGCCGCCTTTGGCAGATGGTCATCATCGTGCACCCAAACCACCCACGATTGTTGATCACGCTCAATCGTGTTGGGCATTCCGTTGACATAAAGAAAATCGCCAAAGCGTTGCGCGGCTTGTTCGTCATCCAGAAATCCAATGTTTCGCATCGCGCGAAAATATCAGGTGGCCTGCTGAACGAAAGTTGAATAGTCGCGCGGAAAGAGCGCTGCTACTCCGTTTGACACTCAATCTTGGCGCTGGTACGGTTCGCCTCCTTAAAATTAATGGACTACAAGAACACATTGAATTTGCCGCGCACCGACTTTCCGATGAAAGCCGACCTCGTCGCGCGCGAGCCGCAGCGCCTTGAAAAATGGGAGAAGGAAAATCTCTACGGCAAAATTCAGGACGCGCGCAAAGATGCCGAAAAGTTCGTACTGCACGACGGCCCGCCCTTTGCCAACGGCGATGTCCACATCGGCACGGCGCTCAACAAGATTCTCAAAGACATCATCATCAAATACAAAACGCTGCGTGGGTTCAACGCGCCGTATGTGCCGGGCTGGGATTGTCACGGGTTGCCCATCGAATTCAAAGTCACCCAGGAAATGCGCAAGGCCGGCGATACCGCCGCTGATGCCGCGACGATCCGCAAAGCCTGCGAAACTTACGCGCGCAAATTCATCGACCTCCAGCGCACCCAGTTCAAGCGCCTTGGCGTTCTCGGCGAATGGGAGAATCCGTATCTCACCTTGAACAAAGAATACGAAGCCGACGAGCTACGCCTCTTCGCCGACATCGTGGCAAAAGGTTTTGTTTATCGCGGAAAAAAGCCGGTTTACTGGAGCATTCCCGCGCGCACTGCCTTGGCCGAGGCGGAAGTCGAATATCAGGATCACGTCAGCCAAAGTGTTTACGTCAAATTTCCAATCGTTGGTCGCACCAAGACGAACATCGTCATTTGGACCACGACGCCGTGGACGCTTCCGGCGAATCTCGCGGTCGCTTACAATTCCACGTTCAGCTACTCGCTCATTCGCACCGGCGACGAGGCTTACATCGTCTCCACGCTTCTCCTTCCAAAAATTGCCGAGACGTGCGGCTGGGGCACTTACGAAATCGTGCGCAGTTTGTATGCGGAAGATTTGCAACAGTTGGAATATCAACACCCATTCTGCAACCGCACCGGAAAACTTTTCGTGGGCGACAATTTTGTCGAGAGCAGCACCGGAACTGGCTTCGTTCACATCGCGCCCGGCCACGGTCTGGACGATTACAATGTCGGCCGCCAAAACAATTTGCCGATCTATTCGCCAGTCGATGACGATGGCTGCCTCGCGCTGACCAGCGATTTGCCGGCCGAACAACAAATGCCCGCCGAACTCATCGGCAAATCCATCTTGGAAAAACATGGCAAGAGTGATGCAAACGTCGCCGTGCTCCATGAATTGCGGGTGCGCAACGCTTTGATTCATCAGGAGAATTATCATCACAGCTATCCATTTTGTTGGCGCAGCAAAACGCCCGTCATCTTCCGCGCGATGAACCAGTGGTTCATCAAAATTGATCACGAGAACTTTCGCCAAACCGCATTGGAAACAATCAACGGCGTGCATTGGATTCCTGACTGGGGCAAAAACCGAATCGAAGGAGCCGTCAAATCGCGGCCCGATTGGTGCATCTCGCGCCAGCGGACCTGGGGCGTTCCGATTCCCGCGTTCTACGACGCCAAGGGAGACGGAATTCTCGATGCGGAGATTGTTCGCAAGGCCGCGAGCTTGATTGAGGAACACGGTTCCAATATCTGGTTCGAGAAATCGGTGGCCGAGCTTTGGTCGCTCGTGAAACCGACAAGTTGGACGGGTGCCGAACCCGTTTCCAAATCCAACGACACGCTCGATGTCTGGATTGATTCCGGTTCCTCGTCACGTTCCGTCTTGATGCGGCGCGCGGTGTTGCAACATGGAGACAAAACGGGAACTGACGCATGGCAGGCCGACGTTTATCTCGAAGGCAGCGACCAGCATCGCGGCTGGTTCCAATCGTCGCTTTTGCTCTCGCTGGCGGGGAATGGCGCGGCTCCGTTCAAAACCGTTTTAACGCACGGCTTCATGGTCGATGCCGATAAGGAAAAAATTTCCAAGAGCAAACAAGGCGCTTACGAAAAACCGCAAACCGCCGATGCCTACGTGAAAAAATATGGCGCAGACATCGTGCGTCTTTGGGTCGCGTCGCAGGACTATCGGAATGACATTGTCGTGAGCGAGGAACGCATTGCGAAAGTTGCGGAAACCTATCGCGGCATTCGCAACACGTTGCGTTATCAACTTTCCAACCTTTACGATTTTGACCCGGCCAAGCACACGGTTGCCGACGACCAACTGACTGGCTTGGACCGCTGGATTCTTGGCGAATTCTCCAGGATCGAAGGCGAAGTGATTGCGGCCTACGACGCCTATGAGTTTCACGTCGTTTATCAAAAGATCAGCCAATTCGTCGCCGTCGAACTTTCTTCCATTTACCACGACGTCGTGAAAGACCGGCTCTACACGGACGCCGCGAATTCGCATCGCCGCCGTTCCACGCAAACCGCGCTGCACCGAATCGTGAGCGGCTTATGCAAAATGCTCGCGCCGATTTTGGCGTTCACGGCGGATGAGGCGTGGGAGTTTGTGTCGAGGAAAAGCTTCTACTTAATTCACGAAGCAAAGTGGATCCAAACGGGTTTCGCGATTTCCGAATCTGAATTAAATGTGTGGAAAGTTTTGTTCGCGATCCGGGATACAGTTCTTCCTGAACTGGAAAAAGCTCGCCAAGCTAAAATGATTGGCAAGTCACTGGATGCAAAAGTCGAAATTCACAAGACTGATCCCGCTGCTCAAATTGGTCGGTTGGACGATTTGAGGGAATTGTTGAATGTGTCATTGGTTCGTTTGAATGATTCGGCGGAGACTATGGTTTCCAAAGCCGACGGGCAGAAATGCGAACGCTGCTGGCATTGGGAAACTGACGTTAGCTCGAATCCAGAGCATCCGACGATTTGCGGACGCTGTGTCGACGCAGTCAAAAGCTGCGCCGGGTAGCACCCGCCGGAGGCAGGTGCTGCCCGGTCATCATTAGCGAACAAAAAAGCCAAGCGGTTCGCTTGGCTCTCTCGTTTTAAAATGGAATTCGCTTACGGCTGCGTGGCGAGCTGCAGCGCGATTTGCTTGTCGATCTCGCTGGCGAGATCGACATCCGCCGCGCCGCCTTTGGTGCGCGCCTGCACGATAACGCCACTCACTTGCGCATCGATCTCGTAAACTTTCACCCAGATCGTGCGAGTATCCACGCGAGCGGTGATCGTGTTGTTGATCGTGTCGTTGGAAACCAAGGTGCCGTTATGAGCTAGGACCGCTTTCGAGGCGTTCACGAGCTTCGCCACCGGGAATTGGTAACGGCTTTCAATCGTGTCTTTCACCAGTGGAACACCCATTTTCATGTGGCCATCCACCGTGCTGACACATCCCGTCAACAAAACCGAAATCACCAGAACCACGAAAGACATTAAAATTTTCAATTTCATGCGCGGATTATGCTCCTAGACCGAAGCGTTGCGTCAAGCAAGAATCGGGCTTTTCACTGCGGCTGGGCCGCAATTAAATCTTGTCCCAATCAATCGGCTTGGTGATGTCGATGCGCTGGAGTTTCTCCTGGACGGCTTCGGGATATTTTTGCGCCGCGCCGGTGTTGAAGATCAAGACGCGATCCGTTTTTTTGATCGTCCCACGCTGCAGCAGGACATCCAATGCGCCGAGGCAAACTGCCGTTTCCGGACAAAGCGCGATTCCTTCGCTCGACGAAGCCATCCGCATAAATTTGGGGATATCCTTTTCTGGAGTCGCGATCGCCACGCCGCCGCTCTCGCGAACCGCGTCGAGAATCATGAAATCTCCGACTGCAACCGGCACGCGAATCCCGCTCGCCACCGTCGAGGCGCCTTCGAACAACTTTGCGAACCGCTCGCCTTTGTCGAACGCCGTGGAAATCGGCGCGCAACCTTCGCTCTGGCAGGAAATCATTTTCGGTTTTTTCGGCGATTTGAGCCAGCCCATCGCCTCGAGTTCCGCGAACGCTTTCCACATTCCGATCAAACCGGTGCCGCCGCCCGTCGGATACAAAATCACGTCCGGCAATTCCCAATCGAACTGCTCGGCGAGTTCCAGACCCATCGTTTTTTTGCCTTCAATGCGATACGGCTCTTTCAACGTCGAGACATCGAACCAGCCCTTGATCTTCTTGCCTTCGCCGACGATGCGTCCGCAGTCGTTGATCAAACCGTTCACGGCAAAAGTCTTTGCGCCCGCGAGGTAGCATTCTTTCTTGTTAATCATGGGTGTGTCTTCGGGCATGAAAACGTAAGCTTCCATTCCGGCACGCGCCGCGTAGGCCGCCATTGCGCCGCCCGCATTTCCGGCGGTGGGGCATGCGACTTTTTTGATGCCGAATTCATTCGCCATCGAGAGCGCCATCGCCATGCCGCGCGATTTGAAGCTGCCGGTCGGCAAGCGGCTTTCGTCTTTCACGAGCAGGCTTTCCATGCCGAAGTGCGACGCCAGGCGCTTGCAATCGAGAATCGGCGTGATGGTTTCCGTCAGTGAAACGATTTTCTCCGGATTGCTGATCGGCAGCATTTCCAGATAACGCCAGATCGTGGGCGGGCGGCCCATCAAATCTTTCTTTTTGAAATTCTTCTTCAGCGCCGCGAGATCGTATTTGACCCAAAGCGGGCGATTGCAGGCGGCGCACAGATTGTGGATTTTTCCAGCTTCGTAGCGCACGCCGCAGTTGGCGCATTCCAGATGTGAAACAAAATTCATCGCGAGATTGAAACGTCCGCCGCGGTTTGCGTCAAGAAATCGGCGGCAAAAACTTGTGCTCTCAATTCCTTGTGCAGCATCAGTTCGGGGTGTTCTCCAGCGGGTTTACAATTCTCGGTACGGACGCATAGTGCTCTTGAAATGAGTAGCGTGAGTTCAGTCGAAGGCTGGGAAGTCAAAGTCGCGGACGCAAGTCGGACCGAGCTGCGTGTCGATGGAATGACTTGCAGCAATTGCGCGCGCCACGTGACCGAAGCGCTGCGCAGCGTTCCCGGTGTGGCAAGCGCGGGAGTGGAATTGGATCGAGGTCGCGCCATCGTGCGCTGGCGACCCGACGCCGCGCCAAAAGCCGCCGACCTGATTTCAGCTGTGGAATCCGCCGGTTACGAAGCCAAAGAATTGTCGAGCGCGGAAACCGGCGCTGCTCCGGAACGCGTTTGGTCTCCGCTCGAAGGCTGGCGATTCAACGCGGTCGTTGGAACGATTTGCACGCTGCCGCTGCTGATCGGCGAGTGGTTTTTCGGCTTGGGAATCGAACGCGGGTTTCACTGGTTCGCCTTCGCGATGGCATTGCCCGTCCAGGTTTTTTGCGGCGCGAAATTTTATCGCGGCGCATGGAACCAGCTGAAAACCGGCAGTTCCAACATGGACACCCTCGTGTCGCTCGGCTCGACGGCAGCGTTTCTTTACAGCGCGTGGGCGTTGTTTGCCGGTTTGCCGGGACATTTGTATTTCATGGAAGCCGCCGCGATTATCACGCTGGTTAGCGTCGGGCATTGGCTTGAATCCCGGATGAGCGCGAAGGCTGCTGGTTCCTTGCGCGCGCTGCTGAATCTCGCGCCGCAAACTGCGCGTCGAATAAAACCGGATGGCGCTGAGGAAATCGTTTCCGTCGTGCAGCTTCGCGGGGACGACAAGATCGTTCTAAAACCGGGCGATCGCGTGCCGACCGACGGAGAAATAACCGAAGGCCAATCCGCCGTGGACGAATCGATGCTCACTGGTGAATCGCTCCCGATTGATAAAAAAATCGCCGATAAACTTTACGCAGGAACCATCAACGTCAACGGCCAATTGCTCATGCGCGTCACTGCCGTTGGCGACTCCACCGCACTGGCGCACATCATCGAATCCGTGCAACGCGCCCAGACCAGCCGCGCTTCCATCCAGCGCCTCGGCGATCGCGTGAGCAGCGTTTTCGTTCCAATCGTAATCGTCATTGCACTGCTGACCGCCGCATTTTGGGGATTCGCTCCCGATCACGCCGGCGCTTTGCACCATTGGCTCGCACAGTTTTTATGGCCTTCGCATCCGCCGCTCGAAGCATTGGCCGCAGCCGTCGTCGGCGCGGCGGCGGTGTTGATCGTCGCTTGTCCTTGCGCGATGGGTCTCGCCACACCTGTAGCGATCATGGCGGGAACCAATTCGGCGGCCCAGCGTGGGATATTGATTCGCGATGGCGTTGCTTTGGAAAAAGCGGGGCAAATCACTGCCGTGATGTTCGACAAAACCGGGACGTTGACCCAAGGCAAACCGGCGGTGGTGGCGTCAGAAATATTTTCCGCAGTCAGCTCTGATAAAACCGAGATGCACCTCGCCGCTGCGTTGGCGCGGCGCTCGACTCATCCGCTGAGCCAAGCCGTCGCAAAGTTGGACCCCGATGAATATGATTTCGCTCGCTGGAACGAGCTTCGTGGGGCGGGAGTTGAAGCGGAATTTAATTCGGAAATAGTTCGGCTCGGCTCGCTGCGTTGGCTGACAGAACTTAGAATTGATCTCAGCGCTGGAAATGCGTTCGTCGAAAAATGGACAGGGCAGGGCGGAACGATCCTGGGCCTCTCCCGCGGCGCAAAGCTCATTGCGCTGCTCGCTCTGGTGGACACGATCAAAACTGGCGCAGCGGAAGTGGTTCAGGAACTCGCGCGGCAAAAACTCTCCGTGTACCTCATCACCGGCGATAATCCGCGCACCGCAAAAAGCATCGCGGACCAGGTCGGCATTCCGTCAGAAAACGTTTTTGCCGAAGTCGGTCCAGAAAGAAAGTCGGAACTCGTGAAGCAACTTCAACAAGGCGGCGCACGCGTGGCCTTCGTCGGCGACGGCATCAACGACGCACCGGCGCTCGAACAAGCCGATTTGGGAATCGCCGTCAGCAAAGCCAGCGACGTCGCCAGCGAAGCCGCCGACATCATTTTGCTGAAGTCAGACATTCACGCGATCCCCGAAGCGTTGGGGCTCGCCCGCGCCACGCTGCGCACGATCAAACAAAATCTTTTCTGGGCGTTTTTTTACAATGCCGCCGGAATTCCGCTGGCCGCTCTCGGGTTTCTCAGCCCCGTCCTCTGCGCCGCCGCGATGGGCTTTTCCGATTTGATCGTGATTGGGAATGCGCTGCGGCTCAGGCGATGGAAGTTGAAAAATTAAAGCGTTTTTCCGGTCAGCTTCTCAAACGCTTCCAGGTATTTCTCAGTCGTTTTATCCACGACATCTTTCGGCAACGCGGGTGCAGGCGGCTGTTTATTCCAATCCAGGGTCTCGAGGTAATCGCGGACAAATTGCTTGTCGAAACTCGGCTGGCCTCGGCCGGGTTGGTATTCGTTGGCGGGCCAGAAGCGCGAGGAGTCCGGCGTCAAAACTTCGTCGATGAGGATTAGTTTTCCCTCGTAAATGCCGAATTCAAATTTCGTGTCGGCGATGATGATCCCGCGCTTGCGGGCGTAGTCGCGGGCGAAATTGTAAATTTTTAAACTCGCGGCTCGGGCTTCTTGCGCGATCTCCGATCCAGCCAGGCGCGCTGCTTCTTCGAAAGAAATATTTTCGTCGTGCCCGGTTTCCGCTTTCGTGGCGGGAGTGAAAATCGGTTCCGGCAATTCCGCGGATTCCGTCAAGCCAGCAGGCAGTTTGATTCCACAAACCGTTTGAAATTTTTGATATTCCTTCCAGCCGGAGCCGGCGAGATAGCCGCGCACGACGCATTCGATCGGCAATGGCGCGGCCTTTTTCACAATCATGCTGCGCCGCTCCAGTTGTTTCGCGAATGGCTGTAAATTTTTCGGCAACGGATCATTGGCCCCGGCCAGCAAATGGTTCGGCTGGAACGCCGCAGTTTGTTCAAACCAAAAATGGGAAATCTGGGTGAGCACCTCGCCTTTGCGTGGAATGCCGTTGGGCATCACGCAATCGAAGGCGGAAATACGATCGCTCGCCACGAACAGCAGCGAATCGCCGAGGTCAAACACCTCGCGCACCTTGCCGCTCTTAAGTTTTTGGATTCCGGGTAAATCGAGTTGGAGCAACGGTTCGTTCATGCGCGCGAATAATGCGGATTGATCGAGAAAGTTCAAATTCAAAGTTGCTCGCCCCCTTGGTTCCCAATCTCTTTCTGGAGGATTAAGCGGAAGATTGCGATTAAGAAAAAGAGCGAAGAAAACTCAGCCTTGAACTTTGAACGTCGCTCCGCATGATTCGTCGAGTGAATTTCTTAGTCACAGGCGGCGCTGGTTTCATTGGCTCGAATCTTTGCGAGCGGTTGCTCGACGGCGGTCACGCTGTTTGGGCTTTCGACGACCTTAATTCCTTTTACGACGTTGCCATCAAGCAACGGAACATCCGCGAGATTCAGGCGCTCGCAAAACCTTTTACCTTCGTTCATGGCGACATCACCGACCGCAGCGCGCTCGATGAATTGTTTCGCGAAGTGAAGTTCGACCAAATTATTCATCTCGCGGCGCGTGCCGGAGTGCGTCCGAGCCTCGCTGAGCCGGCGCTCTATCAGCGGGTCAACGTCGAAGGCACAGTGAATCTCCTCGAAGCCGCCCGGCTGAACGGCGTAAAAAAAATCACCATCGCTTCGTCTTCGTCGGTTTACGGCGTGAATGCGAAAATTCCTTTCTCGGAAGCGGACCCGATTTTTTCTGCAATTTCTCCCTACGCCGCGAGCAAGCTCGCCTGCGAATCCCTCGGCCATGTTTACCATCACATCTACGGCATGGATGTCGCGATGCTGCGCTTTTTCACGGTTTACGGACCGCGCCAGCGGCCCGACCTGGCGATTCACAAATTTGCCGAGCTGATTACGGCGGGGAAACCGATTCCGGTCTTCGGTGACGGTTCCTCGGCGCGCGATTACACGTTCGTATCCGACACGGTTGATGGAATCCTGGCCTGCACGAGGAAAGAATTCGGTTTCGAGATTTTCAACCTCGGCGAGTCACAAACCGTCACGCTGAGCTACCTGATCGAGTTGCTGGAGAACGGCCTCGAAAAAAAGGCGATCATCAATCGCCAGCCGCTCCAGCCCGGAGATGTGCCGATCACGTTTGCAGATATTTCCAAAGCGAAAGCCCAGCTGGGCTATAATCCACAAGTGAAAATCGAACAGGGCATCCCGAAATTCGTGCAATGGTTTCGCTCCAAAGAATGAGCGCCGTCAAAAAATTACTGCGCGAATTGATTGCATTGCCAAGCGTCAATCCCGCCTTCGTGCCGCCCGGCTATGCGCGGGCGGGAGAACAACGCGTGGCCGATTTCCTTGCGGCCACCGCGGCGCAGGCGGGGTTGCCGGTCGAGTTTCAAAAGGTTTCGCAAGGACGCTCCAATTTCATCACGCGCCTCACTCCTGCCGGTAAAATAAGACAACGAATTCTCCTGGCGCCGCATCTCGACACCGTGCCGGTTGCGCACGACAGCCAATTTTCGCCGATCGAAAAAAATGGACGCATTTACGGACGGGGCGCGTGCGACACGAAAGGTTCCGTTGCCGCGATGCTCTGCGCATTGATGGCGATTGCGCAAAGGCAGGACCGTCCGCAGGAAACCGAAATCATTTTCGCGGGATTAGTTGATGAAGAAGATGGGCAAACCGGATCGCGAGCCCTGGCTGCGAGCGGCTTCAAAGCAGAACTGGCCATTGTGGGCGAGCCAACCGATGGCAAGATCGTCACTGCCCACAAAGGAAGTCTTTGGCTGCGCTTGGAAACACGCGGCAAGGCGGCGCACGGTTCGCGGCCGGAGTTCGGCGTAAACGCCGTGCATGAAATGGCCCGCGTGGTCGATCTCTTGCAAACCAGTTACGCCGCTCAGTTGCGACGAAAAAAGCATTCGCTGCTCGGTTGCGCCTCGGTGAGCGTCGGGACAATTTCGGGCGGCATTCAGGCGAACATCGTGCCCGACCAGTGCGCAATCACCATAGACCGTCGCACGCTGCCGGGAGAAACCGAGCGGAGCGTGCGCCAGGAAATGCAAAAATTGCTGCGACAGAAAAAGTTGTCCGCCGCGATCACGAACTCAAAACCCGTTTCCTGTTTGGCTTTGAAAACGGATTTCAAATTGCCGCTCGTTCAGCAGTTTTTTCAGACCGCAGGACAGACGAAGCCACTCGGAGTCGATTATTTCTGCGACGCCGCCGTGCTGTCGCCCGCAGGCATTCCGAGCGTCGTTTTCGGTCCGGGTAACATTGCGCAGGCGCACACGTCCGACGAATGGATTTCGATCAAATCACTTGAGCAATCCGCCGCAATGCTGGTCAGATTCTTCGCATCGCTTCCGTAAACATGAGTAAAGAAGATCACAAAAAAGATTTCGCCCGCCAGGGAAGCTGGATGGTGATCACGACTTTCTTGAGCGGCGTTTGCATGCTCGCGGTGCATGTGTTCGCGCCAATTCTGGGCGACAAGGAATACGGATTGTTTGGAGCATTATTGGCGATGGTGAATCTGATGGCGATTCCAGGGCTCGGTTTGCAAAGTGTTTTTGCACAACAAACGGCGGCCGCCGTTTCTTTCGAAGAAAAAGAGCGCCTGACCGTTGCCGCTAAAAAACTGCTTGCCTGGACTTTTTTCCTTTGGTTTGGCTGGGCGCTGTTTGTTTTCATTTTCCAGAAGAAGTTTTCTGAAGGGCTCAGCATTGCAAAACCGGTGGCGCTTTGGATGACGATTCTTATCGGGCTGACTCAGCTTTGGGGCCCAATCTTGACCGGGATTTTGCAGGGCCAGCAAAAATTTTGGTGGATGGGTTGGGTTGCCATCGCCAACGGGCTGGGACGATTTATTGCCGTGGCGGTGATCGTGTTGCTCTTTCATGGCCGAGCGACAGGCGCCATTACTGGAACCTTTCTTGGAATATCGATCGGCGTTTTGATCGCGGCCCTGCAAAGTCGCGCAGTTTGGTTGCGCGTGAAGCCGCAATTTGATTTTGATTGGAGAAGTTGGCTGGCGAGGATCGTGCCGCTGACGCTCGGATTAGGCGCGGGTCAATTCATTTTGAGTGCCGATATGATTTTTGTCCGGGCGGTATTTGGGCAGGATCAGACGGGAATTTATTCGGCCTCGGGAATGTTTGGACGCGGGTTGGTCGCCTTCGCCGCGCCGCTTACGATGGTGATGTTTCCGAAAATCGTGCACAATATTTCTCATGGGAAAAAAACCAACGTCCTCGGATACACGTTGCTGGCCACGGCGGTAATGTGCGGGTTGGCTGCGGCGTTGTGTACGGTCCTGGCAATTGTTCTGAAGCATTTTGCGGCGAGCCCTGAGCTTCTGAAAACGTATCTCTCGTCCGCGCGCTTTGAGTGGTTCACAAACCGCACGGCTGATGTGTCATTGCTGGCGACTCTAATCACCTGGTTCGTCTGGTGCATGTTGCCGTTAGCCTTGGCAAACGTGTTATTGAACAATTTGATGGCTCGAAAACAGTTTCGTGTTGTGCCCTACCTTCTGCTGGTGATTGCGGGATATTTTACAACGTTGACCATGTCGGGCGGGTCGTTCGTTCGGGTGATTCAGGTTCTCGGGATCTTCAATTTTATTTTTCTCGCAGTGATTGCCATCTTCACGTGGGGTGGAAAAACGAGCGAAGTTGCTGCTCTGGCTAGAACGCCGGATTTGCAGGAAAAAAACTCTTGAACACGGAGTTTTCCGGAGAAAAGGGCTGCTGGACGTTCGAGTGGGCTCGACTTACTTGTTTTCGGTTCGGGGCGCTTGAATTTCCCCGAGTCCGTCGAATTTCGGGCTGTGCGATTGTGCTGATCGGTTCCGACTCGAAAGTGGCTGAGGGGCGCTGAGTTTTTTATACAACCAACCCTCAATCGGACGCAGCGGTCCAAGCCATTTGTAGAGCGGCGAATAAACGAGGCGAAGCCGAATCACCGAGAGCAGCATCGTCAGCGAAGTTTTTCCCAACGTTACTTTCGAACCCACTTTGTCAGTCCATTCCGTCGGAACTTCGAGCACGCGTAACCCCGCGCGCTTGAGCGAATAAAGCAGGTTGATATCAAACGCCATGTCCGCGATGCACAAGGTCGCGTGAATACGTTCGCAGGCCGCGCGATGCAGAACCTTCGCTCCACATTGTGTGTCGCGAATGTTCATGCGGAAAAATGTTTGCACAATGATATGGAAAACGCGGCTCGCGAACTGGCGTTTGCTGGTTTGGGCTTGATGCAAAATGGCACCTTCGATCCAGCGCGATCCAATCACGCAATCCGCTTCGTCCGCGCGGCGGACCAAGTCGTGGAACGCTTTGGGACCGGTGGCTCCGTCGGCATCCACGTAGCCGATCAATTCCGCGAGCGGGGCGAGTTTCAAACCTTCGATCAGCGCGCCACCTTTTCCGATGGGCGCGGGAAATTCCAAGGAACGCACTTCGGGGAAATCTGCCGAAACGCTTTGAACCACTTTCAAGGTGTTGTCGCGGCATCCGTTAAGAACCGTGACCAGAAGAAACTTTCCCGGGTAATTCTTGCGAAAATACTCGGCATACTCCCGCAACACCGGTTCGATCCGGCGCTCTTCGTTGTAAGCTGGAATCAGCAACAACAGGCTGGGCGCGTTTTCAGTCACAGGCAGTGGTTACCAAATTGGAATTTAAATGTCGAGAAACCAGCCGGGACGAACTCATTTTTCACTCTTCGGAGAACGAATCGTTTTCGCCGCCGGCTTCGCTTCCCGGGTCTCAACTTTCTTCGTGAGCGCATCCATTTCCTTGCGGGTTTCGCGAGTGCCTTTTTTTAGTTCAAGAATTTCCTCGCGCAAAGCTTTCAAATTGTCGCTTGGCTTCGCCGCAGCGCGAATGGCCGCAATGGCTCTGTCCGCCGCCGCCCGCTCCGGACGATCCTTCGCCGCGTTCGCAAAGGTTTGGAGCACGGGTAGCGCCCGTGGATCCTCCAACGTGCCGAGAGCGGCAATGGCAGCAACCTGGATTCCTTCCTTTTTGTGGTGAACATATTTCAAGAGGAAATCCCGGACCTGATCCCGGCTTTTCTCGTTACGGGAAAGATGCGCGACCGCGTCGAGCCCCGCCGAAAAGCCGCGGGTCGTAAACTCGTTCTCACGGCGTTGCAGCGCAGTGCGAATCGGATCGGCAAACAGTGGATCATCTTGTGTTCGCATGGTGTGAATGGCGGCGTCCGCCAACGAATTGCGGTATGACTTCGAATCAAGCAACGGTATTAAAAGCGCTTTCACTTCCGACTGTGGGTAATTGCCTAAAGCCCGAATCCATTGCGCGCGAACATCCGGATTCTTCTCCGCAGAAGTGGCGCTTTTCGCTCGTTCCAGCGCGTTCGTCGTGAAAAAATCGCCAATGCTTGCCGCCACCTGAATGCGGACCCGCGCATCGCTTTGTTTTGACGCGAGCAATGCCTCAAGCGCTTCATCGCTGTGAATCGTTTGCAGCGCCTTCGCCGCCTCGATGCGCACCCCGTAAAACCCGTCAGCGTCGAGGCTTTGCGCCAATCGCTTCACCGCTTCACGATCGGTTTTTTCCGCCAGTTGCTCGATCGCCAACAATCTTCCGACCATGTCTGTCGTGTCGGTCAGTCGCGTGTAAAGCATCGCATTGGGTTGTTTGAAATTGATCTTCGCGAGCAGTTCAAAACCAGGATCCAGCCGAACCGTTTCCGGTGCGTCGGGCAAAGCAAAATAGAAATCCTCGTCCTTGTTTTTGACCTGAACCGTTCTCTCGCTGCGGCCGAACTTGCCGTTGAAACGGACTTTCAATGGAAAGTTAAAAAGCAAAACGCCGTCACTGAGTTTCTGATTCTGTTTGATTGAAATTTTTGCCATCCGGTTTTTTTGGTCCCAGGCATAATTTGCCTCAATTTCCGGGAAGTGCCCGTGATAAACCCATTGATCGAAAAACGGATCGAACGACCGGCCGGAAGTCTTTTCAACAGCGGAATTCAAATCCTCCGTCACGACGGTGTCGAACTGATGCTGCTCCAGATAACTTTTGATCGCGCGGCGATAAACCTCGTCGCCCAATTGAGAGCGCAGCATGTGCAAGACCCAGCTCCCTTTTTGATAAACCAGGTGATTAAACTGTTCCATCGGCTTGTCGAAATTGCGATAGACGATGGGCTGTGTGTCATTGGTCACGCCGGTGATTCGTTTCGCGGATCCGTAGAGCCCGTAGAGCATCGAGTCGCGGCCGTTCTTGTGTTCGTCGTAAAGCAGCGCATAAAACGTGGCGAATCCCTCATTCAACCAGAGATGGCTCCAATCCTTGCAGGTGACGAGATCGCCGAACCATTGGTGCGCGAGTTCGTGCGCGACTAATCCTTCGCTGTTACGAATATTCTCCGTGGCACTGGTGAAAAGCGTTCGATCCGTCAGCGTCGTCAAGCTCGTGTTCTCCATCCCGCCCGCAACGAAATCATTGACCACTGCCTGATAGTATTTGGCCCACGGATATTCCACTCCGATTTCCTTTTCGAAAAACGCGAACATATCTTTCGTGTCGCGAAATGAACCGGCTGCCTCATCGATGTCGGAAGGTGGCGTGTAAAACGCGAGCGGAATCGATTTGTAGGTGTCCTCGATTTTCTTGAGATTACCAGCAACGAGGCAGAGCAAGTAATTGACGTGCGGTTTTTCCTGCGACCAATGCACGGCGGTCAGGCCTGCGGAATCTTTGACCTCCGAGACGAGTTTGCCATTGGAGAGAACCGTCATTCCAGCCGGGACGTGACAGATGATTTCCGAAGTGAATTTTTCGTTCGGAGAGTCGTAACATGGATACCAATGGCGCGCTTCGATCGCTTCGCCCTGGCTGAAAAGATGCGTTTCGCCGTCTTTGTAGCCCATTTCGGGCGTGCGGAAATAAAGTCCTTCTGTCGGTTCCGCAAAATATTGAATGGTAACACTCGCTTCCTTATCGGGAGGAATCGGCTTGGCGAAAAACACGATCACTTTTTCGTCCGTGACCTGATAGCTCTCAATTTTTTCCGTCGAAGTCACCGAGGAAACGGACAAATCAACCCCATCGAGGCGCAGTTCCTGGAGCGCTTTGGCGATCGGCTTAAAGGTAATCGTTGCCGCACCGGAAATGGTTCGCGCTTTGAAATCGGGCGTGACGTTGAGTTTCAGGTGGAGGATATCCGCTTCACGGCTCGGCGCGTATTTGCGAAAGTCCGAAGCATCGGGCGCGGCAAAAAGGCGGCTGGATTTTTGGCAAACAAGTTCTTCGGTGAAATGATCTGCGAAAAGGGGAAGCGCGGTTGAAAAAACCAATGCGGCGCAAAAAAATTGTTTCATTTAATTTGGTCAAGACGATGTAAGCCCGCTGGCCGTTCTGCAACGAAAATTCAACCCGAACTCCGATGTAGCGGCGGGCGTCCTCGCCTGTCGTGGAGGGCGCGCGTCTCGCCGCCCGGAAAGAACGGTGGAAAAATTGAGTGGTCCTAAAATTTTCCAGCGTTTTGATCGTTCGTGGTTGATCCTCCGGGCGGGACGCCGCGGTCCCGCTACTGCGGGAGCAGGCGAGGACGCCCGCCGCTACACCGCATGTTTCCGGATCTTATTTCGGAATTCGTGTTAAAGACTGCGCCGACTTCCGGTGTCACAATAAAAGGGGCTCGCCAGAATCCAGCCAAAACCCTAAGGTCGCTCCAAGTGAAAATCGAGATAGGCTGCGAAATGCGCCGCTTTCGCAACCGACTTCAATGTTAGACACCTACGCGCATGGAAAGAGTATCATTCATCACGGCAGAGGCAGGGGATGATTTGGCTCTGTCCTTTGCGGTGCAGCGACACGACGATCCATCAGAAATTGAGAGCCTCATCCTAATGCGGACTCCGAAGTATGAGTTCATTTTCGAGGAGGATGAGCGCGGTGTGAAGGTATCGTTCGAGCGGCACGATAACGACGATGACGACTTTCTTAGGAAGATCGATTATTCAGCCAGCGACTCGATTGTTCGTATCCACACGTCCTCACAGAAGTATGAGTTGGATATCCGTAAGGTCGGTGCTGACGAGGTGAAGAAGATGCGCAATCTTCTGAAGAAGATGAATTATGATCAGAAATTCGAGATGTCCGGCGTCTAACCTCCAAGCTCGCGTTGATCGGAGGGGGCAAGTGGGGCGGAGCAGCAATGCTGGCGGTTGTTGAACAAGCCGAGCGTATCAGAAAGATTGTGTTTGGGTTATAACTGGAGGAAAAAGCAGATATGACCAAAGAGCAGAAAGAAGCGAGGAGAAGAGCGGATGGATTGATTGACGAGTTACTGGCGGAGAATGGGATCAGCCGGGAGGCGGTGTTGGGTC
>CANJXF010000061.1 GCA_947478865.1 Verrucomicrobiales bacterium | reverse complement strand
TTCCTGCCATCGGCAATTCTCGACGTTTCTTAAGTTTCCTGCAAGATGTTGCGCGCAGCTCGGTGTTCTCCGAGCCGCTGCCAACCTCTGCGTCACCTGCCGCATTCTTCCCCCCGACATCATTACCCACTACAAACGTCGAGGAACCATAAAACTCTCGGCGAGCGCCTCCAGTGGGTTATGCACGATTGATCTAGCTTCGCAAGCATTCCCTTCTGATAAAACATTGGTGGTTCCTGCGAGCACCAAAGGGGCAAACATTATACTTGAATCAAGTTCCGATTTGCTAACCTGGAGTCCGACATCGCCCGGCGCGTACACAAATCAAACCAACAACTTATTTTTTCGATTAAGAGCTGAACAGTTGCCTTAAGAAAATTAATCACATTAAGACTCGTCTAAAAGATTCAACGTAATCCGCCCAACAGGACATTCTCCGTTGGCAGCCCCGGCGGAATTAAATTTCTCGCATCCGGTCGAAGTTAGCACATTTGTGAAAACAGCCTCAACGCTGTCGCTTCTTGGTTTCTGATTATTTTGAAAACGATTTAAACGCGCAGGTTTTTCGCTTCTGGAAAAACGGCGGAATTCGGTCAAAACCACTCAAACCAGAACCTCCGGATATTCACAGTTGCGATCGGCGCCGACCGGCTTCACGGTTGCGCCGTCCGCAGCGAAATCGCGGTTGGGCCGGAACCAATCGTATTCCCCCCATCTCACAAACCCTTGGTCACGGATTCACGCCAGCGCCGACGCAACGTTTGATCCGGAGGCGGGGAGGTTTTCGTTCGGCCAAGGCGAAAAGCTCATTCGCCCAGCCAGGCATCTGCGAGAAATCCGAGCCTTTTTCAGAAAATCGTTGCGCTAGAGATTGGTTGTGGCTTTATTTCGCGATGCGATAATTGGCTATGAAACGGCAACGCATGCAGATTCTCTATTCCGGGCGAGTTCAGGGAGTTGGTTTTCGCTACGCCGTTAAATCGGTGGCGACGGGGTTTGAAGTCACTGGCTCGGTGCGGAATCTGGATGACGGACGAGTCGAATTGATTGCGGAAGGGACTCAGGCAGAATTGGAAGAGTTTCAACGCGCGATTCAGGATTCAGAAGTCAGCCGATTTATTCGAAACGAAGTGGTATTTTGGTCTGATGCAAAAAATGAATTTCGCGGTTTTGAAATTATTAGGTAAACTGGGAGTTGAATGAAGTACGCAATTATTGCAGATATCCATGCCAATCTCGACGCCTTCCAGGTGGTGCTGGACGACATCAAGGGGCAAAACTGCACACACGTCGCATGTCTCGGCGATGTCGTGGGATACAATGCCAACCCCAAGGAGTGCCTGGATATTGTCCGCGGCATGAATATTCCGTGTGTCAAAGGCAATCACGACGAGTATTGCTCCTCCGACGAACATCTCGAAGGATTCAATCCGCACGCTGCGGAAGCCGTCAACTGGACGCGGCAGCAGTTGAACACCGAGGATCGTCAATGGCTCCGTGATCTCAAATATTTGCGCCTCGTTGCCAGCTTTTCCATCGTTCATGCCACTCTCGATATGCCGCAGCGCTGGGGTTACGTGTTTGATAAATTAGCCGCCGCCGCCAGTTTTACCTATCAAAACACGAGCGTCTGCTTTTTTGGTCACACCCACGTTCCGGTGGCCTTTATTCGCGACAGCGTGGTTCGCGGCGGAACCTATTCGAAATTCAAAGTGGAGCCCGGTCGCAAGTATTTCATAAACGTCGGCAGCGTCGGCCAACCGCGTGACGGTTGTCCAAAAGCGAAATACGTCGTTTACGACATGGATGAAGGCACGATCGAATTGCGCAAGCTGGATTACGATATCGCCGCAGCGCAAAAGAAAATTCTGGATGCGGGACTCCCGCCACGTCTGGCCGAGCGCCTGGCGTTCGGGAAATAGCTCCTTTGCTGTTCGATAAAAGCCTGCGCAGGCGCGTTTGAAAATCCTCATCCTCAAACCGAGTTCGTTAGGGGACGTCATTCAAGCGCTTCCCGTCTTGCGCCATCTCAAACGGCAATTTCCGCAGAGCGAAATCTATTGGTGGATCGATTCCAACCTGCTTCCGCTGGTCGAGGATGATCCTGATTTGACTGGGGTTTTTGTCTTCTACCGCCAACGTTGGGCTTCCCCGATCTACTGGAATGAAATGATCCGAAGCATTCTGGAAATGCGCCGCAAGAAATTCGATTGGATCATCGATCTGCAAGGATTGGCGCGCAGCGGAACATTCGCCTGGCTGGCCAATGGGGCGTTGAGCATCGGTGTGGCGGATCCTCGGGAAGGCGCAGCGGGATTTTATGATATAGCCGTGCCTCGACCCTCACCCGAAACGCACGCCGTCGATTGGTATCTTTCTGTTTTAAAAAACCTTGGAGTGCCCACCGAGCAATCGTTCACCTGGCTGCCGGCTTATGCCAAAACGCAGCAGACCGTTCAGCAGAAATGGAACGCGGAGGGATCTCGCTGGATCGCAATCAATCCCGGCGCACGCTGGATGAACAAGCGTTGGCCGGTCGAATATTTTTCCGAATTGATCCAAAGATTGGCCTCGCAGAATCCACTGACTCGTTTCGTTATTCTAGGCGGCAAAGCCGATCAAGCACTGGGCGAAACCATCTCGCGTTCGGTGCCGAAGCTCTGTTTGGATCTGACCGGCAAAACTTCGTTGATGGAAATGATCGAATGGGTTCGCCTGAGCGAATACATTGTCACCAACGATACTGGCCCAATGCATGTGGCCGCTGCGCTCGGCAAACCGGTTGTGGCAATATTTGGCCCCACCGATCCACGCCGCACCGGTGCCTACGGCCAGATCGCGCAATCGTTGCGAGTTCAATTGCCGTGCAGCCCCTGCCTGAAAGACTCTTGCGCTTACGAAAAACCGATGGAATGCATGCATGCGATCAAACCGGACTTTGTTGAGCGACAAATTCGGCGAACATTGCAAAATGCTTTGTAATTCCAGGTGAATATCCCGCGCCATTTCTTCGTCGATTATTGCGCCTTGGCAAACTAGCCGCGGCGAATCGTTTTGCAGCTTGCTCATAAGCGGCAGAACTTTAGACTTATTGGATGAAAATTCTTTCCGTCATTCTGATGTTTTGCGCTGCTTTTGTGCCGAGTTTTCAGGCGCAAAACTCAGCAGTGAACGCAGTTCGAGTCGATCTCACGCTCGACCAAGAGCAGTTTCTGGCGAATGAAGATGTTCACATCGCAGTGCGCGTTACGAATCGATCCGGTCAGGAACTGCATCTCGGGAAAGATGCGGATTGGGTGACATTCACTGTTGACGGGAAGGATCATTACGTCGTCTCGCAATTGGCCGATGTTCCGGTACAAGGCGAATTCTCCCTGGCATCATCCAAAACCGGGACCAAACGGGTGAACCTGACCCCCTACTTTGATTTCCGTCCAGTCGGCCGGTATCAAGTCACCGCTTCGGTGAAGATTCCACAATGGGATAAGGAAATTGTCAGCACCCCCATTTCATTCGATATTATTAAGGGCACCAAGCTCATGGAATTCGACTTCGGCGTTCCTCTGAAGAAAGGGAACACAAATGCCCAACCTGAAATGCGCAAATACGTTTTGCAGCAGGCAATTTATCTCAACCAGATGCGGTTGTACCTCCGCCTGACGGATGCAAATGACTCTTCCGTTCTCCGCGTTTTTCCGATTGCTCCGATGGTTTCGTTCAGCCATCCAGAAGCGCAGGTGGACGGGTTCAGCAACTTGCATGTATTGCACCAAACTGGCGCGAGGTCGTTCAACTATTCCGTCATCGATCCGAACGGAGAGACGGTGACGCGACAGACCTATGATTATACATCGACGCGTCCGATTTTGCGCCCCGGCGTAGATGGAAAAGTGACTGTCGCGGGCGGCCTCTTGCGAGCGAACTTGGCAGATTCCGAATCGGCTCTAGCTAAAAAGACAGACCTGACACCATTACCTCAATCGTCGACCAACGATGCAACGAAGCCCAAGCCATAATTTCTTTTCGTCCGCAGGCCGAATTGCCTGCCTGCTATGGATTTTACCTGTTTCTGTATTGCATTCGCAAACCACTGCGTTGCGCTTAAAAAATGGTGATCGGATTAGCGGAACGATTTTATCCGAGACCAACAATCAGGTTACGCTGATGACGACTTGGCGGAAGGAATTGGTAATTCCATCTGCGGAAATCGCGTCCCGCGAAATAATACCCCCAGCAACCCCTGTAGTGACGAATGCCCCTGCTCCTTCAATTGCAGCTGCTCCAGTTACGAATGCTCCGCCCTTAGTGACAGCGCCCACGAAGGCGCCAGCCGCCGCACCTGTGGTCACAAACGCACCCGTTGCCGCAAAGCCCACCCCTGCCCCGGCGAAGCCCATCGTCGCCGCTGCGCCCGTTGCGCCAGTGAAACCAAAAGCACCGCCATCATGGCACGGCGATATTCAACTTGGAGCGGATGTTGGATTGAGCGAAAAGAATCGGCAGCTATACTACGGAAGAGCTAAAATCATCTATGCGCCAGTTGGGGATGCGCCGCCAGGGAGTTACAGCTTAGTTAACCGTTTTCGCAATACGTTCGACTACAATGCCTCATACGGAAAAACGGAAGGCCTTCTTTCAGCGAATCGAATGGACGGAAGCTCAAAGAGCGATTTCGATTTAGGTAAAACTCACAATGTGTTTATTTACAACCTTACCGGTGCAGGATATGACGAAATCCGGAAAATTGACCTTCGTTACGAAATAGGCCCAGGTCTCGGCTACCATGTTTTAACTCGGACCAACCTTATCCTGAATGCGGAGGCTGGGATGAACTATCAGGTGCAGGAATTCCAGGACAACATCTCCACCGATCAATTCTACTACCGACTCGCGGAGGATTTCACTTGGAAATTTTCCAAGAAATTTACGTTCGATGAGAAGTTTGAAGTTTTTCCTCAAATTGATTTTAGCGAATATCGGCTGCGCTTGGAGAGCAACTTCCGCTTTTGGTTCCTGGAAAACCTCTCGTTCAATCTTACTTTGCTGGATCTCTACGACACGCAACCCGCCGCCGACGTCAGCCGCAACGATTTGCAAATCAGGTCATCCATCGGAATTAAATTCTAGGCAAAATTGGCGAGCTCTGAGCGGTTCAATTGGGTGATCTTTTTTACAACCGCCGCAATGTCGGGGAGGACGAAATCATGGTGACCATCACCAATCCATGGCGATTCGACTAGGAGTGAGGTTGCACCGAAGACTCGCGCCGCTTCCGCATCCTGCCATTTGTCGCTGATGACAAACGAACGCTCCAGATCGATGTGGTGTTTGAAGGCCGCTTCAGAAAACAAGCCGTCGCTCGGTTTGCGGCACGGACAAAAGTCATCCTCGGCGTGTGGACAGACAAGAATGTCGTCTAAAGCGAATGTCCGCTGCAATATCTGATGCATTCGATCCAAATCCCAGCGCGAGATAATTCCCTCGGAAACGCCAGGTTGATTCGTCGTCGCAATCAGCAAAAAGCCGGCGGACTTCAGCAGGCGAAGCGGAGCAACCGCTTGCTCATTTATGCTAAATTGCGCAATCGTCAACGGCGCAAGTTGCAGATCTCCTTCTGAACGCGCCAGATTCAGGATCCCATCTCTTTCCAGGAATATTGCTGTTTTCACAAATTGAGCTAAGCACGAATTCGGCCAGCTTTCTGACTCACGTGAAAAATGGAAAAATTGAGCTCGAAAACCCTGCAAATTCGACAGTTTCAAGAATTCTCCACCCGAAAAAAGGCTTTTTCCCGATCAACGAATTGTCTTTGTGACACTTGACAGATAGAATCAGGACAATGCTCTCTCGATACCTGCGAGACTTTCGTCACCTGGCGCGCCAACGACTGGCGCGAGCTTGTTGTCTGATTGTTGCGCTCAGTTCTTCAATCATTCCCGCTGCTAGATCGAAACCTCATCCGATTTCAGGTGACATCAGTTACGATGCGACGGTCAAACCGTTGCTCGAAAAATATTGTTACAGCTGTCACGGCGAGAAAAAGCACAAGGCGGACCTCTCTTTGCACGCATTTGAAAAACTGACTGCATCCGATTTGAGAACAAACCAATTCATCTGGGAAAAGGTCTTGAACAATGTCCAAAACCGCGAAATGCCGCCGCGGGAAAAACCACAACCGTCGGAGGTTGAGCGCGAAATCATTTCACGGTGGATTGAGAAAGAGGTTTTCGCCTGCGACTGCAATCATCCCGATCCAGGGCGCGTCACGCTCCGCCGGCTTAATCGCGCCGAATACAACAATACCATTCGCGATTTGCTGGGCGTTGAATTTCAACCCGCCCGAGGTTTTCCCGCTGACGATACGGGCTACGGCTTCGACAACAACGGCGACGTCCTCTCGCTTTCGCCGATTTTGTTGGAAAAATATTTCGCAGCGGCAGACCGGATTTTGAGCACTGCTATCCTTACCGATGCGGCGACCAACGGAAGCGTCCAGCGATTCGATGCTGCTAAACTTGAATCCACCGCGCCCGGCGGAGCATTTGCGAAAAGCTCTTACCAGTTAACCCGCGAGGGCGAGATCTACGCCACCCATGCTTTTCCGCAGGCCGGAGAATATATTTTCCGCGTCAAAGCTTTCGGCCAGCAAGCCGGACCTGACCCAGCGCGAATGAATTTGCTACTCGATGGGGTGATTCTGAAAACGTTCGATGTGACTGCGATACAGAGTTCACCAGCCACTTATGAAATCCTTTTTAAGACGGGATCCGGTCCAAAACGGATCTCGGCGGCCTATATCAACAATTACGTCAACCGGGATGATCCAGACCCCGAGAACCGCGATCGCAATCTGGTCATAGATTATCTCGAAATCGCCGGACCCAAGGGCCCCCCAATTTATCCCGAGAGCCACAAAATCATTTTATCCAAACCTATTCCAGTTCGCACTGAGGCAAGGCGGATTTACGCACGCGAGATTATCGGCAAATTCGCACGAAGGGCTTACCGGCGTCCGCTTGCTCGAAACGAATTGGACCAGCTCACTGAATTTTTCGAAATGGCGCAAACGGATGGGGAAAGTTTCGAAAGCGGAATCCGCCTTGCCTTTCAGGCGGTGCTCGTCTCGCCTCATTTTCTTTTTCGCGGAGAACTTCAGGCCGACCCAGACAACCGCAGGTCCTCGCACGCCATCGATGAATTCGCGCTGGCCTCACGGCTCTCTTATTTTTTGTGGAGCAGCATGCCCGATGAGGAGCTGTTCAGACTGGCCAAGCGCGGGCAGTTGCGGAAAAACCTTGAGGGACAGGTCCGCCGGATGCTGCGCGATAAAAAATCATCAGCCTTGGTGGAGAACTTTGTCGGACAATGGTTGCAAATTCGCAACCTGAACCTTGTTGCGCCCGATCCTGAAAAGTTCCCCGCCTTCGACGAACCCCTTCGGCTCGCGATGCGAAAGGAGACCGAGCTGTTCTTCCAATCGTTGCTAAAAGGAAATCGAAGCGTGTTGGAAATTCTCGGAGCCGATTACACTTTTGTGAACGGATCATTGGCCCGGCTCTACGGACTTCCAAAAATCTCTGGTGATAAATTTCAACGAGTCAGCCTCAAAGGAACGTCCCGCAGCGGAATCCTGACGCACGCCAGCATTTTGACGCTCACCTCCAATCCCAATCGCACCTCTCCAGTGAAACGGGGCAAATGGGTCCTGGAAAATATTCTCGGCACGCCGCCGCCACCGCCGCCGCCGAATGTTCCGGATTTAAAAGAAAAGGGGGTTGCCGTCACCGGCACACTTCGCCAGCGAATCGAGCAACATCGATCCGATCCGAACTGCGCTTCCTGCCATGCGCGAATGGACCCGCTTGGATTTGCTTTCGAGAACTTCGACGGCATTGGCGCGTGGCGGAAACAGGATGGCGGTTCCGAAATCGATTCATCCGGCGAATTAGTGAGCGGCGAGTCATTCACTGACTCAACGGAACTAAGAAAAATCTTAATGACCACGAAAAAAAAGGAATTCGTCCGCTGCCTTACCGAGAAAATGCTCACTTATGCTCTGGGACGTGGAATGGAAATGTACGACCGATGCGCGATTAATGACATCTCGAACCGAATCGAGAAACACGATTACAAATTCGCTGAGCTGATTGTCGAAGTTGCAAGAAGTGTCCCATTCCAAATGCGTCGCGGTGAAGAGCACGTGGCGCAGGTTCCTCGCTAGCCGACAAACATTTCGTTGAGCATCAGTATTCGCCTTAAATGCGCAGATTGTTCTCAACGTCATTCTGAAATGGGGCTGACGGCCCAAGACGTTTGACGTGGGGAAATAGGAAATGCTCACTCGAACGTTGACGCCTTGCGGTCTCTCCATAAAATGCGCAAATTCTATGGACAAAACTAAAGTTGCCGCTACGAAGAATATCACTTCACTTTCCCAAGAGACACGTGTGTTCCCGCCGTCGAAAGAGTTTTCCAAACGCGCCCACATCAGGTCGATGTCTGAATATCGCAAGCTCTATAACGAATCGATCAAGTCACCGGAAAAATTTTGGGCCAAGCAGGCGAAGAACGAGGTGGTCTGGTTCGCGCCCTGGAAAAAAGTTCTGCAATGGAAAGCGCCACACGCCAAATGGTTCGTCGGCGGCAAATTGAACGTCAGTTACAATTGCCTCGATAAACATCTCAACACGCCAACCGCAAACAAGGCGGCACTGATTTGGGAGGGCGAACCGGCTTCTCCCGGGCGGGCGGGTGAAGAGAGGGTTTTCACTTATAAGCAATTGCACCGCGAAGTTTGCCTGTTCGCAAACGTGCTCAAGCGCAACGGAATCAAAAAAGGTGACCGCATCATTATTTATCTGCCGATGATTCCCGAGGCGGCCATCGCGATGCTTGCCTGCACGCGCATTGGCGCAATCCATTCCGTGGTTTTCGGAGGGTTCAGCGCACAGTCGGTGGCGGATCGCGTGTTTGATTGCCAGGCCAAAATGGTGATTACTTCCGATGGCGGTTTTCGACGCGGCTCCATCGTTCCACTGAAAAAGAACGTAGATGAAGCCCTGGCAATTAAAGATGCGCAAGGCGTCTCGCTCACCAAGACCATTGAAAAAGTGATTGTCGTCCGACGCGCGAACAACGACATACATATCGAAGAAGGCCGCGACGTTTGGTGGCATCGCGAGTTGGAATACGTGAATGCCAACTGCCCTGCTGAAAAAATGGATAGCGAGGCGCCCCTGTTCATCCTCTACACCAGTGGTTCAACGGGTAAGCCCAAAGGCATATTGCACACGACGGGCGGTTATCTGCTCGGCGCAAAGATGACGAGCAAATACGTCTTCGATTTGCAGGAGACCGATGTGTATTGGTGCACGGCGGACATCGGTTGGGTTACCGGACACAGCTATGTCGTTTACGGACCTCTTGCCAATGGTGCAACCAGTCTCATGTACGAAGGCGCACCCAATTTTCCTGAGCCCGACCGCTTCTGGCGCATCATCGAAAAGTATGGCGTGACCATTCTCTACACTGCGCCAACGGCGATTCGCGCCTTCATGAAATGGGGAGTGGAATGGCCAAAGAAACACAACCTTACCTCGCTTCGTTTGTTGGGCTCCGTAGGCGAGCCCATCAATCCAGAAGCATGGATCTGGTATCATGAGGTTATCGGAGGAAAGCGTTGTCCGATCGTCGACACCTGGTGGCAAACCGAAACCGGTGGAATCATGATCAGCCCGCTGCCTGGCGCAACTCCCACAAAACCGGGCACGGCGACCCTGCCCTTCTTTGGGATTGTCCCTGAAGTCGTGGACGATCAGGGAAAAGCTGTCCCGAAGAATTGCGGCGGCAAACTGGTTATCCGCAAACCGTGGCCGAACATGCTACGCGGAATTTGGGGCGACCCAAAACGCTTCGTTGAAACCTATTGGAGCGAGGTCAAAGGAAGCTATTTCACCGGCGATGGCTGCCGCCAGGACAAGGATGGTTACTTCTGGATCGTGGGACGGATCGACGACGTTTTAAACGTGGCGGGTCACCGCATTGGAACTGCCGAAGTAGAAAGTGCAATGGTGAGCAATCTCAAGGTCGCCGAGGCCGCTGCCGTAGGACGCCCCGATGAATTGAAGGGCCAGGCCCTTGTCGTTTTCGTCACATTGAAAACAGGCGTGCAAGCCTCCCAATCCCTGCGCGAAGAGCTGCGTAATCACGTTGGTAAAGAAATTGGCGCGGTGGCGAAACCTGACGACATCCGTTTCGCCGAAGCATTGCCTAAAACGCGGTCGGGAAAGATCATGCGGCGATTGCTGAAACAAATTGCATCAGGCATCGAGATTAAGGGCGACACCACCACATTGGAAGATCTGAGTGTTTTGGCAAAATTAAGCAGTAGCGATGAGTAGCCATGACCAGGAAAAGGCGTGCTGGAATTTTCTCAGCCCTCACCACTTCAATCACCCTCGTGCTGAGTATTGGCCTTTCTAGCGTTTCGACGGGGGCAGAAACGACGACCCTGGTCAAACCTGATCCGAGCCGCAGCGCCCACATTAAAGAATTGTTGAGTGGCGTTTCCCTGATCGATGGGCATAACGACCTTCCGTGGCAATATCGCAAGCTCGGCAACGACATGAACGCAATTAATCTGACCAGGGACGCGAGGAAAATTAACCTGGTCACCGATTTTCCACGCTTGAAAGACGGTTGTGTCGGCGGACAATTTTGGTCGGTTTACATCCCACCGGCCATGTTGGGATCCGTCGCGGTTCGAGCCGTCCTCGAACAAATCGATGTGGTGCACCAAATGGTAGCGCGTTATCCAGACCGCTTGGAACTAGCCCTTACGGCGGATGATATCGAACGCATTCATCGCAGCGGCAAAGTGGCGTCGCTCATCGGCATGGAAGGCGGACATTCCATCGATAATTCTCTCGCAATGCTGCGGATGACTTACGCTTTGGGCGCACGTTACATGACCTTGACCCATACCAAGTCACTTGATTGGGCTGACGCTGCTGGCGACGAGCCAAAAGCTCATGGATTAAGTAGATTTGGCGAAAGCGTGATCCACGAAATGAATCAACTCGGAATGTTGGTAGATGTTTCCCATGTTTCTGATGAGACCATGGCGACCGCGATTCAATCAAGCAAAGCTCCGGTAATCTGCTCCCACTCCTCAGCACGGGCAATTTGCGATGTCCCGCGCAATGTTCCAGATGAAATGCTAAAGGCAATTGCCGCACGCGGCGGAATGGTAATGGTCAACTTTGTTCCCGGATTCCTGACGGAAAAAGGAAGAGTGTATGGAATTGCAGAACAAGCTGAGGAAGACCGTCTGGGGAAACTATTTGGCAAGGATGAAAAGAAAACCCAACCCTTGTTGGATGAATGGAAAAAGTCTCACCCAGCTCCGCAACCCACCTTGAACGACGTCGCCAACCACATGGACCACATTCGCAACGTAGCTGGAGTGAACTGCCTTGGCATAGGCGCGGACTATGAAGGATTTGGCCATCCGCCAATCGGTTTGGAAGATGTTTCCTGCTACCCTGCTTTGTTGACCGAGTTATCACGCCGTGGCTACAGCGATGAAGAAATCAAGAAAGTAGCTGGACTGAATCTGCTGCGGGTTTTGCGTTCAGTGGAAAAGGTGGCGAAAGAACTAAAGCCTGTTCGGGCACACTGACTTAAGGAGTTAATTTCAAGACGAGGAAATCGGTCGAGCCGTTGGAAGTTTGCTCACCTCCGCCGAAGTCTATCGCGCCCGACAATGCTCCAGCGACAATTAGGTTGTCGCTGATGTCGAGACAGAGACAAAAGTTGTAGAGTCCAGATGCTCCCATTGTTTTCGACCAAACCGCCAATCCCTGCGAAGAGTATTTCGCGAGGACAATATCTGATGTAGGCACGTCAATTTGATTCAATAAAACTCCGGATACCGTGGCATTTCCATGGCTGTCCACAGCCACAGATTGTGAGTATCCATCGATCTGTTTAGCCCAAAGGCAGGAACCCGGTTCGGTGCTTAAAGCCCCGGCAAATTTGGCGAGGAATGACGCAGGACCCGATGCTGCCATAGACAAGGCTAGGTTCCCGAAGCTCACGTTTGCTTCGCACGATCCAGTTACAAAAACGTTTCCTTTACCATCGATCGATAAGCCGCTGGATGAATCATCCCGACTTCCCCCAAAATTTCCGGCCCACAACGGCGACCCGGATTTCGAAAACATGGCAACAAACCCGTCTGCACCTTCAGCGGAGAGCCAGCCGCTCCCGAAATCGACCTCACCATGAAACTCACCACAAATTGCAATGTTCCCTTGCAGGTCGATGGCAACCGATTTCGCAACGTCATTACCAGCATTGCCGAACCGCCGCGACCAGACATGGCGACCATCAACGGTGGACAGTTCTGCAACACAAATATCTTTCATCCCAGCGCTAGAAAGCCCGCTTTCTTCAGTATCAGCAAAGTTGATCATGCTCGTGAAAGAACCAGCCAGAACGATCACGTCACCATCAATCGCAATCGAAGAAACAGAGTTATCTCCTTCGTCTCCAAAAGATTTCACCCACAGTTGGACGCCATCAGAGGAGTATTTGCTGACAAACGCGTCCGCATCTCCAAAAGCGCTTAATAAGTTTGAATCGAAATCAACTACTCCTGAATAACTGCCTGCAAGGTAAATATTGCCAGCGGAGTCAACTGTAACCGCTTCAGCTGTGCCCCGTCCAGCAAACCACTTTGACCAGATATGAGTTCCCGCGGCAGAAATCTTTTCCAGGTAAATAGAGCCATCGATACTCCCGGCAGCAAGAATGGCTCCTTCCCCATCGACGGCCACCGCTTTTGCCGAGTCATCGTTTGTTCCACCCAAACTGGTAGACCAGAGGTAGGACCCGGAGGTCGGAGTCGCTTTTAATGGCGCCGCACTACCGGAGCCAGCCTGAGTGATCGTAACCGTGTCTTGAACCGTCAATGTTCCGTCCAAAACTTTAATCGTGCCGCTGCGACTCGAGCTGTTGGTATTTACAGCCACGGTGTAGCCGATGATGGCATCGCCACTTCCAATCGTTGGATTAATACCAGTGATCCAGCTGGCGTCGGCTTGGGCCATCCAACTCGAATTAGCCACTAAAGATAGGTTGCTGGTTCCACCACTCGCAGAAAAAGTAACTGAGCTGGGTGAAACCCAGTAAACCGCGGTGACTCCCGTCTGAACGATGCGCAAGCTTTGTTGCACGACGCCATTGCCGTCTAAAATCCTCAGATAACCACTCCGCCCGTCGATCGTCGTATTGGGATTGACCGTGTATGAAATCGAAGCGTTCGTGTTTCCGCTGAAAGGGGAGATCGTATTGATCCACGGCACGTCACTTATCGCGGTCCAATTGCACCGTGCTGTAAGATTAACCGAGACTCTTCCGCCGTTTGCTGGAAACAAGAGATAGCTTGAACTCAGAGTGTAATTTCCCGGCATGCCTGCCTGGGTCACCAGCAACGTTCTCTTCAACATCATGTCTGCATCAAAGATTTTGATTAGACCGCTACGGGAGACACAGTTGTTGTTGGCAATTACGAAATAGTTGATCGTCGCATCCCCTAGCCCACTCACTGGAGACAGCCCGGAAATCCAATCAACGTCGGTTTGGACAACCCAACTGCCTGATGCGATTAACTGGACGTTGCTAGCACCTCCTGCTGAGGTGAAATTCGCATTTGTTCCATTCACGAAATATCCAGCCGCACCGCCTTGCGTGATCATTAAAGTCTGTTGAACCACAGAGTCGGCACTCAGAATCTTGATCGAACCAATTCGCGATAGAGAATTAGTGTTGGCCAGAAGTGTGAAGGTTATCGTCGCGTTACTGTTTCCCGAGGCGGGGATGATGCTGGTGATCCAATCTACGTCCTTCTGAACGATCCATTGAGCCGTCGCTGTAAGCTGGACGTTGCTACTGACGGCATTCGGACCGAAGGTGGCATTTGTGAAGCTGAGCAAGTGGGTAATTGGCGCACCAGCTTCAAGGATGGATAGCGTCTGCTGGACTACAGAATTTATATCCAAGACTTTAATAGAGCCGGAACGAGATGTATGATTGGGATTCGGCTGGACATTGTAGCTGATGTTGCCGCTTGAATTACCGCTCAAAGGTGAAATTCCGGTAATCCAATTGACATCGGCTTGCAGGCTCCACCCTGTTGTAGTCGTCAGGAAGGCATTGCTCGTCCCACCCGTATAGGAAAAAAAAGCGTTTGAGGAACTCAAGAGGTGACTTGGCGGAGCGCCGTCCTGTGTAATTGTAAGCGTTTGTTGGATAGCAGAATTTTTATCGAGAACCTTGATAGAGCCTGTTCTCGGTAAGCTGGAGGTATTTGCTGGTATGAAATAGTTGATGTTAGCGCTCCCAATTCCATTTAGTTGGGAAATATTAGTAATCCAGCTAACGTCATTTTGAATGCTCCAAGAGCAATTGGCGCTGAGCGATACGTTCCCGTTGCCTCCACCAGGTGCAAAAGCGCCATTGTTTGAAGAAAGAGCGTAGGTGCCAGCCACTCCGGATTGAGTCACGGTGACGGCTTGAGTATTTACATAGAAAACTCCAACACGGTTTGAGCAATCCGAGTTGGGCGCTACAGAATACGTTACAATTCCATTGCTAGAACTGCGGCTTAAAGCGACATCAACTGTAATCCACGGGGTTGTATTCGAGACCACCCAGTCCGCAGTCTGGGCGACGACGCTGACCTCACCGTTCGTCGCTCCATTCCATAAAACCGATATCTGAGTTGGGCTGACCGAAAAAGTAGACACGGAAGTGGATGCGAGGCGCAGAGAACGGAGCGGAATGGTAGCGGGCTTTTTAGACTTGAGCGTCCTTAAAGCTCCGTAGCTGGAGGTACCCGTCGTTGTGACTACCACGAGGAGACATGAAAGCGAAATCATCCGAACAACCTTGGAGAGGCGGATTTCCCGTCTGGAACGCAGTTTGATTGCGGACATATTTAACTGGTTGTTGGTGGATTTGCTCTGCACGTTGACTGTCTTTCGCATTTGTTGTGCCACTTAAAAACATCCCCTCAACCGGTTACGGGTAAGAAGTGCGATAACGAAAACGATAGCCATCTTGATGCCACTTTTAATGGCTTCTGAGGACTGTTTTAAACGTGGTCCATCCGTGCAATTGGGAGCGAGTGTTCGTTTTTTATCCAGTCAAAGAAAAATTGGGACACTTCTAGAAATGACCGTTCGTATCCGCTTTCCTTGATCTCCGGTGTCGCCCTTCCAGCCTAAAGGAATGGAAACATGTCAAAAATAAACTGGGGCGTTGACGGAAACGCCGACTGAGATGGCTATTGAAAAGAGCGGTTTGCCACGTTATGGTTTTTCCGTGCCCGGCAAAAAAAACAACCGCCGTAATTTACAGGGCAGAGTCGCCGGTAGGAATTGCCAGTGCGGCTTCAGCCTTGTGGAATTACTGGTCGTTCTGGCAATTGTAGCGCTCTTGGCGGCGTTGATTTTGCCCGCTTTATCTCGTGCCAAGGAACGAGGCCGTCGCGCTGTTTGCCTCAATAACCTCTCACAAGTCCTCAAGTCCTGCACAATGTATGCGATGGATAACCAGGATAAGTTCTTTTCCGCTGGTTCCGGCGCGGTGCAGATTGCGCTAGACCCGATGCAGGAAAAAACGGCGGTGGCTGCGGGTTTGCTTGGGAAAATCTGGACCTGCCCGAACCGTCCCAAATTTCCGATTTATGATACGCAGAATGAAGGTCAATGGATCATCGGCTATCAATATTTCGGCGGTATCGCTGATTGGAACACCCCGAAAGGCCGGTTCCAATCCCGCAGCCCGGTTAAACTTGGAAACTCGAACCCTTATTGGGTTTTAGCAGCGGATGCGACGATCAAAATCGACGGGGTTTGGGGTGGTGGAGCAGACGTTGCTTTTAGCAACATGCCAGCTCATCCGGATAAGAAAAATGAACCCATTGGCGGAAACCAAGTTCATGTCGACGGTTCAGCACGGTGGGTTACTTTTGAAAATATGTTTTTCATTCACAGCTGGAGCCAGAACGCAAAAAATTGGGATGAGGGAACACGCCAGGCTTTCTTTTTTCAAGAAGACCTCGGCGAATATGGGAAGCATGGCCCAATCAAGGCGAAGAAGTAACGTCGCTCAATCCTATTCCTCGCCATTGCCGTAATCTCGCTCCTGCCGTAGTTTGCCGCCCATGAAATATCGCCGATTCGGCCGAACGGAACTTGCAATGCCGGTGATCTCCTGCGGCGGCATGCGTTATCAGCACAGGTGGCAGGACGTCGAACCCGCTGAAATTCCTGCCGACAATCAAAAGAATCTCGAAGCAACCATTCATCGCGCTGTGGAACTTGGAATCAATCACATTGAAACTGCGCGAGGCTACGGCACATCCGAAATGCAACTCGGCAATGTTCTTCCGAGGCTTCCGCGCGATAAATTAATCGTCCAAACCAAAGTCGCTCCGCAGGCCGACCCGGGAGAGTTCCTAAAAATATTCGAGCGCTCGATGGCTTATTTGAAGCTAGACCACGTCGATTTGCTTTCTCTTCACGGGATTAACAACCGCCAGCTTCTGGATTGGTCGATGCGCAAGAACGGCTGTGTTGAGGCTGCTCGCAAATTGCAGAAGCAAGGCCGAATCCGTTTCCTTGGCTTTTCGACCCACGCCACCACCGATTTGATCCTGGAAGCAGTGAACAGCGGCGAATTTGATTACGTGAACCTTCACTGGTATTTCGTCAACCATCTGAACTGGCCTGCGGTGGAAGCCGCGCGAAAGTTGGACATGGGCGTGTTCATCATCAGTCCCAATGACAAAGGCGGGAAACTTTATGCGCCGCCGCCGAAAATGGCTGAGCTTTGCGCACCGCTCTCGCCGATGCAGTTCAATGATCTTTACTGCCTGGCCCGTCCGGAGGTTCACACCTTAAGCTGTGGCGCAGCCAAGCCCAGCGATTTCGATGAACATATCGCCGCGCTGGAATTTTACGATACGGCCCGCGAAATAACGGCCCCGATCGAGACCCGACTGCGATGTGAGATGGAGCGCGAACTGGGAGCGACCTGGTGCGAACACTGGTCGGACGGCTTGCCTCATTACGTCGATGTGCCGGGAGAAATCAACGTCTCTGAAATTCTGCGTTTGTGGACCTATGCGAAATCGCTCGACCTCGTAGCTTGGGGAAAAATGCGCTACAACCTCCTCGGCCAAGGTGAGCATTGGTTTCCCGGCATGAATGCGGCAGATTTCGACGAAGCCAAATTGCGCGCAGCCGTCGCCGGAAGTCCATTCGCTGACAGGATTCCTAAATTGCTCCGCGAAATACACGAGATGCTCTTCGAAGCTCCAAAGAAACGTTTAAGCCAAAGTTGATTTTTTGCCGTCAATCGGGCTAGTCGCTCAAAAATCGAGAAATTTCCGCTCTATGAATGAAAACATTTTAAAACTGCTCAGTCGCAACGACTACCGCCCTTCCAATGTTCCTGAGCTGCTCAAACGTTTAGGATTGCCGCCCTATGAACAACAGTCGTTGCAACAGGCGCTACGCGTTCTGGAGAAAAACGGAGAAATTGTTCGGACCAAGGGTAATCGCTACATCGTTTCGCGCGAGGCGGATTTGGTTCCTGGCGTTCTTAAAATTAATCGGCAGGGAAAAGGCTTTCTTCAGCCCGACCAGCCTGGCTCGCAGGAGATTGTGGTTCCAGAAAGCGCGACGTCCACCGCTCTGCATGGCGATCGGGTGCTCGTTCGTCGCGATGTGAAACCGCAAGGATTGCGTCACGGATCACCCGACGATCTCACGGGAACGGTCGTGCGCATACTTGAACGCAAACGCGCGCAAATCGTCGGCACGTTACAACGAGGTAAACAGTTTTTTTACGTCATTCCCGATGACCCGCGCATTCCGCACGACATTTACGTTCCTCCCGCCGCGGACGTTGGCCGACCCGCGCAAATCGGTGACAAAGTCGTGGTGGAGCTTTTAAGCTGGGAGTCGCGCAACAGCAATCCCGAGGGCGAAATCATCGAGGTGCTCGGTTCACCCGACGAGGAAGGGGTCGATATGCTCTCGGTTCTCCGTCACTACGACCTTCCCCTGCACTTCCCCAAGACTGTGTTGCACGAGGCGAAAACGATCGCCAAAAGCCGCCCAACCAACGAGCCGGCTCCTGAAGAATGCGCGAGCCGCGTGGACTGCCGTGAGCACAGCGTCGTAACCATTGACCCAGATGACGCGAAAGATTTCGATGACGCGATTTGCCTCGAACGCAGTTCCAATGATCGCTGGAAGCTGTGGGTTCACATCGCCGACGTTTCGCATTACGTGCAGACCGGCAGCGCCCTCGACGAGGAAGCGCGCAAACGCGGCAACTCCACTTACCTCGTCGATCGCGTGATTCCAATGTTGCCCGAGGCGTTAAGCAACGAACTTTGCTCGCTCAAGCCCGGCGTTGATCGCCTGACAAAATGCGTGGAATTCCTTCTGTCGAACAGCGGCGCCGTTCTGGAAGCCAAGTTCTACGCAGCGGTGATTCGTTCCAAACGTCGGTTCACTTACAAGGAAGCGTTCGCGATTCTCCAGCAACCCCCATCGAATTCCGTGGAAAAAATGCTGCATGACGCCAACGAACTCGCGCAGTCCATTCGCCGGGCGCGATTCAAGGCGGGTTCATTAGACCTTGATTTTCCCGAAACCAAAATCCGTCTCGATGCGCATGGAAAAGTTCTACTCATCGAAAAAGTGGAGAACGATATTTCGCACCAGTTGATCGAAGAATACATGCTGCTCGCCAACGAAGCGGTCGCGACCCAACTCATCAAACTCCGCCGTGCTGCCGTCCATCGCATTCACGAATCCCCGAAAGAACGGCGCTTGCAGGAATATCGCGAAGATGTATTGAGCCACAACATCCCTTGCGGAAATTTGGGTCATCGCAGCGAAATACAAAAACTTTTCCATCGCCTGAAGACCCTCCCGATTGGCCAGGCACTGAAAATCGGTTTTCTCAAATCGCTCATGCGTGCGCGTTACGCGGTCGAACCGCTCGGCCATTACGGTTTGAGCAAGGCCAAATACACGCACTTCACATCGCCGATTCGACGCTACGCCGACCTGATTGTGCATCGCGTTCTGTTTGGTGCGAGCCTCGGCGCAAAGCATTCGCTCAAGCAAACCGCCGATCACATTTCCGAAACTGAACGCAATTCCGCTGATGCTGAACGCGACAGCAAAGAGGTGAAGCTCTACGCGTTTTTGAAATCGCAACTTACGACCGGCCAACTGCAAACCTATCCGGGGTTGGTCACTGATGTCCGTAACTTCGGCTTCTTCGTCGATGTGCCGACCCTGGGCATGAGCGGATTGGTTCACCTCTCGTCGTTGCAGGATGACTTCTTTGTCCTTGAGCCGACGCGAAATCATTTGATCGGGCGCCGCACCCGACGCGTCATTAAGCTCGGCGACAAGATCGATGTGCAGGTTTACAAAGTGGATACCTTCAAGAAGCAGGTCGATTTTCAACTGCTTAAAACGAGCGGTCCGAAGACCACTCCAGCTCCCGCACGATCGAGATTTCCGAAGGATCGACGACCACCGGCTCGCAGTTCAGGAACGCGCCGGCGCCGGCGATAAATAGACATTCACTTACTGATGGAGTGGCTCCTAAACGAGCGGCTTGCCCGATTTTTCTTAATCGTTATAATGGAAGAATGAACAAACCCTTTGCTCGCAGGTTTCTACGAACAATTGGGGCTTTCGTTCTATTCATATTTTGGAGTCTTGCCGGGCAGGCTGCGCAAAAAACCATTCATCTCAGGAACAAAACCATCGTTACTGAGTCCACCGGGAAGTCTTCCGCACACCAAAATGAGGCGTCTCTTTCGGGGTTGTTTCTAGTTCAGTTCACCGGACCCGTTCAGTCAGAGTGGCGAAAGGATTTGCAGAAAAGCGGCGTGCATCTCCTGCGTTTCGTTCCGGATGATGCCTTCGTCGCACGGTTCAAAAACGTCCACCCCAGCGAGCTGGGCGCATATTCGTTCGTTCAGGCATTTGAGCCGTATGGCGCTGAATATAAGATCTATTCTTCACTTCGCGCGAACGTCGCGCACGCGCCGGTTCCCGAATCAATGCGCGTCAGCATTTTGCTCGCGCCGGACTCCACGCCCCAGGATCTCGCGCAACTGCGACGCACCCTGCGCAAGTTAGAAAGGGAAAGCGCGATGCGTTTTGGAAATATTCTTCAAGGAGTCGTCACGCCAGAGCAATTGACTGTTCTCGGCGAATCTCCGTCCGTGCTGTGGATTGAGCCAGCGCCGAAGATTAAATTATTCGATGAAATCTCTTCGAAAGTCACCGCGGGTGACGATGGTGACACCGGCACTCCATCGGTGTCGCAGCAATTAGGGTTTGACGGCACGGGGGTGAAAGTAGCCGTCGCGGACAGCGGCTTGCAAGAGGGCGACACCGCGACGATGCATCCCGATCTCGCGGGTCGCGTGGATGCGTTTTTTCATTACGGCACCCTGACCGATGCCGCGGATGAACACAGCCACGGAACGCACGTCACCGGAATTATCGCGGGCAACGCTGCCACCGGAGAAACCGACGACAATGGTTATCGCTACGGACTCGGCGTCGCGCCGGGTGCGTACGTCATCGCGCAACGCATTTTTGATGGCGATGGGGGTTATGAAGCGCCGCCTACTTTTGAAGTATTGACCCACGATGCGGTGCGCGCTGGAGCAGTGATCGGCTCCAACAGTTGGGGCGACGATACGCAAGGCCGTTACGATTTGAGCGCGGCGGAATTTGACGAACTGGTGCGCGACGCTGATTCCGGCACCGCGGGTGATCAGCAATACATTTTGGAGTTTTCCGCCGGAAATGCCGGTCCGGGCGAACGCACCATCGGCAGTCCGGCGGTGGCGAAAAATGTCATTGCCAGCGGCGCGGTGGAAAACAATCGCTTCGACTTGTTTATTTACGACAGCGGGCAGGAAGTGATGGCGGATTTTTCCAGTCGCGGTCCGTGCGAAGATGGTCGCATCAAACCCGATGTCGTCGCTCCGGGAACCTGGATTGCGTCGCTGCGCTCTTCCCTGGCAAATGACGACAACGCCTGGGCACCCATATCCGAAAATTATCTTTATCAGGGCGGAACCTCGCAATCCGGCCCGCACGTCTCCGGAGCGGCCGCGGTGCTGGTCCAGTATTATCGGCAAACGGTGACCAACGTTGTTCCGTCCCCTGCCTTGGTTAAGGCGACCTTGATCAATTCCGCCGTTGCCCTGGATGACGGCGAATTTTTCCAGCCCGTTCCGAACAACGACGCTGGCTGGGGTCGCGTTGATCTGACGGAAATTATCGGTTCGCCTCGGACTTATCAATTTGTCGATCAAACGGAGCGCCTCACCAATAACCAGGTTTTCGAGAAGCGCGTCCTCGTTGCCAGTCCTAATGAGCCACTCAAAATAACTTTAGCCTACAGCGATGTTCCCGGCTTTGCTGCGGCCATTCCCGCGCTAGTTAATGACCTTGATCTCGAAGTCATCGCGCCAGATGGCAGCAGCTATCACGGGAACCAGTTCGAGGAAGGCGAATCAGTTCCGGGCGCAACCTCCTACGACAACATCAACAACGTGGAAGCCGTTCATATATCCAGCCCGGCGCGAGGTGAATACCTTGTCCGCGTCCGCGCCCGCAGCGTAGTCGAAGATGCTCGCCGCGATACGCCCCTGGTTGACGATCAGGATTTCGCGCTGGTGATTTCCGCCGATATTCCGCCGCCGGGAGTTGGCGTGCTATTCTTCGATAAACAATCTTACTCGGCTCCGGGCACAATCAAACTCAAGCTCGTGGATCTCAACCTTGCCGGCCAACCATCCGCCGCGGTTCACGTGTGGAGTTCAACCGAGCCGAGCGGTGAAAACTTCTTGCTGACCGCATCTGGCTCTACCGGTTCCTTCACCGGAAACGTGGCCACTGCGACCGGTTCCGCCACGGTCGATGGAAAACTTCAGATCGCGCACAACGCTGACATTTTTGCGAGTTATCAGGACGCATCGCCTGCCGGTCTTCGGCAAGCCGCAGCGCGCGCCGACCTCCTGCCACCCATCATCTCGAACATCTTCGTCACGAACCGATTCGGACGAACGGTCGTTTCCTGGCAGACCGATGAGCCCTCTACATCAATCACACGGCTCGGCACGAATAGCAGCCTGTCGTTGAGCATTACGAATTCCGCGCTGACAACTGGGCACGAAGTAATCTTTGATAACCTCACGGCCGGAACGAACTATTTCTTCAAGGTGGCTTCCATTGACGAAGCTGGGAATGGCGCCACGAATGATGACAATGGAAAACTGTTCCAATTTATCGCGCAACCCGCGGCGACCATCCTCCTGGTAGATGCTTATGTGCCGGTGGTTGATGATCCAAGTCCGGTCATACCGCAATCCTCCTACACGGACGCGTTAAATCAAATAGGGCTGAGCTTCGACGTCTGGCCCGTGAGCCAGTTTGGGTCGCCTGGAACCAATGACCTTCGCCCCTTTCACATCGTGATCTGGCGCATCAACGACAGCCTCTTTGGCTCGGACTCACTATCCCCAGCCCAGCAAACTGTTCTAGGCAGCTATTTCACGAACGGCGGCTCCATCTTCCTTTCGTCAATGGAACTCCTCAGCCGCATGGGAACGAACAGTTCATCCCTTTCCTTTCGCTCCAACATATTACACGTGGCTTCGTTTGCCGAAGACGCGGGAATCTCCGCTGTGGACGGCATTGACAATGATCCCATAACGAGTGGCGTTAATCTCGACATTGATTATTCGCAGTACGACAACTATTTCCTGGATCTCCTCGGGCAGAGTCCGGATGTGGCGGACACGCTGACGATCACAACAAATTCTTCACCGATTTTCTTCGATGGATCCAGCGACGTGGCGGGAGTGCGTTATCCGAAGGTTGGACAGGACAGCCTTGGGCGTGTTGTCTTTCTTCCATTTCCGTTAGACGCAATTTCAGCAACCGAACCGGATCCGAACAATCGTGCTAATTTCCTTCGAAACGCGGTCAGCTTTCTCCTTCCGGGCGCAAACGGCCTCGGCACAATCGTCCTGGACCGGTCGACCTATGCGATTCCCTCTCTCGTCACCATTGAGGTGGTCGATTCGGACCTCAAAGGAACTGGCCAAACCAGCGCCACTGTATTCAGCGACACTGCACCGGGCGGACAGAGCGTTACCCTGAACGAAACCCCGCGCCTTGGGTTGTTTCGCGGGTTTGTCACGCTAGTTGCGCAGACGAATAGTTTTCAGGTTGGCGAACTTCGGGTGAAAGGCGGCGATGAAATCCGGGCAGAATATGTTGATCTATCCTCGAGCGGAACGGCGCAGGTTGTGGCAACGGTTGATTCTGTTCCCGCCACTATCACCAACGTTTCGATCGCACCTGAATACGAGGAAATCGTGGTCAACTGGACAACCTCCAAGCCAACCGATGCCCTCGTCCAATTTGGCGAATCGACTTTCCCTGGCCGGACCGCATACCGATCCACTTTCAAAACCAGCCATTCCCTAACGTTGACTGGCCTGCAGCCTGATCGACCCTACTACTTGCAATTCACCAGCCGTGACGCTGCGGGCAATGCGACGATCGACGACAATGGCGGAAATTTTTATCTGACCCGCACGTTGAAGCCCCTCGCCTCCTTGAATGACAACCTTGAAAACAAACCCTCCAGCTGGACGGTCCTCGATGGCGAACCGAGCACCACGACCTGGAAACTCGGCCAGCCCAACAATGGAATGGAATCTCAGGCGCACTCTCCCACCAACGCCTGGGGCAGCAATCTCGACGGGAAATTCATCGATCTCGGTGACACCACGCTGGCCAGTCCCGCCATTGACCTGACCAGCGGCGATCAAGCCATGCTTCGCTTCTGGCACAGCTATGACTTCACCGAGCAAAGCGATTCCGACATCTATGAAATGGGTCAGGTTTACGTCTCCACGAACAACGGGAACGCATGGAGTCTGATCGCTGAATACAACGACAGTTCGTTCGGCTGGGAAGAAGCCCAAATCAATCTCGCCCCTTACCTCGGTCATATTGTTCGCATCGGATTTTATTACGGCTTCTTTTCGCTCGGGACTGGAAATCATCCCGGCTGGCTCATCGATGACATTTCCGTCAGCGTCACGAGCAACCCGCAATTTGCCTTCCGGTCCGTCAGTTACACGAACAACCAGACTTTGTTGCGGCTCGTCGCTCCGTCCGGAACTAACTACGTGATTGAAGCCTCCACCAATTTCGTGAATTGGATTCCACTCAAGACGAACGTCGGCACAAGTGCCGAAATTAATTTCATCGACACGGAATCCGCCAATTTCAAAATGCGGTTCTATCGACTCAAAACCGTGCCCGGCATTTCGCAATTCGAATTCAGGTCGGTCAATTTCACGAACAACCAGGCGGTGCTGACACTCGTCGCGCCTTCTGGAACTTCCTACGTCATCGAAGGCTCCAGCAATCTGGTTAACTGGGCACCGCTGCAAACCAACACCGGCACGAGCGCCGAAGCCGTTTTCACCGACACGCAATCCGCGAATTTCAAAACGCGCTTCTATCGCCTCAAGAAATAGTTCATCCGGACGACTTTTAGGCCGGGTTAACGCAAAGGCGCAAAGACGCAGGAGAGAAAAATTGAAAAGATTTCTACGCCAGGCTAAGCCTCTCCCATTTGGTTGCGTTTTGGCCTCTTGGCGTCTTTGCGTTGGTCCCGTTCTAAAGTCCATAAGCGTGAACTTCGTTCCGTTTGCGTGAGGATCGCGCAATTTTCTGGAACAAACCGCTGTTTACAGAGGAAAATCACGCAGGCATCGTGGCTGCTATAGAAAGCCATACAGCAAACGGGAAACGTGCTTATGAAAACTTGCTCTCGAAATTTCCGGACCGGTTTGACCCACCTATTTCACAAACATCAGGCGGTGCGCCGACTTGGAGTCGGCTTTGCGGCTTCTCCACGTCCAAAGCCGGTTGCAAACCGGCGCTCCACTCCGTTGCCATTTCAGGTTGCTTGTGAAATATCCGGCTTAACCCTTATCGAAATATTGTTTGTCGTGGCCACGTTGGTATTTGTCGCGGTCATACTTCTCCCTCGATTTAATCGTGGCACATCAAAAGCCGGTCGAATTAGTTGCGTAAGTAATCTAAAACAAGTCGGGCTGTCCTTTAGCATTTATGCCGGGGACAATGCTGACAGATATCCAATGAACATCGGGACCACTAATAATCCAGTCGTCAATGAAGCGACACCCGTCTATCAATACTTCCAACTTATTTCGAATGAATTAGGCACTCCAAAAGGTGTGATTTGTCCGAATGATTTAAAACGCAAGGCGGCAAACGATTTCACCAATTTCAACAACGGTAATGTCAGCTATTTCATCGGCTTGGACAGTAATGAAAATCTTCCCCAATCCATGGTGTCGGGCGACCGAAATATCACCAATGGTTTCGCGCTGAAGGACGGACTGCTCGCAATCGCCACGAATCAGATGGTTGGTTTTACCGATGAGATTCATTTGAAACAGGGAAACATCGCGCTCGGCGACGGCAGCGTTCAACAAGTCAGCAGCGCACGTTTACGCTCCGAGATCATTCCCAACACCGGGTTCGCCACCAATCGAATCAAGTTGCCGTGAACTGCTAAATGGGAACCGTGCTTATGAAAACTTGCTCTCAAAATTTCCGAACCGGTTTGACCCACCTATTTCACAAACATCAAGCGGAGCGCCGACTTGGAGTCGGCTTTGCGGCTTCTCCGGGTCCAAAGCCGGTTACAAACCGGCGCGCCACTCCGTTGCCATTTCACGCTGCTTGTGAAATATCAGGCTTAACCGTTATCGAAATATTGTTTGTCGTGACCGCGTTGGTATTTGTGGCGTTTATGCTTCTTCCTCAAATGGTTCGTGTTTCAAGTCGAGCCCCGCAAATCACTTGCGTAAATAATCTCAAACAAATCTATCTGTCCTTTCGCATTTATGCCGAGGACAATGTGGACAGATTTCCAATGAACATAGGGACCACTAATAATCCAGTCGTCAACGAAGCGACGCCCGTCTATCAATACTTCCAACTCACTTCAAATGAGTTGGGCACTCCAAAAATTGTAATTTGTCCGAGCGATTCACGCGTATGGGCCACTAACTTTGCTAATTTTGGCAACGGCAACGTGAGCTATTTCATCGGCTTGGAAAGCAATGAAAACCTTCCTCAAACCATGCTGGCAGGCGATCGGAACATTGCCAATGGTTTTGTTGCGAAAGACCGAATCCTTCAACTCACCACGAAGCAGAAGGTTAGATTTACCGACGAGATTCATTTAAAGCAGGGAAACATCGCGCTCGGCGGCGGCAGCGTTCAACAAGTCAGCAGCGCACGTTTACGCTCCGAGATCATTCCAAATACCGGGTTCGCCAGCAATCGTATCAAGTTGCCGTGAACTGCTAAATGGGAACCGTGCTTATGAAAACCTGTCATCGAAGCCTCCGAGCAGGGGCAACTCTTTTGAAATCATTATTTGTGGCGATTGCAGTTATAATTCTCGGATTTGTTGCGGTATTACTTTTATCTCTAACGAGGGTTAGAGGTAGCGCGAATAGACTCACTTGCGTAAATAATCTCAAACAAGTCGGGCTGGCCTTCCGCATTTATGCGGGGGACTACTTTGACCGATACCCCATGAACATTTCCACAAATGACAAGCCTGTCGTAGATGAGATGACACCGGTCTACCGTTACTTCCAACTCATTTCGAATGAATTAGGCACACCAAAAGTTGTGGTTTGTCCGAGCGATATGCGCTTATGGGCCTCCAACTTTACCAATTTCGGCAATGGCAACGTGAGCTATTTCATCGGCTTGGACGGCCATAAAACTCTTCCCAAAAGTATTCTGGCTGGCGATCGGAACATTACCAATGGTTTTGCTGCGAAAGACGGAATCCTTCAACTCACCACGAAGCAGAAGGTTAGATTTACAGACGAGATTCATTTGAAACAGGGAAACATCGCGCTCGGCGACGGCAGCGTTCAACATGGGCTTGTATATTTTACAAACGCATGGACAGCCAATGTCCAAGGGGATGGTTTAGGCTGGTCCGCATGAAAATTTCTAAGATTCAGGCGGGAGAGCCGGTTTTGCAGCAATTGGCACAGGCGTATGGCAATGAAGCCAGGGCGCGTGC
>CANJXF010000060.1 GCA_947478865.1 Verrucomicrobiales bacterium | reverse complement strand
TGGCAAAAAGCACCACCGCAATGGGCGCAAGCGGCCAATCAATTTGCCATTATGTTTGGAAAAAGATTTTTTGCTCCGGGGCTAGCCCCGGAGCAAAAGGACAAAAACTAACAACCCGACCCAAACACAAAATTTCCGATACTACCCAAGCCCGGTCGAACTTACCTGAAGTCTTCTCTGCGGTTTTCTTTTCCGGCCTAAACTGGGCGCTGCGTCGGCCATCGTTTCTTTGTGGACGGCCCAACCGATGTAATGCACTGTTTTGTTCATGGGTGTTTGTTTCCTTTCTGCTGTGATGGATGATTCCTTGTTTCAACGACGGGCCTTTCGCATTCTGGCTCGGCTTGGCTCACGCTCGGCCACCCACGTTCTACTGGATCCAAACGTTCTCTTAAACCCTTCGTTAAGCCATACGGTCTAGCCTTATGGAGTGGTTGCACGAATATATCACACGAGGTCAAGCAGTCCTAACTGTCGTCCTCCTGCTTTCCGCCGGCACCATTTTGTTCATCGGGCGGAAGAAACTATCGCTAGCGATCCCAACGGCACTGGTAGTCTTATTCATCGGCGCAGCAGTCATCCCCAGTTTCATCTCGGCACGCCCCACGGCACAGCGTAATTCGTGTATCGCGAATCTTCACGCGATTCGCGACGCGAAAGCGGAGTGGCTGCAGAAGCACGGTGCTACAGGTGCAGCTCCCACAGAAGCAGAGTTGCTCGCACCCAGCGGCACTCTTCATCATTCACTTTCGTGCCCGCGTGGTGGAGTTTACAATTTTGGACGCGTTGGTGAGAATCCATCATGCACTCTCTCAAACAAAGGACATCGACTAGATGATTGACTCTAAGGCTAACCTCCAAGGCTAGCTTTGACCGACTGAGCGCAGCGAAGGAGCGTCGAAGCTAGCCGTTGTTGAACAAGCCCGGTCGAACTACCTGAAGTCTTCTCTGCGGTTTTCTTTTCCGGCCACCACTGCGCTGGGATCGAGAATGTTGTCGAGCAGGTAGTCTAAATTGTCACGACCGAGGCCGGTCTTGAAGCAAGCGTATTCATCGGTGAAAACCTTTCGTGAATCAAAATGTCCATCGCCGTCGCGATCTTCAAAAATCAAAATGCGGTCGCGAAGGTTGAGATCAAACTTCAGCGGTCGCTCGGCGTAGGTGTATTTCTCGGCGATGAACAAACGTCCCGCCGAATCCCAGGCCATGGCGATTGGATTTCGCAGGTCCGGTTCCGCAGCGAACAGGGTGGCTTTGAAGCCGGGTGGAAGCCTTAACTGCGCGAGCGATTCCTTGGCGACGGCGGCGCGGAACTCGTATCCGCCTCGCTGTTGAATGCAGGAAATCTCATTCGAGGTAGCGTGTTACTGCAACAGGAGAAAAATCAACTGCGGCAATGCGCTGGAAATATCCAAACCTTCGGCTAAAACCGAAGTGACAAGAGAAAGTTTTGGGATACAGTTTTGGCTCATCATGATGAGTGGTTCATTTGAATTTCGCAGGAGCGTTTTGATCTTTGCTTTGCTTCTGCTTCCGTTTTGCTCAGGCGCTGCGCCGGGTTCTCCAGGGTTAATTTCTCCCGCCAGCAACTCGGTCAACATGTCGACGTCCGTTGTCTTGAATGTCTCAGTTTCCGATCCAAACAGCAGCGCGCTGACGGTGAAATTCTTTGGCCGGATCGCTCCGCCCGGACCCGATTTCACCGTTGCCGCCTTGCCCGACACGCAATATTACACCGCCCAATCGCGCGGTGCGGTCATCGGCATGTTCACCGCGCAAACCGATTGGCTGGTGAATAATCGAGTTTCGCGTAACGTGGCCTATGTCGCCGGATTGGGTGATATCGTCGACCACGGCGATACGAACGCCGGCCCCAGTAATTTGGCGGAATGGCTCAACGCCACCAATGCTCTCTATCGCCTGGAAAACCCCGTGACAACAGGGCTTCCCCAGGGGATTCCTTACGGCAACGCCGTGGGTAATCACGATCAATCTCCCAATGGCGACCCGAACGGCACTTCCGCTTTTTACAACCAATTCTTTGGCGTATCGCACTTTGCGGGTCGATCCTATTACGGCGGAAACTACGGGACGAACAACGACAACCATTTTGACTTATTCTCAGCTGGCGGACTGGATTTTGTTGTGGTGTTTTTCGAATACGACGTGAGCGCAGCGTCGGCCATTTTGGATTGGGCGAATAATGTTCTGCAAACGAATCTGAATCGGCGCGCGATTGTCGTCAGCCACTATATCGGCAGCCCGACCACGCCGTCCTCGTTTGGCTCGCAAGGGACCCTCGTTTACAATGCGTTGAAGGGGAATCCGAATCTGTTCCTGATGCTCTCGGGCCATGTGAATGGAGAGGGTTCCAGGCAGGACGTTTTCAACGGGCGCACGATCACCACGCTGGTTTCCGATTATCAATTCCGGGCCAACGGCGGCAATGGATATATGCGCCTGATGGAGTTTTCGCCGAGTAATTCGGTGATTCGCGTCAAATCATATTCGCCGTGGCTCAACCAATATGAAACGGATGCCGATAGTGAATTCACCGTGCCCTACGCCATGCAACCCGCCTCCGGAAATTTCCTTCCTCTTGGAACGAACAGCAACGTCCCCTCGGGCAGCAATAGTGCCTTCACCTGGCCCAACCTCGCTGCCGGAGTCGTATATGAATGGTATGCAACCGTCAGTGATGGCGCGCAAACTACAACGGGGCCAACCTGGAAATTTACGACGTCGCTTTCCACCTCCAATGCGATTCCGACGATTACCAGTTTTTCCCACCAGACGATTCAGGCCAATACCTCAACCACCAATCTTTCCTTCACCGTGAGTGACGCCGAGATGAATCCGGCGAACCTTTTGGTGAATGTTTTTTCCTCAAATGAAACGTTATTGGCTCCCGGCGGAATAGCGTTGACCGGCGTCGGCGCCAATCGAACTTTGCGTTTGACTCCGGCAACCAACGAGGCCGGCGCCACATGGGTCACGGTTACGGTGAGCGATGGATCCGCTGCGACCAGCCGATCGTTCATGCTCAAAGTAATGCGCTCAAAAACCATCGCCCTTTGGGATTTTAACAGCAATCCGCCGGACAATAATACCAGCACGGGAACATTGGTTCCCGCAGTGGGCAGTGGAACGGTTTCCTCCGTAGGCACGGCGACAAATTCGCTGAACAGCAACGTTTCACCGGTCAGTTTCGATTCCGCCGCGAGCGATAATTCCAAGTGGCGTCTTGGCAGTTTTCCGGCGCAGGGAACCGGCAATAAAAGCAGTGGTGCAGAGTTCCGCGTCAGCACTGCTGGATACCGCAACATTGCGCTTTCGTGGGACCACTACAACAGCGCATCGGGCAGCAGGTTTTGGCGCGTGCAATACACCCTGGACGGGACAAATTTTATCGATCACCGGGTTTATACGAACCCGACTGAAGTCACATGGTTTCCCACTGGCGTTAGTTTCTCGGCGATCCCCGGCGCCAATAACAATCCAAGTTTCGGAATCCGTTTTGTGAGCGAATGGGAGAGCACGGCGACTGGCGATGGCCTTGATCAATTCATCGGCACGCAAGGGACCGGCGCTTACACCACAGCTGGAACGCTTTGGCTGGATATGGTGACGTTCTCGGGGGATGTGATTGAGCCCACGCTCGCCGTGCAGCGAACCAATCAGTTGGTGAAGATTTCCTGGCCTGCGGCGGGCCCGATTTTTAGCCTGCAAAGCCGCACCAACCTTGGAAGTGGAACTTGGACATCGGTTGCGCAGCCGCCCGTCTCAGTTGGTGGTCAAAATGTTGTGACTCTAACCAACTCGAATGGGAATCAAGTTTTCAGGCTCTTTCAGTAAACCAGATTTCCAACTCGGGCCTACAGCCCGACGGTCTTTCCAACGCTCTACGCAAACAATTTTGTCACCGCTTTGGCCTTCACCAATTCGCGCGGCTGCTTCAAGTGATTGTAAACAATGGTCTCCGGGTCGATGCCAAACGCGTGATACATCGTCGCCAGCAACTCCGTTGGGTGGACGGGATCTTCCGCTGGGCTGCTCCCGGTCTTGTCCGATTTTCCGTGAACATAACCGCGCTTGATTCCTGCTCCGGCGATCACGGAGGTATAGCAATACGGCCAATGATCGCGACCATCCGCGTCGTTGGAATTGCCTGAAGTGCTGACGCCTTTTTGCGGGCTGCGACCAAATTCTCCAATTGCGACGACGAGCGTGTCCTTGAGCAAGCCGCGATCGTCCATGTCGGAAATAAACGCCGCGAGTCCACGATCCAGCATCGGGCCGGATTGATTTTTCATGCGCGTGCTCAAATTGCTATGATGATCCCACGAGTGGTTATCGGAGTTCGCCACCTTCGGCCAAATGACTTCCACGACCCGAGTGCCGGCTTCGATCAAGCGCCGGGCGAGCAAACAGCTTTGGCCAAACGTATTTCGTCCGTAATTATCGCGTGTCTTTTCGGACTCCTGCGTGAGGTCGAACGCATTGCGGGCGCGGCCGGAAACAATCAGGTTCAGTGCCCGCTTGTAATAGTCGTCGAGATTGTAACCCTCCACCGCCTTCTCGACATCCGGCATGGCTGCCTCCACGGCTTCGCGCAATTGTGCGCGGCGTTGCAGGCGCAGCGCGAAAACTTCCGGCGGCAACTTCAGATCATCGACGCGAATGCGATCCATCTTGGTCATGTCCATGTCGTCGCCCTCGGGAAACAGCGTGTAGGGATCAAACGCTTTTCCGAGGAAACCGGCGGTGCCGCCTTTGCCCACGACGTTGGATTCCTGAAGCGGTCGAGGCAACATCACGAATGGAAGCATCGGATCGGTCACCGGGCGCAGGCGAACAATCTGCGACCCGAAATTTGGGAAATCCTTCGGGTCCGGCGGCTCGAGTTGGCCGGACGGGCTGACCTTATCGGTCGTGTAGCCAGTCATGATCTGGTAGATGGCCGCGGTGTGATTGAACAAGCCATTCGGCGTGTAGCTCATGGAGCGGATCATCGTGAACTTATCATTCACCTTCGCCAGCTCGGGCAATATCTCGGTAAAGTTAATGCCGGGAATTTTCGTGGGAATCGGCTTGAACGTGCTGCGAATATTATCGGGCGCATTCTCCTTTGGATCCCAGAGGTCGAGATGGCTCGGGCCGCCCTGAAGGTAAATCATCACGACGTTCTTTGCCGTGCCCCAACCAGGCCCGCCTGCGTGTTTTCCGACTTCTCCGGCGAGTGCTTGCAATTTGAAAAGCGACCCAAGCGAAAGGCCGAGCATGCCAGCGCCACCCACCCGCAGGAGGTCGCGCCGGGTCATTTTCAAATGAGCATCACACAGGTCGCTACACGTGCCGCCAGTAACTTTGATCATAATCTTTATCCTTTAAGCTGTGGGTTTTAAGCCGGTAATCGGGTCAATGGTTAAATAGAAAGCCCGGGCTATTGATTAATGCCCAGGTCAAATCCTGCACGACGGTGAGTCGCTTGTTTTCGCTTTGCTTGCCGCTGGCTTGCGCATCCACGCGCAACTGCACGAGGTAAGGATCAAGGCGAACGGGTTCCTCGGCTATCGCCATGGACTTCTGCAGCTCGCTGAACTTCGGATCAACCGGGAGAGGTGCGGAGGCGTTGACGGCGGCCTGTTTCCGTTTCCAAAATTCCGCATCCGAATAACGGTAGAAATCAAGGATCGCGGAGGCCTGCTCCGGCTGACGCTGTCCTGCGGATGCACGCGCGGCTTGCACCACTTTTTCAGGAAGGCCAAAGTCCAACGGCTCCGCGCTGCCGGTCAAGTAGAGGCGAAAGCGGCCCAGCAGAAGGTCATTGCCAAAATTCTGTTTCAACACGAGTCGCAGGGACGCGCCGTTCGTGCTCGCGATTGGCTTCTCCAGTTTGAAGGTGGCGGTGTGGCGCTGAATTCCAGGCGCGCCGGAAATCGCCCAGCCATTTTTACCCGCCTCGACTTTACCATCGATGGCCTGCGCCGCCGAAAATTCGTTCTGCGAAAAATCCGCTCTCGCATCCGAGAACTTTGCATCCGCGGTGGGCTTATTCGTCCCGCTGGCCCACTTCAATTCCAATTCGCTTAACACGAAATTTCCATCGGAAGCGCGGCCAGGGCCGAATTTCGGGAGGTTCTCATCGGGCAAAACTTCGAGCATGACCCCGGTAATATTAGTGAGGGACGTTTGCGAATGGACGACGAACTCGGCTGGGCTCTTTCCGCCAGAGGAGGTGATGGAGCCATCGTTTTGCCGGGCCAGTTTGTTCTTGCCGGTGGCAGAGATTTTTTTCGGATCGATCAGCATCCAAGTGGTTTTGGTTTCGGCTGGATTATTTTTTGTTTCCCAAAAGGCGGCCTGGGCGGGAAGGAGTTTTTCATACTCCTTTAACTCGCGTTTTGTGAGCGAGAGTTCCGAATTGCGCCGCTTTTCGAGTTCTGCCCGAAGGCTTTTAGTCATCTCGTCATAGGTGCCGAGATCGTTTTTCGCTCTCGCGATCGCCTCGTCGCGCTTGCGATTAAGCACGGAAATCTCCGGCGCCAACTTTGATTCCAGTGCGCCCAGTTGGTTCGTGATTTGGGCGTTATCAGAATCAACCGAACTCAAAAGGGCCAAAACGTTTTTGGTTTCCGCTTCGGTTGCAGGACGGTTGACCACGCGGAGGAAAACTTCATTGATCAATTTCTGATCGTCCTTTTGCGTCTCGACCAGTTTCGCCAGCGAGTTGGTCGGCCCATTGATCGCGCCGGAAATGGTCGGCCCGCTCAGCAGCGCCATCACCGAGCCCAAGCCCATGTCGCTGCTGCGCTCGCATTCACAGGCGCTCTGGCGAACCGGGCGACCAAGCGTGGCGAGCAAACCGCTTCCCACGTCCATCGCGGCATCGGACAATTGGGTCGCGCGCTGTCCCGGTTTTGCGCCGGGAATCTGCAGCGTGCTTCCAGTCACTTTTAGCACCGAGTCAAAAAGAGTTTCCGCGGGAAGGCGCCGCGCAATGGCGTGAGAATAATTCACTTTATCATCCTCGTTCCACTTGGTGGGCCGGATCGATAGTTGGTAGATGCGCGACTTGCAGATCATTTTCACCATGTGGCGCGGATTGAATTTATTCTCGATGAATTGGCGCGCGAGATAATCCAGCAGTTCCGGATTGCGCGGAGGATTTCCGGCGCGCGTGTCATCCAGCGGCTCAATGATCCCGGCACCAGTCAGATAGCCCCAAAGGCGATTGACATAGCTGGAGGCAAAGTAGCGATTTTCCGGGGTGCTGATCCAGGCGGCGAGTTCTTCGCGGCGCGTGGCTTTCTCCTTTGGTTCGGCTTTCGCGGGGTAGGGGAACACCGGCGGCGATACTTTTCCGGTGCGATCATGTTTCACTTCTCCGTCGGGCGCATCATTGACAATTTCATAAAGCGGCTTCGCGCCTTCCACTGCGGAACCGCCGATCTTCTTGCCATCACTTGCCGGGTCTTCTTTCAATGAGACGCGAGCGAAATAAGCGCTGAGATGATAATATTGGTCCTGCGTCCAGCGCTCGAATGGATGGTCATGGCACTTGTTGCAATTAAATCGCGTTGCCAGAAAGAGATGCGTGGTGTTTTCCATCGCTTCGGTTGGAGTGCGGACAATTTTCCAATAGCTCGCCGCTGGATTGGTTTTCGTGGAACCGGATGCCGTTAGAATCTCGCGGGCGAACTGGTCGTATGGGGTATTATTCTCAACTTCTTTACGAATCCATGCGCGAAATAATTCCGCCCCTTCGGCTCCCAGGAATTTGCTGTTGCACTGAAGCAGGTCAGCCCATTTGTTGGCCCAGAAATCAACGTAGTCAGAACTGCCAACCAGGCGGTCTACGACTTCGTCGCGCTTCAATCGAGTCTCGCGTGAGTCGGCGACAAAGGCGTGAAGTTCTTCGGGTGATGGCGGGAGCCCGGTCAAATCGAGATAAACACGGCGGATGAATTCGAGATCGCTGCAAAGTTCTGAAGGCGCAATTTTCATGCGCTTCCATTTGGCTGCAACGAGTTCATCGATCTTGCCCCACGCCACCGGTTCCTGCCAGACGAAGCCGCTGCGGTCTCCCATGACGGTCAACGTCGTGGCGGCGTAATTTCCTTCATAGCGCGCCAGCACCGGAGCTTCGCCGCGTCGCAAAGTGTTGATGAGCCCACCGGTTTCTGGCGTGGCAACATCGGCATTGCCGCTTTCGATAAATGCCTCGGAGGTCACATCACGCGTGGCTCCGTCACCGTAATGAGCGACCACCCGCATCTGCTGACGCGAACCAATTTTTTGCACGACCGGATCGCGGGGAAATACTTCGATGCTCGTCACTTTCGGCGATTTCATGTCCAGCGTTGCGCCATTGACAATCCATTGGCGAAGAATCTGGTAATACTTGCTGTCCACCGTGGTGCGGCGGCCGCCTTCATGCGGCACTTCGGCAACCGCCTTGAGCAACATCAAGCTGTCGTCGGGCGAAGCGAGGTTCACTCGGCGGGAAGCTAAATCGTCCGTGAGAGCGCGCAAATCGGTTTCCGGATCGTAGCCCCGCAGTGAAAGTTTGAAACCGTTCTTCCCGTCTTTTGCGCCGTGGCAAGTGCCCGCGCTGCATCCGAGTTGGGCAAGGACCGGGTTCACGTCGCGAATGAAATCCGCCTGATAGCTTTTTCCAAGCCCCGAAATTTCAACCGTTGTTTCCGTTGATATCCCCGCCAGCGTCACGCTCAGTTTAGCTGTTCCATTTCTCAGCGGATGCAAAATCCCGCGTGAAGAAACATCGGCCAACGGCGGCTTCATGCTGAACGTCGCGAGCCTTGTGACGTCCACGGCATCGCCGGATTCCAGGCGCGCTGTGATTAACAACTGGTTGTAATCGTTCGGACTGCTGAGCTTGATTCGCGCGGGCTGTATATCCAATCCCGCGACCTTTGCGCCATCGGGCAACGACTCAGTAATGTTCGTTGCCTCGATGTTCTTGCTCGTCTTGGGTGCCCAGCTGGGTCGAGCTGCAGCCATCGTTCCCTTCGTGACCGGAACCGATAAAAATTCCTTGATTACAGCTCCGTTTGTTGCGTTGAAAAGGCGCACCTTTCCGTCAGAACCGCCGGCGGCGATTCTGCTTCCATCCGGGGTGAAGGCGACGGAATAAATTTCTGAATGCGGAATGGAAACGCGGGCAATTTCCCGAATGCCTTGCTTCTTGTGATCATCAAGCAGTTGTTGCTCCTCGGGTTTGCGCGTCTTCGGAACTTTTCCCATGATGTCGCGAAGGTTCTTCGGCACTTCGTTCGTGAAGTCATAGCTGCAGACGACGAGTTCGCCGGATCGATCCAATCCGCTGCCGCACGCGATCCTTTTGCCGTCCGCGCTGAAACGGATGCTGAACACGCGACCGGTCATCGGAAACAGATCGGCGATGAATTGTGCATCATCACCAATCTCGCGTTTCACCTCTCGAAAAATGCGGTACGCTTTTGGCAACCCATCGGAGCCCGCCGTGACGAACTCCTCGAACTTCGGATGCGTCGCCATCGCCATCACCCCGCCCTTGAGGCCGCCGGGAGTAATCGAAGTCACGTTGTCCACAAAGCGCTGGGTCGCGACCTCGGTTAACTTAACGCTCATGTCACGGCTGCCCGAAATTACATGATCGCCCTTCAGCGAAAACGTCGTCGTCATTGGCCAATCGCTGTGCGAACCCATTTGCAGGACTTGTTTTCCCGTGGATGCTTCGATGGCGCGCACGGTGTTGTCCGGGCAGCCAAAGGCGATCAGCTTGCTGTCGGGCGACCAGCTTGCGCCGTAAAGTGTGTCGTAACTGAGCGGCACCGAGACTGTGAGTTTCCGCTTGGCCACATCCCAGACCTGAACTTCGCCCAAACGGGCGGGATCACCGCCAGCCACGGCGAGGGATTTTCCATCGGGCGAGAAAGCGAGTGATTGAATGCGCTCGGACAATCCAATTAACCGTCCTGCCAAAGCCGCTCCATCTTTCTCGTAGAGCAGCACTTCGTGAAATCCCGCCACCGCGAGCAACTTTCCATCCGGTGAATAATCGAGCGAAGTAATGACCGGCGCCCGCGAATAGATCGGCGGATGGTCGGCATCGTAAAAACGTTTAGCATCCTTGGGCGTGTCGTCTTCCGCGCCTTGTTGAATCCATGAACTGATCAGTGCGACCTCGGCTTCCGTCAACGGAGGTTTCCCCTTCGGCATGCGCACTTCGCCGTCTTGCGGGGTGATCATTTTCAGAACCGAACTTTTCCCGGGAGTTTTAGGAACAATTGCCGCGCCCTCGCTATCACCGCCCGCGAGTAAGGTTTTGAAATCCGTCATCACGTAACCACCTTTTGATTTCGCCGGTTGATGGCATCCCTGGCAGTTCGCCTGGAAGATAGGGCGTATCTCGCCGTAGTAGCTTACCTTGGTTGCGGACTTTGTTTCCCTGGTTTCAGCCGCCGCGCTGCGGACTGGAATTAGACATGCCAGGGCGAGGGTGGACATCGGCAAAATCAGCGAGCGCACGAGTCGCGCCGGGACCGTGGAACGAGCAGCAAGCTTAGGCAAACTAGAGCCGAAAGGGATCATCCGTCACTAATCAGGCAACTCATGAACTTAAGCAAGAATTTTGCATGGCAAAGCATCGCGATCATGGACAACGGTTTGCCTGTTTCGCCCAGCTGAATCCCAAAAAGCTAAACGACTTACAGCAATCAAGGAAGCAGGCGTCAAACCGGGCTAACGATTTTTTTAATTACCGCTGATGCTTGAGTAGCCAGACGTAAAGTTCTGGGTTCGCGTAAGTTTCGGTCCATGAGTCGTGTTTCGCCTCGGGATAGACCGTGAATTGCACGTCGGTGACGCCAACTTTTTTCAGGGCGGCGACCATTCTTGCGGATTCTTCGAGCGGCACGGTGGGATCCTTCGCACCGTGAAACGCCCACGTCGCGAGACTCAGAAAAGCGGCTTTCTTGGCGCGGGAAGAGCGCATTACATCGGAGTATTGGCCGCCGCCGCAGATTGGCACGATGGCGGCGAAGCGCTCGGGGAATTTGAGCCCCACGCTCCACGTGCCATAACCGCCCATGCTCAAGCCGGTGAGATAAATGCGGCGCGGATCGGTTTTGTGTTTCGCTGCGACTTCGTCCAGAAGGGCGAGAACGGCGTCATCATCCCACGAACTGCCGACGGGGCATTGGGGCGAAATGACGATAAAATTGCTCCTCAGTTGGCCAGCCGCCAGCTTGTCCAGCGCGCGAGCGCCGGTGGCTCCATCGGGAGCGGCATTCGTCGCGACCAGCGCATCGCCCCGGAGAAGTTTGGGCGGGCCGTGTTGAGTGACGAGCCAGGGATCGGCGCCGCGCTCGCCTGAGCCATGGAGAAAAAGAATCACAGGCCACTGTTTGTCGGCGGCAGCATCGTATCCGGTGGGAAGCGCAACCAGATATTCGTAGCCGACGGTTTTGGTGATTATGCGCTTAAACGACGCGACGGTTTGAGTCTCGCCAGCTTGCGCAGCGCCGACGCCCGCGAGACTCAGAGCGAGCAGGTGTGAAATGAACAACCGGTTGAGTCGCAACGTAATTATGGACCGAGTGACAATTGGCTGCGATTTACTGCTGAGAAAATTCATCCGTGATTAATTAGATGCCGCATGAACTTAAGCAAGAAGTTTACGGCTGGCAGACAACAATCCGCTTGCGTTCCAAGCGGAAAACGACAATCAACGTCGTGTGTTCACGAAAGGAAAATCCTCCGCGCTGATTTATTTTGTTCTCTTCCTTTTGACGGCTGCCGATATCACTGCGGCAACGTTCTTCATTTCACCCAGCGGTGATGACGGAAACAGCGGGACAAAAAGCACACCGTTCGCGTCACTTGCCCGCGCCCGCGACGCCGTGCGCGCCAGAAAATCTCAATTTCCTAAGGAGACTCATACCGTATTCATTCGCGGCGGCTTGTATCACTTGAAGGAGACGGTGGTGTTTTCGCCCGAAGATTCCGCCGACGATGGGCACTCGATCACTTACGCCGCCTACAAAAATGAGAAACCTGTCTTCACCTCGGCAGTGCCGGTTGCGAATTGGAAACAGGAAGGAAAATTTTGGGTCGCTGACCTGCCGGAGTCGGTTCGCCCGTTTCGAACGCTCTACGACAATGCCGGTCGTCTGCCCCGTGCGCAAGGCACTCCATTCTCTCCGACCCGCGATTACAAAACAGGCGAGGGGATTGATCGCTTTACGCTCTATTTTCCGCAAGGCGCTTTGAAAAACTGGTCGAATCTCGACGAAGTTGAAATAGTTATCCGCCCGAACTACGGCTGGGTTCTGAATGTCCTTCCGCTCGAATCCGTGGACGAGTCAACCGGTATAGCCCATACGCGCATTCCCGCCAGCTATCCCATGTTGAAAGTGCGGTGGGGTCTCCCCGACGTCAATTCCAACGGCACGGTTTGGGTTGAGAACGTTCTCGATGTGCTCGATCAACCGGGCGAATGGGTTCTGAATTCGGCGACGCGCAAGCTTTACCTCCTGCCGCGCGACGGCGCGAAGCCTCAAGGGATTGAAGCGCCGCAGCTCACCGAGTTGATTCGCGTCGAGGGTCGGATCGATTACGACGGGCCGACTGACACGCCGGTGCGCGGCTTGAGATTTCTCGGCCTCGCCTTCACCCGCGGCGATCGCTGGCCGTGGGAGAAAGAGCGCATCGGTTCCACCTTGCAACACGATTGGGAAATGTTCGATCGCCCGACTGCCATGGTGCGGTTGCGTGGCGCGGAGAATATTATCTTCGAGAAATGCCATTGGTTCGAGAGCGGTGGCGCGGGGCTGCGCATGGATTTGCACGCGCGCTCCAATCGTGTGTCCGACTCCATCTTCGAACATCTGGGTGGCGCTGGAATTCTGCTGGCGGGCTACGGCCCAGGTACCAAGGACGTCAATCGGCAGAATGAGATTTTCCGCAATCACATTCACGACATCGGCGAGATTCTTTGGCACGCCGCCGCGATCAGCGTTTGGCAAAGCGGCGAGAACCGAATCGCCAACAACTTGATTCACGACGTTAACTACACCGCAATTACCGTGAGTGGCCGAATTAATTGGAATAGGGAAGGGCGGGGCGATGGCTGGCGAACGATCCGTTGGAACGAAGTCGAGCGAGCGGGTGGTTCAGCCGTAATGCCCGAGCCCGGCAAACGCATCGAATGGACTCTGCGCGAACCTTTTTTGCACGGTCGCAGCAATATCGTGGAACGGAACGAAATCCATGACGTCATGAAAAAGCTTTGGGACGGCGACGCGATCTATGTCTCCGGCACCGGGCGCGGCAACATTGTGCGCGAGAACTTCATTCATGACTGCATGTCGAAAAACATGTGCGAAGCAATCCGTTGCGACGACGACCAGCACGAAACAACCATTGAACGCAACGTCGTCCTGCGAAATGGCGGAATGGGCACCGGCATCGCCATCAAAGGAAAGAATTTTATCATCAATAATTTTGTCATGGACCCGGTCGGGTGTTTTCAACCGCGGGGAATATTTTCCATCGAAGGCATTCCAGTGGATGGCGCGGTAATTCAGCGCAACGTGCAATTCGTCAAAGACGCGCGCGCGAGGCCATTCTATTTGAAAAACCTGGTGGGAGCACCGGACCCGCACTTCAGCGAAACGAAAACGGACTTCAACCTTTACTGGCATGTCTCTGATCCGAAATGGGCCGACAAACATCTCGCCACCGCGCGTGCGGAAGGTGCAGAAACCCACAGCCTCGTCGCCGATCCTACCTTCCGCAATCCCGACGCGGGCGACTTTCGATTCAAATCCGGTTCGCCCGCCTCCACGTTGGGCATCCAGCCGATCGATTTGAGAAAAGTCGGCTTGAGGAAATAGCCGGGTATATTCTGCGCGGGCATCCCGCAGCTCTGAGCAAGACTGCAATCGGCAGTTGGAAACTAATCCAGAGCGTTCAAACAAGAAATGAGGCGCAAAGGGCAATTTGGGTTAAGCCAACGAGCCATAGCTGAATTCAACTTGCGGCAGATAAAAACAGACAAGTCCCCAGGCAACAACCTGTTCGTTTATGGAAAGGAATTATATGATTACTCGTAGAGATTTTCTCAAAATAGGCGGTTTGGCTGGAGCCGGTTCGCTCCTCCCCTGGCCAGGATTCATTCGATCTGCTTCAGCGGAAGTGATTGCGGGCGGGACGCTCAATCCGTTGTTGCTCCCCAAGTATGTGACCCCGCTGGTGATCCCGCCCGCGATGCCGCGCACCTCGAAGCTCCCGCAGCGCATGGCAAAGAATGTGGATTACTACGAGATCGGCGTCCGGCAGTTCCGGCAACAGGTTTTGCCCGCAGGCTGGCCGACGACAACAGTGTGGAGCTACGGTTCCGTGAATCATCCGGAGACCTTTAATTATCCAGCGTTCACGCTGGAAGCGAAATACAACACGCCATTACGCGTGAAGTGGATCAACCAGTTAACGGACGCTTCGGGGAATTATCTGCCGCACCTGTTCGCAGTTGATCCGAGTTTGCATTGGGCCAATCCACCCGGCCCACGCGACAGTCGACCGCTCTTCAAACGAAATGCCAAGGTGACGCCTTATACTGGCCCTGTGCCGATTGTAACGCATGTCCATGGCGCGCATGCCCCGGAGGAAAGCGACGGTTACACGGAGGCGTGGTTTTTGCCGGATGCAAAAAATATACCGAGCAATTACTTCAAGTCCGGAACCTGGTATGACCCGTTCAAGGCGAAATCCGAAAGCTCGTTGGATCAGCCGTGGGACCGCGGGACGGCGGTGTTTCAATATCCGAACGATCAGCGCGCCTCGACCCTCTGGTATCACGATCACACGCTCGGCATGACGCGCCTTAATGTCTATGCGGGACCGGCGGGATTTTACCTGCTTCGTGGCGGGACTGGCGATTTGCCAGCGGGCATCCTTCCGGGCCCGGCTCCCGCCTTGGGCGACGCGCCCGGAACTCGGTACTACGAAATTCCGCTGGCAATACAGGATCGTGCTTTCAACGCCGATGGCTCTTTGTTCTATCCGAATAGCCGCGCCTTTTTTGACGGGTTCACGGGCCCTTATATCCCGAAGAGCGACGTTTCGCCGATCTGGAATTCGGAGTTCTTCGGCAACACGATGCTCGTGAACGGCAAGACGTGGCCGACCCTGAACGTCGAGCCTAGACGGTATCGATTCCGTTTGCTCGATGGCTGCAATGCGCGTTTTCTCATTTTGAAGTTAGTGCTCAATCCGCTCGCGCCTCGGCCAGCCGCGCCGGTGTTACCTTTCACGCAACTTGGCACCGAGGGCGGTTTTCTGCCTTCGCCAGTCGTGCTCGAACAATTACTCATGGCGCCCGCCGAACGAGCAGATGTGATCGTAGATTTCACCAACGCGCCGGTGGGAACGGAAATTTATCTGATCAACGAAGGCCCGGACGAGCCGTTTGCGGGCGGGCTTCCCTACGAGGAATTTGAACCAGCCGATCCCACGACAACGGGACAGATCATGAAGTTCACGGTCGTTCCGCTCACGGGACGCGACCCGAGTTTGGAGGTGAGCCAACTCGCTCTGCCTGCGTTCGCTGCGCTGGGTGCAGCCGTGCGCACGCGTAAAGTCGCATTGATGGAAGAGGTTTCAGATGTCTTGAAAGATGTCGGCCCCCGAGCGGCGGTTCTCGGGATTGTGGACGAGATGGGTTATCCAATGCCGATGATGTGGGACGATCCCGTCACCGAGAACCCCGGACTCGGCGACACGGAGATTTGGGAAATCTATAACTTTACCGTGGACGCTCATCCGATTCATCTCCATGAAGTGCAATTCCAAGTCGTCAATCGCCAGGACCTTGTCGTCGCCGGAGAAGAAGGAATGGCGATGGTCCCAGCAATGCTGGCCGGTGAACCGAGGCAGCCTGAGTTGTGGGAAACCGGTTTCAAAGATGCGGTTATCGCATATCCCGGACAGGTGACGCGCATCAAAGCAAAGTTTGATCTGCCCGGCCAATTTGTCTGGCACTGTCACATCGTCGAGCATGAAGACAACGAAATGATGCGTCCACTCCGGGTGGGTAAGTAATTGTGCGCGTTTTGCCGTTCTGCTTTTAGCAGGTAAATACAATCGTTGCATCGCCTCGGCGGGCGATTTTGCGCAAGAGGTATGCGACGCTGAAACCTGTTACAAATAGGTATTGGAGCGATCGGGAAGAATTGAAAAAAAGAAAACCTGACTCCGGGGTTAGCCAGAGTCAGGTGAGTTTTCGCTCTTTTGCTGTCCTAGACTTTTGCCGGGACTTCGAAGCCCTTGCGGTAGTTGCGGGTCAGCATTTCGTTGGCTTTCGGATTGTTGATAAACTTCTCCGTTTTCGGATCCATTTTCAAGAACGAGCCCATCGCGATTTTATTGATGTTCAAATTGACGTCGTTCGCGGCGAGATGTTCGGACATGCGGCCAAACGTCGCCATCGCTTCTTTATTGCCCTTGATCGATTCGCGAACTTCGTCCGGCGAACTGGCTTTGCCAAGCCGTTGTGACAGGTTGCCGGTGTGGCAGAGCGCGCTGGACAAATGACCTTCCAGAATGTCGGCCTTCAAGTCGCTGATCTTTCGGCTGCGAACCGCTTTGATGAAACTGATTTTATGGTTTTCGCTGCCTTCAAAGGATTTGATTTCTTTGTCGTCTTTATCAAACGCCGTCGCTTTGCTGTAGCTCGTGACCACAACTGTTCCGTGCTCGCATTCCACCGAGACGCCGATCGTTGCGCCTTTGTATCTATCCATCGATTTGGAGCCGGTCTTTTCGGGTAAGCCGCGGAGCTCGAACAGCAGGGGAGCTTTCTTGTAATTGTGATAAATCATCATGGTGTTGGGCGTTTCGCCGTCGTCCACATACCCGAGCCGACCGCCGACCGCGAACACGCTTGGAGAAAGTTCCTTTTCACCCAGGAACCAGCGCGCGACATCCATTTCGTGAATGCCCTGATTGCCAAGGTCGCCGTTGCCGGTGTTCCAGACCCAATGCCAATCGTAGTGCAAACGACTGCGCATGATCGGTAATTTTTCCGCCGGACCACACCAGAGGTCGAAATCGATATTGTCCGGGATCACCAAGGGCTTGGTGGACTTGCCGATGCTCGGGCGCGGTTTGTAGCAAATCCCGCGCGACACGAGAATTTTGCCGAGCTTGCCTGATTGGACGTATTCCACGGCTTCGAGCAGTCCTGAGCTGGCGCGACTCTGCGTTCCAGTCTGAACGATCTTATTGTATTTGCGTGCTGCTTCAACAATGCGCCGGCCTTCGCTCACGTTGTGCGAAACCGGTTTCTGCACATAGACATCTTTGCCGGCCTGGATGGCCCAAATGGAAATCAAGGCGTGCCAGTGGTTTGGCGTGGCCGTGGAAATCGCGTCGATATTTTTGTTCTCGAGCAATTTCCGGACGTCCGTGTAGGTCTCGATCGGCTCATTGCGATCGCGAAATTTCGCCGCTTCGCGTTCCAGCACTGTTTTGTCGATGTCGCACAACGCCACCACGCGAACACCGGGAACTTTGCGGAAGTCTTCAAGATCACCTTTTCCCTGGCCGTTAAAGCCAATTATTGCGACGCGAATATCGTCGTTGGCTCCGCGGACTTGCGCCCAGGAATGCACCGGCAAACTGAGCGCGGCGGTTGAAAGAAGCGAGCTTTTGAGGAAGCTGCGGCGATTGATCTGTTTCATAGCAGGTATTTAGGACGGCGTGCTTTTTGGTTTATTCAGGTAAAGGTTGAGCGTTATTCACCAGCATATTTCTTGGCCAGTTTTGCAATGTCGGCTTGTTTTTCATCACCGTCGTGGAAAACGATGCGATAGCGGTAGGTCACACTTTTCCCTGCTGGAATGGTGTAAGCGCCAGTGCCGGGCGGCTTCTTTTCAAAATCATGCACACCGAAGGGATTCGCGGCAAACAATCCATAATCGCGCACATGCCACCAGGTTGGGAATTGAGGGTTCTTGGGGCTATCAAATATGGCGACCCCAACGACCTTTCCCTCAACCGGCCCATAATAGTCCACCCATGCGGCGCGTTTTCCCCAGGTCTCGCCGTCACGAACGCCTTCGCTATTGACGATGTGTCCCTCGCCCGGCGTGTTTTTGCCTTGCGTGAGGCGCATCGATTCCGCAAGGCGGACGCCCATCGTTCCCTCTTTCGTGTCGCCCATTTTAACGTCCGTTTTCCCAGCGGTCAGCGTGACGTTGTAATCAATCATCCTCAGCTTGGCGTCTCCAGAGAAGCGAAGCGTTCTTTCATCGGTCGCCACGACGGTTCCATCTTTGGCAACCCATTTATTTTTAGAACGGATGACCCCCGCCTTTTTTCCGGAGCTGACTTCGAGGAATTTTTCGTGAACGGTTTTTCCTGCCTTCTCATTTTCCATCCAAAAATCAACGTCGTTCACGTTTCCATGCGTAAACCAAAGCGAGCGATGGTGCGGATGATCATGCTCTTCTCCGGGCACATCTTTCATCGGCCAATTGCGGGTCATCGCCGCTCCGCTGGGTCCAATGATCGGATAGCAATAGGGCTTGGCGACATCCTTGAAATAATATTCCGTGAAGAGCTTGCCATCGATTTCGACGCGCAAACGGTCGGTCAGCTCGGTGATTTGAACGCCTTGTTTAGGGCTTTTGTCCGCAGAAATCGCTGAGGAAATTCCAGCGAGAAAAACGAGCGTCGCGGCAATTTTAGAAATTTTGTGGGAGAACATGTTGGCAACTTTGCGCAAGGGACGCCGAACAGGTCAATAAATTTCCGCTACGGCCCGGCTGTTTTGCTGGGATGCGCTTCTCTCCACGCAGCGTATTGGATTAGCGCGCGCCTGGGTTTCGTGCTGAACCAGCTATATCCATTCCTGCGCTCCTTGGAAATCTCACTCACGCTGGCGTGAATGGTTTTATCACGCTCACCAAAAATCGGGAGGTCTGTGCCAATTCCATAATACCGCGCCCAAAGCGGTTCCGCTCCGGGGCTCGCCACGAGTTCACGTCCATCGGCGCCCATGGATTTGAATGCAACGTCGTGGATTTCGGCTTTCGCGAGCCACGCCGCGGCTGCATGAACGGCAGCCACAATCTTCGCCCCGGGATTTGGCAACTCCATCAGGAACAAGAGGATTTCCGCGCTCTCGGAGCCGCTTTGCGACGGCATTTCATAATTGCGCGCCGAGGTGGGCTGCAGCGTGATGGGATCGTGTTGCTGGCACCAGACCGTCGGGGGGCCTTCCGCCCGAATTTGCGTCGCAAGAATGCAGTCGATGCCGCGCTCCATGGTCGAGAGCGCGAGTTTACGCGTGGATTGAGAGGCAAAAGCAAATTCGTCCGAACCGTTCGAAACGTCGCGCAGCAATCGGAGAACATTGACCATCGCGTCATCGTTGAACGTGATGGCGTCGTGATAGCCGCCTTCCAACGGCCAGACCTGCGGCCAGCCGCCATTCGGATTTTGCGCGGCGACGATATAATTCAATCCACGCAGAAATGATGCGCGATAGATTTCGCTTTGGCTGGGTTTCACCGCGGTAATTACCTTGGCCAGATACCGCAATTGCGTCGTCGTTGCGCTGTTGTCGAACGTGCCGACATAGCTCCAGCCGAAGTTGCGCGGGAGGTCGTTATCGAATTCTGTCAAACGCGACGAGCCGCCTCCAGTTGCAAACCGTTCGCCGGGTGCGCGCCGATGTTCGTTGAAATCGAGATTCTTTCCCCAGCCACCCGCCGGAGTTTGAAACGACACAAGGTTTTCCGCCAGCCGCAATGCATCCGGTTGAGCATACCACAATGGCGGATTATTCAGCGGCGGGCGATTCTTGGAATTGCCTTTCGGCGGGTTGGATAATTCTCGGAGGCCGCGCCTCATTGCTTCGTTAAACAGAAAGGTGCGATCGGCCTGCAACTGTTTTTCCGAAAGGGCGAGATAGGTCTTCCAGCTGGGTTGCTCCTTTTTCGGCAGAGTCGCGATCCGGTCGGTTGTGATCGGCAGCGACGGGGAGTTGGTGCCAATTATGCCAGCCGACGAAAGTGAGGCTGACGCAGCAATCAAGAGGAAATTGATCTTCAGTTTTAGCATTTGCAGATGGTTTGAAAAATTAAGATCACGAGGCGGGTAAATCTATTTTATGTTCCCAGAGCGTTTTTTCTCCGAAACCGTTGCGCCTGACTTTGGCTCGCGTGGCCATGGAGAACTGACCTGTCCCACGCCGGGATCAGTTGGGCCAGGCGGAAGTTCTTTTTGCCACGCCAAAATTTTTTCGCTCAGGTGCGCGACCACGTCGGGATGCTTCGCAGCCACATTATTAAGCTGCGTCAGATCTTTTTTAATTTCGTAGAGTTCGACTCGGCTTCGGTCTGGATTGAGCAATAATTTCCAGTCGCCCTCACGCACGGCAAGCATCGGGCTCTGATGAAAGGGCTCGCCGAAAATCCGAAAGCGCCACTCCCAAAACAGCGGCGTGGCTCGCGGCCGTGAGTGGCCAAGGAAAACGTCGCTCAAATCTTCCCCATCCAATTTGTGTCCGCCCGGAATATTGACGCCCGCCAATTTCGCAACGCTTGGCAACCAATCAACGCCGGAGACAATCGATGTGTCGTCAATTTTTCCGGCGGGAACTTTTCCCGGCCAGTGAATAATTCCCGGCACTCGAATCCCGCCCTCATAAAGGCTGCGCTTGCGTCCGCGAAAAGGCCCGGCGCTGCCCACGCCGCTATGACCGGCATTGCTGATATGAATATCCTCCGGCCCGTTGTCGCTGGAAAAGAGCACCACCGTGTTTTCGGCCAGTCCAAGGTCGTCGAGCGCCTTGAGCAAACGGCCAATCTGCTTATCCATGTCGGTCACCGAGCTGTAGAAAATCTGCGCGGCGCTTTTGAACGGAAGGCTTTTTCCACCAGGCTGTAAATACTCGTAGGGCTTCATCTGTTCCTCCGTCGGATTCAACGTGGCGTGTGGAATCAGCATCCAGGCGTTGACGTAAAACGGTTTGTCTTTCTGCGCGGTGATGAAGCGGATGGTTTCATCGACAATCGCCCCGGACGATTTCGCGCGAAACGTCAGGTCGGGTTCATCCCAGGTCGAACCGTTGGAGTTGACCGTTCGTGTTTCGTCAAATCCATAGCGGGTCGGGTCGGGAGCGCCTTCGCCGTTGCCCAGATGCCATTTGCCAAAATGGGCCGTAGCGTAACCGGAATTTTTCAACAGCGCCGCAACATTTGGCACGCTGGGATCGAGCCAATTGTTCATCCCGCGTTGCGCGTTTGAAATGTGTTCGGCGTAGTGCCCGTGAATTTTGTGACGAGCCGGATATTGCCCCGTGAAAAAGGCGCAACGACTCGGCGAGCAGACGGAGGCGTTGACATAAAATTGCGTGAAGAGAGTTCCTTCCCGGGCGAGACGATCGATGTTCGGGGTTTTTAACTGGGCATGCCCGTAACAGCCGAGATCACTCCAACCCAGATCATCTGCGAGAATGAAAATAAAGTTTGGTTTTCGTGCGGCAGCGTCCGCCGAATGGGAATTGCCGATCGCAACGAACAAAAGCAGGGCGGAAAGCGAAAACCATTTGGTGAACATGCGGCGGAAAATGAATCCCCGCTGGCGGAAAAACAAGCCGCTTTCGATGGCGAGGGGTTTTCAACCGGAGCGCCGTTGGTTTTGGTTGCTGGGGCAGGAGATTCGAAACTAAGCTCCGCAACATGAAAACATTCACCGCCGTAATCGCTATCGCGTTATCCGCTTTGGGCTGCTTCGCTGACGGGAAAAGCGCAAAGCCGGAAGTCGCCCGGCCAGTCGTCAAAAAAGATCTGTCGATCGAAGCAATTGCTGACGACCCAAATCTTCCCAGAGTTCTGTTGATCGGTGATTCAATTTCGATGGGCTACACCATTCCTGTCCGCAATCTGCTTAAGGGAAAGGCCAACGTCCATCGCATCCCGGAAAATGGAGGGCCAACCACCAATGGCCTGGCAAAACTAACATCATGGCTTGGCGATGGTCGATGGGACGTCATTCATTTCAATTTCGGTTTGCACGATCTGAAACTGGTTGCGCCCGGACAGCGGCGTTTGACCGTGGAACAGTATGAAACAAATTTGCGCGAACTGGTCCGCCAGTTGAAGGCGACGAAGGCAAAACTGATTTGGGCGAATACGACGCCGGTGCCCGGGCCAGCGTCGAAGCTCGGGCGAATCACTGAGGACGTTCCCATTTACAACGCGGCGGCGGCCAAAGTCATGGAGGAAAACAAGATCATCACCAACGACCTCTATGCATTTGCCTTGCCGCAATTATCGAGGATCCAACGCCCTGAGAACGTTCATTATAGCGAGGGAGGTTATGGTGTTCTCGCAGAGAAAGTCGCAGCGAGCATTGAAACCATGCTACCGAAAAGAAAATGACTACTTTTTGGATTTCTCTTTTTTAGGCGGCGGTTCATCAGCCGGCGGCGCGTCTTTCGCAAAATCGTCGAAGAGCATTTTCAACCGCTTGACCACATCAGGATTTTTATTGGCGACGTTGTGTTGTTCGGCTGGGTCTGTAGTGAGATCAAATAACTCCATCGGAGCGGGAGCGTCGCCCGTTTGCAGGCCGGGATAGGCGGAAGGTTGATATTGCTCGTAGGGCGCAAGAAGAGTTACGCCATCGGGTGCGCGCGGATCGATCCAGCGTTCGCCGGGGGGAAGGGGTTCGCGTCGCCCATTGGCCGCAAGCACGTGTAGTTTCCAGCGTTCATCCCGCGCCGTCGCGAGCCTCGCGCCTTGATGTCCAATAATAATTTCATGCGGACTCTTCGCGTCGGAGGTGAAGAGCGAGAGAATACTTTTTCCATCCACGACGCGATCCGAAGGTTCGGCGATTCCGGAAACTTTCAGCGCCGTCGCGAATAAATCCATCATCACCGCTGGTTGCGCGCTGAGGTGTCCGGCGGGAATTTTCCCCGGCCAACGCGCGATGCACGGCACGCGATATCCGCCTTCCCAACTGGTGCCCTTCATGCCGCGCAATCCGCCAGTGCTGCCGCCAAACCACGGGCCATTGTCGCTGGTAAAAACAATCAACGTCTGTTCGTCCAGGCCCAGCTCTTTCACTTTCGCGAGGACTTGACCGACGCTTGCGTCGAGCTCCGAAATCACATCGCCGTACAAGCCGGCGTCGCTCTTCTTGTAATATTTCTCGGAGGCCGCGAGTGGCTTGTGCGGCATCGCATGGGCGAAGTAGAAAAAGAACGGCTTCGCTTTATTGCGCTCAATGAATTGTATCGCTCGATCCGTGTATCGCTGCGTAAGCGTGGCTTGGACCACGGGGTATTCCGCGACCTTGTCGCCATCGAGCAGTTGCACGGGCCTCATGTCGTTGCTGTAGAGAATGCCGAGGTATTCGTCGAAGCCGCGGTGCGTTGGAAAGTATCCCGGCTTGGAATGGCCGAGATGCCATTTGCCCACCATCCCGGTGGCATAGCCGCCACGATGAAAGAGTTCCGCCAAAGTGACCTCAGTCTCGGGCAGGCCGATATCCTTGCTTGGGCCGAATGAGTCAGGAGAAGGATTTGCCGTCATCCCACAACGAAATGGATAGCGCCCGGTCATCAGCGAAGCACGAGTCGGGGCACAAAATGGCGCGGGTGTGTTGAAATGTGTGAGTCGCGCCCCTTCCGCCGCCATGCGATCGAGATTCGGCGTTTTGAATTTTGGATGCCCGTAACAGGCCAGATCGCCGTAACCAAGGTCGTCGGCGAGAATGATGATTACGTTCGGCCTCCTGGCCGGTGCATCAGCCCCGGTCAAAGCGGAGGTTGCCAGGCAAAAAATGAACGTTGCGACGGAAAACCATTTTGAAGGCATGCCGGAAAAAGTGAACGGTGCGCCCCGGAAAAACAAGCAGCGTTTGCCGCGCGCAAATCAAATGCGAATCTTGCGCTTCGCCGCGTCGGGCTGTTGGCGATAAAGCACGACCACGTTTCCCACCCGCATCACGAGAAAGCTTTGCGTTTTCTCCGCAAGCAATGGTGACAGCGTCTTCTTCTCTTCCTTGAAGTCGCCAAACTTCACCTTCACCAATTCATGCAGAGTAAGGGCTTCGTCGACCGTCTTGATGAAGCCGTCGCTCAACCCGGCTTTGCCGACCTTCAACATTGGTTCCAGCCGTTGAGCCATCGACTTGAGTGTGCTGATCTGCTGATTAGTAAGTGAATCCATTTGCGAAAGAATGATTGGGCCGCGCGAGGTCCCGAACAAGAAGATAAACTTGGCGAACGATCAAATTACGCCCGCGACGCGAAACCCTTCTTGCTCCAGCAGCACGCGAATCTTCGCAACTTGCTCTCCTTGAATTTCAACCTCCCGCCCCTTCACCGTGCCGCCGCAACCGCACGACGCTTTCAGCTTTTTTCCGAGCGACTCGATGTAAGCTCCGCCAATATTCGGTGCGAAATCATAAACAATCGTCACCACTTTTCCTCCCCGATGCGCCGTCTCGCGCCGCAACACCACGCGTCCCATTTTTGATGGTTTCGGTGGACCGGATTCCGTTTTGGCTGGCTCAAGGTCGCTCGGTCCAGATGGCAGACCTTCGATTTTCAGATCGCCAAATGGATTGCTCAACCCGCCAGTTGCCGTGGCGTCGGTGCTGATGCGTTCTTTCTTTTTCGACATAATTATTTTTGCAGGCGAAATTAATTTGCTCCGGGCAATGTCTCCGGTCCGCCGCCGAATTGTTTCCAATACCGTTCCTTGAACGGATTCACTTTAGGGCCAACGGCATTTTCATTTTCCAATGCCGGAAGAATCTCGTTCCACCATTGATCGTAGGCGGAACGCATTTTTGCCACCACTTCGGGAAAGTTTGCGATGACGTTTTCTTTCTCGCCAGGGTCGGATTTCAAATCGAAAAGCTCGGAATCGTTGACGAAATGGAATCGCGAATTGCGCACCGAACAGTTTTTGAATTTTGCATCTTCCGCTTTGCCTGGGGCCCAGCGGCCGACGTGCGTGAAGAGAAACCGATCCTGCCACTTCGCTTGTGGATTCTTCAGCAACGGCAATAGATTTCGTCCGTCGAGTCGCACGCTTTGGGGAACGGTTGCATTGGCAATGGTTGCGAAGGTTGGAAAAATATCAATGTGCGCCGTCAACGCATTGCAATCGAGCCCGCCTTTGAATCCTGCCGGCCAGCGCCAGAATGACGGGACGTGCGTGCCGCCCTCGTAAGGCGTGGCCTTTTGACCGCGCATTCCCGCGTTAAAAACTTTCACTCCGGCGGTTCCGCCATTGTCGGTCATAAAAATCACCAGCGTGTCGCGCTCGATGTCCCACTCCTTCAGTTTCGCGAGCAAACGGCCAAAATTATCATCAATGTTTTCAATCATGCCGAAGAATCTGGCGGCATTATTATCCACCTTGCCGTCGTAATGCTTGCGATATTCCTCGGGACAATCGAGCGGAGCGTGAGGGGCATTCAGCGCAATGTAGGCAAAGAAAGGTGATTTCTTTTCCCGCTCAACATTCATCCAGCTCAGCGCCTGCTGGAAAAACACATCCGTGCAATAACCCTTGGTTTTCTCAAACCGGCCGTTATGCAAAATGGCGGGGTCAAAATATTTGTTGCCCGGAGCGTCGCCGCAACTGCCTGCATAGGTCTGGCCGATTCCGCCCGCGCCATGAATAAAAACCTCGTCGAATCCGCGCTGATTCGGCTGGTAGGGGTCTTCGTCCCCAAGATGCCATTTGCCAAAAATTCCCGTGGCGTAGCCTGATTTGTTCAAAACTTGCGCGATCGTCACCGCCTTTAGACTCATCCGCTCGCGCTCCAAAATGGTGTGGGTCACACCCGATCGAAACTCATGCCGTCCGGTCATCAATGACGTGCGCGTCGGGGCACAGGTCGGGCTGACATGAAAGTCGGTGAAGCGGACGCTCTCCCGCGCAAATCCATCGATGTGCGGCGTTTTGAGAATTGGATTTCCGGTGAACCCTAGGTCCCCGTAGCCCTGGTCGTCCGTCATCACAAGCACGATGTTGGGCCGCGATGACTGGCCGAGTTTCGCCCACACGACGAGCGGTGAAGCGATCAGGAACGTCAGCGCGAGAAGGCTTCTTAGCGTGCCGCCTTCAGGGATCGAAATGGCGACCTTCGGGCAAAAGCCAACCTTGGCGTTGCGATGATTCGATGTGAATTGTTTTTTCATTTCTGCGGAGTTGGCGGGAGTTCTTCCACGCTGACTTCTTTAACCTGCGCCAGCGCTTTGCCGCCGCCATGCACCTGGATGCCGAGTTTTCCCCAGTTCGGAATGCTCGCATCCTTCTCGGTGTAATCCGTTCCTTGCACGCCGTTGATCCAGGTCGTGATGCGATTCCCGTTGGCCCGAATCACGTAATCATTCCAATCCTGCCGTTTAAGAACGGGTCCGAGCGCTGCCATGTCCGACGGGGACAAGACTTTTTTTCGTCGTGATTCGTCATAAATCGCGCCCCACCACGCTGGATCGCCAAAGTCACATTGATATCCGGCCATCTCGGAATCGTTCGGCACCCGCTGCGAGCGAATCTGGAATCCGCTGTTGATGAAACCGGCGTTGCCGGTGAGCTTGATTTTTAGGTGAATAACGAAGTTCGTGTAATCTCGGGTGGTGGCGAGAAATTCGTTTCGCTTCACTCTTTCTGTCAGTGAACCGCCGGTGAGAGCGCCATCTTCCACGCGCCAGAACTCTTTCAATCCTTCCCAGCCCGCCAGCGTGCGTCCGTCAAAGATGGATTTGGAATTCGGACCCTTTTTCGGAACCGGTTCGGCCTTTGCCACCGATCCCATGAAGGTTGAAATCAAAATGGCGAAACAAGCTGTTTTTCTAAGCGACATATTTTCTGGGTCTTGGTTTTGGCGATGCCGATGGCTTCATTGGCCAGTGGAATCGTTTTCATTTCAACGTTTTGATCTGCAAAATCAAAGCATTAATTTGTGATTCGGCGAGAACGCCTTCACTCCTCGGCATGCTGCCATCGCGTTCTGGCCGTTGCATGCTCTGCTCCTCGGAAACCAATGAGATACTTCATGGCAACTTGATTCGATTGGTGGCGAACCCGGTATTGGCAATGATCTCGGAACGCAAACGCGCGCTGGTGACTTGTTGAACTGGGCTTGTATACTTAGCAAACGCATAAAGTTTGGGACAGGTGGCGATAGATGAGACGCTTGCCCTGGATGCATCCGACGAATTTCGCCAGGCGAATTCCATCGGAGTCATGGCGCGTGTTCCAGCGGAACGCGAATTCGTTGGCGT
>CANJXF010000059.1 GCA_947478865.1 Verrucomicrobiales bacterium | reverse complement strand
GCGGTACGCGAGCTGGGTTCAGAACGTCGTGAGACAGTTCGGTCCTTATCCACTGTGGGCGCAGGAAACTTGAGGGGTTCATTCTCTAGTACGAGAGGACCGAGAATGACGCACTTCTGGTGTGGCAGTTATTCCGTCAGGGGTAGCGCTGCGTAGCCATGTGCGGAAGAGATAAGCGCTGAAAGCATCTAAGTGCCAAGCTCATCCCAAGATATTGTTTCCCGGTCGCAAGACCCTAAAGACTCCAGGAAGACTACCTGGTTGATAGGTTAGGCGTGTAAGAGAAGTAATTCTTTTAGCGGACTAATACTAATTTGTCGTGAGGCTTGATCGCTTTTTCTTTTTAGAAAAAACATCAAGCTTTTACTCAGGAACTAAGTTTGTGCTAATAACCTGTGTGTAGTTTTCAGAGAATATCCTGCCGTCCAGGTCGCTCTTTATATTTTTTGCTCGGATCGATTTCTTTAAATTATCTCGATTGGTCCGTGCGCATGTTTTTTTGGTGGTCATAAAGCTGTGGTCCGACCCGTTCCCATCCCGAACACGGCCGTCAAACGCAGTCTTGCCAATGGTAGTGGTTGTATAGCTTCCGCGAGAGTAGGTTACCGCCAGATCTTTATTAAAAGCCGAAACGAAAGTTTCGGCTTTTTTCGTTTTAGGCTTAATGAGGATATAGGTTGAGGATCCGCGGAGTAGTCGGTTAGGTATTCGTATGTTTGGTCTTACAGTAACTATTTACTTCAATCTCTTGAATTTTCAATTCGCGTTAATTTTTCCTAAAAGCCAGAACCCTTGGTTCTATGTTGTTCTCTTTTTGGTTGCCTCCTTCATTCTGATATGGCGGTTGGAGTCAATGGTTCATGATGGTATTGAAGGTACGGTCTTAGGGACCGTAGTCATGCCCTATTGCTCTGGTTTGGGAAACTTGATTTTTGCCTTCGTTATCGGATTAGGTCGCGGATCAAGTAAGGATGTTCTGACCAATTGCCTAGTAAATAATGTTACTAACCTAACCATTCTGATCGGTATTCCCGCTGTAATATGGGGTCTTTCCTTCGGTGCCTGTAATTTTAGGTCGGTAAAAGGGGGGGGGTAAATCCAAAATACGGGATGATTCTGGGCATAGATTGGACCGACTCTCGATTCTACTCACGCTGACTGCGGCCATTTTCTTTTCAGGTGTGCTTTGGGCACTCTCTTCAGATGGAAGAATTGACTCTTGTGATGGTATTGTTCTGATCTCTCTTTTTCTTTTTTGGCAGGTTTTCCAAGTTTTTGACGTGCTGAGGAATCAAGTTCGGCAGAATGCGAAGTTTTCTAGGACGCTGATCATCGACTTGGTGTTTTTGGCAATTGGGGCTTACGGAATCTATATCAGCATCGATTGGCTCGTAAATTGGTTGCTCGGAGTGGAAAACGGCTTTGTCAGTGCTAAACATCTCGGTTGGCTGAGCGGTTGGTTAATGATCTTACCCAATGCGCTTCTGGCGCTTTACTATGGATGGACTCGGCGGCCGGAGATTATTTACACCTCGCAAATCGGCGATGCGCATATCTGTATCCCACTTTGCGTCGGGATTCTCGCTCTTTATAAGCCTGTAGAGGTGCCCGACGCCTTTGAGTCTGGAATAATTCTTCTCCTCGCCACATCACTTTTTCACCTCTTCTTTTTAGCGGTTTTTGGAAAATTACCCCGGTGGGCCGGTGCAATTCTCATCGCGGGCTATGGAGTCTTTCTCTACAAAGGGCTTTTTGCCTAAGGTTCATTATTCCGCGACAGGGTCTGCCCTAAATTTTTCGCTCAATTCTGCAAACGGAACCTGAGCCCCTAACCAGCGCGAATTTTTAGTAATATTCTGAATTGAATCCGTCGTGCTGTTGCAGATCAAATAAATCTCGTTGCCCAGTGCCATCAATGCGTCGAAGTGCGTGCCGGTTCCGTGCCTAGCGAAATCGAAATCGCCGATTTCATGCTTGGTGTTAAGCAGCTCAGTGCGCAGTGCATTTAGGTCATTCACAAAATTCTTGGAAAAACCCTCTTTTCTTGGGCCAACATACGAGGTAACGGTTCCTTTTCCGCTTGTAAAAGAGACAATAGCCCACTCATCAAACACCACATTGCCGTAGACCGCATTCATTCGTTCGGAACAATCTTTGATGGCTCGTGTTGCTGCTTCCAATTTCATGCGAAAATCTTTCGCACAATTTAGCCTTGCAGCAAAACAAATCTTCTTCCGATAGGGAAATTTAGATTCCGGGGTGTCGATTTATTCCTCGCGAAAAACGTTTTCATAAGATTTTGTCCGCTGGCAGAATATTTTTTCTCGCTTCGAAAAAAATCTCTCGCGGCCCTGCTTTCGTTAGTATTTCCTGAACCGACGCATTTATGGCCTATCAAGAGCATCAACTCACCGAAATCTCCAAACAGTTCCAGATCTACGGCGAAATTCTTCACGCGGAGACGTGCAAGATCGGCCATATTAACGAGACCTATTCCGCCAGTTACGACCAGGGCGGCACGCGCGTCCGCTACATCCATCAGAAAATCAATCAATCCGTTTTTAAAAACCCCACGGCCTTGATGAAAAACGTCATGCGCGTGACCAGGCACATTCGAAGCAAGCTTGAGGAAATGCACGTTCCTGATCTCACGCGCCGCTGTCTCACGATCGTGCCGACACGCAAAGGTGAATCTTTTTTCCGCGATGGCTCTGGCGACTTCTGGAGGACTTTCGTTTTTGTTGAGGGCGTGCAAACCTTTGAGTCCGTGCAGAATCCCAAGCAGGCCTACGAGGCGGGCAAGGCATTTGGCAATTTTCAAAATCTCCTTGTTGATCTCCCGGGCGAACGTCTCGTCGAAACCATTCCTGATTTTCACAACACGCGAAAACGCTTCGGCTCCTTGCAAAAAGCCGTCGCCAACGACCATTTCAATCGCGCGCATTTGGCGAAGAAGGAGATCGATTTTGCGCTCAAACACGAGCCAATCGTTGACACCTTGCTCAACGCTCTGGCCAAGGGGAAAATCCCCGAACGCATCACGCACAACGACACCAAGTTTAACAATGTGATGCTCGACATCGATTCTGGAAAAGAGATATGCGTCGTTGATCTCGACACCGTTATGCCCGGATGCGCGCTCTACGATTTCGGCGACATGGTCCGCACCACCACCAGTCCCACGCTCGAGGACGAAAAGGATTTGACCAAGGTGCGCATGCAAATGCCGATGTTTAAAAAGCTTGCCGAAGGTTACCTCTCCGCCGCTGGGAAATTCCTAACGCCTGCTGAAAAATCGTTCGTCGCCTTCTCCGGCAAGCTCATCACTTTCACCATTGGTCTCCGGTTTCTCACTGATTATCTCGCCGGCGACACCTATTTCCGCATCCACCGTCCGGGGCACAACCTTGACCGCTGCCGCACGCAATTTCGACTTGTCGAATCGATCGAGCAGCAGGAGAGCGCGATGCAGAAATTTGTAAATCAGCTCTGATTTTTTGGTCTTCCTCGTCGCAGCGATTCTTCACGACGCCTTTTCCTTAGCGTCCGTCGCGATGGAAATTGCGCTAGCAAAAATCCACGTTGCGATTGAGTTGCTTATGGGCTTTGTGGAGACAAGGCGGCTTCCGCTTCTGTGGCAGCGCCTCTTTTCTACGTTACGAAAAAACTTTGTCGGATTTTGACGGGGTGCGCCGATATACTTGTGAAGATGACACCCAGTGACTTGGATATGCTCCAGCAATTTGCGCGTGACCGCTCGGAAAAAGCGTTTGCCACGTTGGTGGAAGCGCCACGTTCACCTGGTTTATTCCGCCGCCTTGCGGCAGGTCCGATCCACGCAGTTGGCGGAGGATTTTTTGCAATCCGTCTTCCTCGATCTCGCGCGTAACGCGCCCAAGCTCGATCCAAACACCGTTCTTACGACGTGGCTTTACAGCGTCACGCGCCGCGCCGCCATCGACGTGGTTCGCAGCGAATCCCGTCGTCAACTTCGCGAACAAATCGCCGTGGAACTTGCCGCTATGAATTCGCCTGACACGAACTGGACGCAAATCGAGCCGTTGCTGGATGAAGCGATGGAATCCCTGGACGAGGCTGACCGCACCAGTATTTTGCTGCGCTATTTCGAGAACAAAAGCTTGCGTGAAGTCGGCCAAACTCTCGGTACATCTGACGATGCGGCGCAGAAGCGGGTCAGTCGCGCGGTGGAACGGTTGCGCGAATATTTTTCCAAAAACGGCATTGCGATTGGCAGCGGCGGATTCGTGGCGTTGCTTTCGGCCAACGCCGTGCAATCCGCGCCGATGGCTTTGAGCGCGGCGATTTCATCGGCGGCAGAGCTTGGATTAGCGATTGTCAGCGAGCGATTAAAACCACAGGGACAATTGCAGCAGGAAGAACTTTGATTATGACCACGACACAAAAAGCTCTGATCGCGACCACTCTCGCTGCGGCATTGGGAACGGGCGTTTACGAACTGGCGAAGAATTCGCGACTGCAAAATGACCTTCGGCGGATGGAGCAAAAATTTAAACCGCTCACCGAACAAAATGAGCAATTACTCCGCGAGCGAGACAAGGTTGGAAGTCAACTTGTCGGCTTGCGCGATGATAACGAACGCTTGAACCGCAACGCTTCTGAATTGCTCAAACTACGCGATGAAGTAGCGCGGCTGCGAAAAAATTCCAAAGCAGAGGTGTCGAATCCGCGTAATAAGATTTTTGATGCATCCGACCCCAATTGGCGGCCAAATTGGATTGCGTTAAGGCCGTTTAATCTTGCGCAGTTTCCTGATTCTGGAACCGAAATAGAACGGGCGTCTGCAATTGATGCTGGAATAGCAACACCAGCAGCATTGCTACAAACTTGGATTTGGGCGCAGCGCATAAATGACGCCTCAAGTATTCTAAGAACATGGGACTTTCCAGAGGGCACCACCGAAGGAGAGAAAATGGAAGAAGTTAGGGACGCGCAAAGAACGCGCGAAATTTCCGAAAAGAATCCGAATGTTGGCTATATGGAACAAAGCAAACTGCGAGATTTGTTCGTGCTTGGAGATGACTATTTTCTCGCTTTTATTGAGGACAAAGGGCTGAACACGGCCACGTTTGTTACTCATCAGATATTTCGCCGAGTCGGAAATGAATGGAAGGTCAGCTTTGGAAAGACCTCGAAGTGACAAATCAATTTGGCGGCAAGCGCAACGTCGCATCCATCGGTGCGATGTCGGCCAATTCTTTCCCGTTCGCGCCACCGCCGAGTTTTAGAAGTTTTTCGCCGCTGGGTCGAACCATTCGTTCGTAGCTGCCCACGGCATCGTTGTAGGCGGCATTGGCGCGTTCGAGTCCGGTGCGGATTTTTTCAAAATGTTCGGTGAATTTTGCAACGCGGGTGAAAAGTTCCTGCGCAGCTTCGGCAATTTCCCGCGCGTTTTCTGTTTGCGCATGTTGCTGCCAACTCACGCTGACAGAGCGGAGAATGGCGATGAGCGAGGAAGGCGTGGCGATGATGATTCGTTTGTTTTGCGCCCAGATCATCAGGTCGTGATCGCCTTCAAGCGCAGCGCTGAAAAGTGATTCCGCCGGAAGAAATAGCACAACGTAATCGAGTGCGTTCGGAAATTGTTGCGGATAATCGCGGTCGGCCAAACCTTTGATTGTCGCTTTCAATTTAGTCGCGTGAATCGCCAAAGCATCAGCGCGCTTCGTTTCGTCGGCGGCATCGATGGCATTCAAAAAATCGAGATCAGGAACTTTCGCATCGACGATGATGACGCGATTGCCGGGCAGGTGAACAATGAGATCGGGCTTGCTGTCGCCGGATTGAGTTTGTTCGGAGAAATCGCAATGCGCGCTCATCCCTGCGGACTCAACGACGCGGCGCAACGTTTCTTCGCCCCAACGCCCGCGCGCCTGATTCGATTTCAACACCATGCGAAATTGCTGCGTCTCGCTCGCGAGCGATTGGCTGTGTAGCGACAAGGTTTCCAACTGTTTTTTCACTTCGCCGAGCGTGGCGGATTGGGTTGTTTCACTTTGCGCGAGACGTTTTTGATACGTCTCAAGCTGCTGTTTCAAAGGCTCGACTAAAACCTTGATCGATTCCTGCCGCTTCTCCAGATCGCCCTTCGCCGTCTCCTGAAGTTTGCCAAAACTTTGTTCGGCCAATCGCAAAAATTCGGGCGCGCTTTGCTTGAGAGCGTCAGCGCTCAAGGCTTTGAAGGTGTCGCGCAAATCGGCAAGGGCTTTGTCCTGTGCCTCTTTGGCGGAGCGCAGATTTTCGGAGTAAGTGTTTTTCGCCTCGGCGAGCAGGCGTTGCACGGCATCGCAATTGGCTTCGGCAGTTGCTAACGCGGTGGTATTCGCCGTGAGCTGTTCGCGAGATTGGGCGAGTTCTTTTTCACGCTGCTGAAGTTGCGCGCGGAATTCGTCTTCAAGCCGGTTGTCGATGGGCAGCGCGGCCTTCTTGTTTTGAAGAAAACCGATGATCCAGCCGAGAAAAACGCCGACCGCTAAACCGATGAGAAGATAAACGGGTGCAGACACGGGAGTTATTTAAGCCACGGAGGCACGGAGGCACAGCGAAAAGAAAGGAGTCAACGGTTCAAGAATAACCGGAATGGCAACTCTCGCCGCTGATTGGGTTCCAAAATCAGTGAAGCACGATGGGTTTTTCACACTGTGCCTCCGTGACTTCGCGACGAAGAATCCCCAATTAGAAGTGCGCAATCACTTCGATTTCCACGATGGCGGCCTTAGGCAGGGCGGCAACCTGGATGGTGGAACGCGCGGGAAAATCGCTAGTGAAATATTTGGCGTAGATTTCGTTCATGCTGGCGAAGTCCGCGAGGTTGGTGAGGAAAACGGTGCTCTTCACCACGTTGCTGAACGTGAGCTTTTGATCTTCGAGAATCGCTTTGACGTTTTCCAAAACTCGTTCGGTTTGCGCCTTGATATCGCCGTTGACGAGATTGCCAGTGGCCGGGTCGAGCGGGATTTGTCCGGCGCAGAACAGCATGTCGCCAACGCGGACAGCGTGATTGTAGGGGCCGACTGCGGGGGCGGATTTTGCGGGTTTAATGATTTGTTTGGTTGCCATAATTTTTTTTTCAAAGGGAAAACATCGAACTCTGATTACTGATTATCGAACACCAAAAAATCGACTTGGATCTGGACTATTTCTTCTCCTCGTACCACGTCATCTGGATATTTTCCAAAATTTTTTCATTGGAGCCTTCCGGTTTGTCGCCGAAATCTTCCAGCGCAATGACCATGGCGTGGAGCTTGGGAAAGCTCAGCTTGAGCGGGTCTTGATCGGGAAATTTGTCCAGCAAAGCCCAGGCAATTTCCTCGTGATCTTTCCAAGTCAGTTTCATGGCGGAGAACATGTAACGGCTTTGATTTGGGTGGTCAAGCAACGTTGCAAAAGATGCTTGTTTCATGAGGGTGCTTCATTAAAAATCCAGAGCAACGCTCGAATGTCCAACGACACCACTCCCGAATCTAATTCGCCGGAAACGGAATCGTTCATTGAATTGAGCGAGGGGTTTCTCGTCGGCGGCGGACGCTATTCACTCGTCCAAAGTCTCGGTCAGGGTGGCATGGGCATGGTTTGGCTCGCGCGCGACGAACGACTCGGCCAACTCGTTGCGCTCAAATTCGTTCAACTGCAATCAAATCCACTGGTGCTCGATGATCTGCGCCGCGAAACTGCCCGGTGTTTGAAGCTCACGCATTCAAACATTGTTCGCATTTACGATTTTTACGAAGCACCGGGCGAAGTCGCATTCATTTCGATGGAGCATGTGGACGGTTCCAATCTGCACTCGCTCCGTGCGGAGCAACCCAACCAGGTTTTTACATGGGGCTTTCTCAAGCCGATCATCAAACAACTTTGCGAAGCGCTCGAATATGCGCATGGCGAAAATGTCATTCACCGCGATCTCAAGCCGGGCAACATGATGCTCGACGCCAAAGGTCGATTGAAGCTCGCCGATTTCGGCATTGCGGCTGCCGTGAGCGATCCCCTGCAAGCCTATTACAAGCGTCATGCCGCCAGCGGGACGATCACGCACATGAGCCCGCAACAAATGGCTGGTCAGCCCGCAACCGTGGCGGACGATATTTATGCTCTGGGCGCGACCCTTTACGATCTGCTCACCGGCACGACGCCGTTTAATTCCGGCGACATTCCTGAACAGTTGCAAAACAGCTTTGTTGAGCCGCTTTCCATTCGACTTGGAAAATTGAAATTGACCAACGAAGTTCCGCCGCATGTTGCCGCGATGATCATGGCGTGTCTGGCCAAAGATCCCGCGCAGCGCCCCGCCACGGCCACGGCGGTTGCCGATTGGATTGGATTCAATTCTGCCGTAGCGCCCATCCGCGTGACACCGATTGCTGCTCCTGCCAGCCCGGAACGCCCCGCGCCAGAAGCGAAAATACGCAAAGGGCTGACGGTTGTGCCCGTGCCTGCCGCGTCCCCGGTTCCCCCGGTCGCTCCAGAAAAAACGGTGGAGATTTTGCCCGGCATTCCCGAGCCAGTCAGAATTCCACCGAAAAAAATAATGATGTGGGCCGGCGGTTCTCTCGGCGCTTTGCTGGTTTTGGCGGCGATCGGCTGGCTCATCGGCAAGCAGGTTTTCAGTAATGGAGTTCCCGCAGTCACCTCGGTGCCCGACGGGACGGCTTCGCTCGATCCCGCTTTCCAGACCAAAACGAGCATTGATAATTTTGTCCGTTCCGTTGCGGTGCAAGCTGATGGAAAAATCGTCCTGGGCGGCGGGTTTGAAAATGTTGAAGGCATCGAATGCAAGCGCATTGCGCGATTGAATGCCGACGGATCGTTTGACAAAAATTTTGCCGCCGCATTAGACAATGTCCTCTACGCAGTGGTCGCGCAGAATGATGGTAAAATTTTACTGGGGGGCGATTTCAACGATGTCAGCGGGCAGGTTTGCAAAAGCGTGGCTCGCCTTGCTAATGATGGATCTCTGGATAATGAATTCCATCGCTTGACGGACATGGAAGGGACGATTCGATCGATTTGCCTCCAGCCGGACGGAAAAATTCTTGTGGCCGGGAGTTTTCAAGCAATTCCCGGCGCAAAAAGAAATCACCTTGCCCGCTTGAAGGCTGACGGGAGTCTGGATGCGGCTTTCAAGGCTGGCGCAAATGGAGTGATCTGGCCGGTAGTCGTTCAGTCCGACGACAAAATATTGATTGGCGGCGATTTTAACACCGTTGACGGCGTAAAACTCCATCGCATCGCACGGATAAATCCCGACGGTCAGGTGGACAAGGATTTTAATCCAGGCGCAGGCGCCAACAAGTGGGTTTACGCCATCGCGGTCCAAAAAGATGGACGCATCGTGATCGGCGGCGACTTCACTGAATTTAACGGGCGTCCGCGAAATCGAGTGGCGCGGCTGGAATCCGATGGAAGCCTGGACGCAACCTTCAATCCCGGAGCGGGGCCGGATAGCGGAATTCGCAGCATCATTGTTCAAGCCGATCAGAAGATTTTATTGGGAGGAATCTTCAGGTTTTTCAATGACGTGCCGCTCAACCACATTGCCCGTTTGAATTTTAACGGAAGTGTCGATGCGAGCTTTGATTCAGGCACCGGCTTTAATGATGTGGTGCGGACGATGGCGTTGCAGGAGGATGGAAAAATTTTGGTCGCCGGACATTTTACGAATTATAATGGCGTGGCGTGCAGCCGAATCGCGCGACTTCAGGGGGCGACGGCGAAAGCGAAAAAATAAACCCTTTGATTCGCCTCAGACTTCCTTCACCACGCCCCAAAACACATCCAGCTTTTTCGTCAGGTAGAGTTTCACCGCTTTGACCAACGTTTTCGCTTCGAGTTTTTGTCCGGCGGCGACGATTTGTTTCAAAGTCGCATTGGATGGAACGGGAGTGCTATCCTGCGCGATGATCGGGCCTTCATCCAAATGCATGCTCACGAAATGCGCGGTGACGCCGATGATCTTCACGCCGTGCTCATAAGCCTGCCGATACGCCTGAGGCCCGGGGAAACTTGGGAGAAGGGACGGATGAATGTTGATGATTTTATTTTTGAAACGCCAAACGAAATTGGGTGACAAAATCTTCATGAAGCGTGCCAGCACAACGAAGTCGACTTCGTGTTGATCGAGCAGTTCGAGGGCCTTCGCCTCGGCGCTGTTGCGTTCCTCCCACGGAATGCAGAAGAACGGCAGGTGATGTTTTTTCGCGAGAGATTCGAGATCGCCACGGTTGGAAATGACGATTGCAGGCTCGGCGATTTTGAATTGCCCCGTTTTAAAAGCGGCAATCAGCGATTCTAAACAGTGCGTTTCCCTCGTAACGAGAATTGCGCAGCGCTGGCGGCGTTTTGCATCGGTAAAGCGCAGGCGAATTTCCATTCCGAGCGAGGCTGAGAGCGTTTCCAATCCCGTGCGAAGCCCTTCGGCATCGAACTGTTTTGGCTTCCACGAAGCTTGAATGGTCATGCTGAACTGGCCGCGGGTGACCTGTTCTTCGAGTGCTTCAATGTTGGCGCATTTCTCGAATAGAAAACTCGTCACGCGTGCCACAACGCCCGTTTTGTCGCGTCCGATGACTGTGATGGTCGCAAAATGTTTCATGCTTTGCGCCAACGTAGGGGTGCGGCGGGAAGCGAAAAAGAAAATTTTACATTTGCAAAAAGCGATGAATCTTAGCGGCTCAATTTCTTTGACCCTGAGCGCAACTTTTTCTATGTTCCCGTGTTTCTCTAGGTGAAATTACTGAAATGGCACTTGTATCCATTAAAAACTTATTGGCTGAATCTGAATTGGCCACTCCTGCGCAATTCGAGGAGTGCAATAAGGCATGGCGTATCGCCTTGGACGGTGGTTCGCAGGAATCGTTGCTGAATTTCATTTGCCGCGAACGGGGTCTTTCCGAAGAAGTTTTCCTCCAGAATCTAGCCAAAGCATTGGGCTGGTCTTACCTCGATTTGGCGAAAATGGACCCGCAGTCCGAAGCGCGAAACAAGATTTCCACGAAGGTGGCTTTTCAATATTCCGTGCTGCCCGCTAAATTTGAAAACGGCGTGGTGCTCGTCGCTGTGAGTAACCCATTTGACGCGGCGATGTTGAGCGCGGTGCAATTTGATGCGCGCGGCCCGGTGCAATTTGCGCTTGCCCCAAAAGCGGAAATCGAAAAGTCGCTGAAAAAATATTACGGCGTCGGCGCGGAAACTCTCGACGAGATGTCGAAAGACGAACCGCTCGAGTTGCTGGTCGGCGAAGACAAGGAAATCACCGAAGGCGATCAGGAGGCGAGTGTCATCAAATTCGTCAACCAGATTATCTGGGAGGCATTCAAGGATCGGGCGACAGATATCCATTTTGAACCGGCGGAAGATGAATTGCGCATTCGTTACCGCATTGACGGAATTCTGCATCAGACACCGATGCCCCCACAGTTGAAGCGCTATCAAGCCTCGCTCATCTCGCGTATCAAAGTCATGTCCGGGATGAATATCGCCGAGAAGCGGCTGCCGCAGGACGGACGCATCAATGTTCGTATTAAGGGCGAGGAAATCGATATTCGCGTTTCCACCGTTCCGACGGTTTACGGCGAAAGTGTTTCGCTGCGTTTGCTGACGCGCGGTAAGATTTTCTTCAGCATGGAAAAGCTCGGCTTCTCCCCCTTGGAAGAAGCGGCGATTCGCGAAATCATCATCAAGCCACACGGGATTATGCTCGTGACCGGCCCAACTGGTTCCGGCAAATCCACTTCGCTCTACTCGTTTTTGAGCACGATCAATTCGATCACGAAACGAATCATCACGATCGAAGAACCAGTCGAATACGAACTCAAAGGCATCAACCAGATTGCGGTGCGTTCGGACATCGGGCTGACTTTCGCGATGGGTTTGCGGCACATTTTGCGGCAGGATCCAAACGTCATCATGGTGGGTGAAATTCGCGATTTGGAGACGGCGGAAATTGCGATTCGCGCCGCGCTCACGGGGCATTTGGTTTTCAGCACCCTCCATACGAACGATGCTCCAAGCGCCTTCACCCGTCTGATCGACATGGGAATTGAGCCATTTCTCGTGGCATCTTCCGTTGAAGCAGTCCTTGCGCAACGCCTCGTCCGGACGATTTGTCCGCATTGCAAAGTAGAACAAAAAGTGGAGCGGGATTTCCTGCGCAAAGTTGGTTTTCCGGCGAACGAAATTGAAACGGCAAAATTCTGGCGCGGCGCCGGCTGTGAGTTGTGCCGCCAGCTGGGTTATCAGGGGCGAATGGGTATTTACGAATTATTGATTTTGAATGAAGCGATTCGACCATTGGTCATGAATCGCGCTCCTGCCTCCACGATTGCGCAGCGCGCGATGGAGCAGGGGATGCGCACGCTCCGCACCGATGGCTGGAACAAAGTGAAGGCGGGTCTAACCACCATCGAAGAAGTATTGCGCGTTACCCAAACCGAAGAACACATGAAGGCACTCGTGGACGACAGCAGGACTGAAGTATGGGTGAAAAGCTAAAGAAGTCCCGGTGGCATTCCGCAAACGTCCTCGATGTCAGCACGCGACATCTCTGGCAATTTTCTGCTGGCGATGGGAAGTTTTCCACCACGCGAGATCAGTCCCTTTCCTCCACGGAAACTCCTCCGGAAACCGTGGTGGCAAAAAGCTGGAGCTCGATGTGGCAGCCCAAGTTGAACATCGCATGGCTGCCGACGGAAAAAGTATTTCTCCGCGTCATGCAGCTTCCTGGAAGTGACGTTGCTGAAATTCAATCGATGGTTGAATTGCAGTTGGAAAAAATCTCCCCGATGCCAGTCGCGCAAATTGCCTGGAGCATGGAATTGCTGGCCAAGCGTGCGGAAGACACGCTGCAAACGGTCATTGTTATCATTGTTCCACGCGATGTGGTTGAACAATTCCTCGGTCAACTCGAAGGGCAAAAATTCCTGGCGGATCGTCTGGAGTTGCCCGTTCTCGATGAGCTGCTTGCAACGGAAGCCAAAGAGGATGGCTTGTGGATTTTTCCAGGCGCGACCGCGGCATCGCCGTATCTGATTGCTTGGTGGTATGACGGACTCCTGCAAAACCTCACTTTATATTCCTCAACGATTGGACAGGATTTAGGCGCGTTGGTTAAGGAGCAGATCTCGCAAGTAGCGTGGACTGGTGAACTGGAAGGCTGGTTAACGTCTCCCCCCCGTTGGCATCTTGTCGCCGATGCCGGTGCCGCCGCGATCTGGGAACCTGTTTTGACCAAGTCCGCAGGCAGTCCGGTGGAGGTCATCCCGCTCGCTCCACCAAAACAAATTGCGGCGATGACCGCGAAGCGTGCGGTGCATCCGAACAATTCGGTCAATCTTTTGCCTCCCGAGTATGCCGTTCGTTACCGGCAGCAATACGTCGACCGGCTTTGGATGCGCGGTTTGCTGGCGGTGGTCGTTCTGTATTTGATCGGCATCACGATTTATTTTGGAGCTTTACAGGTGTTGAATTTTCAACATTCCCGCATTCAAAACCAAGTGAAGGGAATCAGCCAGAGTTACACCAATGCGTTGAAAATGGAGGCGCGCATCCGGGTGCTTGAAGACCGCAAGAATTTGCAATTTGCAGCGCTGGATTGTTGGAAGGCAGTGGCTGATTTGTTGCCGCCAGAAGTGTCCATCGACGAAATTATTTTTGAGCGCGGGAAAACCTTCACGATTCTTGGCACTGTTCCACAAGAGCACGAGCTGGATATAACGGATTTCAATCAAGCCTTGAGCCGCACCAAGCTGAATGGCGATCTGCTGTTCAGCGAAGTTAATTCTGGAGGAAGCAGAATTCGCGGCTCGGTCGTCGAGTGGAAATTTTCCTGCAAACTCAAGAGCGGGGAGAGCGAGAAATGACTTCGTATTTTGACAAATTGAATTTGCGCCCGCAGGAGCGTCGCCTGGTGGTCGGCATCCTGGTGGTTATTTTTGTGCTGCTGAATGTCGTGTTCGTCTGGCCGCGTTTTGCAGATTGGAATCGTGTGAAAGAGGATCTTGCGAAGAATCAAAGAAATTTTGAGATTTACAGTGGAAAGATCGCTAAAGTGGAAGGTCCGGCTGGCTTTAAGACGAAATTAAAAGTGCTTGAGGGGGAAGATGCTCAGAACATTATCTCTGACGAACAGGAGATTCAATTGGAGCGGACGGTGAAGACCCAGGTGCAGGCGAGCAAAATCATGGTGAACAGTTATTCGCCCATTAGTCGTTCGAGCAACCTGCAGAACACCAATGAATTTTTTGAGGAGCAATCCATCAAAATAAACGTCAACACCGGCGAAGAAGAGCTGGTTGCCTTTCTTCTTAATATCGGGTCTGGTGCGTCGATGATCCGCGTTCGCGATTTGAATTTGAAACCGGCGGATCAAAACCGTTATCGACTTCAGGGCACAATTACCCTTAGCGCAAATTACCAAAAGAAGGCTGCCGCAAAACCGGCCGTGGCCGCTGCAAAAATCGCTGCGCCGGCAGCCGGAGTCAAACCAGCCCCCGCCGTCACGCCAGCGCCTGGGGCCAAACCAGCTCCTGCCGTGACCCCAACGCCGGCGGCTAGACCAGTTCCAGCGGTTACGCCAACTCCAGGGGTGGCTCCAGTTCCCCAATCGCCAGCGAAGAGCACCAAGAAAACGTGACCCTAAAATAAATTTGTGAAACTAATCTACACACTCACTGCGGCGCTGCTGTTCACGCAAATTGCTCCGGCGCAAACCACGGCCCCGTCAAGTCCGCCGAGTTTCCCTGCGTTGCCGTCGCCGCGTCGAACGGTGCCAACCCGCGGCGGTGCGACGAACGCCAGCTCTGCCTTGGTTGCCAAGACAAACGTGGTTCCATCTATTCCGCTTGGCACGAATGCCGCCGCCGTTTCAGCATCCGGCGCCAATGCGATCGGCGCACCCAAGGCTGGAGCGGGGGTAGCGGATCCTGTTTTGTCCACGAGCAAGATTGTTCCTCCGGCGATGAACGTTCCGGCGATTCCCTCCAATTCACTCGTTCGCACGAACGCGACGGGTGAAGTAGCTGATATTGAATATAATTTCCAGAAAATGCCGGTGGAACAAATTCTGCAGATCTATTCCAGGCTGATCGGCCGGACCATTTTGCGCGCACCGACGTTGCCGGCGACGACGCAGATCGATTTGCAGACTCATAGCCCCCTGACCAGGACCGAGGCGATTACGGCATTGGAAGCGATCCTCGGGATGAATGGCATCACCATGATCCCGATTGCGGACAAATTTGTGAAAGTGGTCGTGGAAGCACAGGCGGGCACAGCGGGCGGACGTTTTTCCGAAGGCACCGCCGGTGAATTGCGCGAGGCGGGCCAGTATGTGACCCACATTGTTCGTTTGAAATATGCGCAGGCGCAGGAAGTGCAACAAGCCATCAGTCCTTTTGCCAAAACGCCGGCGAGCATCATTGGCGTGCCGACGAGCAACACCCTGATCATCCGTGATTACTCTGAAAACGTGAAGCGCATGCTCGAAGTCATCGAGAGCCTCGACAAAATCACTGAGATGGAAGTCAAGCCCGAGGTCATTCCCATCAAATATGCTTTGGCCAGTGACATCCAACAGGTGCTTGGCAGTTTGACGGCCAGTGGCCCAGGCATTTCAGTCGGACGAAGCACGCGAGGCGCTGGGGTGACTCCTGGTGGTTATCAGCCAGGTGCAGTCGGGAGTGGCGTGGGAGGGGGCTCCGGTTTTCCGGGCCAGACGACGCAGCAGCCGGTACAATCCGGTTTAAATACCGCCGGAACAACCGGTCGCAACACTTTCCAGAGAAATCTTCAAAGTATTGTCGGGCGACTCGCCTCAGGCGCGGGTGAATTTCAAGTCATTGGAAATGCAAAGATTATTGCCGACGACCGCACGAATTCATTGCTCATCTTCGCGAATGACCAGGACATGGTCATGATTAAAACGATTATCTCACAACTCGACGTCGTTCTCGCCCAGGTTTTGATCGAAGCCATCATCATGGAAGTTTCGATCAGCGATGGAAAAAACGTTGGGGTCAGCTTCTTACAGCAGCCGCAACAAAAGGGTAATTTTACTGGCGCGGGTGGTGTTAACAATGGCCAGACGTTTTTGAATCCAAAAAACTTTATTTCGGGAAGTAATTCATCGCCGATCGCGGTGCAAGACCTGAAGAGCGGGTTTAGTTATTTCGGCAGCTTTGGCAACGATTTGGATGTCGCGGTGGAAGCAATCGCCACGGATAGCCGCGTGAACGTGCTTTCACGCCCCCGTATTCAGACGTCCCACGCTGTTCCGGCGACGTTGTTCATTGGTAATACCGTTCCTTATATTACGGGCAGCTCCAGTTATCTGAGCGTCAGCGGCGGCACGAGTTCCACTTATCAGGAAAAACGCGTCGGCATCACGCTTGACGTTCTGCCATTGATCAATCCGGATGGCCTGGTGGTCATGGACATTCAACAAAACATCCAGCAACTCGGGGAGAATCAGATCATCGACGGCAACCCGGTTCCAACCACCACTGAACGGTCTGCGTCCGCCAAAGTCGCTGTGCGCGATATGGAAACAATTATTCTTGGCGGATTTATCAGCACGACAAAAAACAACAGCAAATCCGGCGTTCCATATTTGAAAGACCTACCGGTTTTAGGTGGTCTTTTCCGCAGCAGTTCGGCTCAAAACAATAAGGTTGAACTCATCGTATTGCTCCGTCCAAAGGTCTTGCCAACACCTGAAGCCGCGGCACTCGTTGCAGCAACCGAACGGGATAAGCTTTCCGGAGTAAAGCAGGGCGAATTTGAAATCCGCGAAATGGAACGCAAACGGCAGGAAAAAATTGACGCCGATATGCGCAAGAAATTAGGCATCAAAGAACGCCCGCTCTAAATCGCCTCCTGCATGCCGTCGCGCGGAAAAATCCTCGTCATTCGCGGCGGAGCGATCGGGGATTTTGTTTTGACGTTCCCGGTGTTTTCGGCGCTGCGCGAACAATTTCCCGACGTTCACCTGGAAGTTCTCGGCTATCCGCACATCGCCAACCTCGCGCTCGCTGGAAAACTGGTGGATCGCGTTCGCTCGATTGAATCGCGCCCGCTCGCCGGATTTTTCGCCAAGGGTGGCGCTTTGTCGGAGGAACTAACCGATTACTTCGGGGGCTTTCACATCATCGTTTCGTATCTCTTCGATCCAGACCGGATTTTCCAAACCAATGTCGTGCGCTGCACCAAAGCGCAGTTCATCGCGGGGCCACATCGACCGGATGAAAAACAAAAAGTTCACGCCACGAAATGCCTGCTCCAACCGCTGGAGCGTCTCGCTATTTTCGATCCGAATCCTGTTCCGCAGCTTTCCTTGCCGCTGGCGCTCTCGCCCGAGAGTCAAATCGCCATTCATCCCGGCAGCGGCAGTGAGAGTAAGAATTGGCCCGAAGCAAAGTGGCTCGCGCTTTTGCGCAATCTGAGTTCCGGCACAGAATGGAATTATCTGCTCGTTGGTGGCGAGGCAGAAGGAGATCGGCTCCAGCGTCTGGCCGCAGCGCTGCCGCGGGATCGATTCGAGATTGCTCAAAGTATTCCGCTGGTCGATCTGGCTGCGAAGTTACAGCGTTGTGCCGGGTTTATTGGACATGATTCGGGTATTTCTCATCTTGCCGCCGCATTGAACCTTCCGGGGATTGTCCTTTGGGGAAAGACGGTTCCAGAAATTTGGCGTCCGCCGAGTCCGAGAATTAAAACGCTTCATAACGCCGAAGGTTTGGCGGAAATATCCGTCGACGAGGTCGCAGGGGAGTTTCGGGAATGGCTCGGTCCCCTAAGTTGAGCCCACGAGTTGGAAAGAATTTTGGCGGATTGAACCGGTTTCAGAGGGAAAACCGTTGACGCGTCAAAATGCGTTACCGTAGATTGGCGCGACGTTTTTTCCGGTTCTGAAGAATTTTTTACATGACTACACCCTCAACTCAAATGGCTGGCAAAGGTTTGGAAGGAATTGTCGCCGCAAGCACACGGCTGAGCGACGTCAAAGGCGATGTTGGTGAGCTGATTTATTGCGGTTACAACATCAACGAATTAGCCGGGAAAGTTTCCTACGAAGAAGTGGTGCACCTGCTGCACTACGGGCACCTGCCGAACAAAAAGGAACTCGCGCATCTCAAAGCCAAGCTGGCCGAGGAACGCGATTTGCCGCAAGGGGTCATCGATATTATCCAAAAATTGCCGAAGACCACGCCGCCCATGCATGCGCTGCGAACGGTCGTGTCTGCGCTTGGTTGCTTCGATCCGGAATGCGATAACGACTCCATGGATTCGCAGCGCGAGAAGGCAATGCGTCTGATCGCCCGCATCCCGATTGCGATGGCTTATTTTCATCGCGCTCGTCAGGGCAAGACATTGCTTCCGCCAGATCATTCCTTGAGCGAAGCCGCCAATTTCCTCTATTTGATCGACGGCGAAAAGCCTTCCGCCGAAAAGGAAAACACGCTCGATCTTTGCTACGTGCTGCACGCCGATCATGGGATGAACGCCTCCACGTTTTCAGCGCGCGTCACGATTGCCACGCTGAGCGACATGTATTCGGCGATCACGTCGGCTATTGGAACCTTGAAAGGTCCGCTTCACGGCGGCGCGAATGAAGGCGTAATTAAAATGCTCAAGGAGATTGGGTCCCTGGACAAAGTCGATGCCTACGTGCAGGAATGCCTGGCGCAAAAGAAAAAAATCATGGGCATCGGGCACCGCGTCTACAAAACGCTGGATCCGCGTGCGCCGCACTTGAAGCGCATGGCGCAAATTCTCAGCGCAAAATTGGGCGAGCCAAAGTGGATTCAAATGAGCGACCGCATTGCGGAAATCATGCTGACGCAAAAGCACCTCCACGCAAACGTCGATTTCTACTCGGCCACGGTTTATTACTCCCTCGATATTCCGACCGATTTGTTCACTCCAATTTTTGCGATCGCCCGGACTTCCGGTTGGACGGCGCACGTTTTGGAACAGCTTCAGGATAACCGGCTGATCCGTCCGCAAAGCGAATATATCGGTCCCGTCGGGTTGAAAGTGACGCCGATCGAACAAAGATAATTTCAAACGAGAGCCATCGATTCTGGATTCCGTTTTCCAGTCGAGGGTAAACATCGATTCCCCATTACGAATTTTAACAAATGAACATTCACGAATACCAAGCCAAACAACTGCTCGCCCAATACGGCGTGGCTGTGCCGCCGGGAGAAGTCTGCGACACCCCTGAAGCCGCTAAAAAAATTGCCGAGGGCCTTTTTGCCAAGGGCGAAAAACTCGTCGTCGTTAAATCTCAAATCCATGCGGGCGGACGCGGGAAAGGCACTTTTAAAAGCGGTTTCCAAGGTGGCGTCAAACTTTGCAAGACGGCGGACGACGTTCTGGAAAAAGCCACTGCGATGCTCGGGAATGTTCTCGTCACCAAACAATCCGGGCCGGAAGGCAAGCTCGTTTCAAAGCTTCTCGTGGCCGCCGCGCCGGAGATTAAAAAGGAATTCTACTGCGCCGTGCTTCTCGACCGCGCTTCGTCCCGCCCGATCATGATGGTGAGCACCGAAGGCGGCGTGGACATCGAGGAAGTTGCCGAAAAGAATCCGGAGAAAATTGTCAAGGAAACCATCGATCCCGCGGTTGGAATGATGCCGTATCAGGCGCGCAAACTGGCCGCAGCGCTCGGGTTGAAAGGTGATTTGATTGGCAACGCCGCAAAGTTATTGATGGGCGTTTACAAAACCTGGTGGGAATCCGACGCTGCGATGGTTGAGATCAACCCGCTTTGCATCGTGGTCGGCCCTGACGGAAAGGAAGCATTGTCCGCCGTCGACGCGAAAATTGGTTTGGATGACAACGCGCTCTATCGTCACAAAAACATTCAGGAAATGCGTGACCTCGCGGAAGAAGCGCCGCTGGAAATCGAAGCCAGCAAATTCAATCTCAATTACATCAAGCTCGACGGCAACATTGCCTGCCTGGTGAACGGCGCCGGACTCGCGATGGCGACGATGGATATCATCCAACATTTCGGCGGCAACCCGGCGAATTTTCTCGACGTCGGCGGTGGCGCGAGCAAGGAACAAGTGACCGCCGCGTTCAAAATCATTTTGAGCGACAAAAATGTGAAAGGCATTTTGGTCAATATTTTCGGCGGGATCATGGATTGCAACATCATCGCAACCGGAATTATTGCCGCAGTGAAGGAAACGCATTTGAGCATTCCACTCGTCGTGCGACTCGAAGGAAACAATGTGGTCGCCGGCCAGAAGACGTTGGCGGAATCGGGCTTGAGCTTGATCACCGGCGATACGATGGCGGATGCAGCGCAGAAAGTTGTGAGCGCTGTCGGCAAAATTTAAAAACTTAATTCACTCATGTCCATTCTCGTCACACCCCAAACCAAAGTTCTCGTCCAAGGCGTCACCGGCAGTTTCGGTGCGCGTCACACCCAGCTTTCCATCGAATACGGCTCGCAAATTGTCGCTGGCGTCACGCCTGGCAAAGGCGGTCAGGTGTTCGAACACGCCGGAAAAAAGGTGCCAATCTTTGATACCGTCGCCGAAGCCGCGCAACAAACTGGCGCGACCGCATCCGCGATTTTCGTCCCGCCGCCATTCGCCGCCGATGCGATCCTCGAAGCGATCGATGCGGGACTCGCTTTAGCCGTTTGCATCACGGAAGGAATTCCCGTCAATGACATGGTGAAAGTGAAGCGCGCGATGGAAGGTAAAACCACGCGCCTGATTGGACCGAATTGTCCCGGCATCGTGACGCCCGGCGAAGGCAAGGATTCCCATGGCGGTTGCCGAATCGGCATCGCGCCCGGCTACATTCACAAAAAAGGAAATATTGGTGTTGTTTCACGCAGCGGCACGTTGACCTACGAAGCCGTTTGGCAGCTCACCTGTCGCGGCGTCGGTCAATCGACCTGCGTCGGCATCGGCGGCGATCCCGTGAACGGCACGTCGCATTTGGACGTGATCAAAATGTTCAACGACGATCCCGAGACCCATGGCATCATCATGATTGGTGAAATCGGCGGGGCTGCGGAAGAAGAAGCCGCGGAATGGATCAAGGCGAACTGCAAGAAGCCGGTGGCAGGTTTCATCGCCGGGGCCACGGCTCCTCCAGGCCGTCGCATGGGTCATGCTGGAGCGATCGTCAGCGGCGGAAAAGGGACTGCCGCCGCGAAAATCGCCGCGTTCAAAGATGCTGGAATTGGCGTGGCGGTCACTCCGAGCGAAATGGCTGATACGTTGTTGAAGATGATGTAAGTGGGTCGGCTCGAAAGTTTTCTTGTCACACTGGCACTCGACGGAGAGTGCCAGCTGCGCTAGTTTTGGCGCGTGAGCAAACTTTTGGTCGGCCTTCTCAGCGCGTTGGTTTCTACGAATCAGCAGGCGGCGGTCAGCAATTTGGTCGAGAATTCCACCGGCCTTTCAATTCAAGTCCCGAACCCAACCGATCCCGTCGAGCGGGAGTTTTCAAAACTGCTTGAGGAGGATAATTCAGCCCAGGCCGAGGTAGACAAGTGGATTAAGGAAAGCCACAGCAATACCAATTCTTCTTCCGCCACGTTGACATTGCGGATCAATCAGCGTTTTGAACCAGTCAAAAAGGGCTACAAAGATTTTCTCGAACGAAATCCCAAACACGTCGGAGCCCACCTGGCTTTTGGAAGTTTTCTGAACGAAATCCGCGATGAGGAGGAAGGGGTTAAGCACTGGGAAAAAGCTCGCGAACTTGATCCAAAGAATCCTGCGGGCTGGAACAATCTAGCCAACTACTACGGCCATCGCGGTCCTGTGAAAACAGCGTTTGAATATTACGCCAAAGCGATCGAGCTGAATCCGAATGAACCGGTGTATCGATGGAACTTTGCGACGACCGTTTATCTCTTCCGCAAAGATGCCATGGAGTTTTATGGGGTCGACGAGCCGAAGGTCTTCGATAAGGCGCTCGAACTTTATCGCCAGGCAATGAGGCTGTCTCCCAACGATTTCATTCTGGCCTCGGATTACGCTCAAAGTTTTTATGGAACAAAACCGCCACGGCTAAAAGAGGGGCTCATCGCCTGGAATGACGCAATGAAAATTGCTCGCGACGACGTCGAACGCGAAGGGGTGCGAATCCATCTCGCTCGCATCAACTGGAAACTCGGCAATTTGGGCGAGGCGCGGCAACAGCTGAATCTCATCACGAACGAAATGTATTTTTCCACGAAGAAGAAAATCATGGAAAACGTGGCTGAGTCCGAAAAAAATATTAAGGAAACCAATGCTATTCCAGCTGCAGCAGTGGAAAAAGTTCCGTAGCCGCCAATCGCGTTTGATTGCTTTTTATTCGCCCAGAGTCAACTTCACTTCTTGCCAAGCTGGGTTAGCAACTTGGAGTGGATATCGCCAAAGCCGCCGTTGCTGAAAACGCAGATGACGTCTCCGCCGCACGCTCCTTTTTTTACGTGTGATACGATTGAGTCTACGTCAGGCAAGTAGGCGGCCGGTTTTCCACTGGCTTGTAGATCTTTCATCAGCAGAGCGGGATCGAGACGTTCCTCGGGTTTGAGTAATTCCAGGCGCGCAATTTGCGACAGGACAATAGCGTCGGCTTCCGCGAAGGCTTCGCCGAGTTCTTTTTGGAAAATATTTCGCCGTGTCGTGTTGGTTCGTGGCTCGAAAATCGCCCAGAGTTTTTGGCTCGGATACTTAAAGCGTAGCGCGCGCAATGTCTCGCGAATCGCGGTGGGATGGTGGCCAAAATCATCCACGATCGTCACCCCGCCAGCAATGCCCCGCACTTCCATGCGACGTTTGATCCCTTTGAAGGTGTCGAACGCAGACTGGATTTGTTTATTGGAAAGACCGCAATGTTTCGCCGCTGCAACCACGGCGAGCGCATTTCGCACATTCAGTTCGCCGAGCAAATTCAGGTGAAATTTGAAGCTTGGAATCTCAAACTCCGTCGCCGTCGCGCCAAATTTCAAATTGAACGCGTGAAATTTGTTGTCGTCGCCGAGGCCGAATCGTTGCACTGGACAATGCGTGACGTTGAGGAGCGGCGCGAGATTTTGGTCGTCGCCATTGCCGAGTAAAAGGCCGTTGCGCGGGATTAAATTGATGAAGCGTTTGAATTGAAGCTGGATGGCGGCGAGGTCTTCGAAAATGTCGGCGTGATCGAACTCGAGGTTATTGATGATCGCCACCTCCGGCAGGTAGTGAACGAACTTGCTGCGCTTATCGAAAAACGCGGTGTCGTATTCGTCGCCTTCGATGATGAACCATTCGCTGTCGGTGAAGCGCGCGCCTTGCTTCAGATTTTCCGGAATGCCCCCGATGAGAAAGCTGGGGTTCAATCCGTTGTGTTCGAAAACCCAAGTGAGCAGCGACGTCGTGGTGGTTTTTCCATGCGTGCCGGTGACGACGAGCGATCGCTTGCCACGAATGAAAAATTCCTTGAGCAACTCTGGCAGTGAGCAGTAGCGCAATTTTTTTTCCAACACCGCTTCGGCTTCGGGATTGCCGCGCGATATGGCATTTCCAATCACGACGAGGTCGGGTTTGTGCGCAAGGTTTCCTTCGGCGTAAGTGGGCATGACTTCGATATTACGCTGAGCGAGAAAGGTGGACATCGGCGGATAGACGTTCGTATCCGAGCCCGTGACGCGAAACCCTTTTTCCACCAGCGCTGCGGCCGCCGATGCCATGGCGGTGCCGCAAATTCCGACAAAATGAATGGATTTAATTTCCGAAGAGAACATGCCGAAGAAAGTAACCAGCAAGTTTCCAAGACACAAAGATTTTCAAAGTTTCGGATGAAAATTTTCTCTGGCGATGAGCTCAACGTAAGCGAAGGAGAAAACTCCTTCGCAATCTGGCGTGTCCTTAACGGGGTTTTTACCTCTGAATCCGCGCACTGCCGCCGTTGGCAAATGCTTCCACCTGGTCAACGGTGGCCATCGTGGTGTCGCCTGGGAACGTGGTGAGCAATGCCCCGTGCGCCCAGCCGAGATTCACGGCATCTTGCGGCGCGACGCCCTTGAGCAATCCGTAGAAAAACCCAGCCGCGTAACCGTCGCCGCCGCCGACGCGATCAACCACATCCAGCTCACGAGTGGGTGATGTAAATGTTTTCCCGTCGATCCATGCAACCGCACCCCAGCTGTGGCGATTGGTCGAATGGACCTCGCGCAGCGTTGTTGCGACGACTTTGATATGCGGATGTTTTTTGGTGACGTTGCCCATCATGCTGAAAAACGCGCTCGGATCGAGTTTGTCCTTGGCCGCGACTTCCGGTCCAGGAATGCCGAGGCCGAGTTGCAAATCTTCTTCATTCCCGACGAGCACATCTACGTTCTTGATGATGCGATCCAAAATAGAGACGGCGCGCTCATTGCCGCCGACAATGTTCCAGAGTTTGGCTCGATAATTTAAGTCGAAGGACGTCACTGCTCCCGCTGCTTTGGCCGCTTGCATGGCTTCGACAATCACCTCAGCCGTCGTCGGAGAAAGCGCGGCAAAAATCCCGCCGCTATGGAACCATCGGACGCCTTGGCCGAAGATCTCCTTCCAATTGAAATCGCCAGGTTTCAATTGCGCGGCCGCTTCGTTGCAGCGGTTGTAAAAAACCACTGGCGCGCGCACGCCTTGCCCGCGATCGCTGTAAACCGTTGCCATGTTCGGCCCGTGAACGCCGTCGTGCTTGAAATTTTTATAGAATGGTTTCACGCCCATGGCTCGCACGCGTTCTGCGATCAAATCGCCAATTGGATAATCAACCATGGCGCTGGCAATCCCGGTCTTGAGGCGGAAACAGTCAGATAGATTGGCTGAGACATTGAATTCGCCGCCGCTGACGTGGATGTCGCAGTGGGACGCCTTGCGGAATGGGATGATTCCGGGGTCGAGGCGATGAATTAACGCGCCGAGAGAAAGAAAATCGAGCGTTCCTGTTTGAGAAACTTTTAGACCGTAGTTCATTTGTGCTGGTGACTTAGCCGCAGGAAATGAAAACTGTAAATGCAAAAACTTTCTCGATTTTGCACTTTATTGATTGGCACTGGCAGGTTGCCCTGCGGCGAAATTTGCGTGACACTAAATCTAGGATTGACCTATGGCAGTGGAATTTAAGGACTACTACAAGACGCTCGGCGTGGAACGGACAGCTGGCGAGGATGACATTCGCAAAGCGTTCCGAAAACTCGCGCGGCTTTATCACCCCGACGTCGCCAAGAATAAAGCGCAAGCCGAAGAGAAATTTAAGGAAATCAACGAGGCGTATGAAGTATTGAGCGATTCCGAGAAGCGCAAAAAATACGATACGCTGGGTGCGAATTGGAAGGGCGGTTACGCTCCACCCCCCGGCGCGGGCCAAAGCGATCGCACTCACACCTGGAGGTCCGGCGCTGGAGCGGGTGCGGAGGATTTTGAATTTGGTGGAACTGGTTTCAGCGATTTCTTCGAGCAATTTTTTAGTTCGACGGGTCGCGGTGGCGGGGGGCGGCGCGGCAGCGTCTTCGAACAGGAGGATGTTTCTGAGCGCGGGCAGGATTTGGAATCAGATTTGATGGTCACCCTTGAGGAAGCCATGCACGGAGCGGTGCGGCCGATTTCGCTGCGGCGCAATGGAGTTTGCGAACGATGTCACGGCACGGGTCAGGTTCAGAACCGAGGTTGCCCGACTTGCGGTGGCACGGGGCAAATCACGCGCACCGAAAAGTATCAGGTGAAAATTCCCGCGGGCGTCCGCGAAGGTCAGAAGTTGCGTCTGGCGGGGCAGGGCGAAGCCGGCGTTGGTGGCGGCCCGAGAGGCGATCTGTATTTGAGGGTAAAGTTTGCGGCAAACCCGGATTTCCGGGTGGAAGGCGGAAATATATTTTACGATCTCGACCTGGCTCCGTGGGAAGCGGCGCTTGGCACCAGCGTTTCGATTCCAACCTTGCAAACGCCGGTGAACATCAAGATTCCACCGGGCACACAGAGCGGGCATCGGTTACGCGTCAAAGGCCGCGGATTGCCCGGATCCGGAGGAACGAGCGGAGACTTGTATGTGGTGGCGCGCATCGCCATGCCCAAACAAGCGACCGAGCGCGAAAAGGAACTTTGGGAGAAGCTGGCCAAAGAATCGAAGTTTAATCCGCGCGAGTGAGCGGCGTTTCTCGGTGACCAAAACTCGGTTTTTTGAGCAGTATTTCTGGCAACGTCGAGAAAGCGGTTTGCCGGACATTTCAGCCTTTACAGCCTGTTTAATCGAGCGCAACGTCGCCTCACACCTGAAGATTGGCCCTGGGAATTGCTGGAAAACGTGAACAAAAGAGCAATCAATGAAACGATTCATTAAGAATCCACACCGACCCGCCGCGCATATCTCGACGCTCAAAATGACTCGTACGCTTATTTAAGTTGCTGGTCATCTCTAGGGCAATAGCGACCACATTAATCCGAATCCTGCAGCAGGAATCGGCAAAGATAAAAGTGAATCGACGCGGATCAGAAGATCAACCGGATTGCAATACTAGGGCAGCGCAGTTCCCGCTGACATTGTGGAGCGTTGTCCTCAAGGCCGGGAAAGATTCGTCTGAACAATCCCATGAAGCGCTCGCTATGCTGTGTCGCGCGTATTGGTTTCCGCTCTAAGCCTTTGTCCGGCGGCAGGGCAAATGGCCGCAGGACGCGGAAGATTTGACGCAGGGTTTCATGCTGCACCTGCTACAGAAGGGCACGTTAAGCCGTGTCCATCGCGAGAAAGGAAAGTTCCGTTCCTTCCTGCTCGCGTCTCTGCAATATTTCCTCGCCGATGAACGCGACAAAATGCAGGCGCAGAAGCGCGGTGGTGGTGTGAAAGTCGTCGAGCTGGACGATCAGGAGGTTGAAAAGCGCTACCAACAGGAATGGCGAATTTCCGATTGGCGAATTGATTTTGTCCGGCAGCACGCTAAATGGGACGTCGTTTTCTGCCGACAGTTTGGCCAATGGCACGGTCTTCCGGCTCAGCACCAACGGCGCGGGCTTTACGACCCTGCATAGTTTCACAGGCGGCACGGGCGGCGGACGATCGTCTGCCGGGCTGATTCTATCGGGCAACACACTCTTTGGGACGGCGCGAAACGGCGGCACTGGGGGCGGTGGCACGGTATTCAGTTTTCCGTTTGGTTCAGTCAGCACGCCGCAACTGACCATCATTCCTTCCGGAACCAATGTTATTTTGACGTGGACCGACGCCCTCGGGTTCTCTTTGCAATCCGCACCTGCCATCACCGGTGCCTTCACCAACATCGTTCCCGCCGCGACGAGCCCTTTCACCAATCCCATTGCCGGTGCGCAACGATTTTTCCGGTTAAGCCAGTAGTTCGCTTCGTTTCAGCGTGGTTGCGATGCATTGCTGAAAATTATCTTTGAAAAGCCAAGAGGGCAGCGATAGCTTTTCCGCCATGCCGAATTCGTCTGGAAAAAAGAAAAAAGCCATCATTTTCGGGATTGGATTGGATTCCGACGGACACAAACGTGTCACTACAGGGCCGAACTTCGCGCTGGTTGGCGGCACAGAGGAAACGCACGACGGAATGACGGAAAAAGTGGGCTTGTATATTTTACAAACGCATGGACAGCCAATGTCCAAGGGGATGGTTTAGGCTGGTCCGCATGAAAATTTCTAAGATTCAGGCGGGAGAGCCGGTTTTGCAGCAATTGGCACAGGCGTATGGCAATGAAGCCAGGGCGCGTG
>CANJXF010000058.1 GCA_947478865.1 Verrucomicrobiales bacterium | reverse complement strand
TCAATCTTCCAATGGATGTTTGCAGGCTCAATTTGAGTTCATTCATCGCGAAGTCTGGCGGCTCTCGCCGATCCCCTCGCAAATCTTCTCTCAAACTGGCTGGTTTTGATTCGACCCTACATGGCTGGTTTTATGTGACCGCTGACACCAGAGCGTGTAGCGATAAACTCTGTCTGGACTGAAAAGCGTTTTTCTCAACATTTATGCGTTTTGGTAATGCAAAAAATATGCACCCGCTCCCGTTGAACTGTCAGTAAAAGTGTCAGTAAAATGCACTGAAAACGAGAATCCATGTCACTTGACGATTAGAAAAAAATCTCTATTCTGAAAGGAGGTAAACGCAGAAAATGACCGTCTTTATTGAGGAAACTTGTTCTTTTTAAGTTGGCTGTCCGACATGGATTCGAACCATGACAAAGGCCTCCAAAGAGCCTTGTGCTACCATTACACCATCGGACAACGCGGGGACAAATTACGCCGACACCCAAATTAGGCCAAGAACAATTTCCTTCCTCAACTCTGCATCGGCACGATTGCCGTCCAAAACTTTACTCCAAACTTCTCGTTGAATTTTTCGAGCAAGGCTTCAGCGGTTCCCTTGCCCTTGATCAATGCAAACGTAGCAGAACCGCTTCCAGACATCAGGGTGACGGGCACCCCTGCTCCGCGGAAAAATTCCTGAAATAAAACCAGCAATGGATATTTCTCGAGGGCGGGAGCCTCCAGTGAATTATAAAAATGTTCTTTAGCGCTGTTTAAATCCTTGTTGAGCAAACGGGAAACAAGTTCTTCAGCGCGGCCGGGAGTTCCATGGAGCGCCTGCGGAAAACAGGCCAGCTGCTGATATGCCCATGGAGTGGAGATTCCGAAGCCAGGGTGAACAAGCAACATGTAATAACCTGCCAATGCCGGAAAAAATTTGAGGGGCCGGATTTGTTCGCCGCGGCCCGTGGCCAGAGCGGGTCGATTTTGTAAGAAGAACGGAACGTCCGAGCCGAGCGATTTTGCAATTTCCACGAGTTGCGCTTCCGTTGCGGCAGATGCAAAGAGCTGATTCAGTCCCAAGAGGGTTGACGCCGCATTGCCACTGCCGCCGCCGAGACCGGCAGCAATGGGTATTTTTTTCTCCAAATGGATTTTTACGCCTTCCGTCAGTCCGGTGATCTTTAGAAAAGCGTCCGCCGCGCGATAGACCAGGTTTTTGGAATCAACCGGCAGGCTCGCATCGCTGCACGACAAATGAATTCCCATCGGGCAACGCGCCAACTCGATTGAGTCGTGGAGTGCAACCGGATGCATGACCGTTTCGAGTTCATGAAAACCATCGGGCCGTTTGCCCAGAATATTGAGCAAAAAATTAACTTTGCAGGGCGAATTAAGCGTGAGCGCCATGGAAATAAAAAAGCGCCAACATAAAATGTTGGCGCTTGAAAGTTTGGTTTAGATTAATTGTCGAATATGTGGAAACGGCTGCCCGGGAAATTCGGAGCAACGTCGCCTCCGGAAAAACCAAGATTAGTGTCCACGGCGTAAGTAGAATCGGCCCGGAGGTTAGGCTTGTAGCTATCAGGAAAAACGGGATCAACCGGGAAAACCACAGGATCATACGGCGGGAACGGTGCCGTGACGATTTCGTACGCTCCAACAAAAGTGCGAGCCAGGCTGCGGTTGAAGCCGTGAATAAATCCAGTGGTGTAGCCTTCGTTCGGGCTGCGGAAGATCGCGGTCTGTTCCATGGAACGGCGAATCTCACCGCCGCGGGGAAATTCCATGACGTTATTGATGCCGCGTCCGAGTTTTTGTTCTGGTCCGGCGCATCCGACGAAAACCAGAGCAATGCCGGCGAAAAATAGAGAGTATGACTTTCGCATAATTTAGTTTTATTTAGGTTAGCGCCAAACGTTTTGTTGTAAAGCGAGTTTTCTTTGACTAATTAAAAAAATTCCGAGCCCCACTTTTTCTGATCCGGGTTGTTGTTGATCACCGCGCCCGGACCAACCGAATACCTCTTATATCGGCAAGCTCTTGTTTGAGACGACCCTCCGGTTGCAGGAGAATGCGGTTTCGCCCCGCCCGAAGCGTGAGACGCCCGCTAGGTTGCTCTTGAAACCGGTCGTAACCGCCGGTGTCCGGCACTTGACCTCGGGTGCGACTGCCTTCGGTCTCGATCACGTAAAAATCACCGGCGGATTTTTTGTCCGCAGCAAGGTTCACGCTGACTTCATAGATTCCGGCCTGCGCGACTTCCACCTGCCATTCCGCCATGTCCTCGGCGACGGTCCAAGGAGCCAACACATCAAGCGCCGGGCGGTAAGCCAACCGCTTGGCAAAAACGGTGGCTTTGCTGGCGGGCAACCAGAGTTCGCCATTGGCCGATGGTTTAATCACGTGGGCGCCGTTGGTTTGCGCGGTGACCTGGGTAAGTTCCTCGGAACGCCAGGGAAGTGTGCGTCCGCTGGTTTCCTGACGCACCGCTGCGACGAAACTGGGTTCAACCGGCGGCGCCGCATTACCCCACGCGCGGCGGACGTAGCTGAGAACAGCAGCAATTTTCTCGTCATCGAGCAATCCGGGCGCGCCCAGGGCAGGCATGTTGAGATTCCAGGTTTGGCCGTTCACATGCACCGGTCCGTAAAGCCCATGCAGGACGACGCGCACGATGCGCTCCGGTGGACCGCTGACCCAATCGCTATCGGCGAGCGGCGGTGCGACGCCGGCATTTCCACCGCCATGCGGTTGATGGCACGCGGCGCAGACCGTGTTGTAAACGGCTTGCCCGGCTTGCACGCGCGCTTCCTGCTCAGGAGCGAGCGGAGGCGCGTTCTGCGTCAGGGTGTTCGGTGGTTTCGCGCCGGGCCAGGTGAATTGATTCAAAGCACGCAAAACCCTCTCACGTGTGGCGATGTCGGGAGCACGGAGCAACGCGGTCAAGGTGGCGGGCTCTTCGGCGAGCATCAATGGTTGCGTGTAGCGAACACTCGCAAAGGCATCGAGCAATGCTTTGCGTTGCCACGAACGGTCGCTCGGCGCGCTGGCGAACAGGGTAAATAATTCAGCGACGCGCGGCGCTTTCGCCTCTTCCAAAACGCACTGCGCGAGGAGCGTGATGAGGGCGCGATCGTTACTGTCGCGGCTCGGCCAGCTCTTGAGAAATTCCAATTCGCGCCCGGCCAGTCCCGTCAGCGCGGCGGTGCGGAACAGCGGATGTGCCTCCCTCGCGAGCAATGCCGCGAGAAGATCGGACGCTTGTGATTGAGAAAATGCGCCGAGGGAAAGAGCCAGTTGCAGGCGCACCGGTTGGCTCGCATCCGCTATCCGCTTGCCGAGCGCGTGGAGTGCAGACGGGTCGCGCTCGCTGAGGCGAATCGCCGCGGCGCGCACCCGTTCATCGGCGCTGTCCATGGCGGCGAGGCGCGTGCTGGAATCCAGCACATCAAGGCCATCGAGCGCCCAGAGCGCGTGAAGTTGCGCCAGAGCATTTGCGGACTTTGCGGTTGCTTGCAAAGGAGCGATGGCGTTGGTGGCGCCCCGTTCAACGATCAATCGTTGCGCGGTGAGGCGATGCCAGCCATTCGAGTGCGCAAGCGTCTTCACCAATTCTGTGCTGCTGGCGGAAGCGAGGCTGGGTGCGCGGCGATCAATTTTACGATCGGTCGCCACGATTCGCCAGATGCGGCCGAGATCGTTGCCGTCGGCCAGGTGACGTTCTTCAATTTGTTTCGTGAGCCAGGGCACCATGAAGATGACGTGCTCGATAATTCCGTGATACATGTCAGCGACGTAAAGCGCGCCGTCGGGTCCAACGCGGGCGTTGACGGGACGAAAGCGTTCGTCGGTCGAGGCGAGAAATTCCTGTTCCGCTGGATAATATCGGGAGGCCTCGGGCGCGATGCTGTTGTTCAACTTGAGCCGCCCGATCAAATGTCCGCCGGACTCAGGAATGAATACGTTGCCCCGCGCATCGGCAGGAAACTGGTGTCCATCGTAAGCGCAAATACCGCTCGCGATGGTGTAAGTGCGCAACCGTCCATCATCTCGGAGTTCGAGCGCACCAAGCGTGACAGCGGGGGTGACACGAATTGGAAAAACCTCCTGCGCCCTGGGAGCAAAATCGACATTCACGCCAAAGTTGTCGCGCTCACCGCCAGCGCGGTCGAAAACCCGGCGCAAATGTGGATTCCGCATGAGATATTCGGCCGGAATGCGGTCGCCCCAGAGCGCCCTGTTTTCATAGCAGGTGAGAAATCGTCCGGTCTCATCAAACGTCACCCCGAATTGTCCACGCTGAATGGTGTCAGCCTCGATCAGTTTTCCATCCTGCCAGCGGTAGCGCTTCGGCCAGTCGGCGCAGTGCAACCAGTTGTCGATTCCGTAGCGCAGACCGTTTGCGGTGTGTTGAGGATTTCCCGACTGACCCATCTGGCCAACCTCAGTTCGTTTGTCGCAGCGGAGATCGCCATCGGTGTCTTCGCAAAACCAGACTGTCGGAGGCTCCTGCACCAGGACGCCGCCTTTCACAAAAGAGAGCGAGCGGGGCATCACGAGCTTGTCGAGAAATACGGTGCTCTTGTCAGCGCGCCCGTCGGCGTCGGTATCTTCGAGAACAACGACGCGGCAGATGGGATCGCCCTCGCCGCGTCCCGCGAGATCGCGCATGTAACCTTGATATTCGACGACCCAGATGCGGCCGGCGGGATCGAACTCGAAAAAAATGGGGTTGTGAACGAGCGGTTCGGCGGCCACCAGCTCGGCCCGGTAACCGGGCGCGAGTTTAAACGTTTTCAATTCCTCCTCGGCGGTGCGCACCGGCGCAGGCGGAACCTGGATGCGTTTGAGGAGCGCTTCGCCATTTTCCCAATCGGCCCAACCGGTGAGCTCCGAGGGCGGACGCACGCGCGGGCGATTCTTCGGGACGGACGATTCTGCGCAAGCCTCCGAAGTCGCAGCGAGGGTGATGACAGCCGTGCAGCAGATGAGAGGCAGACGGTCAAAGATCGGAATGTTCATTTGGAGAATTACGAAATCAGTTGAGATTTTTGGGAGGGTTGAATCACGGTTTGTAAATGCTGCCGCCGACTGGCAGAGCGCTTGGGACTTTTGCAGGCACGGTTTTGTCGTAGCGGTGGTCGCTCAACGCGTCGAAGAACGCTAACAGCGCGGGGAAATCCTCGGGATTCAAATTCATTCGGCGCAGCAGCGGGTCGAATGGATGCACGGAAGGAACTCCACCATCAAGATTTTCAATCACCGCCTCGGTCAGGTTGTCGTAAAAAACCAGCACATCATGGAGCGTGCGCAGGCTGCCATCGTGCATGTAGGGTGCGGTAAACTTGAGGTTGCGCAGCGTCGGGGTGCGGAATTCGCGGCGCCCACCAACCGCGCCGTCCGACACGCCGATGAAATGAAGTTTGTAGTCGGAAAGCATCGGCCCGCCATGACATTGGATGCAGCCCGCATCTTGAAATACCTGCAGGCCGCGTTGCTGCTCCGCGTTGAGCGCCGATTTTTCGCCGCGCAGAAAACGATCGTAAGCCGTGTCTGAAATGACGAGCGTGCGCTCAAAGGAGGCGATCGCTTGCGCGAGATGCGCAGCGGTGACGGCGCCGTTTTGCGGCAGGTTGAATGCCGTGCTGAACAACTCTCGATACTCCGAAATCGCGGCAACACGCCGGATCGCCTGCTCGATGGCTTCAAAATCGCGGCACGAATCACCGCGCATTTCTTCTCGCATTTTAATGGGTTCGAGCGCCTGTCGTTCCAAGCTCGCAACGCGCGAATCCCAAAACATCGGCGCGAGCGCGGGATCGGATTTCGATCCGGCGACCTGGCCGTTGAACCCGACATTCAACAACGTCGGGACATTGCGGGTGATCGGCGGAATCGAATTGGGCGCGCTTAGGATTCGTTCGGAGCCGAGTCCGATGCCGCCAATTCCAATCGGGGTCGCGCGCCCATCGCTCCAGCCCAAGCGCGGATGGTGACACGTCGCGCAGGCGACATCTTTGGTCGCGGAGAGAATCGGGTCGAAGAAAAGCAATCGGCCCAAAGCGGCCTTCGCAGATGTGGACGGATTGTCTTTTGGTTCGGGAGCGCGCGCGGGCAGCGGCTCGAGACGCATCTCCGGGAAGAATTGCGCGGCGGCGGTCATTTCATTGAAGACATATTCCAACGCGGCCAACGTGTCCTTGTAATCGGTGGCGTGCCCGCCGTCAGGCTGATTCAGCAGCAAAACGCGACGGCCTTGTTGCCCAAGTTTTTTAGCGAGGCGCTGCACGCTCTCCGGCGGCACCACCGTGTCTTTGCCTCCCGTGGTGAACGCGATCGGCATTGTAAATCTCTCCGGCCAAAACTCCGCGGATCGTCGTCGATATTCCTCGGGGCGTTCTGCTCTTGTCCCGCCAAAGGACGCGGCGATCGCATCGGGAAATCCGGCGTAATCAACCAGGTTCGCCGTGCCATTGAGCACGACGACACCCTGCACGCGATCGGGATGCAGCGCGGCAAACGTCAGCGACGCCGTGCCGCCCATCGAACCGCCGCACATGATGACTTTATCCAAACGAAAGCGAGCGGCGAGATCGTCGAGGATTTGCACCATGTCTGCTTCGGCTGGCGGTCCCATCCAAGAAGTTTTCGCGCGATAATCTGGAGAGACAAAAATACAGGCGTGCTTCGCCGCGAAGTCGCGCGTCGCGCGGCATTCATCACGCGCGTCTCTGGCGAATTGCCAGCGATCGGAGCCGTGTCCGTGCAACGCGACGAGCAGCGTGTGAGGGCGCAGCGCGTCGAATTTCTCAGGCAACACCAGAACGTAGCGTTGCTCCGAGCCATCCAATTTTGCGACGAACGTCACATCCTCCAGCACCGAGGCCCGCAGAACATTGAAGGCGCCGGCCAACGCCAGGACAAGGGCTGCGATGACGCGGGCACGGATCATTTCGACAGATGGTCCAGAACATTTTTCGTGATGCGCTCCACCACCTTGTCCGCGCCGAGCAAGCCGTGTGACCAGTCGGTCGTGGCCGCATTGAAGACTGTTCCGCCGCGCGTGTAGAGGCCCATGCATGCCGCGCCCGTGCGACCTTTTTCCCAGCGCTCGTACCATTCGCAATCATCCGGATGCCAGCGCACCGGACAGGTGCTGAGCACGGTGAACGTTTCCGGCGTGCCGTCTTTGTGCGTCGGAAACGGCAAGCCGTCGCGCCACTCCAACTCGCAACCGTCGGCTTCGTAACCGACGATCGTGTCCTTGCCGCCAAAAACATCGCCGCGCTTTAAACCGGCACCTTGGAAAACCCAATGCTCCGGGCGGTGCACGGTGTATTCAGCCGGGTCGTCCATGAATTGACCATGGCTCCTGCGAAAGCCTCCCCAAAGAAAACCGACGCCGGTGAGTTGGTTCTCCGGACGCTTGAGCAAATGATGGCTCCACGCCGTCGAAAGCGTTTTGAACTCACGCGCGCTAAACGCCGGGTCCACAAAATAATTCTGTTTGAAACAGGTCAATGCGCGCCCTTGATCTTCGCTGCGCACCTGCCAACAACAGGTGTTGCCGCTGAAGAACGCAACATTGCCTCCGTTGCCGATGAACCTCTCCAGATTGTCGCGCATTGATCCTGACCAATACTCGTCGTGCCCGACGCTCAGGACGAGCCGGTAGCGTTGAAGTAGTTCTGGACGAAATTCCAAGTCCGAGTTCGCGGAGTAATCAATTTGATAGCCGTTACGCTCCGCCCATTGCACAAAGGGCAATTCCCAGACGGCGAACTGGCTCGACGGCGGCCGCTCGATCGAGACGCGATTGCCCTGCACATTGCCGCGGCCGTTGTAAGCGTAGAGGCTGGTGCCGCCCCAGTTGTTGTAAGCGTTGTAAGTGTTGGTCGAGAGTTGCAGGAGGATTTTCGTGTCGCGGCCGGGCGCCGCCGAACGCACCACAAAGTAGCAATCGGCCTGCATCTTTCGACTTCCCCGATGGACGAATTTCTCGCCACTGTCCGAGGCGCGCATTGTCACTGAATAATATCCACTGCGCCAATCGGCGGGAATTTTCACGGTCAAGGCAGCCGGCCAGCCACAGCCGTGCGATGAGGCGTTTTCCGGGATGGGGTGTTCTGCGCCGGGCACCGGGGTTTTCGTGGCCCAAACAACTTCAGCTTTTAGTCCCATGCGCGCGATCTCCAAGGTGAACTTTGGCGCACTCGTCGAAACATGAAATGTTACTTCCTCGCCTGGCGCATAGCTCGTCTGCCCGGCGTAACCTTCGATGAAAAACGGGCGCGTCTCTTCCGCTGTCAAACGTTGCGGCAAAAGCAATGCTGCCACTCCAGCGACCGTCGTTTGCCGAAGGAATTGACGGCGGCTGGAACCGCCGGGCCGGTCTTGCAACGCTGGTCGCAGTTCTTTTTTCTTGGAGTTCTTCATCGTGCTCATCTTTTCTTTCCACTCACCAACCGCAACACCGCATCTTCGCTGAAAGCCGGTGACGATATTTTTTTACTGCCGCCGGCGTGCTGAAACTTTTCGCGCCGAACCACGTTCCCAGTGGTGGAAATCATCCATTCCGCCAGATAATTTCCTGCGGGCAATTCGAGCGTCAATTCAGCCGACTCCGCGTTTTTGGATTTCGGAAAAGCTCTCGCCATATCCCCTGCGAAGTCAATCGCGGAATCGTTCCGCGCCAGGATACATTTCTTCAACCCGCGATCCTCAAAATACTCCGCTTTAAATCCCTGTCCGATTCCATCAGGAGGCGTCACCTGGGAAGACAGGACGAGCAACTTTTTGACCGTGGAATTGGAGCATGACAATCGGGCGGCCGCATCGTTACCCGCCTGGTAGCATTCCATCCGGATGCTTGATTTCAGACCGGCGGCCAGGGTGATCACGGCAAGATTTTCCGTTTTCGGGTGAGCACGATTATTATCAATCACGAGTTTGTCATTAACCCAAAGCCGGACGCCGACGTTGCTCTGAACCTGGAAGGTATAATCCTCAGTTTCGGCAGGCGTTATCAGACCAGTCCAGCGAACCGAGAACCGGTCTGCATCCGTTCGCCGCCGAAGATAAACTGCATACGCGCGAACCGCCTCAGCCAGGACGCGGTTCACCACCAGGCCTTCCGGCTGGCTTTTTGTGACCACGGAATCTGTCGGTGCCATGCGAACGAAGTCGAATCCATGGACAAACTCTTTGAGAACTCGAAGTTGTTTTCGCAGCTCGGCATTTCCGCCCCCGGGAGATTTGTAATCGAGAAAACTTCCGTCGGGATGTTTTGTCGTAAAAGAGTAATCCAGGCTGCTGAAAATTGCGCCGCCGCCGATGATGCAATCCCAAGCCTCGGTTCGATACGCGAGATTATTCAGCCCGCGGAAACCAGTCTCGTTGTCACCAATGACTTTGTTCAGCGCATAATTCTGTCGCACCGGTTCGGACGAATCCGCTTGATGAAAGTTGAAAATAGAAACTGCGGGATTGGGATTCTTGATTTTGGGTCCGAGCGGGTTTTGCGAAATCAAAAGCTTCCCAGCCAATGACGATTGGGCGTCAGCCAAAGCGGCGATGATTTCATTTTGCCACTCGCTCGTGACTCCGCCCATCCACGGCTCGTTACAGACTTCAAGGTAGACGTTGTCAAAGCCGCTCAATTCCGTGACGACCTTTCGCGTGAAGGCCTTTTGCACTTCCGTGAGATCGCGATATTTCAGGGCGAAGACTTCGTCGCGCTTTGATTCGCCGATGCCGTTGACGTTGTTGCGAGCATTCATCGGATTCACCTCCCACAACCGCTCGTCGTAAAGCGGACAAAACAGACTGATCTCCACCACAATTTCCCGGCGTCCGGCTTCGCGAATAAAATTTTCCAGCCGCCGGAAAAAATCCGGATTCCATTTCGTCAGGTTAAATTTATTTCCTCCATCAACATATCCCGGCGTGCTGCTTCTCGCCCAGGGAGCAAGGTAGCGGTTCGGCTTGGGAGCAAGCGTGTTGCCGGTGATGCCGAAGGAGGTTTCCACCTCGCGATAAGTTCCAGAAAAAAGCCGAGTGTGATTCAATTTCTTGGAATGCAGTTCGTTTAAATACGCCATGTAATCAAAATCCAAATTCAGCACCGCACCGTAATGTTCACCGGAAGAAATCAGGATCGCCGGCCGGCCGCGAAAGAGGAAGTAGTGCGGGTTGGCCGGGTGCAATGAGAGCGCGTTGGCCGTGTCCGCTGCTGGAAGAGAAAGGGCGAAAATAATCAGCAACAAAGCCGATTGCAGAAAGCGTTGGTTCAAGCAGGGATGACGAAGACGGCTCATTCGCTCTTTCATGACACGTGGTAGCCAATCGTGTGGTCGCTCGCGAGATCCTGGAAACAATTTGGCTCCATTGTCGCGTTTTCCAAAGTGCGCCCAACCCCAATGCGGCCAATGGGATGACGGCCGCCGCGGAAATAATTTTCAATCGCAAATCGGCATGATGGGGTTCCGCCGGAGGGATCCAGTATGGACAACGCCAGGAGGTAGCGGCCGCGCCGCAGATTACGCGGGAAAGTGAATCGCTCGCGAACTTGAATTTCGCCAGCAGGAATTTCGTAACGCGCGGGGCCGTTATTGAGTTGGAAGCGACCGCGCTCGCTATTCCACTCGGCGAACTGCATCCAACGATCGCCGGGAAGCCACTGGCGAATGTCCGCGCTGGAAAATGTTTTTCGCCAGACTGGCCCGTGTGTTGTTTCGTCGAGCAGGGTTAATTCCACCGGCCATCGGTAATAAAATGGCGAGGAGCCAACGTTGCGAATGTTCAATGCGATTTCAAACGGTTCGCCGGGTGTGACGGTTGCGGGGTATTCGACCTCCTCGACGACGAAGCGGTAGCCGAATGCCTTTTGCAATCGTTGGCCGTGCGCGGCGGCGGGCGAATGTTTCCAATCGTAGTAGGAAACCCAGCCGAGATGATTCCAGTGCCCGCGTCGCGTCAAACATTCGATCCAATCGATGTGATGCGGTTGAGCCATCGTGTCGTTTGGGCTCGCGCCGGGCGGTTCGCCGAAGCCGTAGGAAATTTCGCCACCGCGCACCTGGGTCTTCCAGGAATTTTTCAACTCGGGCGATTCAAGCGCCTCCAACATTCGCGCGGTGTCTTTGCGCGTGCCCCATGAATCCCAGAACACACCGAAGTTGTAGTCCGTCCACTGCCACGGATAACGGATCATGCAGAGCTTGTCGGGAAACGCAGCCTTGTGGGAATCGCCAATCACTTTCTTAAGCTCGGCGTGTGGCGTCGGGCCCCATTGTTCGCCGCAAGGACCGACAATTCCGGTTTCGATGTAAGCGACGCGCGGATCGCGATTCCAGGCTTCCCCGAGTTTTGCGATGAATTTTTCGAGTCGCTTTAGAAATTTCCGGCTGCCGTAATCGCCGGCGCGCAAGTCGCTCGGCCAATAATAATTCTCCGGCCAATAAAGGTAAACGCGCGGAATAATCTTCTGGTTTCGTTTCTCAACCCCGGCCCACCTCGGATGGCAAAACTCCAGAATTTTCTCCACTCCCTCGCCCGCGGAATTTTCGATCTGGTTCCAACGGATGTAATGGCGCACCACGGTCGCGAGCGGATTGTCCAAGCCGTCGCGCTTGCCGCCGTCACTCGGCAAATCGGGGCGAAAACCTTTCAGCGGGTTCGCAAACGCTCCGGAATATTCACGCGGACGGATGCGGACCAAACCACTTTCCTTCGCAGAGGCCAGGACCAGATTGGACGCACCGCCCAGGAGCGCCACCGAGCTCGCGGCGCTGACTTGTCGAAGAAATTGTCGCCGCCGCAACTTCATTTCATGATCGCGGTTCCGGCGCGATACGGCAGCGGCCGGGGTTCGAGGAGTTCAACCAGTTTCGGCAAAATGGCATTCGCGCAGAAATGATTTCCGCGAGGGTTGTAGTGTCCGACCCAAAATCTCGCGAGGTAATCTTTGATGTCGCCCTTGAACAACGCAAAGTCGTCCATGTGATCTTTCATCAGGTCCACGAACGGCAACCCTCGTCGCGTCATGAAATCGACAAACGGTTGATCGGCGCGAACGCCCTCCTTCACGAAACGCGAGACGGATTTCGGTGGATATGAGAGGACAAAGAGAATCTTTTTATTCTGCGCCTTTGCAAACGCGTCGATCTTTTCCACGATGCGCCGTGACGCGAAGTAGGCCGATTGGTGGTGCAGCGTGTCGGCGGTTTGCGATAGCCCCTCGGCGGTGTCAATGCGCGTGACGATGCCGTGAGTGGTCGCGAGTTTCAAAGCGTCGGCGTAGGCGAGTTCAGGATTTTTCGTTTTGGCGTTGAGGTGCGCGAGCATGATGCGCAACGAGAAGTCGCCCTTGAATTTTTCCACCGCCCAATCGAGGTCGCACAAATTGTAAACGCTCTCCGGAGTCGGGCAAATATTTGCCTGCTCCTCGAAGCGCCCTTCCTTCACGTTCACCGCGACGAAGGGCAAACTTGGCTCGATGAAGCGCTCGTGTTTCGGCACGCGGATGTTGCGCCAGGAATCGAGACTGCGGAAGTGATCGTCGTCGTAGATGTTGAAAATGATAAAATCGCCCGGCACGCGCTTTTCCTCCCTGAGCATGCGGAGATATGCCTGATAAACGGACCACCCGCCGACGCCGAAGTTGCGCACTGGTTCCTGTAAATGCGCTCCGAGAACTTCCTGCCAGGTCTCGCCGTCGCTGACCTGATGGCATTGCGTGTAGCTGTTGCCGTAGGTGTTGATCCGGCACGGTTGATCCTTGTAATGAATCGTTACGCGCTCGTCCCATGCGCCATAAGTGTAAATACTCGTGGAACCATTCATGCCGTCCTGAAAACGCGCGTTGCGCAGCAGCCAGCCAAATTCACTGCTGTACTTCGCGAACGGAAAAACGTTCCCGGCAAGCCACTGTTTGACCTCGTCTTTGGCGTAGAGAATGCCTTTGAGATAATCGCGCGCGGTGACGGCGTTTCCCGGTTTTGCCTGGACCGAGGGCGTTTTTTGCGCGCGGGCGAAAAAGGCCGAGGCGCTGGTTCCAAGAGCAGCGAGTCCGAGCGCGCTCTTCGACAGGAACTTTCTGCGAGGGAGGATTGAATTCATAGCGAAGCCAAGTTGTGTCCGCAAATGCGCGTTGGATTCAACAACAAACTCGCTCTCATCGAGAGATTAAGCGTTTCGTCCAATTCTTGAAGGAATTCCTCCTAGTCGCAGCGTTTGACGCCGTACAAACTCGCTGCCAACACATGGCAACTATTTCGATGCCCCCTGCCGTGGGGGCAAATCCGTTCACGAAAACAATCTGGCTTTGTTGCGTCGGAGCTGGCCTCGGCTTGCTTCTCAACCCGACGCTCAAACTCAATGCCGCATCGGCAGTTTCTCAATCGAAAACGAAAACGGCCGTTGCCGGAACGTTGAGAAAATGGCAGCCCGTCACCGTCACTTTCTTCGGACCGGAGTTGTCGGAAACGGGCACGCCAAATCCGTTCACGAACTTTCGACTCGATGTCACGTTTCAACACGGCGACCGCAAGTTCGTGGTGCCGGGCTACTTCGCCGCCGATGGAAATGCCGCCGAGACAAGCGCAACTTCAGGCCGTTGTTGGCGCGCCCATCTCATGCCGGACGAAGCAGGTAAATGGAGTTATCGCGCCAGGTTCCGCAAAGGCGAAGGCGTCGTCGTCTCGGATGATTCAACGGAGGGAGAACCGACTGCCTTCGATGGCGCGAGCGGTTCGTTCACGGTTGCTCCCGCGGAAAAGTCTGCACCCGGTTTTTACGCGAAGGGCCAACTCGAATATGTTGGCGAAAGTTACCTGCGTTTCGCCGAGACCGGCGAGCCGTGGCTTAAAGGTGGCGCGGATAGCCCGGAGAATCTCCTCGCCTACGCCGATTTCGATGACACCGTCCCAACGCACCAATACGAGCCGCACGCGCGAGATTTTCGAATTGGCGATCCGACCTGGAAAGGGGGCAAGGGCAGGAACATCATGGGCGCGCTCAATTACCTCGCGTCAAAAAAAGTGAATTCAGTTTATTTCCTGACCATGAACGTGATTGGCGACGGGAAAGACGTCTGGCCGTGGATTTCAGAAACGAACGTGGCGCAGTTCGATTGCAGCAAGCTCGACCAATGGAATCTCGTATTCAATCACATGGACCACCTCGGCTTGATGATGCATGTCGTCCATCAGGAACAGGAGAACGACCAGTTGCTCGACGGTGGAGAGCTTGGGCCAGCGCGTAAATTATATTACCGCGAACTCATTGCTCGCTTCGCCCATCATCCGGTCATCGTTTGGAATCTTGGCGAGGAAAACACCAACACGGACGCGCAGCGAAAAGCCTTCGCCAAATACGTCCGCAAGACGGATGCATATCATCACCCCACCGTCATTCACACGTTTCCGAATCAGGTGGACCCGGTCTACACGAACCTCGTGGGCTACCCATATCTTGAGGGGCCGTCGTTCCAGTTCGGCAAAGCGTCGCGCACCCACAAGGAGACGGTGAAGTTCCTCACGATGGCGCGCAAGGCCGGTCGCCCGTGGTATGCCTGCCAGGATGAAATCGGGCCGGCCAACGATTGCGTTCCGCCTGACGCGCAAGATTCGGAACGCACGGAAATCATTCGCCACGCGCTCTGGGGAAATCTCATGGCGGGCGGCTCGGGCGTGGAATGGATTTTCGCCTACGACACCTGGCCGCGCATCCCCGCGAAGCATCTCGACATCGCCTGCGAAAACTGGCGGCCATGGGACAAACTTTGGAACCACACCGCTGTCGCGCTGGAGTTTTTCCAGCGTCAAATCCCCTTCACGCAAATGGACGCCGCGGATAAACTCCTGAACAGCACCAACGCATGGTGTTTCGCCAAGCCAGGTGAAGTCTATGCCGTTTACATTTTCGGCGGTGCCGAGGTGAAACTGCAATTGCCCAAAGGAACTTTCACCACGCAGTGGTTCGATATTCGCGATGGCGGCGACCTGGTTCCCGGCGAGTCATTAGCCGGCCCCGGCGACGTCGCTTTGGGAAAACCGCCAACCCATTCGGAAAAAGATTGGGTCGCGCTTGTGAAGCTCAAATCGAAAAAATGAAAATGACTCGTTTTAGAAAACCAGCCGCGCCTTTGCCCCATTCCCTTTTAACCTTTTTTGACCCAACCAGATCTATGAGAAATGTATTAATTAAATCGGCTGCCGTCGCGCTCTGCGTTGTCGCCGCGCACGCGGCAGAACCTGCCGCCAGCCAAAAATCCGTCCTTCTTTTCGAGGATGGATTCGGCCAACTGCGCAGCGGTTCGCTCGGCAGCGTTTTGGGTGCGCACGCCGAATATCATTATCTCCCTGAAACCGGGCCAAAAGGAAATTGGTTCATCACCACCTTTTCGTCGTCAGGGGCATCGCAACACGCTTGGAGGGGCGCCCGGCACAACGACAATCCGGTTCTGCTGCAAACCTACCAGAATAATCTCAAGCACACGCATCCGATGGTCGTGGGCGGCGATGAACTGTGGGCAGATTACACGGTGACTGCGTCGTTTGCCCCGGAAAACAACAAAGGTCGCAGCGGAATTATTTTTCGTTACCGCAATGATCGCTGCAATTACTTCTTCGGCGTCGAAGGCGCAAAAGCCGTTCTGAAAATGGTCCAACACGAAACCGATTTCCGAAAACCATTTGAGAAAATATTGGCAAGCAAGGAATTCTCCTGGAAGCCCGGCGAGGACCTGGTCGCGGCGGTGACTGTTTCAGGAAATCACATCGAAGCGAAGCTCAACGACTCGCTCGTTTTGACGGCCGACGATTCAACTTTTCCGCAGGGTCGCATCGCTCTGGTCTCGGACATGCCGACTCGCTTCAGCAGCGTTCGCGTCACCGCCACAACAGAGGAAAAGGCGCGCGTCACCGCCGCGCGAGCGAAAGTCGAGGCGGAATCGCTCGCGCTGCAAGCGCTCAACCCAAAACCGGTTGTCTGGAAGAAATTCAAAACAGAAGGCTTCGGCGTCGGCCGCAATCTTCGCTTCGGGGATCTCGATGGCGACGACCAAATGGATATTCTCATCGGCCAGGTGCGGCATCACGGCCCGAAGGACGCGAACAGCGAAGTCAGTTGCCTGACCGCCGTGAATCTCGATGGAAAAATGCTCTGGCAGATCGGCGAACCCGACCCATGGAAAGACAACCTGAGCAATGACGTGGCGTTCCAAATTCATGACATCGACGGAGATGGCGCGAACGAAGTCATCTACTGCATGAACATGGAATTCATCGTCGCCGATGGCAAGACCGGCAAAACAAAATACAAAATCAAAACGCCGGAAACGCCGCCCAATACTTTTCCGCCGCGCAATAAATTCCCGCGCATCCTCGGCGACGCACTTTTCTTTTGCGATTTTCGCGGGATTGGCCGCAAGGGCGACATCGTGTTGAAAGATCGTTATCAAAGTTTTTGGGTGTTCAACGAAAAGCTCGAACCGATGTGGCAGGCCCAATGCAACACCGGCCATTACCCGTTCTCTTACGACGTCGACGGCGATGGCAAAGATGAATTGTTCATCGGCTACTCGCAGTTTGATCATACCGGCAAACGCGTTTGGAGCCTCGACAGCACCGTCGAAGATCACGCCGATGGAGTCGCGATGGTAAAATTCTTTCCCGGCACAACAGCCGAACCGCGCCTCCTGCTCGCATCCAGCGACGAAGGGATGCTGTTCGTGAACACCAAGGGAAAAATCGAGCAGCACCATCGTTTCGGCCATGTGCAAAATCCAGTGGTGGCCGACTTCCGCCCCGACATGCCGGGATTGGAAACGATCTCCATCGATTTCTGGGGCGACCAGGGAATCGTCCACATGTATGACGCGTCTGGAAATCTTTACCACGACTTTGAACCCTGCCAGCACGGCAGCATGTGTTCGCCAATCAACTGGACAGGCCAGCCGCCGGAATTCTGGGTGCTCTCGCCCAATGTCGAGGAAGGCGGATTCTATGATGGCTGGGGGCGAAAGGTATTCCAATTTCCCGCGGACGGCCATCCCGACATGTGCTACTCAGTGCTCGATTTAACCGGCGATTGCCGCGACGAAATCGTCGTGTGGGATCCTTATGAAGTCTGGATTTACACGCAAAGTGACAACCCAAAACCGGGCCGCCTCTACAAGCCCAAACGCAATCCGCAATTCAACAACTCCAATTATCAAGCCACGGTTTCGCTGCCGGGATGGTCGGATGGCACGCGCTGATTTTACGCGAATGAAACTTCTCTTTGCCCTGTTCCTCGCCAGCACGATGGCCCGGGCGGCGACCACCGTTGAACAATTCCATGCGCATGATTTTGTTTTCAAAGCAGTGGCGACCGGAAATCCATTTGACGTCGAACTCGCGGCGGAGTTTGCCGGTCCGGGAGGAGCACGCTTCAAAGTGCCGGGGTTCTACGATGGAGACGACACCTGGAAAATTCGTTTCTCCCCCACCCTCGTCGGCGAATGGTCGATGACCACAGCCGCGTCGATCGGAGCGCTCGCCGGCAAAAAGGAATCCGGCATTCAATGCGTCACCAATCGCCATCCGAATATCCACGGCGGGCTGAAGGTCGATCCCGCGCATCCTCATCATTTTATTTACGAGGACGGCACGCGTTATTTTCTCCTTGGCTACGAAGCCGATTGGCTGTGGGCACCCGGGATGAACGATCCCGAGCGCAAGGTGATGCGGCGGGCGATTGATTCAATGGCGTCGCACGGATTCAACCATGTGCTCGTCAATATTTACGCTCACGATACGAGCTGGGCTCCAGGCAAGTCATGCGACTGGGATTACGGCCCCGCCGAGATGTATCCGTGGGAAGGCGACAATCAAAAGCCGGATCATTCCCGCTTGAACACAAAGTTTTTCCAACGTTACGATGGGATGATGGAGGCGCTGCGGGACAAGGGAATTGTCGCGCACATCATGCTCAAGGTTTACAACAAGAAGGTGAAGTGGCCGACGAAATGGAGCAAGGACGAGGAGCGATTTTTCCGTTACGTGACGGCGCGCTACCAGGGATTTTGCAACGTGGTTTGGGATTATTCCAAGGAGAGCTACAACGAGAAGGATGAAGTGTTGCAATCGCATTTGATCGAACTCGTGCGGGCGACCGACGGGTATCGCCGTCTGATGAGCGCGCACGACGACGATCATTACGAATGGGATTCCGACCTGAGCCGCAACCTGGATTTTCGCGTGGACCAGCAACATTCCAACTACGCGGAAACCATTTTGTTCGATCGCGCGCGCCGTCCGTATCCCGTGATTAATTCCGAGTTCGGTTACGAATTCGGCGTGGACAAACTGCCGACTCACTCGCATCACAATCAGTGCGACTGGCAGGAGTTGTTGCGCCGCGCCTATCACATCTACCTGGCCGGTGGCTATGGCGTTTACTACTACAACAACACCGCGTGGGACGTGATCAAACCCGACCCCGAACCGCCGGGCATGAAGGTTTTTCAACTGCTCAAAGAGTCGCTCGATTCCCTGCCCTATTGGAAGATGGAGCCAGCCAACAACCTCGCGATTGGCGGGCCGTGTCTCGCGTTGCCCGGAGAGTCTTACGCGTTTTACCTCGAAGGTAATGAGATCACGATCAACTTGACGGCGCTTGATCGCGGGCCAGTAACGGCCGAGTGGATCAATACCTGGACCGGCGAGAAAGTGAAAACCTCCAATCGTCCCGGCGTTCGTCGAACGAAAAAACCGGAAAGTTTTGGCGCGGCTCCTGCCCTTTTAATTGTCAGAAGGAAGGCCGAATGAATACATTCAGCTCCTTGATCGATTAACTCTTCGATGAAACACCTGCTGCCAGTCTGTCTCGCCATTCTCGCCACGGGCTGCGCTGTCCCTCAACCCGCTTCATTAGAGAAGCCGGCCGAATACTTTCCACCGCCCGAGTCACAGGGTGGCTGGCGGAAACTTGACGCCCGCGAAGAGATTCGCCGCTTGGGAAAAATGGATCCGGCCAGGCTGGATGAACTGCACCAGTGGCTTTTGCATTCAGACCAGCGTCCCTTCGGCGCGGTGGTCATCAGCCACGGTTACATCGTGCTAGAGGCAGAGCGCGATCAAAGCTCTGTGACCAACAGCAAGAATGTGAAGTCCTGTGCGAAGGCAATTTGCGCGACAGTCCTGGCGATCGCTTCTGAGGAAAGCCAGAAGGGAAACACTCCGCACCGGATGACGTTTGAAGATCCGGCGTTTGATTTCATCCCATGGGCCCAGCCTCTCAGCGATCCACGCAAAGCGCAGATCAAAGTTAAGCAGCTTTTAAATCACACCTCGGGCATCACGCCGGAAGGCTATGGCATTGGCAACCAGCAGAATTGGCAGGACATCCTTGGGCACGGCGACGGCAAAACGCAGCGGCTTTTCTTCGATCCGGGAACGACCCTTGAATACTCGACCCATGCTCTCTATCACGCCGCGCTCGTTTGTGAATATGTCACCGGCAAGACCTACGACCAATATGCCATTGAACATCTGCTGAAGCCGCTCGGGGTTGAACATTGGTGGTTCGAAACCCTTAAAGGTGACGAGCGGCACGGCAACCACGCTTCGCACACCATGGGTCTGCCCGCGCGCGACATGGCTCGAATTGCTTACTGCATGCTGCACGAGGGGCGCTGGGGCCAACGGCAGGTTGTGCCCCGCTGGTTTGTGGAAGAGACCTCTGCGCCAACGCATGCAGTTACCGGCATCACCAAAAAAAGCTTTGGCCGTGACGCGCGTTCCTGGTCGCACGGCTGGGAGCTTCCCGCTCTGGAAGGCGGCGAAAAATCACGCGGCATTCCGCTCGATGCGCGTTACAAGCCCGGGTCCGGCGGACAACTGATCTGCTTCGTTCCAAGTCTGGATCTCGTGATCACACGCCAAACCGGAAAAAGCGGCGAGTGGGAATTTGAGGAATACGTGCGGCGCGCGGTCGCAGCGGTCATTCGATAGACGGTGTTGCGGCAATGAATGATTTATTTCTCCGCCGCGGAATATTTTGGCGAGGTCAGGCGGCTGACTCCGACCACTCGGAACAGGCGGCCGTCGCCGGGAGCCAGGTGAACTTTTTCCAAGCGCGGCGCAGAGAAGGTTTTTGTGTGTGACCATTTGCCGCTGTTGCGATCGAATTCTTGCAACTCCCGGCCCGGAAGCGCGATCTGTATCTCCGCTTCGGCGCTTTCACGATAGCTCCGGTTGACGACCATGAATGCGCTCGGGCTGGAATTCCTGCCCAATATTCCGAGGACAAATTCGCCTCCGCCTTTGATTTGAACAGGGCAGTTCGCCGGGATCGACTCAGCACCGTAAGGAAGGGGCGCGGTTTGATAGGTGCCGATCGAATCCAGATTCATTAACGTCGGCCCAAACCGGGCAATTTCGCGGTTGAGTGGAATAACCTCCTGGAGCAGCGGCATCGGCTTACCATCCTGATACAGGCCGTTGTAGGCTTTCGGTCCCCAGTAGGTGAAGTAATTGATTCCGCGTCCTCCGTAAGCCAGCGTCGTGAAGACCAGCCAGCGCATCTCATTTCCGTTGGGCAACCGCCAGGATTTCTCAATCGTGTTCGCCTGGATGATGTTGACGAAAGGCTTTTTCGCCTCGAGCGCCGCCCTGCGGATTAAACCAAGGTTCAGAAAGTATTGCGCGCCATCGGCCGGGGTTCCGTCACCCTTCTTCAGAAAATGATAATGGTCGTAGCTGATTAAATCCGGCTTCACGATTTCGACGAATTGTTTGAGATGTTCCCGGTAGCGAAGAACGGTTTTGTCGCTGGTGTCGACTCCGGCAAAATTGGTGGGATAACCAACCTTCGCGCGGTCGGCGTCATTGGCGCTGACGCCGAGTTGTTCGGCATTGGCGTAGGTCGGAAAAAGATTGATGTAAGCAAAATGCCTCGGGTCACGTTCGCGCAGGTAGGCAACAAGTTTTGCCAGACCGGGAAACGCGCCTGCGCCCGGCTCGTCCGTGATGTAATACGCCTCCAGCGCAGGATGGTTTTTGAAGCGCTTGATCAAGGCATCTAAGGCAGCCCGGTTCGTCGCGCTATCGAGCGACTCGGGCTTGAGAAGGTTATCCATCAACATCGCGCGCAATCCGTGTCGCGCGGCAGCGTCCAGTCCGTTCGTGGGTGCCCAAGTGAAGTTGAACCCCTCCTGGGCGACAGCGGCAAGATTCTCGTCCGTCGCCGGCGGCGGACACCAAAACGTGATCAGAAAATCCTTCTGTTTCCAACCGGCGGCCGGTTGGGCGGGTTCAGCCGACGCGTGAACCACAGTGGTCATCAACGCGAGCAACAGGCCGGTTGATTTACATTTCAAAATTTTTTTGAGCAGGATTTTCGGGAACATAGCCAATGATTTCTCACGGCAACTGGATTTAACAATCAAAAGTTCAGAAAACGGCGCTCGCAATTTTTTGCAACGGACCGAAACGAGGAATGAATTCCGCCAATTCGCCCCGCGGATTCAATGTCATCCCTTACAGCAAGCAGGGCTTCGTGAGTAAGTCGTGGCAACTTCCCAGCGATTGGGGCAGGATCATGGGCATTGACCTTGATTAAATCACTTCGGACGGATCTGTTCGAGCAAAGCACCTTTGCCACGGATGAGAAAATAAAAAACTTATGAAACATAAACAGAGGTGGTTGAAATCGTTGTTCGCGTGTGCCGCCTGGGTTCTGGTGCTGCGCGCCGATGCTGCTGGCACGGAGTCCAGGCTTTGGTACGACAAGCCCGCGAGTAATTGGGAAAAGGAAGCGCTGCCGATTGGCAACGGCCGGCTCGGCGGGATGATCTTTGGCGGTGTGGAGCGCGAGCAAATCCAGTTCAACGAATCCAGCCTTTGGATTGGTGATGAGAAAGATACCGGGGCCTATCAGGCGTTCGGCGATGTGTTCATCGACTTCAGTGGACAAACCAATCTGCCCACCACGAACTACCGGCGCGAACTCGATATCAGCCGCGCGATCCACACCGTCGCCTACACCCGGGGCGGCGTGAATTTCCGGCGCCAGTATTTCGCCAGCCACCCGGCCAACGTCATGGTGTTGCGGCTCACCGCAAATAAGCCGGGCGCCTATTCGGGGTCGGTGCTGCTGACGGATATGCACAACGGCAAAATCGTCGCGGACGGCAACCGGCTGACCTCCTCTGGCTCGCTGGCTGGCTATAAGTTTGAGGATACCAGCCCGACCTATTCCCTGGCGCTGGACTACGAGGCGCAGGTTCTCGTCGTCCACGATGGGGGCTCGGTAAAGGCGGCGGATGGGAGAATCATTTTCGCAGGCGTTAATAGCCTCACCATCTTCATCAATGCCGGCACCGACTACCTCAACGAGCGCCAGCGTGGCTGGCGTGGTGAACATCCGCACGCCCCTGTGACCACGCAACTGAATGCAGCCGCCGGGACGTCGTTCCCGCAATTACGCGCAGCGCATGTCGCGGACTATCAGAAACTCTTCGACCGTGTCACGCTCACGCTCGGGAATTCCGCCAGCAACCTTCCAACCGATCTTCGGCTCATGAATTACACCGGGGGCGTGCGCGAGTCCGGATTGGAGACGCTCGTGTTCCAATACGGCCGTTACCTGATGATCTCCTCTTCGCGCGACGCCCTGCCCGCCAACCTGCAGGGGCTGTGGAACAACTCCATCCGTCCGCCGTGGCGGAGCGACTACCACACGGATGTCAACGTGCAGATGAATTACTGGATGGCCGACCAAGCCAACCTCAGCGAATGCTTCACGCCCTACGCGAGGTGGCTGAACTCAATTCGCGAAGTCCGCAAGGCCGAGACAAAGGAGGCGTTCAAAACTCGCGGATGGACGATGCATGGCGAGAATGGCGTCTTCGGTGGCTCAACCTGGGAATGGGTCGAGTCCGGCAGTGCGTGGTGCATGCAAAACATCTGGGATCACTACGCGTTTACTGGAGACAAAGAATTCCTCCGAACCCTCGCCTATCCGATGATGAAAGAGGTCTGCGAGTTTTGGCAGGACCGGCTGAAGGCGTTGCCCGACGGCACGCTCGTCGCGCCCAACGGTTTTTCGCCCGAGCACGGCCCGCGGGAAGACGGCGTCTCGCACGACCAGCAGCTGATTTGGGATGTCTTCAACAACACCGTGGCCGCCGCTGAAGCGCTGGGCGTGGATCGCGAGTTCCGCAGCGACCTCGCGGCGAAGCGCGATAAATTGCTCGCCCCAAAGATCGGCCGGTGGGGCCAGTTGCAGGAATGGATGGTGGATCGCGACGACCCGAAGGACGATCATCGCCATCTTTCTCATTTGGTCGCAGTGCATCCTGGCAGCCAGATCACCTTGCAAAAGACGCCTGCCCTGGCCGAGGCGGCGCGCGTCTCGCTGAACGCGCGCGGCGACGTCAGCACCGGCTGGAGCACCGCGTGGAAAATCAACCTCTGGGCCCGTTTGCACGATGGCGATCGCGCCTACAAACTCATCGGCAACCTCCTGCGCCTCGTCGGTGATTCGCGCATGAACTACAAGGACGGCGGCGGCTTGTATGCGAATCTCTTCGACGCACACCCGCCATTCCAGATCGACGGCAACTTCGGCTACACCGCCGGCGTCTGCGAAATGCTGCTGCAAAGCCACGCTGGCGAAATCCATCTCCTGCCAGCCTTGCCCAAGGCGTGGCCCACCGGCAAGGTGACCGGGCTGCGCGCCCGTGGAAACATCGAGGTGGACATCCAATGGCAGGACGGAAAACTCGTCAAAGCCACCCTTCACCCGAAGCAAGACGGTCTGTTTAAGGTTCGTTGCGGGGACAAGGTTGTGGAGCTCAAGTTAAAGGCTGGCAAAACCGCCGTATTCAAGTGATCCTCCCAAACTATTTATCCAAATGAAAAAGCAAATTTCCCTCTGGAGAACATTTTCGTTTTCCGTCCTGCTCATCACATCGACGATCGCTTTCGAGCGCGTGGCGTTCGCCGACAACTCCGCCATCATTCCAGTCGGGCGCACGAACGAGAGCTGGATCAAGCGTCATGAGGCAATGAACGAGCGGGCGCGACAGGGAAACGTTGACCTGATTTACGTCGGCGACTCCATCGTACAGCACTTTGACAATCAGGGCAAAGAGGTCTGGGAGCAGTATTACGCTCGGCGCAATGCGCTGAATCTGGGCATCAGCGGGGATCGGACCGAACACGTTCTTTGGCGGTTGGATCATGGGAACATCGAGGGCATCAACCCCAAGCTCGCGATTGTGATGATTGGTCAGAACAACGGCGGGCTCAACACGGGCGACGAAATCGGGGAAGGGGTTATCGCGATTGTCGTAAAGCTGCGCGCCAAGCTGCCGAACACGAAGATTCTCCTGCTCGGAATTTTCCAGCGCCGCGAGCATCCGACGCCGGAGCGCGCCGTCCTGGCCAGAGCCAACGAAATCGCGTCGAAGCTGGCGGACAACAAGACCGTTTTCTACATGGACATCAATCACCTCTATGTCCAGCCGGATGGTTCGATTTCGCGCTCGCTGATGTACGACTTTGAACATCCCACTCCCCTGGGGCATCGCGTTTGGGCTGAGGCCATCGAGAGCAAGGTCGCGGAACTTATGGGGGATAAACCGATTGCTCCGACGGTCGCGACCACGAAACCAATTCGGGTTTTGGTGTGGGACGAGGAACAGCCAGAACAGAAGCAGGCCTATGGAGACAATTCTCTTGGCGAAACCATCGCCAGGTATCTCGCCGCGAGATCCGGCACTACGGTGAAAACCGTAAACCTGAAGTCCCCGGAGCAAGGTCTCGACGAGGCGACTCTCGACGCGACGGATGTGGTCGTCTGGTGGGGGCACATCCGAAATAACGCCGTCAATGATGCGTATGCCGAGCGGGTCGTAACTCGCGTCAAGGCAGGCAAACTCGGCTTGATTGCGTTGCACTCGGCGCATTGGTCGAAGCCGTTTGTCAGGCTGATGCAGGATCGCGCGAAGTCAGACGCCCTCTCTCAAGTGCCCGCCGCTGAGCGGGCCGCCGCCAAGTGGGAATACTCGAATGAGGTCACAACCTACAAAGCGCCGAAATACGGCGATCCCATCACGCCGTCGCTTTCCCACGAAGGCAATGTCTGGAAGCTCGCGTTGCCGATCTGCGTGTTCCCCGCGTATCGCCCCGACGGTGCGCCGTCGCATGTCACCACTTTGCTTACGCAACATCCCATCGCCGCCGGGCTGCCAGCGAAATGGGATGTGGCGCAGACGGAAATGTATGACGAACCCTTCCATGTTCCGCCGCCCGACGCCGTCGTCTTTGAAGAGCGCTGGGACAAGGGCGAGCACTTCCGCAGCGGTTGCGTCTGGCAAATCGGGAAAGGACGCGTCTTCTACTTCCGCCCCGGCCACGAAACCTATCCGGTCTACAAACAATCCGAACCGTTGCACGTCATTGAGAACGCCGTGCGCTGGCTGGGGAAAGACAAACAATAACACACAAATAATACCAATGAGATTTTTCTTGCTCTTGATTGTCAACACGCTGGCGTTGACTTCAGGGTTCGTTCAAATCGTTTCGGCCTCCGAGGGAGGAAAGCTGGAGCGAGTTATCCTTGAGATCCATCCGAGAGTTTTGACTCCCAACCGGGGTTCTAACACCACGGGACGCTTGAGTTTAATGGGCATTTACACCGATGGCAGCAGTAACAAAATCTCATCGAAACAGGTCGTGTTCAGTTCCAGAACAAAAACAGCGAGCGGAAATGTTCAGGTGGTCGCCCTGAAGGGTGACAAGGTAAACCCGGTGAACGGCGGCATCGCCGCAATTCAAGCCAGCCTTACCCGCGATGGTAAAACCTTCACTGCCAGCACTGACGCAATCGTTGCCCCTTATTACCGGGATTATTCCCAAGCCCTCGTCTTAAAACTTTTCCTCGGCATGGAGGGAGAACCGGTGGAACGTCTAGCCAATGATCCCACCTTTCGGAAAGGGCACGAAGTGTTTTGCACTTTCGAGGAGGCCCTCGAGGTCATCCGCAAGACCGACAATCTGATGCGCGGAATACCCAAGATCATTTACCTGGTCGGCTGGCAAAAAGGCGGGCACGACCATGGTTATCCGGCATGGTCGGAAGTAAATCCCAGATTGAAACGAAAGCAGGACGCCACCGCGCTTGAAAGTCTGCGCTGGCTCATCCGCGAAGGACGGAAGTTCAACACGACCGTAAGCCTGCATATCAACATGGTGGATGCCTACCAGCAGAGCCCGCTGTGGGATGAGTATGTCGCCAAGGACTGTTTCGCCAAGGATGAAGGCGGAAAGCTGCTCGTCGCCGGAATCCAGGTGAAAGGCGAGGACATGTACAACGTGGTTTATCCCAAAGAATGGGAAGCGGGCCTGGCGCAGCGGCGGATCGATGGGCTGATCAGGATGATCCCCGAATTGAAAGAGGGACATACCATTCATATTGATGTGTTCATTGCCAATCGCGACAACGGCAAACCGATCAGCCCCTGGCACTCGAAGCCCGAGAACGGCGGATTGACCCCGGACAAATACGTCGAAACGCAACGCAAGATCTTCCATTACTGGCGCGACTGTGGTTTTGATGTCACGGGCGAGGGCACCGGCTGGGCCCACCCGCCGGGCGAACACTTCGTCGGATTGCAGGCGATGTCCTGGTGGTATTCGTGGAACCCGATGGAGATACCGGAATGCCTGGGCGCGCGGGGCCGCACGGAACGCGGCGGTGATGGCGATTTCCGCTTCGGCTCCAGCATGCACGGAGAAGAAATCTTCAAGGAAGACAAGGAAAACCTGCCCGGCTTCTTGGGCATGTTCTGTCGCACGACTCTACCGTGGTATTACCTGAGCCGGCTGGAGCGGAAGAAGCTTGAGAACGATGCGCTCTACTACAGCGATGGGGTTGTCGCCCGGAACGAATCTGGAAAGCGCATCATCCGCAAAGGCGAGTTTGTATTGCGCCAAGACGATGATCTTTTTGTTCCCGCTTTGTGGAACAAGCGCGAGATCATCGCCTACAGCAAATTCGGTTACACGGGCAAGTCCTGGCAACTCCCCGACGAATGGCACAAGGTCAAGACCGTTGATCTTTATCGAATCACTTCGGACGGCTGCGTGCCTTTGAAAAAGCGCGTTCCGGTCTCGGATGGCAAGCTGCTCCTATCGTTGGAAAAAGAGGAATCTGTTTCGATTTTGCCCGCTGGAGCATTGCTTTCCGGCAAGAAATGAGACGCCCAACGCCAGCAATGAAGCCGCGAATCCTGTCCGCCAATTTCTCGTGCTCATTGATTTTACCCCTGGCCTTTCTGGCGCTCAATTTTCTTGCTGGGCCGGCGAGACCCGGAACGATCCAATGAGAAGTGGAATTTGGCCGACTCGCGTTATGTCTGGCTCCCGCTGGAATCTTCCACTGACGGAAAGCCCGCGCTACGCTGGCACGACCCCTGGTTCTTGCCAAAGAACTGAAAACCCCTCCGAGAATTTGTCACGGTCCAATTGCAGCCTTTTTGCCCATATGAAACGCCAACTCCTGCTCGCCGGCCTCGCTTCCGGCTTGATGTTGCTGCTGCCATCCTCGGCAGATAGCGCGAAACCGCCTAGCGAGGTGAACGCCGGCTTCCGTCCGGCCATCGTGCGCGTCGAACTGGATCGCGAGAAAGTCAGCGCGGGAAAAAAGGTGCAAATCCGCATGGACTGGCGGGCCAACGTGGCAACAGCCCACGAGTACCAACTTGCGTTAAATCTGGTCGGCATTGGGCGGCCTCCGGATTTCAGTACGAACATGGTGCTCCGCCCTCCCGCCAGCCAGTGGGCCGCCGGCGAGGTGATGCGCCTAGAGCCTGTACTTAACTTTTCGCAAAAATTGTCTGTACAATGTAAATACATCCCGGCAATAAGCTGTGGATGAGCAAACAACGAAAGAGTTATCCGAGCGATGTCAGTGATGAAGAGTGGGCGTTTTGCGTCCGGTACTTGACGCT
>CANJXF010000057.1 GCA_947478865.1 Verrucomicrobiales bacterium | reverse complement strand
GCACCCAAATCTTTGATTACATCGAGAGCTTTTACAACCGTCAGCGCACCCATAGCGCCCTGGATTTTCAATCGCCAGTTGACTTCGAACTCCTAAACAACTAACCAAATGACCCAACTTTTTTGTCCGCCGTTTCAGAGCAAGCCCAATTCGCGATTACCGCAAAGCGACGGGCAATGTGGAGGGCGCGATTGAGCTGATGCTGACTTACGTGGAGAGCGGCACGGATTTCACGCGCCAGTTCGGTGACATCAACGCGGCGTATTACAATAGCCTGGAGTCGGTGATGAATGAAATGGTCCAGTTGTTTCGGAAAGAAGGAGGAGAACTCTATCCCCGAGTCCGGAAGCGCATTCGGCATCTGGAGACGCACGCCGACCATATTGGCTGGGATTACGGGGATTATCTCCGCGAGCAAGTTGGTTTCCTCGAAAACGAGTTGGGCGGTGGATCGCCATGAAACCCATTCGAGCGAGGCGGTCAGCGGCGGTGGACGCACTGAAACGCCTGCCAGCCGAGAGCAGGCGCGGCCAGCCCGCACAGTGGGATGCCTTGCGCCCGTCCCTCCGAGACAAAGCATTCAAAGGAGAATTTTGAAAACACGTTCAAGCACACCTGGCATCTGTCGGATCGACCAGGCCTCCCGCCGCACTCACGGATTCTTTGTTCGCATTCAGCGCAAAGGAAAAATTCATTCCGCATTTTTCTCCGACCTTGCGCACGGCGGTCGCAAGGCTGCGCTGGCGGCAGCGCAAGGGTATCATCAGGAAATGCAGTCGAAACTGGGGCCGCCACCCCATGTATATCGTCGCGCGTGGGCGCAGATTCGACGGCGGCAGAGCGCGTCCGGCATCATTGGAGTGCGGAAGGTGCTCCGAGTCCGTAAAGGCAAGGCTTACGACTATTGGATGGCATCATGGAGTCCAGAGCCACACGTCGTCCAACGCATGTCATTTTCAATTGCAAAATATGGAGCGAGAGAGGCCAAACAACTGGCGGTCATGGCCCGCCGCCGAGGTGTGCAGGAAATGGTATGAAGGCGAAACGAGATTTGAATTTCGCAACCATGGGCGCACTAAAGCGCCTGCAAGCCGAGACCGCCGTCGAACTGGATGCCTTCCTCCCGTTGATCCTCGATCAAGCCTCCAAAGGAGGGTTGTGACCGCGCCAATTAAGCCGGCGGATAAAATCCAATATGGGTTCAAACGAATTTCACCCGCTAACCTGCTGGAACCGGACGATCATCCTTCGTGGCCCTGCCGAACCCGAGGCGAAAAGTGGGTGCGGGAGTGCCTCAAACCTCAATTGGAATCTAATGTTCCGGAGGAGATCGCCTTTCTTTTCGAGACGGCACGCGGATCAATGATTTACGGAATGTTTTTTCTCCCTTTGGCATCGCTGGCTGCGGAACAATGCTGCCGAGTGCTTGAGGCTGCGGTCCGGCACCGTTGCAAACAGCTCGGTTTGTTGAAAAAGAAAGTTGGAAAAGCGAAAGCGTTGCCGGGTATCCCCTTCGTCGAGTTGATCGAACTCTTGCAGCACGATGGCAAGATTCCCGAAGGTGACTTGGATGCCTGGAAGTCGATGGTTTTTCTGCGAAACCGCTTTTCGCATCCTACATCCCAAACGATTCTCTCGCTCAAGGACGCAGCAGGAGTCTTGACCTACCATTCCGAATTACTCAACCAGCTTTTCAAATGAGCAATTCAACAGGCCAGATTTCAGAACTCGATTGGAATTTTGATGCCGTGCCGAAAGACGAGTTGGTCGCCTGTTGTTATTGGGAGTATGCGCGCGAGTCGGTTTTTATTCGAAACACGCTGAAAAAATATAGAGAGTGGTACCTGGCGGGTGGTAAACGCAGCGACGAGGCACTTGAAATTGGAAGGCACCTCGAACGAATTCAAACTTTAAGTTACGCTTCGGAAGTATTTGTGCGTGGTTGCGCATTTCCTCCTGAGCGAGTCTGCCAATCGTTTGATCCAGCGAAGCCGAATTTCCGGCATCCGCAAGCACCCGTGTTGACCGGCAGTTTTCCAGCACCCTGGCAATCGTTGATGGATGATGAACGTGAGGAACGTTCACGAATCCGCAGTGACAGGACGGCGATTCCGTTGGTGCCGATCAAAAGGGGCGACCGACACGATGCGGCGGACATCGCGAAATGGGCGGAGGGACGGTGGTATTTGCTTCACGAAGAGTTTGAGAAAGTCCGTCGCGAAAATCCGGAAACAAGCGAAGTGGATTTGATCGCGCAAGGGAAACTGAAACCGCTACCCGGAATCCAACCTTCGCTTTATTGGGAAGGAGGAAGCGAAGTGACCGTTTTAAACATTAATTGGGCTGAATTCACGAACGAGGAAATCATCCGATATTTCAGAGAATGGGTGAAGAAGAACCGCCCACAACAATCGCAAAATCCCGATTCACGTGGACGCAAGCCAAAGGATTGGCGCGCCAACCTTACGCGATTGGCCGTGATGCGACTGCTCTCACGCTATAAGGCGCTGGAGATGGTGGATGATCGAAAGAAGAAATTTGCAGACATCTGGAAAACAAAACAGTTTTCCGGCGCAAAATGGGCGGACGTGAACAAGTGGTATGACGCCCGTCGGGAAGCGGAAAAATTTTTCATAAAAATATTTCCATTTCTGCCGCCAGATGAAAAGCCGCTCTCTCGGGAGCGAATGAATTCTGTCGAATAGGCTTGATGCTGCGGGTCACAAACTCGCGCTCCAATTATCACCCCGCAAATACCACGGTATTTGGTGGTCTTACCGTTTTCTTGCGCCTCATTTATTTTTTGGCCATGAGCATGATCTCAGTCAGTTCATCGGCAATCGCCGCCATTGGCTTTGAAGACGGCACGTTGGCAGTGCGGTTTCACTCCAGCGGCACCTACTATCATCACGGCGTTTCCCTCGATCTGTTCCAGCGGTTCCTTCAGTCGGGATCGAAGGGAAGCTTTTACAACAACAATGTCCGAGGACGTTACGGATGAGTTCGCATCCTTACTCTAAATCCAAATCCATGCCGATGGAAAGCGAATGGACTTCGCTGCCTCGGACCGGGTGCGGTTCTTATGAGCAAAGGGAGTTTTGAAATACAACCAAACGAAAGGAAACAAAAAAATGATTAAGTATTCCATCCGGGTATCCGGCGCAGGTCCGTCGGTAGGTGAAATCATAAAATCGATGGGACGAGTTTCGTCCGCCAGAACTCATCCCGGGCTTCCGCAGCCGCCGGGAAAAGCAAAGGGGAATAGTGCGCACGAAATCCGGATGCGCGCTTTCTATCAGAACATGGGTTCTAAATCGTTGCTCGGATGAACCGGACCCAAACCAAGCCCGTTCGGGGTCGCGCTCAGTCCCGGCTAACTCCTTTGGAACGGATTGAGGATTTTCTTCAGCGGCAGAGGCATGCGACAGATCGGGCTGAGATCGATGCGCAATTGACCCGGGTGCGAATGGCTCTCTTTGGCTGCGCGCCAAAATGATGAAGGAAACGTTCAACGCGGAGGCGCGAAGGGCGGAGCAGGGCAGCAATTATCTCCCTGCGGTGAAGAAAATTTTTAATTTATGACCCGCACTGGAAAAATTGCACGGTTGCCGCGAGAAATTCGCGAGCAGTTGAATCGTCGGCTGGCAGAGGGTGAGTTTGGCTCGAAGCTGGTCGAATGGTTGAACGGGTTATCCCAAGTGAAAAATGCCCTGGCCGCGGGTTTTAACGGGCGCGAGATCAATGAACAGAATCTTTCGGAATGGAAGCAGGGCGGTTTTCGCGATTGGGAAGCGCGCCAGGAAACCGTTTGGCAGGCGCGCGAACTGGCGGCCGATGCCGGGGAAATCAGTGCGGCCGCCGAAGGTTCGCTGGCGGACCATCTGGCGATGACGCTGGTGGCGCGGTATGCGGGTCTGATGTCCGGCTGGGACGGCGAGGCGAATGACGAATTTCGACGGAAGCTGCGCGCGTTGCGGTCGCTGTCGCAGGACATCGTGGAGTTGCGGCGCGGCGATCACAGCGCGGCGCAATTGAAACTGGAGCAGGACCAATTGGCCGAGAAACAGGAATGGTCCGAGGAGGAGCTGGTGACGCGTTTTCTGCGCTGGGCCAAGAACAGCAAGGTGCGGGAACAGATTTGCGAGAAATGTCTCAGCCCGGAGGAAAAGGAGCGCCGGCTGCGGCAAGTTTTTGGGTTGGAGCCCAATACAGGGAAGGAAAAGATCGGGGTCGATGCGGAAACCGTCCCTGCCGTTGGATCGGAATCAAAGTGAATCAAACCAAATCAAACCAGTTTGGAACCGGACTTTGCGGTGAGGCGAGCCAAGCGGGCTGAGCCGTTTCTCGAAATCCAAATAACATATCCTCATATCAGGATAGCTTGATTTATCCAATTTCAGGCGGCAGAATAGGGACGCATGGCAACTGGAATGACGACGCAAACAAATCGAATTGAGCGGCTGGAAAAACTTCTGCGCGAGCGGATTGTGATCATTGATGGCGCGATGGGCACCACGATCCAGCAATACAAACTCACGGAGGAACAGTTTCGCGGCGACCGCTTTCGCGATTGGGTCGGCAAGGATCTCAAGGGCAACAATGAGCTGCTGAACCTCACCCAGCCGCAGATCATCCAGGAGATTCATCGGCGCTATTTCGAAGCGGGCGCGGACATCGCGGAGACCAACACTTTCAACGGACAATTCATTTCGCTGGCCGATTACGGGATGGAATCGCTCGCCTACGAACTTTCCTTCGCCGGCGCTCAATGCGCTCGACGGGCGGCGGACGAAGTCATGGCCGCGCAGCCCGGTCGGAATTGCTGGGTGGCCGGCGCGATTGGTCCGACGACGAAAACTTCGTCCATTTCAACGGACGTCAACGACGCTTCATCTCGTGGCACGACGTGGGACGAGCTGGTGCGGGCCTACAGCGAACAAACCCGCGCGCTGCTCGATGGGGGCTGCGACATTTTGCTGGTTGAGACGATCTTCGACACGCTCAATGCGAAGGCCGCTTTCTGCGCCATTCTCAACGTTTTCGACGAGCGCAAGCTGACGCCGCTGCCCTTTGGCAGCGCGCCGGAGCCGGGCAAAGTCGTCGTGCCGCTGATGGCGTCGGTCACGTTCATCCAGAAGGATGGCGATCGCGGGGTGACGGGGCAAACGGTGGAAGCATTTTGGAATTCCATCTCGCACGTTCCGCTGCTGAGCGTGGGAATGAATTGCGCGCTCGGCCCCAAAGAATTGCGTCCGCGCGTGGAGGAGCTTTCCCATGTCGCGCCGCTTTATCTCAGCGCGTATCCAAATGCCGGGTTGCCCAATCCTCTATTGCCGACTGGTTTTCCCGAGACTCCGGAGTCGCTCGCGCCGCAATTGCGCGAGTGGGCCGAAGCGGGCTTGCTCAACATCGTGGGCGGCTGTTGCGGGACAACGCCGGAACACATTTTAAAAATTTCCGAAGCGGTCAAGGGAGTGGCGCCGCGCGTGGTGCCTTCGGCTGAATCCTACCTGAGGTTGAGCGGAACCGAAGCGCTCACGCTCACCCCCGCGACGAATTTCATCAACATTGGCGAACGCACCAATGTCACGGGGTCGCCAAAATTTTCGAAGCTGATTCTGGCGGGAGATTTTGAAGAAGCGGTGCGCGTCGCCCGGCAGCAGGTGGAGAACGGCGCGCAAATCATCGACGTGAACATGGACGAGGGGATGCTCGATGGCGTCGCCGCGATGACGCGGTTTCTCAATTACATCATGACCGAGCCGGAGATCGCCAGGGTCCCGGTGATGATTGATTCCTCCAAGTGGAGCGTGATCGAGGCGGGCTTGAAATGCATTCAGGGCAAAGGCGTCGTGAATTCCATTTCGCTGAAGGAAGGCGAAGAGAAATTTCTGGAGCAGGCGAGGCTCGTTCGCCGCTATGGCGCGGCGGTGGTGGTGATGGCTTTTGACGAGGCTGGGCAGGCGGATTCGTTTGCGCGCAAAATTGAAGTCTGCCAGCGCGCTTACAATTTACTGACGCAGCGAGTGGGATTTCCGCCGCAGGACATTATTTTCGATCCGAACATTCTCACCGTCGCCACGGGAATGGAGGAGCACAACAATTACGCGGTCGATTTCATCGATGCGACGCGCTGGATCAAGGCGAATCTGCCGCTCGCAAAAGTGAGCGGAGGCATTAGCAATATCTCGTTCAGCTTTCGCGGAAACAACGCGGTGCGCGAAGCAATGCACAGCGCGTTCCTGTATCATGCGATCAAGGCGGGGCTCGACATGGGCATCGTGAATGCCGGCATGCTCGAAGTCTACGAGGAGATTCCCAAAGATCTGCTGGAATTGGTCGAAGACGTGTTGCTCAACCGCCGCGCCGACGCGACGGAGCGCCTGATCAAATTCGCCGAATCGGTGAAGAAAAAAGACAAGGCGGAAGTCGTCGAAGTTGAATGGCGCAAAGGCACGGTGGAAGAGCGGCTCAGCCACGCGCTGGTCAAAGGCATGGTTGATTTCATCGACGCGGACATTGAGGAAGCGCGCCAAAAATACGAGAAACCGCTGACGGTCATCGAAGGCCCGCTCATGGCGGGCATGAATGTCGTGGGCGATTTGTTTGGCGCCGGAAAAATGTTTTTGCCGCAAGTGGTGAAGTCCGCGCGCGTCATGAAGAAAGCCGTCGCCTACCTTTTGCCGTTCATGGAAGAGGAAAAGAAACGCGCGATCGCGGCGGGCGAAACGGTTCGCGCCCAGGGCAAAGTCCTCATGGCCACCGTGAAGGGCGACGTGCACGACATCGGCAAGAACATCGTCGGCGTGGTGCTCGGCTGCAACAACTACGAGGTGATCGATCTCGGCGTGATGGTGCCGTGCGAAAAAATTCTCCAGACCGCGCGCGACCTGAACGTGGACGTCATCGGGCTGAGCGGATTGATCACGCCGTCGCTGGACGAAATGGCGCATGTCGCCAAAGAGATGGAGCGCCAGGGCTTGAAAATTCCGCTGCTGATTGGCGGCGCGACGACGAGCAAAGCCCACACTGCGGTGAAAATTGCGCCGGGCTACAGTCAAGCGGTCGTGCATGTGCTCGATGCGTCTCGAGCGGTTCCCGTCGTGGGGAGTTTAATCAGTGCGGAACAGAAGCCTGCGTTCACGGCGAACATTCGCAGCGAATACGACCGCCTTCGCGCGCAGCACGCAGGGCAGAAGGCAAACTTGATTAGCCTTGAAGAAGCGCGGGCGAAAGCTCCGAAGCTGAGTTACGACGATCTGCCGCGGCCTGAGTTTACTGGCGTTGCCTCGCTGGATTACGACATTCTTCCCATCATCCGTGGCTACATCGATTGGTCGCCATTTTTCCACACCTGGGAACTGCGCGGACGGTATCCTGCTATTTTGACCCATGAAAAGTATGGCGCGGAGGCGACGAAACTTTTCGCGGACGCCCAGAAACTTCTCGATGAAATAATTGCCGGGAAATTGCTCCAGCCGCGTGGTGTTTACGGAATTTTTCCAGCGAATCGCGTCGGCGATGATGTGGAGCTTTACACGGACGAATCGCGGACAAAAGTTCTCACGACGTTCCGGTTCCTGCGCCAACAGATCGAGAAGCCAGATGGCCAGCCGAATTATTCCCTGGCTGATTTTATCGCTCCAAAGTCAGCGACAGCCCAATTTCCCGATCATCTGGGCGCGTTTGCGGTAACGACCGGCCATGGATTAAAGGAGATGGTCGAGAAATTCAGAGCCGATCACGATGATTACAACGCAATTATGGTAGAAGCGCTGGCGGACCGTCTTGCCGAAGCCTACGCGGAATATTTGCACAAGGTGGTTCGCGATGAATGGGGTTACGGAGCGGCGGAGAAATTTGCGACGGAGGATTTGCTTGAGGAAAAATATCAAGGAATCCGCCCGGCTGCCGGCTATCCGGCTTGTCCTGATCACACGGAGAAAGGAACGCTGTGGGAATTGCTCAATGTGGAGATGGCTGCTGGCATCAAATTAACCGAAAGCTTCGCCATGTGGCCGGGCAGCAGCGTCAGCGGACTTTATTTTGCCCATCCGGAATCGAAATATTTTGCGATTGGAAAAGTTGGGCGTGATCAGATCCTCGATTATCACCGGAGAAAAGGGATGACCGTCCAAGAAGTGGAACGTTGGCTCGGAACCTACTTGAATTACGAGCCCGACGCGGCGAAAACGGCTCCTGCTCCTGCGCCGGTGGGCTGTTCGTGTGGCCATCCCCATTGAGTTTTCTATGAAAATGTTTTTCCGAATCGCGTGTGGCGCGATGTTGGTGTTCAACGCCAGCGCTGCTGAAACCAAGCAGTCCGACACGAGCAAACTGATCGTTGCGGTGGCGGAAGCGGGCGGTGAACTCAGGGGAATTCCTTTTACCGACGTGGTCAAGGCAACCACGGGCAAACGAATTTTGGCCTTCGATCGCAAGAATGACGCTGATCGGGAGTTGCTGGCAAAAATCGGTTCAGCGCTCGACCAGGTCATTATTCGGATGAATGCGACCAACAGCGTTGCGCAAAAGCAACGGCGCATCAACGAGGTCAGCAGCCACTTTGAAGATGAGATGAAACGGGTGTTGAACGATGTCGCGGGTTTCTCCTGCGATTTCCCTCATCTCGCCTCGGGAAAAGTCCAGCGTTCCGGCTATCCCGACTTGCGATTGGTGGATAAAAAAAGCGGGCGCATCATCTACCTCGATCCAAAACTTTACGAAGACGGGAGCCGCGGCAGCAGTTTTCGCACGTTCTATTTCGAGCCGAAAACCGACACCAACAAGATTTTGGATGACGCGCACCACCTCATCGTCGGCTTCGCGCATGACGGGCGCAAAAGCGGCCAATGGAAATTCCTCAGTTGGGAACTGGTGGATTTATCGCAATTTAAAGTGCGGCTGAAAGCTGAATTCCAAGGGAGCAATCGCGATCTTTACCAGGACGCGGCCGTGGTCGGGAGCAGCCGGAAATAGATCGCGTGCGTCAGAGGCGCAAAATTTTTTGGACGAGGGAGCTGGTTGATTTGCCGGGAACGATGGGGAGAATCACTATTTTGCCACCCGCTTTTTCGACGATGCCCCGCTCTTCCGGGTTGAGCGATTCCAAAGTGTAATCCCCGCCTTTGACGTAAATATCGGGCTCGGCCGCGCTGAGAAACCGGCTGGCGGTTTTCTCCGGAAAAATGCAAACTGCACTCACCATTTCCAGAGCGGCCAGCACGGCGGCGCGATCTGTTTCGCTGTTGATCGGACGACCTTCTCCTTTGAGCTGGCGCACGCCATCATCGCCGTTAAGGCCGACGAGCAAGGCGTCCCCAAGCTGTCGCGCCGCGTCCAGGTAGGTCACGTGCCCGAGATGAAGGAGGTCGAAGCAGCCGTTGGTCACGACCAGCTTTTTGCCCGAGTTGCGGAGTTGGCTTCGCCAGTTTTTCAACGCTTCCGCGCTTAGAATTTTTTCCCTGAAATTCATCGGCCCTATTGCGGCACAAATATCTGACACAAACAATTTATTTTTGTTTTACGCGGGGCTGGGGACTTGTGTTTTCGTTCTCAAATAATAAAGTTAAGACATGAAGAATGATGTTTTGCCGGTGGAAATACGCGGCATTCTGCCGGCCAACAGCGGCTGTGCGATTTTCGTCGGCAACGATGAGAAGGTTTTCGTCATTCAGGTTGAGCACAACATGGGCGCGGTGATTGGAATGTTCCTGCGCGATACTCCCAAAGAGAGGCCGCTGACGCACGATCTGATCGGGAGCGTTTTCAAAGGTTTCAACATATCGGTCGAGCGAGTCGTGATCACAGAGCTGAAAAACTCCACTTATTTCGCGCGGCTCGTTTTGCAACAGGAGAACGAGCTGGGCCGAAAAATTGTCGAAATTGACGCCCGCCCGAGCGACTGCCTGGCTCTGGCGGCTGCGCAGAAACGTCCCATCTTTGTCCGCACCGCGCTTTTCGAGCAGGTTGAAGACATGACCGAAGTTCTCGAGCGGATCAACGAAAACGGCGGCGAAACCGAATAGCATGCCTGCCGCCGCGCCTGCCAAATCGCTGCTCCTGGTTTGCGGTGACGATGAATTCGCCGTCAAAGGGCGCGCCAAACAGATTTATCAGGAGTGGTGTGCGGAACTCGGCGGCATGGACCATGAAATCATTGATGCGAGCGTGGGCAACAGCGGTGAAGCGTTGCGAGCTTTGGCTAAGCTGCGCGAAGCCTTGCAAACCCTTCCGTTCTTTGGTGGTGGAAAAGTGGTCTGGTTGCAGAATTGTAATTTTCTCGGCGAAGAACGGACTGCCAGCGCGCAAGCCGTCACGGAAACGCTTGGTGAAATTTCCCAGGAACTGAAGGTCTTTGATTGGCAGAACGTGCGTTTGTTGATCAGCGCCGGCAAGGTGGATAAACGAAAAGTTTTTTACAAAACAATCGATAAAATTGGCGCCGTGGAATCATTCGCCGGTTGGTCGATGGATGACAAGGATTGGGCTGCTCAGGCTGAGATGTACGCGCGCCGGTCTTTGCGCGAGTTGAAAAAGGAGATCAAAGAGGAGGCATTGTCCGAACTCGTGGTCAACGTGGGGCCAAATATCCGCTTGCTCAGCAACGAGATCGAGAAGCTCAGTTTGTATGTCGGTGATCGAAAACAGATCAACGCGGAGGATGTCGCGACGATCGTCACACGCAATAAGCAAGCGCGGGCATTTGCTTTGGGCGACGCCCTCGGCGAACGTAATCTGCCACAGCTCTTGAGCTGTCTGGATGAAGAGATGTGGGAGATGAAATTCGACAAACAGAAATCGGAGATTGGCATGCTCTACGGTCTCATCACGAAAATCCGTGTTTTGATTTTTCTCAAGGAAATGCTGAATGCAGGCTGGCTGAAATTGGGGTCCGATTATTCCCGATTCAAAGGGCAGCTTGAGAAAGTTCCATCGGATGCGTTGCCCGATGACAAACGGTTCAATCCGCTCTCAATGAATCCCTACGTGTTATTCAAAGCGCTGGGACAGGCGCGAAATTACACTTCAGCCGAACTGGTCCGCGCCATGGATCTATTGTTGCAGTGCAATCGTCAGTTGGTTTCGAGTAGTCTGGACGAAGCGCTCGTCCTGCAACAGGCGCTGGTACGAATCGTCAGCCGGCCGAACAGCCCGGCCAAAATGGTGAATTGACGTTGGCCGAGCTTTAAATTTCGAACCGAAAATCATTTGTATGGAGTCAGTAACTAAAACCGCCAGCACGTTGACGGTGGCCATCGTCGAGAGCTCCGTCTGGATAAAAATTTCCGGGCGCGCGACGTTTACATCGAGCCTCGATTTGAAGAATCTGGTCACAGCACTCTGGCAGCGTGGATACAGGCATTTCGTCCTCGACCTCTGCGAATGCATCATAATGGACAGCACGTTTCTCGGGGTGCTGGCGGGAATTGGATTGAATTTTGCCGAATCGAATGAGCGCGGCGTCAGTTGCTCCGTAGAAATAGCCAACCCCAATTCCCGCATCTCTGATGTGCTGGAGAATCTAGGCGTCGCCCATCTTTTTAAAATCATTCATGCGAACAACCCCGATGCAGAAACCTTTGCGCCCCTCGCTCACGACGCTGCTGCTGTCTCTCGCGTCGAGGTTACGCGCAACTGCCTTGAGGCGCACAAAATCTTAATGAAGATCAACCCGGCGAATGTGGGTAAGTTCAAAGACGTGGCCCAGTTTCTTGCGGAAGATTTAAAAAAACTCGAACAAGCGAAACAGGCGCAATCGTAAGTTCATTAGCAACTTCTTGCTTCATTCGCATGCTCAATCTCTCCACCCTCAATCCACAGCAGCGCCTTGCCGTCGAAACCATTGAAGGTCCGGTTTTGATTCTGGCTGGCGCGGGCACTGGAAAGACTCGCGTCATTACGTTCCGGATTGCGCACATGATCGAGAAGGGGATTGCACCCGGGAACATTTTGGGCGTGACGTTTACGAACAAAGCCGCGCGGGAAATGCAGGAACGCGTCAGCAAATTGATTCCGCGTGGTCCAAAAAGACGCTCGGATGAAGAAAAGCCGGATCGCCCGACGGTTTGTACGTTCCACTCACTTTGCGTGCGCATTTTGCGTCAGCACATCGAGCGACTTGGCTACAAGCGGAATTTCGTCATCTACGACGAATCGGAACAACTCAGCGCCGTAAAAAAAATTCTCAGTCACTTTTCCGTCAAGGGCGAAAAGACCGATGCCGCCGCCGTTTTGAGCATGCTGAGCCGATTCAAAAACGGCGGTGCTCGCGCCGCGGCTTTCGCAGAGCCAGGCGTGGCTGCGCTGGCGCAACATGTTCAGTTAAAATACGAATCCGCTCTGCGCGCCTGCAACGCTGTTGATTTCGACGACCTGATTTTGCTCACGTTAAAACTTTTCACCGAGCATCCGGAAACGCTGGAAGCCTGTCGCGCCAAGTATCGCTACGTCATGGTGGATGAGTATCAGGACACCAACGCGTCGCAGTTCCAGCTCATGCATCTGCTCACGAAAGAGCATAAAAATTTTTGCGTCGTCGGCGATGATGACCAAAGTATTTACGGCTGGCGCGGCGCTGAGATCGCCAATTTGCTCGAATTGGAAAAATATTTTCCGACCGTCAAAGTGGTTAAGCTCGAACAAAACTATCGTTCGACCACCACAATTCTCACCGCCGCGAATGCGGTGATCAAAAACAACACGCGCCGGCGTGGAAAACAGCTCTGGTCCGACAAGGGATTTGGCGAAAAGATCATCCTGCACACCTTTCAGGACGACGAAGCGGAAGCGCGGACCGTCGTGGAACAAATTGAATACGCGCGGCTCGCTCACAAAATCCCATGGCTGGATCAGGCAATCCTTTTCCGCACCAACATCCAATCGCGCGCTCTTGAAACCGCGTTGCGCCAGGCGAGCGTTCGCTATCATTTGATTGGCGGGCAAAGTTATTTCGACCGGCGCGAGATCAAAGATTTCCTCGCGTTTCTGAAAACGTTTTTAAATCCGGACGATGACGTGAGCCTGTTGCGCATCGCCAATGTTCCGGCGCGTGGCCTGAGCGATGTCACGATGGAACGTTTGCTCGCCGCCAGCCAGGAGCGCCACTGCTCCGTCTTTGCAGCGATGCGTCACACCGATGTGCAGGAATCGTTTCAAACCAAAACGCGCGAAAGCATCCTGGAGTTTTTGGAATTGATCGAAACCACTCGCGCGCGTTTGACCGAAACCATTTCGCTTCGGCAATGGGCGGAAAAAATTCTCGATGACACCGGTTACCTGAACGAATTGCGCCGTTCGGAAAAGAATGTCGAGACCGCGGAAAACCGCGTTCGCAACTTGAAGGACATGATTGCGACGCTCGAAAACAGCGATGCCAGCACCACGGGCGCGACGGAACGCCTCGAAACGTTTTTGGAAGACATCATGCTCGACAGCGATCGCAAAGAGGAAAAAGAAAATCAGGGCGATGCCGTGACCTTGATCACGATGCACAGCTGCAAAGGCTTGGAATTTCCTCACGTCTATATCGTTGGCCTCGAGGATGGCTTGCTGCCGCATTCCCGATCCAAGGTGGAGGGGACGATGGACGAAGAGCGTCGGCTCTTTTATGTGGCAATTACCCGGGCGATGACGACGCTGACCATCAGCCATTGCGGTGGACGGAAAAAATACGGCCAATTGCTGCCCTGTCACCCTTCTCCTTTTCTCAAAGAGCTGCCGATGGAACTTGTGGAATTGGCGGATGAGAGGTCGAAAAAACTGGTGGCTCCGGCATCAGGGAAAAATCTTTTTGCAGCGATGCGCGCTGCAGCGGGAATCAACGACTCAGTTCTTTGACGCCTTCAAAATCTCTTGGCACTTCCGGTCGCGCCCGAAACCGCAGATCGCCTTCGAACAGAACTTTTTTCCTCTGCACCGTGAATTGGGTTTTTCCCGCAAACGCCATGGCTTCCAATGTCTCCCAGCCATTGAGATTGTGGGCAGCGAAGCTGTGCCGGTAAAAATGACTCGAATCATGCAGGTGCGCACCCGGCAATATTTTCGTGTCCAGATAAAACGTCAGCCTCGGTAAAATGGAATCCCAATCGCGGTCGTTGAAGAGCGCATGCTTGACGAATTGTTTTTTCTGAATCCGTTTGGCGGTCGGCTCATCTTCGATTTTATAAAGTGGTTCGAGCGGATCTTCCGAGCTGTGCAGAAGGATAAATGGCGCGCGAAACGTGACGTGAATCAATGTTTGATTTGTGAGGGCCGTGACCGCGTCCAGCAGAGTGGGGAGGGCGTTGGTGAGCTTCGCGTTTCCACGATTAAAAAAATAAAACTCATCCGTCGCACCCGGCATCAGGATGAACGCTTTAGCCGTGTTGTTTTCTTGAAATGACTCCAACATCACCGCGACCGCATTGGTCTTATTCAGATCGGAAATCGCAGAGCGCAGCGGCATTTTGGACAACGCCTCCTGCCACGGTTCCAGCGCAAAAAGTGAGCAATTGAGAAATGTCAGCAAGCAGATGAAAACCACTTTCATGCGCTAGAAGGAAAGTTGGACAACGCGTTCTTGAATCTGCTCCGACCAGCGGGCGATGTAGCTGAACACGCGATAGATTTGCTCAAGTCGCTCCAGCGGCAGAGCAGCGATGCGATCCGCAGATCCGATTTGCGGCGCGCTCTCCCAAACAGAATTGAGCGTTCGCAATTCGGCAGCAAGTTCCTCGCGCTTCCCATTTATCTTTTGCTGGAGCGCATGGAGTTTATCCGTCCAATCTTGTCCACGCTCGAACAATTGCACTTTCAACAGTGGCGAAGTGACTTTCGCTTTTTCGACCAGGAACGCATCGGCATCACGGCAGGTTTGGCCGACCTCAACAAACAGGTCCATCGTGCCCGGCGGGATTTTTTGGATGTCGCTTGGTTTCTTACCGAATTCCAATTCGAGCAGATGCAACAGCCGATCACGTGGTTCGCGCAGGCAATTGTAGGCGGCGTTAAGCTCAGCGTAGCGTTGATTGGCCGAGAGTTTTTCTTCTTCAACGGCGCTGTGAACGCGATCGGGATGCACGGGACCAGAGAGTGAATGAAACCGTTGCTTCAGCTCATCGGCATCCAGCCACGGCAGGCGCGGTTCACTGAGCAAAGCAAAATTGTCCATGGCGAGCTGGGAAAAGTTGGGTGGATGGACCGCCTAGGCGCTGAAACTTTCGCCGCAGGAACAACTGCTGGCGGCATTCGGATTCTTCACTTTGAACCCCCCGTCAGTGAGGGCGTCGACGTAATCAAGCTCGCTGCCCGTTACGTAAAGCGCGCTTTTGGGATCGACTACCACCTTGATTCCACTGGATTCGACAAGGATGTCGCGATTGGCGGGCGCGTCCTGCAAATCCATTTTGTATTGCAGGCCGGAACAGCCGCCGCCCATTACTGCCACGCGCAAAACGCCTTGCGGCCGACCTTGCTTGGTCAGCAGGGATGTCACTTTTGCGGCCGCGCTCGGCGAAACTTTGATCAACCGCTCATCGCCTTTGCGAAAAGCGGGAGGAGTCGTGGCTTGGCTGGTAGTCCCTGCAATCATTTGTGAAAGCTAACGGTCTTCGTTTCGAGCGTCAACCAACGCCCGGATTTTTCACTGCTTGATTTCGCGATTGGCGATGCCGCGCTCGGTTTGCTTTTTGCGGAAATTCACGTAGGCACTTCGGTGCGCCGGATATTTATTGCCAAGAATGGCGACGGCCAACAGCGCGGCGTTGATCGCGCCCGGTTTTCCGATCGCCAAAGTTCCGACGGGAATTCCGCCGGGCATTTGGACCATCGAGAGGAGCGAATCCATTCCGTGCAGCGATTTGGATTCAATCGGCACGCCGAGGACGGGCAGTTCGGTTTTTGCGGCAGTGACTCCCGCGAGATGAGCTGCGCCACCGGCTGCGGCGATGATGACTTCGAGTCCGCGTTTGGATGCGGTCGACGCATACTCGAACAAAAGGTCGGGCGTGCGGTGCGCAGAGATCACCTGCACTTCATGCGGCACTCTTAGCTCTGCCAGTTGCGCGGCGGCGTGTTGCATTGTTTCCCAATCTGATTGGCTGCCCATGATAATTCCAACCAGCGGTTTTTCTTTTTGTTTTGCCATAATCGTTGCGCGAATGTTTTACCGGTGATTTCTCGTCCGTCGAGAATTACTTGGCGGCTTTTTCCAAAGCGTCCAGAACAATCCCGGGCGTCAAGAGCGGCGGCAGAACAATTGCCGGCGAGGCTGGATCTTTCGGGTAAACCAGAACAAGCGGCACTCCCGCGCGTTCTCGCATTTTTAATTCCGCTGCGATGCGGGGATCCTGGTCGGTGAAATCGCCGAGAAATGCGACAGCCCCGATCTCTTTTAATTTGGCGCGTGTTGCGGGAATTTCGAGGCTGGAGGCTTTATTGATCTGGCAATTGAGACAGTTGTCGGCAGTGAAATCCACCAGCACCACGTGTCCGTTGGAACGAGCTTTGGCGACGGCTTCGGGGCTCCACAGTTGCCAATCGATTCCATCGGGACTTTCTTTCAACGAGGTTCCGCTGGCAGAAATCGTCGTTGGGCTGCGCCAATTCAATTTTTTTTCCAGGGTAACGATGTAGCCGCCAGCTAAAAGCAAAAGGCTGATGGTAATCGCCAAGCCTTTTCGTTTCCGGCCGCGCTGGACGAATTCTCCCCAAACCCACGCTGCCGCGGAAAGAATCACAAGAAACAATCCGAGCCAAAGTACGCCTGATTTTCCGAAGCGCGGGGCGGTGAACCAAAAAATCCAGACTGCGGTGGCGAGCATCGGGAAGCCCATGGCGATTTTGAATTTTTCCATCCATGCGCCGGGACGTGGCAAGATTTTCAACAACCTCGGGTTCCAACACAAAATCACGAAGGGAACGGCGAGACCGAGTCCGACCATGAGAAACACGAGAATGATGATTGTTGGGGGTTGCGTGAAGGCAAAGCCAATGGCCGGAGCCAGGAATGGAGCGGTGCAGGGCGTGGCAAGAACCGTGGCCAAGACGCCGTTGAAAAAGGCGCCGGAAAAACCTTCTTTCGCGCTGAGATTTCCCGCCGCACCCATCACGCTGCCGCTGATGGTGATTTCAAAAAGGCCGAAGAGATTCAGGGCGACCAACGTAATCAGCACGGTCAGGACGACTCGGAAAATCTGGTTCTGCAAAATCATCCCCCAACTCGCCACTCCGCCGGCTTTTTGTACTCCGATGGCAAGTCCGGCCAAAACCAGAAACGAAACGAGCACTCCGATGCCGTAAATCAATCCAAGCATTTTTCCGCGCGCCGGGGTTTCTTTGGTTTGGTTCACGAAACCCAAAACTTTCAGCGCGATCACAGGAAGGACGCACGGCATGATGTTTAAAATCAGCCCGCCAAGAAATGCCGAGAGCAGCACAACGAGCAGTGATTTTTTTTCTCCTGCACTACCCGCCGCGTTCGATACCGACGGGTTCAGGGACAGCTCATAACCCACGGCCAGTTCTCCTTCAGATGCAGCTTTCTCGACGATTACACCGCGAATTTCCTTGGGCCAATCCGCGCCCGTTTTCTTGATCTTTTTCCGCAGGATCAAACCGGCCTCAGTCATGGCGGAATCCGTTTCGGCCTGAACGTCCGCCGCCTCATTGGCATAAGGAAAAAAGTCCCACGTTTTGCCCGTCGCCTTCGGCAATTGAAGCAGCAGCGAAGCGGACTCTGCGTCGAGTATTTCCAGCGACGAAGTGACAGTGAAGGCGAGATTGGTCTGCGGCAGTTTCTTTTGGGCTTCCTGAATGGAGCCAAAACTTCTCGAAGGATTTGATTCGGTTCCGACGGTGAATGTTCCGTTCAGGTTCGCATTGCCCATCACGCAGATCGTTTCGCATTCCTGCCATGACACCTTGGCGCTGATTCGTTTCTCGCCCAGAGGAATATTGGGCGAAATTTTCAGGGGAACGAGCAAAACGGCTTCGCCATCAAAAACGTAGGTAATGAACTTGGAATCACCTGCGGCAGCGGTGTCTTTGCGCGGAACCGGCCATTGAATTTCTCCTGGTGAAATACCATCGGGCAAGGTCCATGCAATTTCGGTGGGCGATCCGGAATCGCCCGGGTTTCTCCAGTAGGTGTGCCAACCGGGAGGCATTTTCATTTGCACGGCAGCGAGAATGGTTTCACCGGGCTTGGCTGACTCTGCGGAGATCAGCAGCCGCACCTTTGTTTCAGCGCCAAAAACAGCCGTCGAAACAAGCCAGCAGACCAGAAAAACGAAGCGTAACCCAATCTTCATGGAGGTATAGATGCCTGAATCTGGAAATAATTTGAAACTAATTCAGGATTTTGTGGTCAAGGGCGGTTGCTGCAGCGGGAACTTCTGAGCCCAACCTTCGAAACGGCGAGCGCCATTTGGTAACTCCCGGGAGGCGAGAGTTCTGCCTTTAGGTCTTTTCCCGTTCGCCGGATGGGCGCAGTTCGCGGTTTCCTTCCCTGAATTGGAAAGGCTAAACTCGTGGGAGATGAGCGACGCCAAACGAGATTCCTTTTTTTGCTGGATGCGCACCGGCGGACAAGCTTTGGCGGAGATGTTGGCTGCCATCAGCGCGGCGAAAACTTCCGTGCGCCTTGAAACCTATATTTTCAACGCCGATCCAGTCGGGGAGAAATTTCGGGAGGCGTTGATCAACGCCTGTCAACGCGGCTTGCGCGTCCAGGTTTTAGTCGATGCGATTGGATCGATTACGCTGTCGGACAATTTTTGGACGACTTTCCAGACCAGCGGCGGCCAGTTTCGCTGGTTCAATCGAGTGACCTTCGCCCGCTTTGGCCTGCGCGATCATCGAAAGATTTTGGTTTGCGATGAAACGACGGCGTTCATCGGCGGTTTTAATATTGCGAAGGAATACGACGGCGATGGAGTGACGGAGGGATGGCGTGATCTAGGGTTAAAGATCGGCGGCCCGCTTGCAGCACATTTGACGTTGGCGTTCGATGAAATGTTTGCATCGGCCCAACAAAAACAGAAGCTGTTCGCCCGACTGCGAAAACCCCGGCAAGACAGGCTGGTTGAGGAAAAAGATGCTGATTTGTTGCTGAGCGCGCCGGGGCGAAGGTTTAACCCGCTGAAGAAAGCATTGCGCCACGACTTAAGACGGGCGCAGACGGTGCAGATTATGTCGGCCTATTTTTTGCCGACGTGGAGAATTCGTCGAGATTTGCATCGCATTGCGCAGCAGGGCGGCAAGGTGCAACTGATTTTCCCGGGCAGATCAGATGTGGCGCTGTCGGTTTTGGCGGCGCGCAGTTTGTATCGCCGCATGTTGCGCGCAGGGATTGAGATCTACGAATATCAGCCGCAGATCTTACACGCGAAAATGATATTGATCGACAATGTCGTTTACGCAGGTTCCGCGAACCTCGACACACGCAGCTTGCATTTGAACTATGAATTGCTCGTGCGCTTGAAAGAGTGGGACCGGGTGGTGGAAGCGCGGGAAATTTTTACCAATGACCTGGCGCATTGCAGGAAAATTGAACTCGAAAGCTGGCGCAAGGAACGGAATCTCTGGAGCAGGATGAAAGGGCGTTGGGCTTATTTTATTTTGGCGCGGCTCGATCCGTATATTTCAAGGCGGCAATGGAAATGGATGCGGTGAAGGTGAATGGAGGCCGTTTGCAAACGCCCTTTCGCCCCTTTCACTTCGCCAGCGCCACGAGATACCGTTGCAACCGTGAAATTTCCTCGCGCGCCTCAAGTTGCGTATAGATCTGGTGAAGATTGGCGCAGATCCTGAGCAAAATCCGGCGTGCTGTCACTGGAGCAAGATGGCCCTCTTGCAAACTGTGGTTGGTGTGAAGCAGGTATTTGATGCAGTCCGCTTTGGAGAGAAGTTTCCCGCGATTAAATGCATCGACGTAAAGTTCGCTCTTGGTGTTCTGAAAACGGCAGATGAAATGGCCGGGCAGGCCGATCCCAACCATCGGCAGTTTTAAACGGCGCGCGATAAAAAGATAAATGAGCGAAAGGCTAATTGGATTTCCAGTGCGCCGGTCCAGGACGCAGTTGATGTAGCTGTTGGCAGGATCGTAATAATTTTCCTCGTTGCCATAGAAACCGAGCTGTCCAAAAAGATAATCGTTGATCGTGGCCAGAATTTGCTCTGCTTCGGCATCGGGATCGATTTGCTCGCGCAAATCCTGCGCGAAACTGTCGAGCAGAGCGGCGTACGCGGAAATGTTGATGGAGGGAAACTCGGTTTGGGCCAAGAGCAGAACCGCTTCCTCGGCATTAAAATCTTCGCCTTGATTCAGGCAAAAAGCGATAAACCGCGTGTCTGCGTTCTGCCGCCCAAAATGATTGATGATTTCTGTAGCCCGCCGACGTAAAACGGGATCACTGCTCAGAAGGTATGGGCGCAACCATTCACCGGCTACAAAGCCGTAGGAGAGAAGTTTTTCACGCACCGCCTGGTAAATGGCGAGATCATCGTCTGCGAGCAAGCTGATCAAGGCTGATCGTTCTGTCTCGCTCAGTGTTTTTTCAATTTTGGCGAGGGGAAGCTTCATATATCCTACAATTTAAATTTTGCAGAAAAGCTGAACAAATTCAACCGGAATACCGGCGTTGCAATTACTCTTCTTCGTCAAATTTCTTTCCGTTGGCCGAATCAGGATCGACCCCATCAAAACTTGTTTTCATTAATTCACGTTCTTGCTTCCGCAGTTCACGGCGGAGCAACATGATATCAATTAGCGCGATGATCGCGGCCACGCCGGTGAGCAAGAAACAGGTGAGCCAATAAACTGCCAAAGCAGTTCCGCTCAGGCGGCGCGAAAGGAACGTCAAGCCAGGCACCAACATGAGCAGAGAGGTGGCGAGGCAAAAGCCCGAAGCCAAACGGCGGAGATTTGGCAGCGATTTCATGCACAGAGCATAGCAGATTTGATCAAAAACCCAACACGTTTCTCGCTTGGAGTTCCTAGGAAAACACGTCGCTTTCCCTGAGTCGAACTTCAGGCCGAAAACCATTTGCGGCCTCTAAGCGTTCTGCTACTTTCCGGCTGGGTTATGCAAATCACTAAGCAACTAGCACTCTTCCTCGAAAATCGTCCAGGCACTTTGGCGCGTGTTTGCGACGCCTTGAGCAAGGAAAAGATCAATATCTACGCGCTATCCATCAGCGACACAGTCGATCACAGTGTGGTTCGCATGGTGTTGAGTGATCCGCAAAAGGCGCTGCATCTTTTCGAGGAGCACGGAACGCTCGTCGTTGAAGATGATGTTTTGATGATTGACGGTGACAACAAGCCCGGTTCTCTGGCCACGATTGCTCACAAACTTTCCGTCGCCAAGGTGAACATCGAATATGCCTATTGCGCGACGAGCCCAAATTCCAAAAAAGGTTTGCTCATTCTGCGCGTCTCCGATGCGAAAAAGGCTTTGAAAGTCCTGAACAGTTAATCGGTGGGATAAATTTTCCCCTCCTTTTTACACCGGAAATCCTAATTGCCCGGCCCGATTTCCCCAAGACAGTTGAGTGTTGGATGCAAATTGTAAATTTTTTCACAGAACTGTTGCGGCGCATGCCTTTTTCAGTAAAAACTAACGAAATTTTATTTTGAAACGGCGGTTAACAGACTAGATTCCGAAAAATTAAAGATGAGCGCAGAACAGAATAATGGCAGCCGCAAAACCAGTGTCGGGGGACTTCCCCCCAAGCAAGGTTTGTACGATCCGCAGTTTGAACATGACGCCTGCGGCGTTGGATTCATCGCGCACATTAAGGGCAGGAAATCTCACCAGATCGTTCGGGATGCATTGCAGATTTTGTTGAATCTCGATCACCGTGGCGCGTGCGGTTGCGAAGCAAATACCGGCGATGGCGCGGGAATTCTCCTGCAAATGCCGCACAAGTTTTTCCAAAAGGTTTCTGTCGAGGCACAAATCAAGTTGCCCGAGCTAGGCCAATACGGCGCCGGAATGATTTACCTTCCTCGTGATCCGGTTGAACGGGCTAATTGCGAAAAAATCTTGGAAAATATCATCAAGGAAGAAGGTCAGGCTTTGTTGGGTTGGAGGACGGTTCCGACTGACAATTCGTCCCTTGGCGATACCGCAAAAGCTGCGGAACCTGTGATGCGCCAGATTTTCATCGGGCGCAGTTCAAACCTGGCCGAGGATATGGCGTTTGAGCGGAAGCTTTATGTCATTCGCAAGCGGGCCGAGAACGCGATTCGTTATTCCACGGTAAAAGGTGGTGATCGTTTTTACGTGCCGAGTCTTTCCTATAAGACATTTATTTACAAAGGGCTGCTCATGCCGGTCCAGGTGGACCAATATTTTCCGGAATTACGGGATGCGGATGTGGAATCGGCTTTGGCCTTGGTTCACTCGCGGTTCAGCACGAACACATTTCCGACGTGGGAACGTTCTCATCCGTATCGTTACGTCGCGCACAATGGCGAAATCAATACGCTGCGCGGCAACATCAACTGGATGCATGCGCGGCAGGCGATGTTCGAATCCGATGTTTTCGCCGACGGCGTCAAAAACATTCTCCCGACAATCAACACCGACGGCAGCGATTCCGCGATGTTTGATAACTGCCTCGAATTGCTGGTGCTTTCCGGACGTTCATTGCCACAAGCGATGATGATGATGATTCCCGAGCCGTGGTCGAATCACGAGAGCATGAGTGACGAGAAGAAGGCGTTCTACGAATATCATTCGTGTTTGATGGAACCGTGGGACGGCCCCGCATCAATTGCTTTTACCGATGGCGTTCAAATCGGCGCTTCGCTGGATCGAAATGGTCTTCGCCCGTCGCGTTACTACGTGACCAAAGACGATTTGGTCATCATGGCGTCGGAAGTTGGAGTGCTCGATATCGCGCCGGAACGAGTTTTGCAAAAAGGTCGATTGCAACCGGGACGCATGTTTTTGATCGATACCAAAGAAGGCCGGATCGTGGCCGACGAAGAGATCAAATCCAAAGTTGCCCAAGAACATCCGTATCGCGAATGGCTCGACAAATACATGCTGGAACTCGCGCATGTTCCAGATGCGCCGCATTTGCCGGAACCTGATCACGATACCGTGCTGCAACGCCAGCAAGCGTTTGGCTACACCTTTGAGGATTTGCGAATCCTGATGTCTCCGATGGCCCGCGATGGCGTCGAAGCGATTGGTTCGATGGGCACAGACACCCCTCTCGCCGTGTTGTCGGATAAGCCGCAATCGCTCTTTAATTATTTCAAACAACTTTTTGCGCAGGTCACCAACCCTCCAATTGATTGTATCCGCGAAGAAATCGTCACCTCCGCAGAAACGACGATTGGTTCCGAAAGAAATCTGCTCAAGCCGGAACCAGAAAGTTGCCACGTCATCGAATTGAAATCGCCGATTCTCACGAACGAAGAATTCGCGAAGCTCAAGCACATTAATCATTCGACTTTTAAATCCGTCACCCTCCCAATTTTATTCGACGTGAAGGCAGGGGAAGCTGGGCTTGCAAAAGCGATGGACGACCTTTGCGCATTGGCGAGCCAAGCAATCAAGGATGGCGTCAATATCCTCATTTTGTCGGACCGCGGCGTGAACAAGGACAAAGCGCCGATCCCATCGCTGCTTGCAGTGGCCGGCTTGCACCATCATTTGATTCGCGAAGGCACGCGCACGCGAGTCGGGTTGGTGCTCGAATCCGGCGAACCTCGCGAAGTGCATCATTTCTCGCTGCTCATCGGTTTCGGTTGCGGCGCGATCAATCCGTACCTCGCCTTTGAAACGCTCGACGACATGATTCGTCAGGGATTGCTCAAGGACATCAAACGCAAAGAGGCCTGCAAGAATTTCGCAAAAGCGGCTGTCAAAGGTGTCGTTAAAGTCATTTCAAAGATGGGTATTTCGACGATCCAAAGCTATCGTGGTGCGCAGATTTTCGAAGCGATTGGCCTCAAGCAATCCGTCATTGATAAGTATTTTACCTGGACGGCATCGCGCGTCGAAGGAATCGGCTTGGACGTCATCGCCAAGGAAGTTCAGATTCGCCACCAGCACGCGTTTCCTGAACGGCAGGTCAACGGCCACACGCTCGATGTCGGCGGTCAATATCAGTGGCGCGCCGAAGGCGAGGCGCATTTGTTCAGTCCGCAAACCGTGCACAAACTGCAACTCGCTTGTCGCACCTCGAACTACAAGGTGTTCAAAGATTATTCGTCGCTGGTAAATGACCAGACGAAGAAACATTTCACACTGCGCGGTCTCTTGGATTTCAAACCGGGTAAATCGGTTCCAATCGAAGAAGTTGAATCGGTGGACGCGATTTTGAAGCGCTTCAAAACGGGCGCGATGTCGTATGGCTCGATCAGCAAGGAAGCGCATGAAGGCTTGGCGATTGCGATGAACCGCATTGGCGGAAAGAGCAACACCGGCGAAGGCGGCGAGGATCCTGAACGCTACAAGCCGATGGCGAATGGCGATTCAAAGAACAGTGCGATCAAACAAGTCGCTTCCGGTCGTTTCGGCGTGACAAGTTTATATCTCGTCAACGCACGCGAACTCCAAATCAAAATGGCGCAAGGCGCTAAGCCGGGGGAAGGCGGACAGTTGCCGGGGGCAAAAGTGTTTCCGGAAATTGCAAAAACACGCCATTCGACTCCGGGCGTGGGACTTATTTCACCACCGCCGCATCACGATATTTATTCCATCGAAGATTTGGCGGAATTGATTCACGACCTGAAGAACGCCAATCACCACGCCCGAATCAGTGTTAAATTGGTTTCCGAAGTCGGCGTCGGCACGGTCGCCGCCGGTGTGGCCAAAGCACACGCGGACGTCGTTTTGATTAGCGGTTATGATGGCGGCACAGGTGCGTCGCCGCAGACTTCCATCAAACACGCGGGCATTCCCTGGGAACTTGGACTCGCCGAAGCGCACCAAACTTTGGTGCTCAATAATCTGCGCAGCCGCATCGTGGTCGAGACAGACGGCCAATTGAAAACGGGTCGCGACGTGGTGATCGCTGCGTTGCTCGGAGCCGAGGAATTTGGTTTCGCCACCGCGCCCCTCGTTTCTCTCGGCTGCATCATGATGCGCGTTTGCCACTTGAACACTTGTCCAGTTGGCGTTGCCACGCAAGATCCCGAGTTGCGGAAGAATTTCACCGGCGATCCTGCGCATGCGGTGAATTTCATGAAATTTGTCGCTGAGGAAGTGCGCGAAGTCATGGCGGAACTTGGATTCCGCACCATCAACGAAATGGTGGGGCGCACCGACCGTCTTGAACCGCGCAAGGCGATTGAGCATTGGAAAGCCAAGGGTTTGGATTTCTCCAATATCCTTTATCAGCCAGAGGTTGGCCCCGAAGTTGGGCGCTATCAGCAGATGATTCAGGATCATGGCATCGACAAATCCATGGACATGCTGCAGCTGCTTAACATTTGCCAACCTGCCATCGAGCGAAAAGAAAAGGTCGTCGCAAACCTTCCAATCAAGAATGTGAATCGCGTGGTCGGCACGATTCTTGGCAGTGAAATCACGCGCCGTCACGGAGTCAATGGCTTGCCCGAAGATACGATTCGTCTGAACTTCACCGGTTCCGCAGGGCAAAGTCTCGGTGCGTTCGTGCCGAAAGGTGTGACGCTGACCTTGGAAGGTGATGTAAACGACTATCTCGGCAAAGGACTTTCCGGCGGCCGCATCATTGTTTATCCGCCCAAGGATTCAACGTTCATCGCTGAAGAAAACATGATTGCTGGCAACGTGGCGCTTTACGGTGCAACGAGCGGTGAAGTTTATCTGCGCGGCATGGCGGGCGAACGATTCGGGGTGCGCAACTCCGGCGTGAATGCCGTCGTGGAATCGGTCGGCGATCATGGTTGCGAATATATGACCGGCGGCCGTGTCATCATTCTCGGCCAAACGGGAAGAAATTTCGCGGCAGGAATGTCTGGTGGCATCGCTTACATCCTCGATGAAGCGGGGAACTTCGATAAGCGCTGCAACCAACAAATGGTTCTTCTGGAACGATTGGAAGATCCGAAAGAAATTGCTGAAGTGCGCGAAATGATTCAGCGCCACGCGGATTTCACCAAGAGCGAACGCGCGGCGAAGGTTTTGAAAAACTGGGAGCAATTTTTGCCCAAGTTTGTTCGCGTCATACCGAAGGATTACAAACGTATTCTGCAAACGTTGAAGAAAATGGAAGACGCAGGGTTGAGTGGCGAAGAAGCACTCATGGCTGCGTTCGAGGCGAATGCAAAAGACGTTTCCCGAGTCGGCGGCAGTTAAGCGGCTGAGATCAGAAAACAAACACCAAATAACCACCACTTACCACCAACAAAGATGGGCAAGCCCACAGGATTTATAGAATATTTGCGAGAGTTGCCGCTGGACCGAACTGCCGTCGAGCGAATTCGCGATTGGAACGAGTTCCACCTTCATCTGGAGGAGAAAAAACTCCGTGAACAAGGCGCTCGTTGCATGGATTGCGGGATCCCTTTTTGCCACTCCGGCACGCTGATCAGCGGCATGGCTTCGGGCTGCCCAATTAACAATCTGATTCCCGAATGGAACGATCTCGTCTATCGCGGTCTTTGGAAAGACGCGCTCGATCGTCTGCACAAGACGAATAATTTTCCGGAATTTACCGGACGTGTTTGCCCGGCGCCGTGCGAAGGATCATGTGTTCTTGGAATCAACAAACCGCCCGTTACGATCAAGAATATCGAGTGCTCCATCGCGGACAAGGGCTGGGATGAAGGCTGGATTACGGCTGAGCCGCCGAAGATTCGCACTGGGAAAAAAGTGGCGATCATCGGATCCGGCCCCGCTGGACTTTGCGCTGCCGCCCAGTTGAACAAAGCCGGTCACACCGTCACCGTTTTCGAACGCGCTGATCGCGTCGGTGGTTTGCTCATGTATGGCATTCCCAACATGAAGCTCGATAAGAAAGCGGTCGTCCAACGCCGCATCGACCAGATGACGGCGGAAGGAATTACGTTCCTGACCAGCACGGAAGTTGGAAAAAATTATCCGGCGGAAAAATTATTGAACGAGTTCGATGCCGTTGTTCTCTGCACCGGCGCGACCAAGGGGCGAGATTTGCCAATTGAAGGCCGCGATTTGAAGGGCATTCATTTTGCAATGGATTTTCTCAAGGCAAACACCAAGGCGCTGCTCGATAATCACAAGAACGGCGACTTCATTTCCGCCGCGGGCAAAGATGTCATTGTTATTGGCGGCGGCGATACCGGTACCGATTGCGTCGGCACCTCGATGCGCCACGGTTGCAAGAGTTTGGTGCAATTGGAAATTCTGCCCAAACCGCCGATGAGCCGCGCGAAGGACAATCCATGGCCGGAATGGCCGAAGGTTTACAAAATGGATTACGGCCAGGAAGAAGCAGCAGCGGTCTTCGGCAACGATCCTCGTGTCTATCTGACCACCGCTAAGAAATTCGTTTCCGACGAATGCGGCCAGGTGAAAGAAGTTCATACGGTCGAAATTCAGTGGGAGAAAAACGACAAAGGCCAATTCGTGCCGAAGGAAATTGCCGGCACCGAAAAAATTCGTCCGGCGCAACTTGTTTTACTCGCGATGGGTTTCCTCGGGCCCGAGCAGCCGTTGCTCGAACATCTCGGCGTCGAGCGTGACCCGCGTTCCAATGTGAAGGCGGACTTCAACAAATACTCGACCAACGTCCCAAACATTTTTGCCGCCGGCGATTGTCGACGTGGCCAAAGTCTCGTCGTATGGGCGTTCAACGAAGGTCGCGGCGTGGCGCGTGAATGCGACCGATTCCTGATGGGCGCGACAGATTTGCCTTAAAATATTTCGCTTTCCACAAAAAGGCGGCGCTATGAGCGTCGCCTTTTTCTTTTGTAGGATCGAAGAAGGTTTTGGGCAGAATTAACGGAGGCCTACCTCGATTCTGTTAATGCTGTCTGAGGTTGCTTCGAATTGACGGACGGAGGATTGGGTGAACAATGAATCATTAAGCCCATGACCCAAACATCTGTTAAGACCCGCCGTAAATTCGATGAAACGTTCAAACGTGAAGCCGTCCAGAACTGGCTTGCCAGCGGCAAATCCG
>CANJXF010000056.1 GCA_947478865.1 Verrucomicrobiales bacterium | reverse complement strand
GTGGCAAAAAGCACCACCGCAATGGGCGCAAGCGGCCAATCAATTTGCCATTATGTTTGGAAAAAGATTTTTTGCTCCGGGGCTAGCCCCGGAGCAAAAGGACAAAAACTAACAACCCGACCCAAACACAAAATTTCCGATACTACCCTGGATGCTCCGATGTTAATCCGGAATGTATTGCCAACATTTCTCCATACGCTGACGCGTTGGTTGCCGTTGCCAACTCAGCGTCGTCTAACCTGCGCCGCGTCTCTGCAATCGCCGCACTTTCCTGCACACGATTTCCAATCGTCACCAATTCACTGCCGCAGTGGCTTGCCGATTCTGCCGCAGCGGTTCGTGCCCAAGCCGTGTGGCTGCTGCCAGACTTTCCGGGCGAGTATTGCAAACGAGCGTTACGGGAACGAGCAATGGACACCTCCCCAGCTGTGCGGGCGGCTGTAGCCGACGCGATTGGAATCGGGAAAATCGAGGCGCTGCTACCAACACTCGAAATCCTTTTTTCAACCTCACTACATCGAACGAATTCAGGCCCTTGGCCGCACAAAGGCCTCCAAGGGGACGGGTGGTTTGCTGAGGTCGGTAGCGATGACATCCACACAAGCGCAGGTTATGCGCTGCTGAAGTTCGACGTGGATCAAGTCGGCGCAATTTTCAAAGCCAATCTTTCAGATGAAAGGTTCGGACTGCGCTTCATCAGGAAACTCGCGCAGAATGGGATTGAGCCGTATCTTCCGGTGCTGGCGAAAGAATTGAAAACTCACACAGCCGACAGTGAAAATGAAGCAGCGAAAAATGGTTTTCATTGGCCCCTATCGTTTTGGCTCGAAGGAGATTATGGATGGGCATGGGACTCTCTGTTTGGTCACGTTTCGGCGCAAACTCGCGAAGCGCTGGCTGATACGAAAATGACTCCGCTGCTGGATGCTCTTCAGATTGCGGATGATCCGGGTGATGCCAGAACCCGCTCGCTTTACGAATTTTTTTTGGACAAAGGGATGATTGAGCGCGCAGTTAAGTTGCGTCGCGGAATCATCAGGCGAACGGAGGACAAGGCGATTGATAAGAAATCGTTTAATTTCCCAGAACATCTCAAACGATTCGACGAGATGGACAAGAAGCATTCCCTCGAACCGGGGCTCGGCCTTCGGGTTAAGGATTAATCACTTCGCCGTCACCACGACGTAATTTTTTTTCCCTTTGCGCAGCAGGATGTGTTTGCCGAAGAGTAAATCGTTCGTGGTGATGGCGCGTTGAAAATTGGTTTCGCGCAGGTTGTTGACGTTCACGCCGCCGCCTTCGACGTCTTTTCGCGCCTGACCTTTCGATGGGCAGAGGCCGGCGTGAACCAGCAGCTCAACCAGCACAGCTCCTTCCCCGTCGAGTTTGGCTTTCTCGATTTCCTTCGTGGGAACTTCGCCAACGATTTCATTGAACGTGTTCTCAGCCAGTCCATCGAGATTTCCGCCGAATAAGATTTCACTCGCGCGAACGGCTTCGAAAGTAGCGTTCTCACCATGAATCAAGTCAGTCGCTGTTTTCGCCAGGCCTTTATGGGCCACGCGAGCGCCGGGATTCTCATTGTGTGCTTTTTCCAGTGCCTCGATTTCGTCGCGGCCCAGAAATGTGAAATATTTCAGGTAACGAATCACATCCCGGTCATCTGTGTTAACCCAAAACTGGTAGAACTTGTAAACACTCGTCCGTTTTAAATCCAACCAGATTGCGCCCGCTTCGGTTTTGCCGAACTTCGTTCCGTCCGCATTCGTGATCAGCGGAAGCGTCAGGCCGAAGACGTGTTTGCTGAGTTTCTTGCGCGTGAGCTCGATGCCCGCCGTGATGTTGCCCCATTGATCGCTGCCGCCGATTTGCAATTCGCAATCCGCATCGCGGTTTAGCACATAAAAATCAAACGCCTGCAGCAGCATGTAGCTGAATTCCGTGTAGCTGATGCCGACCTCGCGATCCTCCATGCGCGCGCGCACGCTTTCCTTGGCGACCATTTGGTTGACGGAAAAATGTTTTCCAATGTCGCGCAGGAAATCCAGGAACGAAATGCCCGCCGTCCAACTCGCATTGTCGAGCAGGCGTGCCGGATTGGTTTTGGTCTCGAAATCGAGCAGGCATCTCAATTGCTCTTTCACGCTGGCGATGTTGCGGTCGAGGATTTCCTTGGTGAGCAGCTGGCGCTCAGCCGTTTTGCCGCTCGGATCACCGATGGACCCCGTGGCCCCGCCCGCCACGGCGATTGGGTGGTGGCCAAAATTCTGGAAGCGACGCAGCGCGATGAGCGGAACCAGATTTCCAACGTGCAGGGAATCGGCAGTGGGATCAAAACCGCAATAAAGCGTGATCGGCGCTGTCGCCATGCGCTTGGTCAACTCCACTTTGTCCGTGCAATCGGCAATCAAACCGCGCCATTCCAATTCGTCGTAAATATTCATGAACGAGGGGAAGTTAGCCTTCAACAGAATCGGCTCAAGAAAATTTCAGATTCGTGCGGCGGCCGGTGCGGCTCAATTTGTTTTCGGACGGTTTTTATATTTTTCGTAGAGCCGGGTGTGGCGTGTTGCGAAATTCATCTCTTTGCCGGCGATCCAGACGCGGCTCACGTTCGAGCGGATGTCGAAAATGTTTCCGTCCGTCATAAAGAAGGTGGCTTCCTTGCCGGCTTCAATCGATCCGAGGCGATCCGCGACGCCGACGAGCTGCGCTGGCACAAGCGTCATGCTTTTCAACGCGTCCGCCTCGGGCAGGCCGAACGCGATCGATTGCGCAACGGTGTAGGGCAGGTTCTTAACAAGGCCCGCATCAAATGTGTCCGCGCCCATTCCGATTGCGAAGGTGACGCCAGCCGCGCGCAAAACTTCTGGTGCGCGGAAGTTCACATCGTAGCGATCAACGTCGCGAGCGGGTTGCGCAAAAATATGTTCGTAAACCACCGGAACCTTTGCGGCCGCGATTTTGTCCGCGAGCATCCACGCGTCGCGACCCCCGACCAAAACGATTTTGAGCTGATTTGTCTCGGCCCATTTCAGCGCGGCCTTGATCTGCCGGAGGTCGTCCGCGTGGACCATGATTGGCGCATTGCCGGTCAGAAAAGGGAGCATTGATTCCCAGGCGGGATTGCGTTCCGGCGCAAGCGTCGGGTTCTTTTTGGAAGCATCAAAAGCTGTTGCATAAGCGCGCGCTTCATCGAAGAAATCTTCCAGCGAACGCAATTTGGCCTGGCGCTCTTTCGCCTGGTCCTCGGGCGATTTCCACTTGGATTTGTCCTTGAATTTATCTTTGGGTCGCGTGTCGAGTTCCATGCCGGGCCAGTAAACGTGCAGGCCGGCTGGTTTTTTGATAACCATTTGCTCCGAGGTCCAGCCACTCAGAGCGACCAGGCCGGATTGGCCGGCAACAATGCCGCCCTGGGGCGCAGGTTCGACGTGGGTGATGCCGTTTGCGCGCGTGACCGGGATCAATTCTGAATCGGGATTCACGGCGATCCACGACTGGACCTCGGGGGTGTAATCGCCGACTTCCACAATGTCGCGAGTAGAGCGAACACCGCTGATTTCGCTCAGGCCCAACGCGGTGTCCAACGCGATCAACCCGGGATACAGATGCTGGCCGTTTAGCGATAGAACGGCGGCGCCACTGCCGTTCACTTTTGCGGCCACCTCGATAATTTTTGAGCCGTCGATCAGCACTTCGCCGGGGGAAAGCGTCTCTCCAGAAACGGTGTGAACGATCGCGTCTTTGATTAAGATTCTTTCTGCATTCGCGAGATTAGCTGAGCCAAGGGTCGCTCCCAGCAATAGAACCATCGAACATCGAACACTGAAGATCGAATGCGGAATGCTTCCCGCTGGATTTCGGTGTTTGATGTTTCCGTTTTCCGAGATCCTATTCATCATCGCAATGCCTTTCCTCATGGTCGTGCAAATATTCCAGCGCGCGGTCGAAGAACTTTTTCGTGCCGGCCTCATCCGGCTTGTCTGTCCCGCCGCCTTTCAAAATCTTCTTTGCTTTCTCGATCAGCGCCCTGCGTTCGTTTTCCAAAGCGGTTGCGCGAGAGGTTTCAAGTTCGCGATCAAAATATTTTTTCCCTTCGATCCACGTTTGCAGACAGACCGTTGATGAATCGAGCGGCGACTTGGACCAGACTGCAAAATCGGCGTCTTTGCCGGGCTCTAATGACCCAACGCGTTTGTCGATGCGCAGTTGTTTCGCTGGATTGATCGTCACAAATTTGAGCGCCTCCTGCTCGGGCACGCCGCCAAACTTCACTGCTTTTGCAGCCTCGGTGTAAAGTCGCCGGGCCAGGTCTGGCGAATCGGAATTAAACGAAACCAGCGCGCCTCGTTCGCGCAGCAGGCTGCCGTTAAATGGAATGGCGTCGATCACTTCATATTTGTAAGCCCACCAGTCTGCGAACGTGGATGCGCCTGCGCCGTGAGTCGCAATTTCATCAGCGACTTTGTAGCCTTCCAGAACGTGTTGAAAGGTCCCAACTTTCACGCCGAAACTTTCCATGAGACGGATCATCATCAGGATTTCGTCCTGCCGATACGAGTGACAGTGGATGAGCCGTTGACCACGAATGATTTCATCGATCGCTTCCAGCTCGAGGTCGCGACGCGGCGGAGGCCCATCGGATTTTTTATATGTCTCCCAATCTTTGGCGTAGCGCTGTGCGGCGATGAACCGATTCTGGATAAACGTTTTTACGCCCATGCGAGTTTGCGGAAATCGTTTGGTGTATTTCTCGCCCCAATTGGATTGCTTTACGTTTTCGCCGAGCGCGAACTTAATTCCCGCTGGAGCATCGGTGAATTTCAATTCTTCGGCAGCAAGTCCATCGCGCAGTTTGATCACACAGTTTTGCCCGCCAATCGGATTCGCCGAGCCGTGCAGCAAATTCGCGACGGTCAATCCGCCGGCTAGTTCCTTGTGAAGATTGTCGGTTTCAGGATTCACCACATCGCCGATGCGCACCATCGCGGTTGAGGGCAAACTGGATTCGTTCACGCCATCGAGAATTGCCGCATGGCTGTGCGCATCAATGAGACCGGGCGTGACGTGCAAGCCCGCGCCCTCGATCACCACCGTGTTCGGGCCGGCTTCGACTTTTGCGCCGACACTCGATATTTTCCCGTTGGCGATGAGCAAGGTCGCGTTGGTCAAAATGCCTCCTGCTCCGCTCGTCCAAATCGTTGCATTGCGAATCAATAAATCGGGAGCGTTCGTGATTGCGCCACGCCCTTCCAGCGGCGCGCGCGCGACCCGTGGCGCCGCTTGTTTCTTTTCCTCATCCGCCTTCTGGTCCTTCGGCGGTTCTTTTTTCTCAATTGGACCGCGATAGATCCGGCCATCTACCCAGACTTCGCGCACCTTCGATTCGGGCTGAAAATAATTTCCGTCCACGACGGTGAGGTTGGCCAGCTTTCCCGCTTCAATGGTCCCTAATAATTTCTCCACGCCGCAGATTTTGGCGGGAACAGTCGTCAATGCCGCCAACGCGTCGGCTTCGGCGAGCCCGCGTTCCAGGGCGCCTTTCAAATTCTTGCGAAAATTCTTCTTATCGCTCAGGCCATCCGTGGTCAGCGCAATCTCGATCTTTTGCCGACGAAGGACTGCCGCGTTTTCAGGAGCCCAATCCCACGCGCGCAATTGATCGAGCGAAATGTCATTCCAATCATCGTCCTCGGGCAGCTTCGAGACGTCCGGAAAATCCAAACGCACGATGAACGGGACTTTCGCGGATTTGGCCAGCTCGGGTCGACGCCATTCCTGTCCGGTCGATACGATGCAGGTATCCAGCTTCATTTCCTGCGCGATACGCGTCGCTCGGTCCACCATCGGCGCGCTGTGGGGCTCGAGCAGCACGCGCATTTTTCCTTCAGTCGCCGGACGCAACGCTTCCCAGGCGGGATTAAATTCGGGCCGCGGCCGATTGCTGTGCTTCTGAAAATCCGCCGTGTCGAGGGCGTAATGTTGCGCGTCCAAAAAGGTTTGGCGAATTACGGCGATGACGCCCATAAGCGATTCCGGATAGCCATTTTCGCGGTCGTTTTCCGTGTCGAAAACGACCTGCTGGAAAACATCAGGCTTGATCAAAGCGCGGTTTGGTTCCGTATCCGACAGCGCGATGAAGGCCGTCGTGCCACGAAAAACTCCCTTGCCGAAAACCAGATTGCCCGAGGTAAAACCGAGTTCCCGCAACTTCTCGAGCGCCTTCTCATCGGGCGAATAGCTCAGGGCTGCGCGCCGTTCCGGCGTAACCTGCGCGACATCCGTGCCCGGCCCGGAATTGCCCGTGTCGGTGCCCGCACCCACGATGCCGTAGAATTTTCCAATCGTTAAGTTCGCGCCCGGTTTTGGGCTCGATGGAGCGCCGGCTTTCGCGCCCAGGTTTAAATAGGAATCAATGAATCCGGCGTAAATCGTCGTCCCTTTCATTTCCCAAAGGCGGGCGTCGGCCGGAATCGTTACGTCAGCGCCAACTGCGGTGATGAGCCCGTCACGAATGAGAATGGTGGCTGGATCGAGCGTCTGGCCGGGCTTGACGACGACTTTACCTCCCACCAGCGCGTGAACGCCGAGCGGCAAAGGACGGTTGCCGGGCGGAAGCAATTCCGCGGCGGAAATTGCGAACACGGGGAAAACAAAAAAAAGAAAAGCGCGCTTGAGAAAATTGGCCGTCACCATTGGAGAAGATTCTGCGGACAGCGTGCCCTGAATTCAAGCGCGCTCTGGCTTGTCAGCGATGCGCGTGCGCCGCCGTCAGAACTTCGCCGCTGGAAAAAATGCGGTTGGCTTGTTCCAGAGATTCTTTCGAACCGATGTCAAACCAGAGCCCGGGAACCACCCAGGTGTAAACCGGGGTTCTCGGATAAAGCCATTGAACCAGGCGCCCGGGTTGGTCGGGATTATTTCCTTCAGCGATGTATTGCTTTATCAGCGGCAGCGTGGATTTCGGATAATAATAGAGGGCGATTCCGGTGATGGTGCTGGAGGGTTGCTTCGGTTTTTCCTCGAAGAAAGTAATCTTCCCATCGCCGTCTATGGAAATGGAGTTATATTTCTTAATCTCTTCAAGGCTGCCGACATCGTAAACCCCGAGCACCGGCGCATTTTTTTCGCGGCAAACTTTGCCAAAATCCTGAAGGCTTTCGCTGAATAGATTATCGCCCGCCACCACGATCAAATCGTCGTCCAGGTTTTCTTGCTTAACAACCAGATGGAGATCGCCGATTGCTCCGAGCTTGTTGGTGTCGTCGGTAGAGCCGTCGTTGATGATTTTAAAATTGAGTTTGGATTTCGCTGCACGATAGGCGTCCGCCCATTTCTGGAAGTGCCCGGCGAATTTCGCATTGGTCACCACGTAAACGCAGTCGATGCCGCCAATCGGCGCGATGTTATCGAGCACATATTCGATCATCGGCTTGCCGGCGACTTCCAACAGCGGCTTGGGCTGGTTTTCAGTGAGCGGATAAAGACGCGTGGCGTAGCCTGCGGCGAGAATCAGAACTTTCATAATTTTTTGTTTTCAACCCGGTATCGGCACGAATAAGTCGGAGGAAATCGATCGCGAACCAATTCCGTCAGAAAACCAAGTGCGTTCGCCTTGGCTTTTGATTCGTGCCCTTTCGTGCGCATGCGCGGATCTAATTTCAAACTTTATTTTCGAACAAGCTCGGGGCGATATCCTTGGCCAACGCCTGAGCACGTTTCAAAATTTCCCCACCTGATTCACAATTCAAGGCGAAATCGGCCAATTTTTTTGCCTCCTCCATTTTGAGGCGGCGGATCAAAAATTTAATCGACGGAACCAGCGGTGGAGCGACGCTCAATTCGTCGACCCCCAACCCGAGCAATAGAGGGGCAAGGACCGGATCGCCCGCCATTTCGCCGCAAACTCCAACCCAGATGCCGTTTCGATGCGCGGCGTCCACGGTCATTTTAATCAGGCTTACGATGGCGGGATGAGTCGGTTCGTAAAGGTGGGCGATGCGTTCGTTCAAGCGATCAACGGCCAGCGTATATTGAATGAGATCATTGGTGCCGATGCTGAAAAATTTCACGCGCTTGGCCAAAGCGTTTGCGGCCAGGGCTGCGGATGGGATTTCAACCATCACGCCGATCTCCAGGTCGTTGCTGAAGGGGATATTCTCGGCGCGCAGCTCGTCTTTGCATTGTTCCACGAGCGCATTGGCCTGCTCGAGTTCCTGTAGGCAGGAAACCATCGGATACATCACTTTGATGTTTCCTTCGACACTGGCGCGCAAAATGGCCCGGAGTTGATCGCGAAAAATTTCCTTCTCTTCCAGGCAGAGCCGAATGGCGCGCCAGCCCAAAAATGGGTTCATCTCCTGCGGCACTTGGAGATGCGACAAGAACTTATCTCCGCCAAGGTCAAGCGTGCGGATAATTACGGGTTGTGGTTTCAGCGCCGCCGCAATTTGCCGATAGGCAACATATTGTTCCTCTTCATTCGGCAACACGGTGCGGTTGATGAACAAATACTCGGTGCGAAACAAACCGACGCCCTCGGCTCCAAACGACTTCACCGAATCCGCGTCGTCGGCCTGCTCGATGTTGGCCGAAAGGGTGACGCGCACGCCGTCGAGCGTGACGGCGGGCTGGCTTTGGACGTCCCGCAACTTTTCCTGGAGATTGACCTGTTTGCGAACGAGTTGGCCGTATTCGAAAAGGGTTTGGTCCGTGGGATTGACGACGATCTGGCCGTTGTAGCCATCGAGGAGGGCGTATTCGCCGGTTTCGAGTTCGTGGCTGGCGCGTTGCAGGCCGACGACGGCCGGGATTTCCAGCGAGCGCGCCATGATGGCGGTATGCGAGGTTTTGCTTCCGACATCCGTGGCAAACCCGAGCACCATTTTTTTGTCCAACAACGCCGTGGCGGACGGGGCAAGATCCTCGCTGATGATGATGCAAGGCTCGCTGAGTTTCGCGAGATCGATCGGCGGAATGCGGCCGATGAGATTGTTCAGGATGCGCGAAGTCACATCGCGCATATCGGTGGCCCGTTCGCGCAAATAATCGTCGTCAATCGCACCGAGTGCTTTCGCATAGCGCTCGGCAACTTCATGGAAGGCAAATTCAACGTTGACCTTGTCCTTGTGAATCAGGCGAATGACCTCGTCCAGCAACGTCCGGTCTTCGAGCACCAACAGATGGGCGTCGAAGATGCTCGCATCTTCCGCCCCTAGGCCTTCGTTGACCTTATGTTGAACATCCAGGAGTTGTTTGCGCGTTTCGATGATCGCCTGCTCCAAACGCTTGATCTGCTGGGGGATTTGATCTTCGGAAATCTTGAAATGCGGTATGGAAAGTTCGGTTTTTCCGAGCACGAGGATTTTTCCGCGACAAACTCCAGCGGAAACAGGTATCCCTTTGTAGATTCTTTCTCCAGCAAGCTCTGGCATGGTGAATAGTTAATCGTGATTAAGAATAATGGAAAGTAATTCTTGAATATAGCGCTCTCTAATTGAACGTCAGGGCGGAATTCCGGCGTAGATATCCCTGAAAAACGAAGTTTGGCCCCGCCATTCCGGTTGCAAGCAGTGGCCATCCTTGATTTTCAGGTTCACTTCGTTAAACTCGCGATTGTTCGCTAATGGTGCCACGCTTGAAAGAGCTTTGTCGCACTTTACGAGGTTGAATCAAAAAACATGAAAAAAAAGAATTCCCGCTCGGGCCTGCTTGCTGGCGGCAATTGGATCATTGACCAAGTCAAATTGATCGATGTCTATCCTCAGCGCGAACAGCTAGCCAACATTCGCGGTCAATCGCAAGGAACCGGCGGCTCGCCTTACAATGTGCTGGTGGGCCTTGCCAGGCTCGGCGCGAGCTTCCCGTTGCATGGAGCGGGATTCGTCGGCAAGGATGAGCTGGGCCGGCAAATTTTGGAGGATTGTTCGGAAAACAAGATTGATACCCGGCATTTGCGCGCGAATCCCAGCGCGCCGACTTCTTACACCGACGTGATGACGGAAAAGGACAATGGTCGTCGGACCTTTTTCCATCACCGCGGCGCGAATGCGCTTTGGGAAGGCGATGATTTGAATTTCAAACGGATCAAAGCGCAAATTTTCCATCTGGGCTACCTGCTCTTGTTGGATTCACTGGATCAGCCGGATGCAAAATTCGGGACCAAGGCGGCAAGATTGCTCGCCGCCGCACAGGACGCTGGATTGAAAACCAGCGTGGATGTCGTCAGCGAAGACAGCGATCGATTCGCAAAAATCGTGAATCCCGCGTTGAAGTATGTGGATTATTGCATCCTCAATGAAATCGAGGCCGGCAAAACGACTGGATTCAAGATCCGCCGTTCCGATGGGGAGCTCGATACCGTTGCTTTGCGTCACGCGGCGGGATCGCTGCTCCAACAAGGGGTGCGGGAACTCGTGGTGATTCATTTTCCGGAAGGCGGTTTTGCGCGGACCCGCCGCGGCGATGACGTCTGGCAATCTTCGTTGAATCTGCCACCGAAATTTATTGCGGGAACCGCAGGGGCGGGCGACGCGTTTTGCGCGGGCGTTTTGATGGGCTTGCACGAAGGTTGGGAATTATCGCGATGCTTGCTGACCGGCGTGTGCGTCGCCGCCGCATCTCTTTCGGATCCGACCTGCACAGGCGGAGTGAAAACGTTGTCGGCCTGCTTGTCACTTGCGAAGAAATTCGGCGTGCGCAAGTCGCTCGATCGCCCGCATTAAACCATCGGATGAAGCATCCGTCGCGGTGGCCTTGGCTTTTGCGTGCCCCTCTTTGCGTTGCTATCTGCCTGTCGCTTTGGTTGGGGCCAATCATTTTACTGTTCGTCTCTTTCGGATTGGAGAGGTTTGAATCCGTTAGTGATTGGCGCGCATTTTTCATCGCTGGCGTGATTCTTGTCTCGTGGTCAGCTTTTGTGATGAAGTTTGTTTTACGTCGTCATATTGAGCCCTTTTTCAATATCAAATCTTTGCAGAACCCACATAAACACCTCTTTACTCCAGAGCCAGTGCATTCATTCCGCGATTGGTTGCGTTTGATGTTCCTTGGCAGTTGAAGTAACTGCGTCCTCTTTATCAAAATTCAGAATCGCTTGTGACTAATTCGCAACACGTGCGGATAAAAAAAAGCCCGCTTTCGCGGGCTTTCTTGTTTTGAAATCGAAAGCTGAAAATCAGGCGCGTTCCATGTATTTACCAGTGCGCGTATCGATTTTGATCTTTTCACCGGTCTTGATGAAAAGCGGTGCTTGAACGGTGATGCCTGTCTCCATGGTGATCGCTTTCTGCACGTTGTTCGCAGAGTCACCACGAACGCCGTCCGGCGCATCTTTCACCGTCAAAATGACACTGGATGGCAATTCGATTTCCACCGGCTTGTCTTCAACCAAGGTCACCGTCACCATCGCATTTTCGATCAGGTATTTGCAGGCATCGCCGACGACATCAGACATGATCGTCACGGTCTCGTAGGTTTCAGGATCGGAGAAAACGTAATCTTCGCCATCTTTGTAGCTGTATTCCATCTTGCGGGTCATCATCGGAATGACTTCGATTTTTTCCGTCGAACCGAAGCGCACATCGGAGGATTTTCCCGTGCGAATACTGCGGATGGTCGCCTGCACGAACGCGCGGAGATTGCCCGGCGTGCGATGTTGCGTGTCCAGAACAACGGAGATGTCGCCGTTGTAATTAATTGCCATTCCTTTGCGGAGATCGTTTGCTGATGCCATAACTTAATTCAAAATAGTTGCGCTGACGTAGTCGCGCCAGCGGAGCGTAGAACATAGCCAAGAAGTAGTCCTTTGCAAGTTACAAAACCGGTTGCCGCTCAAAGAATCAGAATCCGGCAAAAATATTTTTCAAAACAATTTCAGTATTTTAGCGGTTCTGCTAACTCTGTTTCGTTGCTTGTCTCAAAAACTAAACCACCCAATGCAATCTTCCATTTCGCGCCGCGCCTTTTTTAAATCTTCCGCTCGAACCGGTTTGGCACTGGCGGGCCTCGGATTGGTCGAAAATTTTGCTTCGGCAATTGATCCTGTGGCCCGGACCGGAAAAGCACGGTTCCTTTTAAGTATCGCGGCTTACTCGTTCCGCGAATTTTTGCAGAGCAAAGATCCCGCCCGGAAAATCGACTTGTTCCAGTTCATCGACTTTTGCGCCGAGCAAGGAAGCCATGGCGCGGAGTTGACCAGTTATTATTTCCCCCAGCCGCCTTCAGACGAATATCTGATCAAAGTGCGCCGGCACGCGTTTCTCAGCGGCGTCGAGGTGAGCGGTATGGCTGTTGGAAATAATTTTGCCCTGCCCAAGGGCCAGAAACTTACGGAGCAAATCGGCATGGTGAAACGCTGGATCAACCATGCCGCGGTGCTCGGCGCGCCCCACATTCGCGTCTTCGCCGGCAGGGCGGAAAAAGGGATGAGCGACGCCGACGCGCGAAAAATGTGCATCAGTTCACTCGAAGAATGTTGCGACTACGCCGGGACCAAGGGGATTTTTCTCGGCCTGGAAAACCACGGTGGCATCGTCGCGCAAGCCGATGGCCTCCTTGAAATCGTCAAAGCCGTGAAGAGTCCCTGGCTTGGCGTTAATTTGGATACCGGAAATTTCCACACGCCGGATGTTTACGGCGACATCGCAAAATGCGCTCCCTACGCGGTCAACGTGCAAATGAAAGCGTTGATTCGGCAGCAGGATGAAAAGGCGCAGGAACCGGCCGATTTGCCGCGCCTGTTCAAAATTCTTCGAGATGCAAATTATCAGGGCTACATCGCGCTCGAATATGAATCCAAGGAAAGTCCCTGGACTGCGATTCCCGTTTTGTTCAAACGAATGAAGGAACTGGCCGGTTAAAGGTCGTCAACGGTCGCCGGGACAAGGATCATCTCGCCTGCCGCTCCAGACTTCCGAGCCGTCGAGAGCGCAGGGCGCTTCTCAAATCGGCTTGTGATGCAACTGCGCGTGCGCTGCTGCAATAAATCCTTTGAACAATGGATGCGGCTGGTTCGGTTTGCTCTGGAATTCCGGATGAAATTGCGACGCAATGAAGAACGGATGATTGGGCAACTCGATTACTTCTGCGAGTTTTCCATCCGGTGTGTTGCCGCTGATGACAAAGCCCGCCTTCTCGAATTGTTCGCGGTAAGCGTTGTTGAATTCATAACGGTGACGATGCCGCTCGTGAATGCAAAATGAGCCGTAGAGCTGGCTCGCTTTCGAACCAACTGTAAGCTGGCACGCTTGTGAACCCAGCCGCATCGTGCCGCCTTTTTTCGAAACTTTCTTCTGCTCCTCCTGCAACGCGATCACCGGATGAGGCGTGTTGGGGTCAAATTCCGTGGACTGCGCCTTGGCCAGCTTGAGCACATTGCGGGCGAATTCAATCGTTGCGATTTGCATGCCGAGACAGAGTCCGAGATACGGAATTTTTTTCTCGCGGGCGTATTGCGCGGCGAGAATTTTTCCTTCGATGCCTCGTTCGCCAAATCCGCCGGGAACAAGGATCCCGCCCAGACCGGCTAGAGTCTTTTCCGGCCCGATGCGCTCGATTTCTTCCGCGTCCAGTTTCACGATTTCCACTCCGCAATCGTTGGCAATGCCGCCGTGAATCACCGCTTCGTAAACCGATTTGTAGGCGTCGTTCAGTTCGATGTATTTGCCAACCACGCCGATACGGACGCGATGTTGCGGCGCGATGAGTTTGCGGATGATTTCCTGCCAATGCGCCATGTTCGCGGGCGGCGTCTCAAGCCGGAGACGGCGGCAAACGAGGTCGTCCATGCGCTCGCGTTGGAGCATCAGCGGCAGTTCGTAAATGCTGTGTTCAACATCCTTTTCTTCAATGACCGCTTCGTAGGGGACGTTGCAAAAGAGTGAAATTTTTTGGCGCAGCTCAACTTCCAGTGGTTTTTCACAGCGACACACCAGGATATGCGGCGTGATGCCGATTTCGCGCAGCTTGGCGACCGACTGCTGGGTTGGTTTGGTCTTCAACTCGCCCGCGGCTTTGATGAAGGGAACATAGGTCACGTGAACGAATAACGCGTTGTCGTAGCCAACTTCGAGGGCGAATTCACGAATCGCTTCGAGAAACGGGAGTCCTTCAATATCGCCGGTCGTGCCGCCGATCTCCGTGATGACGACGTCGGCTTTGGATTTCTCAGCAAGTTGTTGGATGCGATTCTGGATTTCGTCGGTGACATGCGGAATCACCTGCACGGTTTTGCCAAGATATTTTCCTTCACGCTCGTTGTTGAGCACCGTCTGATAAACCTGTCCGCTGGTAAGGTTATTGAGGCGCGACAGTTTGCAATTGGTGAACCGTTCGTAATGGCCGAGGTCGAGATCGGTTTCCGCACCGTCATCGAGCACGTAAACTTCGCCATGTTGATAAGGGCTCATCGTGCCGGGATCCACGTTGAGATACGGATCAAATTTCTGGATTGTGACTTTGAGTCCGCGATTTTCGAGGAGAGTGCCGAGCGCTGCTGCCAGCAATCCTTTGCCGAGCGAACTGACCACACCACCGGTTACAAAAATGTATTTCATGTGAGCTTTTTAATCGCGAATCGACACCCCTAAACACGAATCACAAACCTTCATTGGCCGTGTTGCAGGAAGATCTGTGTTCATTCGTGTTTATTGGTGGTTTTTTAAAATTTTTTCCACTCGCCCGACATCTTCGGGCATATCGACGCCGATACTGTCGTAATTCACCGTCACAACTGCAATGGCAATTCCGTTTTCCAAAGCTCGAAGTTGTTCCAGCTTTTCCGCTTGTTCAAGGAGAGACGGCGGAAATTTTACGAGCCGCAGCAACGCTTCGCGCCGATAACCGTAGATTCCCAGATGTTTCAAAAATGGAAACGCCGCCAGCTGTTCGGCGGCGGGACGGCTCGCCGCATCGCGCAAATAGGGAATCGTCCGGCGCGAAAAATAGAGGGCTTGTCGCGCGGCATTGATCACGACTTTCACGACGTTCGCATTTTCGTATTCGCCGACGTGCGTGATCAAAGTCGCAGCGGTGGACATTTCGCTTTGGCCGAGCGCCCCGGCCACGGCATCGATGACGCTCGGGTCAATCAACGGCTCATCTCCCTGAATATTGACCACGGCATCACAGGAATTTCGTTCCACAATTTCGGCAATTCGATCCGAGCCGCTCGGATGATCCGGCGATGTCATTTCTACCCGACAAAAATCCTGGGCAACTTCGAATATGCGGGTGTCGTCTGTGGCCACGATGACCTCGCTCAACGACTTAGCCTTCTGGCATTGCTCGACCACATGCTGGATGAGCGGCTTGCCAGCGATGAGCGCCAGAGGTTTTCCCGGAAACCGGGTTGACGCGTAACGCGCTGGGATGATTCCAATAATGTTCATCAGTTGTTTAAAATAAAATCCGCCGCGTCCGCGAGGGAATTGCAAATTATCGCGCGGCTCATGGCTTCGGGTTGGTCGGCTACTTTGCTTCCATACCCCGTGCGCACCAGGATGCTTTTCTTCACACCGGCATTCCATCCGCATTCCAGATCAATCAATTTGTCTCCAATTATGTAACTTTCCCCGAGATCGATTCCGAACGCATCCCGCGCATCAAAGAGAAATTGCGGCGACGGCTTGCGTCCGCGACTCGGTGCTTCCGGATGTTCCGGCGCGACATAAATTCTCTCAAACTTCACCCCTTGATCTGCTAATTCAGCGGCCAAATGGGCATGCACTTTCACCACATCTTCCAAGGTGAAGTAACCGCGACCCACGCCGGATTGGTTGGTCACCAGGAATAGTTGGAATCCAGCGTCGCGCAATCGCCTGAGCGCCTCGATTGCACCCGGAAAGACGACGACCTGCTCAGGTTTCGAGAGATAATCCTTCTCCTCAATAAGAGTTCCATCGCGATCCAGAAATACAGCTCGGTTTTTCAAGGCGCGAGATTGATACGGCAAATTCGTCTCAAATAAAAAACAAAAAAAGGACGGCACCGAAGCGCCGTCCTCATGCCTTAACCATTTGAACGAATAATTTTACTTAGCCAGCCGGAAGTATTGTTCCGAACCGCTGATAGCGTTCGTGTAAGGGCTCGTCGATAATGGTATGGTCGTATAAGTTCCAGTAACCAGCGAAGCCGCTTGCAGGGAGTAGGTTGCGTCCGACCAGGTCAGGATTACATCTGTTCCATTCTTGGTGATAGTCAATGCGGGTGAACCCGCGACAACATCCGAGAACGAGGTGCCAATTTTCAGATTGTCGATGGTTCGGCTGCCGGCACTTCCATTTCCATTATCCTCACGCAAAGCAATCGCCCCGATGGCGGACGGACTTGCTGCATCGGAAGCACCGACGCTGGTAGAGCTTTCAGAGCTTGGGTTTATCCAGAGCCGACTTTCGCCGGTGCCTACGTTGTAGCGTGTGACTACGGTGTAAGTGCCATTCGAGGAGAGATCCAAAGGAAACTGACTGGCAGCGTCAATTACGTTGGCACCGCTGGCAATACCGAGCCGGAAAAAGCCCGCCGCAGCATTGGTTGTACTAGGAAAAAGTTTACATTTGAATGTACTTCCTAACGCGGAATCGCGGTAGTGCATGAAGTAAGTACCGCTTACAGAAGGAAGTGCGCTGTTGCTCATAGTAAAGCTGCAATACAACACCACGCCGTTTGTGGAAGCAAATGGACCATTGGTTAAATTCGCCATGAGATCTTCGGTCAAACCATTACTCACTATCGCCACACCGTTCGTTACCCTCAATTCCGTCGAAGTACCAGACCCACTGGTGGCATGAATCCAAACCGTGCTGAGGGAGAAGAGCGAGCCATCGGAGTAGGTAAAGTCATCCGCAAAAACGAGTCCATAGAGGGCTTTAACCGTTAGAACAAAACTTGTGCTATTCGTATTGTGGCCATCACTAACAGAAACCGTGATTGTGGCGTTTCCGGTAAGTCCTGGTGCCGGAGTAATTGTCAGGGTCTGTGGCGGGCTACCGGCTCCCGGAACAATGTTAACATTAGGCACCAAGCTGGTGTCTGAGGAAGACGCGGTGATCGTGAGTGGATCGGATTCGTTATCGGCTGTGGTAAAAGCGACAACAATCGCCTGATTCGAAGTAGTAATTTGATTCGCGATTGGAGAAATGCTGGGCGCACCAACCCTTAACGTAAATTGAGTTGTTGTTACATTGGTTGCGTCGGAAACGGAAAGGCTGATGACTGCTGAACCTTGATTAGTGCCCAACGGAGTTATGGTTACATTGCGGTTGGTGCCGGTGCCACCAAAGACAATGTTAGCATCCGGAACCAGGGCGATATTTGCGGAAGATCCCGAGAGGGTTAAATTGGTGGCCGCAGATTCTTCATCGGAAATGGTGAACGCGATTGACGGTGTGGTGGGTATACCGGCTGGAGTGTTTTTGGTTGCAACGGGAGAAATCGACGGCGAGGTGTTGGTGCCGGCAACATCATTGAAAGCTGTGCTTACCTTTAGGTTGTCAATTAGCATCGTTCCTTCCCCAGCGTTCTGACGAAAAGCATAGGAAACTACGTCGATCGGATCCGGACGAATGACTGTTCCCACATCAGTCCCGCTAACGCTTGGATCCGACTCAGCGTTGGGGTTTACCCATAAGGTCGAAGCGCCGGTACTAGGAACAAATCGTGTCACAATCTTATAAACGACGTTGGTTACTAACGTGTTGGTCCATTCCCCAAATGAAATGTTCGTCGCGCTGATCCCGTTTCCTATCCCAATCCGGAAACTTCCAGCAGGCAACGCGAGATGGTCTGTGCTATTCGTGAGCGCCACCCAGACTCGCGCTCCGAAACCTGTCGCCGCGCCGGAATTGGTGTCTCTAAAATGGGCGAAGTAAGCCCCCGCAGCTGTTGGTAAAGCGGTAAACTTCACCTTGAAAGCGGAATAGAGTACGGAAGCGCTATTAGTTGTATAGGGTTGTCCAGCGAGGAGCGCGTTATCATCCTCACTTAAAGAAGATAACAATTGGAGTTGACTATTGGTCACAATCATTCCACCGGAACCGCTATGGGCATTCCAAATGCCCGTCGGCGCGACCTCGGTCAATATGCCGTTGGCATAATCAAATGAATCGCTAAAAATTACGTTAGCGCGACCGCCCATTGCAAAGGCAACCAGCAGACTGAGGGTGATAAGGAGGTTCTTCATATATGTTTTTTTATGGATTTTTCTTGGATTAAATTATGTGAATTAGTTGGGTGTTGAATCTGACGGATACCAATAGATTTTTCGGGCTATGTTCCATTCTTCCGACGCGCTGTTGGATTCAGATGAAGTCCGCAGGAATTCGTTCGTCCCCGCCGATCGCGAGCTTCCGTCGCACATGGAAAAGTTTCCTCGCTTATCTCCCGCATGCCGGGCAACCGCATATTGGCCGGTCACGTTGGATTGAGCGGCTCCGGTGTTACTCGGAGAATTGGGGTCGACTTCCGCAATGAAGACCGTGTCTACCATTTTTTTAATATTGGATAGCTTGGTTTGGACCGCCCCGGAGGCTCGCGTGGATTTATTGACACAAAGCCGGCCATTTTCCCCATACATAAAAAAAGCCCGGCTTGAGGCTGGCGGCGTTTTGTAGGTGTTGTTGGGATTCGCGGTTGTTGGGCAGGAAAAAATTGATTTAGTTCCGGGCACAGGCGGATTGCGAGGAGTGTCATTATAGGCTGCCGTCAGCGGCTTGCCGCCTGTGTAGGGCGCAATCACATTGTACCAGGCATCGACATTCTGGGCGTCGTCGATCTGGACGACGGTGTTTCCTTCATCAGGAACAAAATCCCGGTTGTCATCGGCATACATGCGAAAACCCAAGCCCCATTGCTTCATGTTATTCAGACAAGTGATGGACTGCGCCTTCGCCTTTGCTTTGGCCAATGCCGGCAAAAGTAATCCCGCGAGAATGGCGATGATGGCGATGACAACAAGGAGTTCAATTAATGTGAAACCTTTTGTCGGTTGTGAAAAAGCACTAGGCATACAAGTTAGAATTTGAACGGGACGAGATAAAAAATGTGAAATCACTTATCCTCCATTCGGGCGAAATCCTAAGTAGCTTCCCGAAGGAGCGCAACTGGATGTTATTAACATTTACGTGTCATTTCGGCGGCGAAGGTAAAAAGGCGGTCAGACAATAAGTCTGATTGATGGATCATAAATTTTTTTCATTTGACGGCAGAGAATTTTCCGCGATCTCCTTCCAAGCAGCGGCGATGCCAAGCCTGCAAAACATCCAATTCATTGAGGAATTCAACAGGATCGGTCAGCTGATTCGGTTTTCCGTGCGGATATTTAATCAAGTTGAACCTTTTTACTCATTTTCCTGGATTATACGTGTAGGTAACAATCCGTTGCCAAAGAGTTTTTGACTGACAATACTTCACGCGGAATTTTAAGAGATGCTTCGTTTGACCGTCAGAACTTTGCTTGCGCTTTTCGCCGTGGCGACGGCCTCTGGCGTGGAGTCCCCGTCGGATTGGCCGATGTTCCGTGGCGACCCCGCGCTGCTGGGCGTCACTTCGACCCCGCTCCCTCAAAAACCTGCGCTGCTTTGGAAATTTAAAACCGGCGGCCCGGTCAAATCATCCGCTGTCATTGCGGCCGGCAAAGCATTTGTGGGTTCCAGCGATTCAAATGTTTACGCGCTTGATCTGCGCACCGGCAACAAGCTTTGGGCTTATAAAACCACTGGCAGCGTGGAAGCGCCCGGGCTTGTCGCGGACGGCAAATTATTCATCGGTTCGATGGAAGGAGTGCTCTACGCCTTGGAGACGGAGACCGGAAAACTGCTTTGGCAATATCAGACCGATGGCAAAATCCTCGGCGCGCCAAACATTGCATCGTCTCCGGACAAAGCGCTTCGCGTGCTGATCGGCAGTTACGATTTCAAACTGCACTGCGTTGATGCTCAAACCGGTAAATCCAATTGGGTTTACGAAACTGGCAATTACATCAACGGCTCGCCCGCGGTCGCGGATGGAAAAACAGTTTTCGGCGGATGTGACGGCTTGCTCCACATCATTTCCGTGGCGAACGGGACACAACTTAAAGAACTCGAGGCGGGCGCCTACGTCGCCGCATCCGTCGCGCTGGCGGGCAATCGCGCCTATTTCGGCCATTACGAAAACGAGTTTCTTTGCATTGATTTGGGAGATTCAGAAGAAAAACCGCTGCCGAAAAGCGCGGTGCCGCCTGCTGATTCGAAAACACCCGCCAAAAACAGCGATCCTTCCGCCGCAGCGAAAAACGAGTCTGCCACAAACGTGGTCTGGCGTTACAAGAACCGCGCCTTTCCGTATATGTCCTCTGCCGCGGTGACGACGGATCGCGTCGTGGTCGGCGGTCGTGATAAACTGCTGCACTGCATCACTCGTGCAACCGGCGAGAAAATCTGGACCTTTGCCACGCAAGGCAAAGTGGATAGTTCGCCCGTGGTGGCGGGAGACAAGGTCGTCGTTGGCTCAGACGACGGACGCGTCTATCTTGTTTCGCTAGCCAGCGGCAAAGAGCTCTGGTCCTACGAGATTGGCGAGGCGATCGACAGCTCACCTGCTGTTGCCGACGGAAAAATTGTGATCGGGAGCAACGACGGCAGCGTCTATTGCTTTGGAGAAAAACCCAAATGAACGAAACCATTCTAAACACTGAAACGGCCAAAACTCCTACCGGCGAAAAGGAAACGACCGTTGGCAATTATTTCGTATCCAACTATCCGCCGTTCTCTTTCTGGAAACCGGAATTTGTCCCCGACATCTTGGCCGCGCTCGAACGGCCGCCAGCGCACAACTTTTTTTCGACCATCGAGCCTCGGCCCTCGACCACTCCACTTGGCATTTATTTGCACATCCCGTTTTGCCGCAAACGTTGCCACTTTTGTTATTTCAAGGTTTACACGGACAAAGATTCCGTCGCGATTCGCGCTTACATCGACGCCGCGTTGAAAGAGTTGTCCATTTACGCAACGAAACCAATCATCGGCGGACGCACGGCGAACTTCGTCTATTTCGGGGGCGGAACACCGTCCTACCTTTCCGTGGATCAACTGAAATATCTCACGGACGGAATGAAGAAAATCATCCCGTGGGACGGCGTCGAGGAAGTCACTTTCGAATGCGAACCCGGCACGCTGACCGACCACAAACTCAAGGCCATCCGCGAAATGGGCGTCACGCGATTGAGTTTGGGCGTGGAAAACTTCTGCGATCATATCCTGGAAATCAACGGGCGCGCCCATCGTTCCAAGGAGGTATACCGCGCTTACGGCTACGCGCGCGAACTCGGCTTTCCGCAAATCAACATCGACATCATCGCCGGCATGGTTGAAGAAACCGAAGCCAACTGGCATGACTGCATCGCCAAAACCATCGAGCTTTCGCCTGACAGCGTGACGATTTACCAGATGGAAGTTCCCTACAACACGACGATTTACCAGGAGATGAAAGTTGCCGGGAAACTGGTTGCGCCCGTTGCCGATTGGGAAACGAAACGCGCCTGGGTCAATTACGCTTTCAACGAATTAGAAAAGGCCGGCTACACGATTTCCAGCGCCTACACGGCAGTGAGAAAACAGCCGGGAGGCGAGAGCCAGGAGTCGAAAGCCGGAGGACCTTCAACTTCGGCGCAGTTTATCTATCGCGACAAACTCTGGGCCGGTGCGGATTTGCTTTCGCTCGGCGTGGCGAGCTTCGGCCATTTGGGCGGCACGCATTATCAAAACCATCACGACTTCGAAACCTATTTGGCGAAAATCACGCAGGGCGAATTGCCGATTTTCCGCGCGCTTACCCCCACCAACGACGAAAAGCTCATCCGCGAATTCGTTCTGCAACTTAAACGGGGCCGCGTCAGCTGCGATTATTTCCATAAGAAGTTCGGGGTTGATCCGCGGGTGCGATTCGCCAAGGCGTTGCAAACGTTGCAAGAATGGGGATTTGGCAAAATCGAAGGAGACAGCGTAAGTTTAAATCGCGAAGGGCTCTTGCAAGTCGATCGGCTGCTGCATGAGTTCTTTTTGCCGGAACATAAAAATGCCAGATATGCGTAATCTGCAACCGAACTCAGAAACCGGCGCGTTTGCCGCCCGGGCCGTCTATACGGACACGTATCCGCTGGACGAATTTTATCGCGAACGGGGCGAGGTTTTGCCGGCGATCGGCCGCGTTGAATCGCAAGAAATTCCCGAGCCGTATAAATCACTGCTGGTCCACAATGGCGACATGACTTCGCGCCTTCAGGCCTTTTACGGCGACACGATTCACATCCAGCTCCTCGCCCGGCACACGCATGATAACGAGTATTTTCGCGAAGTGGTTTTGCTGTTGAACGGCGTGAAAAAGCCGGTGGAATTTGGCGCGATCAAAATCATTCTGGATCTGTTTCCAACCGAGGCGCAGAAAGAAATTTTAAAGGAGCATCGTCCCCTCGGGCAGATTTTGAAGGATTTCAACATCCCGCATTTAAGCAGGCCAAAATCGTATTTAGCGGTGACGTCCGACCGGTTCATCAACGGCGCTTTAAAGCTCGATGGCACGCGTTCGCTTTACGGCCGGCGCAACACGCTGGTGGATCCATGGGACCGGCCGCTGGCGGAAATTGTCGAGATTTTGCCTCCCTGAAGTTTCATTTCCCCTTACGATTTTCAAACTGTCAGCCACCTTTAGTCGATGAAGAATGAGGGAAAGAGCAGCGCGCTTTTGTTGAAAAAGCTGGGCTTGCAGGAAACCAATCCCGGAGCGTTTTGCGGCGAATGGTTTGGCAGCGGCCCGGTTCTGCAAAGCATTTCCCCCATCAACGGAAAAGTTTTGGCGCGCGTGCGCGAAGCCTCCGCCGCGGAATATGAAACAGCGGTTCAAGGCGCCCAGGCAGCTTTTGAAAAATGGCGTGCCGTCCCGGCACCGAAGCGCGGCGACATCATTCGCCAGTTTGGCAATGCCTTGCGCGCCGCGAAAAAAGATCTCGGCCAACTCGTCACGCTCGAAACTGGAAAAATCCTGGCCGAAGGCGAGGGCGAAGTTCAGGAGATGATCGACATTTGCGATTTCGCGGTCGGGCTTTCCCGCCAGCTTTACGGGCTGACCATCGCTTCGGAGCGCCCGCAGCATCGCATGCTGGAACAGTGGCAGCCCCTTGGCGTGGTCGGAATCATCAGCGCTTTCAACTTTCCCGTCGCCGTCTGGGCCTGGAACAGCGTGCTCGCGGTCGTTTGCGGCGATTCCACCCTCTGGAAGCCGTCGGAAAAGACGCCCCTCACGGCCATCGCGACAATTAAAATTGCGGAGAAAGTCTGTCGCACGAACAAGATTGATCCCGCGATTTTCAGCCTCGTGGTCGGTAACCGCAAAAACGTCGGCGAACGGCTGGCGAACGACCGGCGCATCCCGCTCGTATCGGCGACTGGTTCCACGAAAATGGGTCGTTCAGTGGGCCAGGCAGTGATGCGCCGCATGGGAAAATCGTTGCTCGAACTCGGCGGCAATAACGGAATCATCGTCGCGCCCAGTGCCGATTTGAATCTCGCCTCGTCCGCGATCTTATTCGGCGCCGTCGGGACGGCCGGGCAGCGCTGCACTTCGACTCGCCGCGTCTTTGTGCATGAATCGATTCAGGAAGAACTGACGAAGCGCTTGCTCGCCGCTTACCAGCAAGTTCAGGTTGGCGATCCGACTGATCCAAAAACATTGATGGGGCCATTGATCGACGCTCGGGCGGTGGAGACGATGCAGGCCGCATTGAAAACATTGCAGCGCGAAGGCGGAACCATCCTGCACGGCGGAGAACGGTTGCGCGGAAAACAATTTCCCGGCGATGGCTACGTCACTCCGTGCATTGCCGTGGCGCAGGCGCATTTCAAAATCGTGCAGCAAGAAACATTTGCGCCCATTTTGTATCTGATTCCTTATCGCAATCTGGAAGAGGCCATCGCAGCCCACAATTCGGTCCCGCAAGGACTCAGCTCCGCGATTTTCACGAATGAGCTGCGCGAAGCGGAACAGTTTTTGTCGAGCGGCGGAAGCGACTGCGGCATCGCGAATGTGAACATCGGCACGAGTGGGGCGGAAATCGGCGGTGCCTTCGGCGGCGAAAAGGATACGGGCGGCGGGCGCGAAAGTGGGAGCGATGCGTGGAAGAACTACATGCGCCGTCAAACCGTCACGATCAATTATTCGAAAGAACTTCCGCTCGCGCAGGGAATCAAATTCGGCGGCAGCGCGACGGCTTGATTTTACCTCAATTTGGCCGCGCGGAACCTGCCGCCAGCCTTCCTCACGGCTGTTGCAGAATGCGGTAGTAGCGCTGAGCCGCGGTGGTCATCGGAATACTCTGCTGCATCGTGGTTCCGTCAGCCAGCATGTCGCCGGTCGCGTTGGACCACGCTACTTCGGAGAGATCCGTTTTGAACTGCACGCGATAGCTTTTCCCCGCGATTGTGCTCCAGGAGAGGGACATGTTTTCCATGTTGCCGCCAGGAGAAAGCGTCAATTTTTTCGAGACGACGCGGGTTGTGAACGTTCGGGATGCGGTTTTTTCCGGAACTCCGTTGTCCGAAACACGCACGGTGATGGAATTCGTGCTGTCGGGTGAATCGGGCAGCGTGGGCCAAACAAAAACTCCGGATTGCGGGTCAACTTCTGCTCCGCTGGGCGCGCCCGCATCCAAGCGAAAACTCAAATCCAACGGCAGGTCAGAATCCGAGGCGGAATTCGTAAACGTGACGGTATCGCCAGCCAGAACGGTTCTGTTCGCGATAGAGGCCAGGGTTGGCGTGAAATTATTGGTTTCAGTCACAACGATGCTGATGGTTTCAAAGTCGCTCAGCGCTGGAGAACCGCTGTCGGTCACGCGGATGGTAACGTCGTAAACCCCCGGCCCTTGTGCCTCGGTTGGGGTCCAGGTGAATAGGCCCGTGTAAGGGTTGATGCCGGCTCCCGGCGGCGCGCCGGGGTCGAGGCTGTAGGTAAGAATGTTGGAGTAAACGACGGAAAAATTATCCATGTAAACCGTGTAGGTCGCGGCACTGCTCGAGACCGGAACGAATGCGAGATGCTCCAAAGCGCCCAGACCGGTTGCGGTGGAGAGAACGCCGTTGGCATTGGAGAGGGCGAACGGATAAATCGGTTCCAGCGGCAGATTAAATTGAACGGTGGTCCAGGTGTTGGCGGGAATGGTGCGCGTTGGGACGGGCGCGGTGTTGTTTAGATTGGTCACCCCAACCCATTCATAGCTGCTGCCAGCGCTGCCGCCATCGGAACCTATGGCGGTGCCGACCGGATTGCCCGTTTCGCTGGCGCACATCCCGAGTTTCAGCGCCGTGTCGGTATAGATATCGAATTTGAAAATATGTTTCAGGTCGATAACCGGTCGAGGGAGATCGGCGACGGAAGCGGTGGTCAGGCGGACCCAATTGGTGGCACCCGCCAGAAAGGCCCAGGAGCTTTTCAAAACGCGGCTTCCCTTGCCTGTTCCCGCCGGGAACGTTGAGGTGACGATGGTGTAGTTGGTCGGAGTGGGATCCACCCCGCGGGATGAACCGGAGTAGGATGGTTTTTGGAATAGAACCGATGCTATCCCAGACGAATACGATTCAAGATCGGTGATCAAAGTGCTTGCACCCAGTCCGGCATCGGTCGCAGTCGCCGAGAAACTCAGCAAGGAACCTTCCACCACGCTTTTGTTGCCAATGCTGGCGAGGACAGGTGCGGCGTTTCCAGTGGTTGCGCTTTTCACCGCTGCGTAATCAGAATCGCCATTCGGGTTGTAAGCCCTTACCCGGAAGTAATAAACCGTCGAGGCACTTAGAGCGCTGTTGGTATAGGTGACCACATTCACGTCGGTGGTTGCAACCTGCGACCAGGGTCCCGCTGCAACCGTGGCGCGTTCGATCTTGAACCCGGTTTCGTTCGTCGCGGCATCCGTCCAGGCTAGCTTGATTTGCGACGTGCTCACGGGCACGAGGGTAAGATTCGTCGGTGCTGCTGGACCGCCCAGGATCAAGGTCATGAAGTGCGACCAGTTCCAATAGACTCCCGGATCGGTATGCGTGTTGCAGGTGGCATCAACGGAAGGATAATTGGCCGCCATCCAGGTTACCCACGATGCGGTCTGCTTTTCGTTGTGCCCGATGATGTGGTTGCGATCAATCGGATCTCCCGATTGCAAAATGAGATGTCGTTGCAGAGCAGCGGAGGCGACATACATCGCTTCGGTATACCACGCCGGGCTGCTGACAAAACCTTCGTGCTCGGTGCCCCATGACCACCGGTTCCAACAGGTGGCGTGCCAGGCGTAATAGGCTTCCCGCACCGATTGCGATATCTCGCCGGCCGCCGGATCCGAGGTGTTGTTTTCCTTGTGCCCATCTTCATCGCTGCCGTTTTGCAGCCCGTTGACCAGGTAATGAACGCTCGCCGAGACATTGTAGCTGCCGTTCGTGTTCTGGTCGCACCGGTTGAGGTAGGAAATGGAGGTCCAATAATAGCCTTCCATGTCGTGAATGACGCAGAAGTGATGGCCATTACCGGTCGTGTACCACTTGGTGCAACTCATCGGCCGATAGATGGCAGGTTCGTAATCCGTGCTGGCCCAGGACGCGGAGGGAAGTGCAAACAAGACGAGCGCGAGAAACAAAACAAATTTCTTAGGCATTCGGGCCCGAGTATGCAGATTTTTCGATTTTGGGCAAAGCTGTTTTGCGCTGGGGCTCTGCTCGCGGACGGGCCTGGTTTTCAGCCGCGCCAAATGATTTGCCGTTGCTTTCGCTGGTTTGTCCCGAAAACTATCGCCGATGTTCGCGGCTGTACTCACAACACTTTTTTGGTCGATCTCGATCGTTTGCGCCAACCGTTCGGTGAAAATCCTCGGCGGCAGCGAAGCCAACTTCTGGCGGCTCGCCTTTGCCACGGTGATGCTTGCGGTCTGGTCCTACACCTTCGGCCACGGTCTGGAAGGGGACTCGTTTCCGCTCTTTCTTTTCAGCGGCTTGATCGGAATCGGCGCGGGCGACGTTGCCCTCTTCCAGGCGTTGCCCCGGCTCGGCTCGCGCCTCTCCGCGTTGCTTATCCAATGTTTTTCCGCTCCGTTCGCGGCGCTGATTGAATGGCTCTGGCTTGGGACCAAATTGACCGGCAAACAAATGATCTTCGGTGCGATTATTCTGGGCGGCGTCTCCCTCGCGTTGAGCCCGTCCAAACATTTAAACATCTCGCGGCGACAGCTTTTTCTTGGCACCGCGTTCGGAATTTTCGCTGCTCTGGGCAACGCGTTCGGCGCGGTCCTGACGCGCAAAGGTTATGCCGTCGCCATTGCCGCCCACCAAAATATCGATGGCGGGACGGCCGCGTTCCAGCGGTTGATTGGCGGATTATTTGTGGCCGGCGTATTCCTGCTCATTGTTAAACAACAAACCCGGGAAGCGCCGCGGTTTACCTCGGTGAAAGAGAAATGGCGGCGCGCCTGGCCCTGGGTGACTTCCAACGCGTTCGCCGGACAAACGCTGGGCACGAGTTTTTTTCAGATCGCCTTGAAACACGCGCCCACCGGAATTGTCCTGCCGATCATCGCCACAACGCCGCTCGTCGTCATCCCGTTCGCGCGATGGATGGAAGATGAGAGGCCATCGCGCCGATCCCTCATCGGCGGCGTGATTGCCGTTCTCGGGGTCATTGGTTTAGTCTTGGTGAAATAGAAAGATAGGAAGGAGCCATGCCGCGATGAAGCCAGGACTTGATTTGAAAAAAGTAGTGCTGCTCGGCCGAACCTTGGAGGAATACAGCCGTTACTTCAGTTTGAAGGCCGAAGAGTGGCGAGGCAAAGCCGTCCTGGATATTGCCTCAGGCGTCAGTTCGTTTTGCGCCGAGGGAACCGAGCGCGGTCTCGACATCACCGCGTTCGATTTGATCTACGATCTGGAGCCTAAAGAGATCAAGGAACGATGCGAGTCGGACCTGGACTTCGTCACCCGCGAAATCGCCGAGGTCAAAGCCTACAACTGGGATTTCTATGGAAGCCCCGAGGGAATGCGCGCCTACCGCGACCGCGCCTATCGTCAATTTCTGCCGCACTATTCTGAGGCGAAAGGCGAGCGCTACATTTTCGGAAAACTGCCGCGCACCCCGTTTCGCGAAGGCCAATTTGATCTCACGCTTGTCTCCTATTTGCTCTTTGTTTACGAGGAGCAATCGGCCTTCGACTATGCGTTTCACAAGGAATCGCTCTTGGAAATCATGCGCATCACTTCCGGCGAAGCGCGGCTTTATCCGCTCGTCAATTTCAAAGCCGAGCGCTCGCGCATTTTTGCGGAATTGAAAAACGATCCCGACTTC
>CANJXF010000055.1 GCA_947478865.1 Verrucomicrobiales bacterium | reverse complement strand
CGGATTTGCCGCTGGCAAGCCAGTTCTGGACGGCTTCACGTTTGAACGTTTCATCGAATTTACGGCGGGTCTTAACAGATGTTTGGGTCATGGGCTTAATGATTCATTGTTCACCCAATCCTCCGTCCGTCAATTCGAAGCAACCTCAGTTGCCGAGTTCTAACTTGAGATTACTTAACGAAAGTTGTCGCGCTCCTCACTATGACTCTCAGAATTTCCACAACCCGGCATTTCAAGACAAAGAAATAAGTTGGTCCTCAGATTGGAATTTCCCAACCGGTAGCTGTTTCAATTTGGAATGGCTGAATCAGATTCATCGCGGCACGCCTTGGCAAACCGTTTACACCGGAGCCGATTCCACCTCGCCACTAATCGATTGGTACAAATGGTCAGGAAGCTTAGAAAATTTTCCAACGAACGACTGGAAAATCGTGGAGATGTTTATGGCGCAGAGAAAATCTTTCGGGACCCCGCTCGCCACTAATTTACCGGTTTTTGTAAACAACACCATCGCCGCGAACAATGCAATAAACGGAGGTGCGGTGTCGTTCGCAGCGACTGCCATTTTTCTAAACAACATCATTGCAGAAAATTCGTCGGGCCTTTTTCGCCTTCCGATAACCAACGATCTGATCCTCCAGACCAACTGCATCGTCTTCAATGCCCAGTATGATTACGCAAATCTTTCCTCCGGCCTTAATAACCTCGCGGTAAACCCGCAGTTCATAGCAAGTGGAGTAGATAACTTTCATCTTCTAGCAACGTCTCCGTGCATCAATGCTGGCAGCAACGGCGCGTCCAATTGGCTCGCCGTAGAACCGGCGCGCGTTCAGGGACTCGACCTTGACCTTGGAGCTTTCGAGTTAAGTTCGGGCGATGCACCTATTTTTCTCTCGCCGTCCATTCTTTCCGACTCCAGTCAGATTGTGCTTTCACTCACTGGCATGTCGGGAGAATGCTACCTCATCGAAAGCTCCAGCGACCTAATTCATTGGGATTCTATGGCTACAAATTTCACGGCAAACGGTTTCTTTTTGATAAGCGATTCAATTCTTGGAATAACAAATCGTTTCTACCGGGCCATTCACTTGCCGTAATTGCTGGCGCAGTATTGACAGCCATTTGACTGATCGAAGGGCCAAACCAACTGTGCTGTGGGATTGTCGAAAAGACCGGCGCGAAAAATTTCCGAGAAAACGAAAGTGCGTTTGACGCAACGCCTTCCTTTTGTTTCGCTGTGCCTCACATGAACGAAGCCATCGCACGCCACAAGAAACTGCTCGAACAATATCCGAACAACGAGCTGGCGCGATTCAGCTTGGGCAAAGCGCTTTTTGATAACGGCCAAATTCAGGAAGCGAAGGAGCAATTTGATCTTGCGATCACCAAGAAGCCGGACTGGATGGTGGTGCAAATTCTAATCGGCAAGTGCCAACTTGCACTCGGCAACGCTGCCGCCGCACGGACCTCCTTCGAGCGCGCGCGGCAGCTGGCGATTGAACAAAATCACGAAGGCCCTCTCGCGGAAATGGACCAGCTGCTGAGCGAATTGTGATTCAGCCCCGCCTCAATCGGGCATTTCGAGATGCTCGCTGAGTCTCTCTTTCAATAATTCGACCAGTTCGGGGTGCATATAGGTGAGGTGGTCTGGAATATCGAGGCAGACGATTTTCTTTCCGGCCAGGGAATCGCCAAACTTACTTTTCAGCCGCTCAGCATGTCGCCGTTCCATGACAAAAATGAAATCGGCCCAGCCGATATGACCCTCCGTCACTCTGATCCGAGCGCCAATCTCCGTCCCGGCAGATCGCGCCACGAAACCGGGCATTCCGTCAAAAATCTTTTCCGCAGTCGGGCTTCTCCATTGGTTCTGGCTGCAGATAAAGAGAAGTTTTATGGCCTGACTCATAGCAAAGTTGCCGCAGTTTTATCCACCAAGGTAGGCGCTCTTGACTTTGGGGTTCTGCCGCAACGCCGTCGAATCGTCCTGCAAAATAATTTTACCCGTTTCAAGAACATAGCCGTAGCGGGAAATCTCCAACGCCAGATTTGCGTTCTGTTCAACGAGCAAGATCGTGATGCCGCGCTCCCGGTTAATTTCACCGATCTTTTCAAAAATTGTTTTCACCAACAACGGCGCAATCCCGAGCGATGGTTCATCGAGCATCAAGAACTTTGGTTTGCCCATCAGCGCGCGTCCAATCGCCAACATTTGCTGCTCGCCGCCTGAAAGTGTTCCGGAGATTTGTTTTTCGCGTTCTTTGAGCCGCGGAAAAATGCTGAAAACGTAATCCATCTCGTTGGCAACAACCGCTTTGTCCTTTTGCAGATACGCGCCCATCTTCAAGTTTTCCAGCACGGTGAGATTCGCAAAAACCATCCGCCCTTCTGGAACGTGCGATAATCCAGCGGCGACAATTTTATGCGCAGGAAGCCTGGTGATGTTTTGCCCGTGGTAAATCACCTCGCCGCTTTTCGGTTTGAGCAGGCCGGAAATGGCGCGAAGAGTCGTGGTCTTCCCTGCCCCATTGCCACCGATCAGCGTGACGATGTCGCCTTGCTCGACCTGCAAAGAAATCCCATGCAACGCGGAAATCGCGCCGTAGTTTACGACTAAATTTTTTACCTCTAACATTCGGCTTCGAGTTGTTCTTCGGTTCCTAAATACGCTTCGATCACCTTGGAATTTTTCTGAATTTCCTCAGGGGTTCCTTCGGCAATTTTGATCCCGTAATCCAGCACGCCGATGCGCTGGCAAATTCCCATGACCACTTTCATGTCGTGTTCGACGAGTAAGATGCTGATTTGAAATTTCTCCTGAATGAAACGGATCAAACGCATCAATTCCACCTTCTCAGTTGGATTCATGCCGGCAGCCGGTTCATCGAGACAAAGGAGCTTCGGTTTTGTGGCCAGCGCGCGGACGATTTCCAATCGGCGTTGGTCGCCATACGGAAGGCTCGTCGCATCCTCATCGCGCACGCGTCCCAAACTGAAAATCTCCAGCAACTCCATCACTTGCGCTTCCACACTCTTTTCACTTTCGCGAAAATGTTTTCCGCGCCACAACGCATTTTGAATTCCATGCTCGCGGTGCAATTGGAGCGCGGCGCGAACGTTGTCGAACACCGTCAAGCTAGGGAACAAGCGGATATTTTGGAACGTTCGTGCAATGCCGCGCCGTGCGAGTTCATGCGGTTTCAGACAGCCGGTTGGTTCTCCCCGAAACTGAATCGAGCCCTCGGTCGGCTGGTAAACACCGGTGATGAGATTGAACACGGTGGTTTTGCCTGCGCCGTTCGGACCAATGAGCCCGACCAGCTCCTGATCGCCCAAATGGAAATCCAATTTCGAAACCGCCGTCAATCCGCCAAAACGGATTGTGACATTTTCCAGCTGGAGTAACGCCCGGGTCATACTTTTGCCGTGCGGCCTTTGCCAATCGTGAACAATCCTTGAGGGCGCAGGATCATCAATCCAATGATGAGGAGCGAATAAACAATCATCCGATATTCCGCAAAAGTGCGGAGCGCTTCCGGTAAAACGGTCAGGATAATCGCCGCCGCGATAACGCCCGGCGTTCGTCCCATTCCCCCGAGAATCACCATCACAACGATGTCGATGCTCTTCATGAAATCAAAACTGGTCGGCGAGAGAAATCGCTTGTGATGCGCGAAAAGTCCACCGGCAATTCCCGCAAAAAAAGCGCCGATGACAAATGCGGTGACTTTGTAACGAACGGGATTGACGCCCATCGCGCTGGCGGCAACTTCATCATCGTGCGTGGCGATAAATCCGCGCCCGTAGGTTGAATTCACCAGGCAAGCGACGACGAAAACCGTGACGGCAGCCAAGCTCCATGCCCAGGCGAAATTGGTCCAATTGGCAATGGCAGGCAATCCGGTCGCAGCGCCAAAAAAATCCGTTGTCTGAAATACGACGCGAATAATTTCGCCAAAACCGAGAGTGACAATGGCCAAGTAGTCTCCGCGCAAGCGAAGAGATGGAGCGCCGACCCCCAACCCTATGACCGCTGCCGCCAGCCCACCGAGGAGAAGCGCGGCGGAAAATAAAATTGGCTGCGCCCAAACTGGAACTGCCGCCTGCAAGGACAAGGTCAATTTCGCAGCAGTGTATCCGCCGACCGCCATGAATCCCGCGTGGCCCAGAGAAAATTGTCCAGTGTGGCCGTTAATCAAGTTCAAGCTGACCGCGAGAATGATATTGATTGCGATGTCGATGAGAACGCCAAGGTAATAGCCGTTGAAATAATTTCCCGAATGCGTTTTGACAATCCATTCGAGCAGCGGTGCCAGCGCAACCGCGACGACAATCGCGATGAGCAAGGAACGCTTTGCGCCGGAATGCATCGTCATACTTTTTCCACCGTCGCCTTCCCCAGCAAACCAGCTGGCCGAAAAATCAGAATTCCGATGAGCATCGCGAATGCAATTCCGTCTCGATAGTTGGACAGGCCGGGTATTCCGCCCGCGAACGTTTCGACGACGCCGAGAACGATCCCGCCGAGCGCTGCACCTGGAAGGTTTCCAATCCCACCTAGCACAGCGGCGATAAACGCGCGCAAGCCGGGTTGAATTCCCATGAGAGGATCGATCCCCGGCGCTTTCATGGCGTAAAGAATTCCCGCGATTGCCGCGAGCGCGGAGCCGAGTCCGAAGGTAAATGACACGATGCGATTGACATCAATTCCCATGAGCGAGGCGGCTTGCATGTTGAAAGCGACCGCCCGCATGGCGGTGCCGGTTTTCGTGTGCTGCACGATGAACCACATGGCGGCCAGCAAAATTATTGTCGTCACCAGCACCACGATGTCGTTGCTGTTCACAACCAACCCGCCGAAATGATAATCGTTGATCGGAAGCAATTCAGGAAAGCGTCGTGTCTCGCTGCGAAACACCGCTTTGTGCTGGCAGGTGAATTCAATGAAAAGCGAAACGCCAATCGCGGTGATCAATACGGTGAGCTTCGGACGATTCCGGAGAGGACGGTAAGCCAGCCGCTCAATCAGAATCCCGATAATGGCACAAATTGCCGCTGCGAGAATTGTTATCAGCAACGCGCTGGCAAACGAATGGGGCGGCAAAACTTTTGCAATTCCCGGCGCAAGAAAATAAGCGGCGAAAGCGCCCAGCATTAAGACATCGCTGTGCGCAAAATTGATGAAGCGAAGCACGCCATAAACCATGGTGTAGCCAAGGGCGATTAACGCGTAAATGGCGCCGAGCGCGAGGCCATTGATGAGCTGCTGAAAAAATAATTCCATCACCGGATTGAGCGTGGGCTACGGATTAACCGTTTCGAGATATTTATATTTTCCGTTCTCCACCTTGAGGATCACCGCTGCTTTCACCGGGTCGCGTTTTTCGTTGATGGTGATCGTGCCGGTGACAGCTTCAAGGCCCTTCGTTGCGGCGAGCGCGTCGCGAACTTTCAGCCCTTCGGTGCTGCCCGCCCGTTTGATGGCGTCAGCCAGGACAAACGCGGAATCGTAAGCACAAGCCGAGAGCGCGTCGGGAGTTTTCCCATTGAACCGCTTTTTGTAATTTGCCACGAAACTTTTGCTCTTTGCGGAGCCGACGTCCGAATGATAGTGCGTGGAAAAGTAAGTTCCCTCGACCGCCTCTTTGCCGATCTCAACAAGCTTTTCCGATTCCCAGCCGTCGCCGCCAAAGAATGGAACGTTCAATCCAAGTTGTTTTGCCTGAATGCAAATAATCGCGACGTCCGTGTAATAACCCGGAACAAAAACGCCGTCGGGTGAAGTCGCTTTGATTGCAGTCAGTTGCGCTTTGAAATCCTTGTCGCCTCCGTTGTAGTCCAGCTCCGCCGTAATCGTCCCACCATTGGCGGTGAATTGATCTTTGAAAAACTTCGCCAAACCTTTGCTGTAGTCACTTTTTGCATCGGTAAACACTGCAATCTTCTTTGCCTTCAAAGTTTTGGTCGCAAAATTTGCCATGACCGTTCCCTGAAACGGATCGATGAAACAAACGCGGAAAATATAATCGCCGCTCTCGGTCACTTTCGGGTTCGTGGACGATGGCGAAATCATCGGGATTTTATTCTGCTGGCAAATCGGCGCAGCTTCGAGCGAACGACTGGAAGCAACTTCGCCGAGGACAGCCACGACCCCGTCGCGAGAGATGAGTTTATTGACGACGGTCGCCGGTTCGCCCGCTTTGGATTGCGTGTCTTCAGTGAGTAGTTCCAGCTTCTTGCCCAGAACGCCGCCCGCAGTGTTGATCTCTTCGATGGCGAGGGACGTCCCCTCGTGCGACGACTGGCCGAAGGTCGCTTCCTTTCCGGTCAACGATGCAAACTCGCCGACTTTAATCATATCGTTCTGCTTGCCGCATCCGGTCAACAACGTGGCGAGAAGTGAAAACGACCAAAATAATTTCTTCATAATTTTTCCGAGCAATCCGTCAGATTTACAGCGAGCAAAGCTTAAAAAAGATTACGGAGCTTTCAATCCTTAATAACTCCGCCGCAGCAAATGAAACCGCCAACAAGCGATCGAGACTCAATTACCGGCAACCGAGCGCCCACGAAAGAAAGTTTTGACGGCGTATTTTTAGAGCCCTACCGTTCGGTAACTTATGGTGAAACGGGAAATGGCGGCACGCCAGAGAATCTTGGACGCGGCATTGAAGCAGTTCGCGCACTGCGGATATGCCGGCGCCTCCGTGCAAGCCATCGTGGATGCCGCGAAGGTGACGAAGCCAACGCTCTATTATTACTTCGCTAATAAAGCCGCCCTTTACCAGGCGCTGGTGGATTCCGCGCACGACGAACGATTCCGCCTGATGCAAAGCGCCGCGGAAAAAGGGGCGACGCTAGAAGCGAAGCTGGTCGAGATCCTTAATTCTCTTTTCGATTTTTTGAAGGGGCACCGGGAGCTAATTCGTCTGGCCTTTGCAACGGCGTTTGCCTCGCCCGGCGAATTGCCCGATAAAATGAATTACCTAAAAAAGCCGCAGCGCAACTTTGCGTTCATCCACACCCTGATTAAAAGGGAATTGGCGAATGGTGGATTAAATCGCCGGTTCAAGAGCAAAGAGCTGGCGTTTGGTTTTCACGGCATGATGAACTTTTACATCATGGCCCATTTGGTTTTGCCCAATTGCCCGCTCAATCGAAAGATGGCCGAAGGCATCGTCGAACTGTTCCTTGCGGGCGCGAAGAAAAAGAAACAATGAAAGCTATTCCCCTGCTTGCCGCGGTCTGCGCGGCCACGCTGATCTCCTGCTCGAAGGAAAAGGAGTCACCCAAAGCGGCGCCCGCTCGTGATGAAGCCGTGCCGGTCAGCGTATCCGCCGTGAAAACGATCCCGATGGATCGCACGCTGCCAATTGTCGGAACGCTCTTCGCCAAAGACGAAGCGACCATTGCCGCGCAAGTCGAGGGGCAGGTTGAAAAAACGAAAGTCGATTTTGGCGACCGCGTCATCGCCGGACAGGAATTGGCGCTGATCGATACGCATACTTACGAGGCGCAGTCCCGTCAGGCGGAGGCGAACCTCGCGAAAGCCAAAGCGAGCGCGGTCAATGCCGAGCAACGTTTAATTCGTGTGCAAACCTTGCAAAAAGAGAAAATTGCACCGCAAAGCGATCTCGACCAAGCCGTCGCTGACGCCGGACAGGCGCAAGCAGAGATTCAGGCAGCGGAAGCTGCCGCGGCAATCGCAAAACTTAATCTCGAACATTCCCACGTGCGCGCTCCCTTTGATGGCGCAATCGCAGAACGCATCGCCAGCGCGGGAGACTATCTCAAAATTGGCACTCCGCTTTTCCGCATCGTGAACGACGATGTGTTGAAATACATCGTGCAAGCGCCGGAAAGCTACGCTGGATTGGTGAAGAAAGAGCAACCGGTCGTCTTCACCGTGGACGCATTTCCGTCCAATCGCTTCGAGGGAAAAGTTTTTCTGATCAGCCCGCAGGTCAACACCGCCACCCGCGCGTTTGCTTTTGGCGCCCTGGTGCAGAACCCGGATAAAAAACTGCGCGCCAGCACTTTTGCCCGAGGCGAATTGATTTTGGCAAAAGCCGTTCCGACCCAGGTTGTCCCGCTGGATGCGATTCTGAATTTCGCCGGCGTAACGAAAATATTTGTGGTGGATAAAGAGATCGTCCACCCGCGCGAAGTGCAGGTGGGCAGAGTGCAAAACGGTTTTCAGGAAATTTTATCTGGATTGAAAACCGGCGAAACGGTGGTGTTGACCGGCCATGCGAAATTGCAGGACGGCGCTAAAATTCGCATCAAAGTAGAGGACGAGACTCACCCGAAATAATCGAATGGCAGCACCTACAAAATCCGACACGGAAACAGCGCCCCGAGGTTTAGGGCTGGCCGATTTGTGCATCAAGCGACCGGTGTTCGCGACGATGATCAATTTGCTCTTCGTCGTTCTAGGCTGGTTTTCGTTCCAGCAAATTGGCGTGGACCAGTTTCCCAATGTTGAGCTTCCGATCATCACCGTGACGACCACGCTGCGTGGCGCCTCGCCCGAAGAAATGGAAACCAGCGTGACCAAGCCGCTGGAGGAAATCATCAACACCGTTCAAGGCATCGATGAATTGAACAGCGTGACGGCGGAAGGCGTTTCGCGGATCACCATTCAATTCTTGCTCGAACGAAACCGTGACGTGGCCGCACAGGATGTTCGCGATAAGGTGAACACAATTTTGTCGCGCCTGCCGCCCGGCACCGAAACGCCGATTATTGATAAGTTTGATTTGGATTCCGTTCCGGTGATGTCCGTGAGCATCAGCGCCCCGCGCGATTTGAAGGAGGTCAGCTACATCACCGAGAAACAGATCAAAGAAAATCTCGAAACGGTTCCTGATGTCGGCGCCGTCAATTTGGTTGGAGCCCGGACCCGCGCCATTCAAGTTTCGGTGGACATCGACAAATTGCGCGCGCGAAATCTCACGATCCAAGACGTCTCCATCGCACTGCGGCAGCAAAACCTGGAGGTGCCCGGCGGGCGCGTCGAGCAAGGGACGCGCGAACTCGTCCTGCGGACTCTCGGCCGCATGCAACGCGTGCAGGATTTCAATAACCTGATCGTCTCCAACGTGGGCGGACAGCCCATCTATCTGAAAGACATTGCCCGGATCGCCGATTCCGTCGAAGAACCGCGTTCCCTCTCGCGTTTGAACGGACAAAACACGGTGACGCTGGTGGTGCAGAAGCAGTCCGGCGCGAACACGGTGACGTTGATCGATGCGGTCAAAAACCGCCTGAAAGTCCTGCAAGCCGCCTTGCCCTCGGATTTCAAGATCAGCGTCGTTCGAGACCAATCCATCTTCATCAACAGCTCCCTGCATGAAATCAGCTTTCACTTATTGATGGGCGCAATTCTCGTGGCGCTGACCGTTTTCTTCTTCCTCCACGATTGGCGCGGGACGGTCATCGCCTCGGTCGCGATTCCCGCTTCAATTGTCGCCACGTTCGTTCTGATGCGAGCGATGAATTATACGCTGAACAATTTTACGATGCTCGGATTGGTTTTCTCCGTTGGCGTGGTCATCGATGACGCGATTGTCGTCCTGGAAAACATTCACCGCACGATGGAAGAGAAAGGCTGGAGCGCACTCAAGGCGGCGGGCATTGCCACGCGAGAAATTGCCCTGGCGGTGATGGCGACCACGCTTTCGCTCGTCGTCATTTTTCTCCCGCTCGCGTTCATGAAGGGACGCACCGGGATGTTTTTCTCCAGTTACGGAGTGACCGTCGCGTTCGCGATCATGGTTTCATTGTTCATTTCATTCACCCTCACGCCGATGCTGGCGTCGCGCTTCTTGCGTCATTCCGAGAACGAAAAGGTGCGTGAGAAAAAAGCGCACGGCGGCTGGTTGATGCAATGGCTCTCAAACAATTACACGCGCGTTCTGCGTTGGAGCCTGCATCATAGATGGGTCATCGTGGTCGTGAGCCTGGTCGTGATGAGCTCGACTTACTGGCTGGGCAAACTGACGAAATTCACCTTCATCCCGCCTGACGATCGAAGCGAATTTGAAATCTCCATGCAGACCCCGGAGGGTTCAACGTTGCAACGCAGCGCCGAAATCTGCGCGGCCATGGAACGAAAGCTAAAGGAAATCCAATTCGGCAAAGATCAGGCCATCGTCGATACACTCGTCACGATCGGTGAAACTTCGGGACGCGTCGGCAAAGGTGAAGGCAACGTGACTTACGCCAACATCTATTGCCGCCTGCCCGACCTGGGCGGATTCTGGGAAACACTCCTCGGCAAAACCCGGCGCTGGACTCAGTTCGAAGTGATGGGCCGGGCGCGCAAAGTTTTAGCGGAATTTCCCGACGTGCGTTCGAGCGTGCAAATGATTTCCAATATTGGCGGCGGCGGACGCAATTCCGATATGCAATTCAACTTGCTTGGGCCGGATTTGGACAAGTTGACCGAGTATGCCACGAGCATCATCGGCAAGCTCCGAGAGAACAAAAAGCTGGTCGACTTGGACACGACTCTTTCCAATCGGAAACCTGAATTGCAGGTCCAGGTGGACCGCGACAAAGCCAGCCAGTTCGGGTTGCGCATCACGGAAATTGCAGAAACGTTGCGGACTCTGGTGGGAGGAGAGATCGCCGGGACATTCAAGGAAAGCGACGACCAGTATGATGTCTGGCTGCGCGCATTGCCGGAAGGGCGGAACACCCAGGAAGCGCTCGATGTAATCATGTTGCGCGTGCACTCCACCTCCACGAATGCGTCAGCCAACCAGCTGGTGCAGCTCTCCAATTTTGTAAAGCTGCGCGAGGCGCGCGGGCCGAATCAGATCGATCGTTTTCAACGGCAACGCAAAGTAACCGTGGTCGCGAATCTGGATCCAAGTTACGCGCTCGGCGACGCCATTACTTCCGTAAAAAGCGTTGTTGCAGAAGCTAATTTAGCGCCGGGCTACCAGGTCACGTTCACCGGTCGCGCCAAGCAATTAGACGAGACATTGCACAATTTCCTGATCGCATTCGGCCTCGCCATGATTTTCATGTACATGATTCTAGCCGCGCAGTTCGAACACTTCATTCATCCGATCTCCATCATGCTTGCGGTGCCGCTCTCATTGCCATTCGCCCTGCTCACGATGATTCTTCTGAACGCGCCGTTGAACATTTTTGCGATCTTCGGATTGTTCATGCTCTTCGGCATCGTGAAGAAAAACGGAATTCTGCAAATCGATTATACGAATACCTTGCGGGCGCAGGGAATGAATCGCGAAGAGGCAATCTTGCAGGCTAATAAGGTAAGGCTCCGCCCGATTTTAATGACGACGATCATGCTGGTGGCCTCGATGATCCCGATCGCGCTCGGCAAAGGGCCAGGCGCCGCGGGGCGTGCGGCAATGGCTCAGGTGATCATCGGCGGACAAATGATGTGCTTGCTTCTGACCTTGCTGGTCACGCCAATCAGCTATTCGATCTTCGACGACTGGGGCGCAGGACGGTTTTTCAAGGTTCGCCTGAAAAGAAACGCCGCGCGTCCTGAATCCGATCCCGCACTGCAATCAGGCGAAGGCCGCCTTTAAGCACTCGATGCTCTTTGTTGCGATCACTTCTGCACCTTCTTCGAATTTGAAAACTTCGACCGACACGTAGCCACTGTAGCCCGCTTTTTTCAACGCGTCGGCGATCGGTTTGAAATCAATGTCGCCGAAGCCGGGGCCTTTCAGATTTTTGTCATTCGCGTGAAAGTAAGCAAAATTCGGCCACGACTCCGCGATGATTTGTGGAATCGGTTTTGCTTCGGAACACATCGCCTTCACGTCGAGGATAATCTTGAAATTCGGCGAGCTGAGTTGCTTCACAAAGCGGATGGCCTCTTCCGCCGAGTTGATGAAATTAGTTTCTGTGGGCGCGAGTGGTTCAAAACAAATCGTGACACCGCGATTCGCGGCTTTGTGAACCGAGTCGCGAAAGACCTCCGCGGCAAACGCCCAGGCCTGTTCATAAGAAACCCCGTCCATCAGGCTCCTCTGCTTGGGCGAACCAACAATGATGTATTTGCCGCCGAGATCCGCGCAGAAATCAACCAGGTCGCAAAAATATTTCGCAGTCCGCTCCCTCACGGCCGCATCCGGATGCGTCAGGTGCAACCCTTCCGTCTGGACCAATACCCAGTGGATCCCGGAAATTTCAATCCCGATTTTGTCCGCTGCCGCTCGAATCGCCGCGCGTTGTTCCGATGAAATATCCGCAACGTTAGCTGCAATCGTAAACGGCGCAATTTCAATGGCGTCGTAGCCCGCCTTTTTTGCAAAAGCCATGGATTCCTCAATTTTCCAGCCCTGAAAAATCTCGTTACAAATTGCGAATTTCATTTCCAAGAGATTGAACAAGCCGGGCGCAAAAAACCAAGAGAAACTTCGCTTCAGGCGGTTTTCACCTTGTCGTTCGCCGCGAGTTATCCCTATCGTGAGTCGAATAAAATAACATGAAGAAATTTTGGATTAATATATCTCTGCCGTTATCAGCGCTCTGTTTGGCCGCTTTGTTCCCAGCCGTTTCACGCGGTGACGGACCAGCTCTTACGAACGAAGTGATCCGCGGACCATTCCATTCGGCCACCATCCGAGCCCCAAAAAACAACGGGACCAACAATGGCGCCATCGCGATGAAAGGAATCGTGGTCACAGTCGGCGCGCAGAAGAACGCCTACGTCTGTTATGATGCCGACCTGCTCCGCGTATCGATGGCGTGGACTGGCGAATTTCTTGAATTCGGCGAAACCCAAAACAAGATCGCCTGGCCGCCGCCGCCACAGGTCAAGGGCACCCCTGCTTTCTCCGTGAACTCCGGGCCAGGCTGGGCCAAAGAAGGATCGCTGGTGGACCCGCGCGCCAATCACCAAGGACCCTTGCCGAAAAAATGGGCGCACTACAAAGGTCTTTATCAAAATGGCAATCAGGTTGTGCTCAGCTACACGCTCGGTTCCACCGAAGTTTTAGACACTCCAGGGTTTGCGGATCAAAATGTTTTCACCCGCACCATACAGTTCACCAAAGCGGCGAAGAATCAGGTGCTCGTCCTCGCCGACGGCGTAGAGAACACAAAGCTCCAGATCGACCTATCCAGTCCAAGCGCGCCGACCATCGTGACTCTGACCAACGGCAAGAAGCTCGCGGTGGGCGGAACGGGCTTGCCGCACGACACACGGCTGGAAACCACGAGTGAAGGCCAGCTCGTCTTGAAATTCCAGAAAATCCCCGCTAATGCCCCATTCCAGATCTGGTTGTCCAGTGAACCAGCGCCGAACCCCTTCGCTGCGCTTCAGGGGAAGTCTCCGGCCGATCTGCGCCTGCTAACCAAAGGAGGCGCGGCGCACTGGACGGAAACCGCCGTTACGAAAGGGATTCGCAGCAACAGCAATGAACCTTACGTCGTTGATACAATTACCGAACCAGTCGACAATCCTTGGAACGCGAAAACATTCTTCGGCGGATTCGATTTCTTCCCCGACGGACGCGCCGCAATCTGCACGTTTCACGGAGAAGTTTTCGTCGTCTCGGGCATCAACGATTCGCTGGAGAAGATCACCTGGAAACGCTTCGCCACCGGCCTCTTTCAACCGCTCGGCCTCAAAGTGGTCAACGGTGAAATCTACGTTCTCGGGCGTGATCAGATCACGCGTTTGCATGATTTAAACGGCGACGGCGAGGCGGACTTTTACGAAAATTTCAACAATGACACGATCGTCACAGCGAACTACCACGAGTTTTGCCTCGATCTCCACACCGATCGCGCCGGCAACTTTTACTTCGCCAAGGGTGCTCCCTGGACGCCTGAAGTCACTTCCCCGCATCAGGGTTGCTTGCTCAAAGTTTCGAAGGACGGTTCAAAAATGGAAATCGTCGCGACCGGTTTCCGCGCGCCGAACGGCATGACCGTTGGGCCGCATGACGAAATCACCGTGAGCGACAACCAAGGCCATTGGATGCCGTCCAGCAAATTGAATTGGGTCGAAAAAGGCGGCTTCTACGGGATGACCCCAAGCGCACAGCGGCCACTGACACTAAAACGGGACGGCACCAATTTCGTCGCAAACCCGAGCGATCCCAAAGCGCGGGAACGGTTCAAATTCAAAGGTTGGGATGCCAGTTCACCGATTCCTTCTGGCTATGACCAGCCCATCGCTTGGCTGCCGCAAAGCATGGACAACTCCAGCGGCGGCCAGCTCTGGGTCACGAGCAAGAAATGGGGGCCGCTCAACGATCGATTGCTCTTCATGAGCTACGGCAAATGCACTTTGTTCGAGGTTATGCCGGATACAGTCGAAGGCACCCGCCAGGCCGCGATGGTGCAACTGCCGCTTAAGTTTTACAGCGGCCTCATGCGTGGCAGAATCAATCCCAAGGACGGACAGGTTTATCTCAGCGGCTTGCGCGGTTGGCAAACCAGCGCCACCAAAGACGGCGGCTTCTATCGTGTCCGTTATACCGGCGCACCGGTTCGAATGCCCGCCGCTTTTCACGCCGCAAAAAATGGTGTGCAAATCGGTTTCACGACCGCGCTGGACCCAAAAACGGCGGCCGATCCCGCGAGCTATAGCGTGGAGCGTTGGAACTACCTCTGGTGCGGCGCCTATGGTTCACCCGAGTTCTCCGTTAATACTCCCGGCGAAAAGAAACATGACACGCTTGACGTCAAATCCGCTCGCCTCCTGCCAGATGGCAAATCGGTCTGGCTGGAGATCAACGACCTGAAACCAGCCGATCAGATCAAGGTCAAGGTCAGTGTCGACTCGGCCGATGGCGCCTCCATGTCCCAGGAGATCTACGGAACGATCTATAAGCTGGGCGCCCCGAAAAAATAGCGCGCACTTGAACTCTTAGGGTCAGCCCGCCAACGAGCTTTCACTCCGCTCGTTGGCGGGCTGGCAGCAGCAAGAAAACTTGATCGCAACGCTGCCTCAATACCCGGGCGGCGTCTGCATACCAAAAGCTCTTCTGCAAAGGAGACTCCAACTCCATGGTTATCTGCGCTAACTATGATGCAGGCCGAATCTTCCCTCTATTGTGCCCGGTTCGTGAGCTCCAGGTTATCGAGGTAAAAAGAGGTTTTCGCATCGGCCTGGCTGACGAATCCGAGCCAATCGAGATTCTTCCATTCAGCACTACCATTTGTAAGCCGATTAAAAGTCCGGGCGGGCTCGCCGGAAACGGTGATTCCAAGGCTCCAGACTCCGTCGCGTTTTTCTCCGATCTGTGCCGAAACGTCAAAGTGGATCCACGCTCCGAATGGAAGGGCCGCCACCTCTTTTCCTCCAGCAAATAGCTTTCCATTGCGAACCCACAAGCTAGGGCCGACTCGATAAGGCGACGAGCTGTCGCGCCATTCGTGATACATGACCGTCGCGGGTTCAATGCGAAGGTCAAACGAGCAACGGGTTACTCCCTCCTGGTGCCGCGGGATGTAGTAGAGGTGCGGATTAAAAGATGACTGGAGCCCCAGCGCGTCTTGGAACTTTAGGCTGTGTTTTCCGCTCGCTGCAATTTCGTCCGTAACTGCGAGTGAGTCGCCCTTCCCCTCAACGCTCACCTGCGCCTCGACGGGTGGCTTGCCCACGGCGGCGACCTCGAAGTCGTCCTTCAATTGCAAGGGCGGCGGGGGTGGCGGCGCGGAAACAAAACGCACTTCGGGATAGGTCGCCGCAGCAGCCAGTTGTTTCCATGCGGTCGCGCCGTAAACCCCAGCCAGCGTGAGGTCGAAGGGGCGGAAACCAATTTTCGCAGCGGGAGAATGGTCTCGCAGGCGGAAGTCAGAGTGCGCGGCGTTTTCGAAAAGCGGGTCGGCGATCATCGACCCTGCGTCCTTCCCAAGCTTCTGCCACTGCTCGAAGTTCAGGCCGGAAAATTTCACCGAATCACCGCTGGTGTCCCAGTAAAGATTGTTCGATACAATGACGTTGGTGTCTTTCCAGCTCCCCTCAAAGAGACGGCCTCCGTTCCAGATCACGATGTTGTTGCTGAAACTGAATGAAAGGTGTTGTTCGGCCCGCGAGCGCTGGACTTGGCCGTCATTGCTGAAGGCGAGGATATTATTCCGAACCACGTTCTCCCTGCCATAGTGCTGGTGGTAGCTGCCGGTCTTGACCCGATAGACGAGGTTGCTCGCCAGTTCAATGTGGGTGCTGCCTTCGTCATTGTAGAGCCCCCAACCGCCGCGGCCATAGTAGTCATAGGACCAAACGTCATGGATGATATTGTGGTTCACCGTGGTGCCCTCGGAAGGCCCGAGGGTGTAAACCCCGCCCATGTCGCTCAGCATCCCTTGTCCCAGGTGATGAATGTGATTGAAATCAATTCGGTTTCTTTGCGCGAGGCTTGGCCCATAGCCCCATGTCCACCCAACCGATACTCCGGTGTAGCCAAAGCCACCGATTTCATTGTGCGTAACCTGATTGTCCCCGCTCTGACCAATCCAGACGCCTATTGCACCCCTGTGAATCAGTCCCCCACCCTGTATAATATTGTTGTCCACGACGATATGGCTGGTCCGCTCCACCGTGTTGGTCGCGATCCGGCCTTCCCCAATCCGCACTCCGCCCGCGCCAAGATCGTGAAGATGCGAATGGACCAGGCGGCAATCACTGCAGCCTCGCCGAAACCACACTCCGTAAATGCCAATGTGCCCAAACTCGCAATCTTCGATCGTCACGCGCCGCGCTCCGTCGGCCTGGAAGACTGCCGGGATCGAAACCGCTGCTTGCGGATCGCCGTGACCGCCGGGCGGAAGCACATATTGCCCGTGGCGAAAGGCGAGCCCCTTGAACACGACATCGTCGATGAACCGGCCTTTTTCCGGTTCGCCTTTGAGCACCACAAATTGATCAACAACCGGCGCATAGATTTCCGCTTTCGTCATGTCTTCGCCGGGAAGCGGGAGATAAAAAACAGTGCCGCTGCGGTCGAGGAACCATTCACCCGGTTCATCCAGCGCCGCGCGAAAGTTTTCGAGATGATATCGCTGTGATGGGCCCCATTGCATAAAGGCCCAGGGCGCGCCCCCTGTTGCAATGACGGTCGAGGATTGAGGATCGAAGGCGGCGATTCGATGTCGCGAGATTTCCCATGAGTGATAGACAACCACCGTCACATCGTTCAGGCGATTTGTTGGCACCCGATTGAGTGATTGAACGTCCTCGGGTCGCGCCTTGAACGCCCGTCCGCTCAAGTCGGCGGGCTTGCCCGTCAGAGGATCCGTGCCCAGCGGAACTTTTCCGGCCATGTAAAAGCAAGACTCGTTTGGACTGCGGGCGCGGGTGGCCCGGCGACCATTGACCCACATCTGCTCGAAATACCAATTCGCTGCTGCTACTTCCGGCACTCGCGCCGTCCACACCCCGCCCTCGCCGCGCTGCCAGCCCTCGATGCGCCGCCCACCGTTGAAGACCGGTTTCGCGCCGGGGATTGCCTCGAAATGTATTCCACTGTCCTCCGACGCGAGAATGAGCGGCGCATGGATTAAGTATTCGCCTGACTGCACGCGTACCAGCGCCGCGGGCCGATCGCTGCGTTTCGCGCGAACTTCCCGCACACGAGCAATGGCACCGTTGAGACTCAACACCGGGCCATCGCTGCGGGTTACGTTTGGGTTTTCCAGCAGCCCAGACCAGGAATCATTGCCGTTGGGGCCAACGTGAAATGTCACCGTGTCACCCAGCGCGGAGCCAGCCAGCAGCAAGGCAAGGGTCAAGAAGGGAACAAGTTGGGTTCTCATAGTTGCTTAGTCCGATTGATGACTCACAATGCCATTGCCTGAACTCCGGTGTCACGCTCGGGATTCCCTTAACGAACGAACCCGAAGGGCGGTATTTCCCTCCGATGGAAAATAAGGACGCCATGGAAAAGCGGTTCCAATCCAACAAAAAGTTGTAGCCGATTAGCGCCCTATCAGTCGGTCAAGCCTGGGGCGGACAAGGGAGGCTACAGCCGCAGCCGAATGAATGGAAAAAATCTCAGCCAGAAGCTGATCCTTAACCGGCAAGCGTGGCACCATGAATATCCTCCTCTATGCTTAGCAGTAAGACGGTGGTGAATCCAGGTTTCCGTTCCCGACTCGAACCTCCGTTTAAATTTCATCCCGGCGCTCCTTCTCAAATGTTGCGTGAAGGGCCGAGCTTGGTAACCATGCAGCCCAACACGACAAGCCATGCTTTCCATCACGAAATACTTTTTGTCCCTGGCGCTTCTGATCATCGCCGCAAACCTCGGCCTCGCGGAGTCTCGGAGCCCGGCAACCTTCCTTCGGTCTGATGCCGGAATCGCCAGTAATGCCGGCCAGTTGCCGGACCGATTCGACGCGCCGGCCAAGCTCCGCTGGCGCACCCGAGTGGATACCGGCCAATCCTCACCCATCGTCTCCAACGGGCGGGTTTTTCTGACCACCTACCGCGCGGCTGAACACGAGCTCGCCACTGTAGCCTTGGATCAAAAGGACGGCCGGATCCTGTGGAAAAAAAATACCCCCACCGAACGCATCGAGGAACTTCATCCGACAATGGGCAGTCCGGCCGCGGCAACGCCCGCCTGCGACGGCGAACGTCTCTTCGTCTTCTTCGGCAGTTACGGCCTGATCTGTTACGATCTCGAAGGGCGCAAGCTTTGGGAGCACGCCCTCGGGCCGTTCCGCGACGAATACGGCGCGAGCAGCTCGCCCATGCTCGTGGATGACAAAGTCATTCTCTGCGAAGATCACGACATTGACAGCTTCCTGATCGCCTTCGATGCCCGGAGCGGAAAAGTTGCCTGGAAAACTGCCCGCCCCAACGCGGTGCGCAGTTACGCCACCCCCACGGTCTGGACGACTGCTGGTCAGAAGCAACTGCTGGTCGCCGGCGCGCTTGAATTAGCCGGGTACAACCCCGTCAATGGCGAGAAGCTTTGGTGGGTCAACGGCCTGGCGCGCATCGTCATCCCCGCTCCCGTTGCGGTGGCGGACACGATCTTCATGGCGTCATGGGCTCCCGGCGGCGACGCCAGCGCGAAACTGACCCTGGATCCGTGGAAGATTGCCGTGGAGAAATGGGACAAGAACAGCGACGGCAAACTTTCCAGAACCGAGGTCGCCGACCGCGCCGTCCTCGAGCGCTACACGCGCATGGACCTGAACCAGGATGGCCTGCTGGATCGCGCGGAATGGGAGCGTCACGCGGACGTGTTTCGTCGCGCGGACAATGCGGTGCTGGCGATCAAGCCGACGGGCCAGGGCGATCTCACGGACAAAGCAGTCGTTTGGAAATACCGTCGCGGCACACCGTATGTCCCGACGCCAATCGTTCACCACGGCGTGCTGTGGATGGTCAAGGACGGCGGCATCGTGACCAGGCTGGAGGCAGGAACCGGCCGTCTGTTGTCGGAAGAGCGTCTGCCTGGACCCGGCAGCTACTACGCCTCCCCGGTCGCCGGCGATGGAAAGGTTTATTTCGCCAGCGAGGCCGGGATGGTGAGCGTGGTCGCAGACGAACGGGACTGGCGGGTGATTTCCTCGCACAAGTTCGATGGGAAAATTTACGGGACGCCCGTGCTCAATGGAGGTCGCATTCTCATCCGCACCGAGGAATCCATCTTCTGCTACGAAAGCGAGTCTGCTGCGCAATGACCTCCGGCGCTGCGGCGGTGGGCTGGCCATACCTCGCCAGAGCTATTGCCTCTTCACACGAAATTGATAGCCTCGTGCCGAACGCACCATGAACGATCAGCCCCACGAAACCGGCCGCCGCCACAGAATCTTTTTGCGAGCGCGAATTTGCTGCGCGCTGGCCTTGGCCTTGTTGAGCTTCGCCCTCGCGACAATCGCGCAAACCTCCAGCACCGAATCCAAGTTGCGCTGGCAGGACGTCAAAGAGCTCTGCATCGAAGGCAAAGGCTGGGTGGAAACGAAAGAATTCTATGATCGCCTGCCGGCAAAGGCGGAAGGCATGGTGCGACCGCCGGTGTGGAACCTGGCCAAAGATTCCGCCGGCATCTGCGTTCGATTCGTGACTGATGCGACCGAGCTTTCGGCGCGCTGGACCGTGCGCAAGGAAAACCTCGCCATGACCCACATGCCGGCGAGCGGCGTAAGCGGCGTGGATTTGTATGTGCGGCACAAGGGCGAATGGCGCTGGCTCGGTGCAGCGCGGCCCGATGCGTCCGTCACCACCGAGAAAAAATTGACGACGGGAATGAAACCGAAGCCACGTGAGTGCCTGCTTTACCTGCCGCTCTACAACGGAGTCGAGAAGGTTGAAATCGGCCTGCCAGCGGAGGCGAAGTGCGAACCACCACCCGCCCGGCACAAGAGTATGAAGCCGGTCGTCTTTTACGGCACGTCCATCGTGCAAGGCGGCTGCGCGTCACGACCCGGCATGGCGTATCCCGCGATTCTCGGGCGTCGCCTGGACTGCCCCACGATCAATCTCGGTTTCTCCGGCAGCGCACTTTGCGAACCCGAAGTTGCCGGCCTGCTGGCGGAATTGGATCCGGCGGTTTACGTCCTCGATCCGCTGCCCAACATGTCGCCCGAACTTGTTGCCGAGCGGATTCCGCTGCTCATTGCAAAACTTCGCGATGCACATCCGAAGACGCCCATCGTGCTGGTCGAACACATTGAGGTCGGCGATGCGCAGGTGGTGGAATCGCGCCGCGCCGGCTACTCCAAATCCAACGCGGCCTTGCGCCGGATTTTTGATCAACGCGTGAAGGCGGGCGATCGGAAGCTGTATTATATTCCCGGCGATAAACTGCTCGGCAATGATGGCCAGGGGACGGTGGATCGCGTTCACCCGAGCGACCTCGGATTCATGCGGATGGCGGATGTAATGGAACCGGTGCTGAAACGAGCCTTGCGCGCAGGTCAGTGACTTTCGGATCAACCTATTAATGAGTCCCCTCGATCAAACTAAAACGATGAAAAAATTTCTATTCAGCTTCTTCCTGGCCGCCATTGCCGCCGCCAGCGCGGCCGAATTCAAACCTGAAGACCGAGAAGGCATTGAGTGGTGCGACATCTGGATTTCGCACGCCAACGAAACCAACCTGCCGCGCGTGCTTCTCATCGGCGATTCCATCACGCGCGGCTATTACCCGGCAGTTGAGAAACGGCTGGGCGGAAAGGCGTTTGTGGCGCGATTGACAACGTCCGCGTTTTTGAGCGACCCGATGCTCGCGCAGCAAATCGCGCTCGTCCTCGACCAAACCAAGTTCGAGGTGATCCACTTCAACAATGGCATGCACGGCTGGCAGCACAGCGAGGAGAAGTATCGGAAGGCTTTTCCCGGTTTCCTGGCAGCCATCCAGAAACACGCGCCGGGCGCGAAGTTGGTCTGGGCCGCCACAACCCCGCTGAAGAAGGCCACGAACGCTCCGCCCCACGATCCCCGCCAAGCGTCGAACGAGCGGGTTGCCGCCCGAAACGCCATCGCCCTCGAATACGTGAAGGCACAGAACATCCCGGCGAACGACCTCAACACTCCAGTGAAAGACCATCCTGAGTATTACAGCGATGGCGTGCATTTCAATCGCGAGGGGATCGCCCTTCAAGCGGAACTGGTAGCCGCCCAGATTGAAAAACTCCTCCCGCGTTGAGCGGGAGGACTTATCATGGCTAGCCAAGGGCCCACAAGGCCCGATCGCTAATTCCTCAACACCTCGGGCGCCTCTGCGCAAGTTACTGCCTCTTTTCCATTCCTCTGGTCGCGCCGCTGCCAGGCTTGGTCGCACAGCAGAAAGCAGAATCATCACCACACGCTTTGCAACTGTGCTTGAGCTCGGTAACGCCGGCCTTGGGACTCCCAGTGATGGTAAGGGTCGAATTGCAACCTTTGCACGCGTGGGTGCCAATCAACTCGGTGGGCTGGCCGTTTTCCGCAAGGATTTCCGCACCTTTTACTCCCTGCTTCACCCGGCTGACCCAGACCGTCTTGCACTTGGCGCAAACCATCGCAATACTGTCACCGGATTTGAGTGCATCCACTTCCTGCTTGGTCTTGACTCCCAGCATTTGCAAGTGTTCAGCGCCCTTCATCGGCTTCATTGGCTCGGCGGCACCAACCGCGGACACGGAGAACGCAATCGCTAAGGCAACGATCACGCTGGCGCCCAATCGGTTTCTTTCCATATTCATCGCTATTTTCATTTTTACTCCCTTCATTTTGACTTCACTTTTTTGGCATCTTTTTTGCCACGGGTTTAATCTCTGGGACTAGGTAATATGGCTTTAATCCGACACTCCGCCTTCCGTTTTCTTAGGTGAGGCCTCGGATTAATTACCCCTAGTCCTATCCCCACGCCAAGGGCTACTGGCTCACCGGAGGCGGAGCGAACATCGAACCTCGATGGTCAAATGGAGAGGAGATTCCCGCTAGGACGCGTAAATCGACCGGCAGCACGGGAGTGCTACCGAAGTTATGCCAGGCGCCGGTGATCTGTGTGGAGTCGCCTATCGGATCACTAGCGCGCAAATGCGTGACCCCTTTACGCTTGTCATGGAAGTATCTTGATTCGAAGGTTCCGCAGATACACAGGACCTTCCTTCTCGTCGGCGTTGAGGTGACCCAGCCAGCCAAGGTCGCCGGAAGGGTCGCGGAGCCCCGGGTGGGCGGCGCCGTCGAGGCATTTGTCCAGATCCAGTTTGCTCAAATCCGCATCCACCACGACCGCTCCGTTGAGCGTGACCTTGATGTGAGTGCCGTCCGCCATAACCTCCTGGCTATTCCATTGCCCGACGGGTTTGGAGACGCCCCGCCGTGCGGCCGCCACACCATAGAGTGAGCCGGGAGCTTGATAATCGTGGATCGTCGCATACCCCGGATGCGTCTCGTCGAGGATCTGGATTTCGTTCCAGTAAGAATTCCGGGAACGAAAATTCAAGCCGTTGTTGGCCCCCGGCGAAAGCTTCACCTCAAAGCGCAGAATAAAGTTGGTGAACTGCTGCTGCCTCCAGGTGAGGAAACCGCCGTGGCAGACCATCACGCCGTCCTCCACGGTCCACCCGGACCCATCCCATCCGGTAAGATCCCGGCCATTGAAGAGCGACACAAAACCGGCCTCATCCGCAATCCCCTCCCTCGGTGCTTTCTCCGCTTCCACACCGCTGATGCTCGCCCCCTTCGCTGCGGTTGCTCCCTCCGGCACTTTGTCGTCACCCAGTGCAGCAGTCGTCAGCAACGCAGCACCCAAGACGGCAACGGCAAAACACTGCTTCAAGCTCGCTATCAGCCAATGGATAAGCCGAGTTCCTCGTGCGTGGTTCATAGATGCCACGGGCTGCGGATGGGGCGAGACAGCATGCCGTTGGCGTCAGCGCTGTTGCCGAAGCGTTCGGCGACGGGATCCCAGTCCAGCGCTTTGCCGACGTCCATGGCGATCACACCGAGGTGACATATGGAGGCTGAGCGATGTCCCACCTCGGCCGGAGAAATCGTCTGCTGCCGGGTGCGAATGCAGCTGAGAAAATTATCCACGTGATTGTCCGACCGGTAGAGTCGGATTTCGTTCGGCTTGATGGTCACCGAGGAGAAGTCCGATGAACCTGCCGCGATCGACTGGGAATTCCAGCTGTAGGTGAACCAGCCTTCCGAGCCCGTCACCTTCAATGCACCCTGCCCTTCAGCTCCCTCCTTGAGGATCAGCTTGAGGCCGCCGGCGTAGGTGTATTCCACCTCGTATTTCCAATACACATCCCAGAGCCCGCCGCGCATGCGCTCGCCCTTGCCTTCGACGCGGATCGGACCGCTGCCATCCGCGCCCATCATCCACTGCGCGAAGTCCAGAATGTGCGTGCCCCAGTCAGAAATGTAGCCGGCGCCGTAATCGGACCGCCAACGGAAATCCCAAAAGCAACTGCCGCGATAGGGCACCAATGGAGCCGGGCCCAGCCACATCTCGTAGTCAAAGCCTTCGGGCAACGGCTCAATCTTGGGCATCCCGGCCTTGCGATTTTTTTCTTCGAGAGCCCGGCTGCTGGGAAGGGATATTTCCACCGTCAGCGCTTGACCTATCTTTCCGTTCCGCACGAGTTCGCAGGCGTGGCGCACCTTCTCCATCGATCGTCCCTGCGTGCCGCTTTGGTAAATGCGGGCATGTTTTTTCACCGTCGCACAGAGCGCCTGCCCCTCGGCGACGGTCAGGGTCACCGGCTTCTCGCTGTAGATGTCTTTCCCGGCCCGGGCAGCGTAGTTCGCAATCGGAGTGTGCCAGTGGTCCGGCGTGGCGATGAACACGGCATCAATGCCCTTGTTGGCCAGCAATTCGCGAAAGTCCGCATGCCCAGCGCAACCCTTGTTGCCGTAAGCTTCATCGATCGTTTTGATGGCTCCTTTTACCCTGGGCGTGAAGGCATCGCAGGCTGCCACGACCTGCGCATTCTTGTTCGGGATAAATTCGTTCTTGATCACGTGCATGCCCCGATCGCCCGCTCCGATCAGGCCGACCGTGATCCGATTTGACGGAGCGACCGCGCCATCCAAGCCAAGGGCGGAAGACGGAATAATGGTCGGAAACGCGAGTGCACCGGTGGCCAGAGTCCCCGTGCTTTTGAAGAAGTGACGTCGATTCATGTTTGAGGTTGTTGGGTAGCTGATAAGCAGAATTGCTTTTTCATGTGCCGCTCTAAATTGACGCTACGCGGGTGGGAAAAAATTACTTTTGCGTCGAGATCATTGCGCGCTGAGTGTTTGCCATTGGAGCCTGAGCAGCAAGCGTTATCAGCCACGCCAAAGCGGCTTCCGGTCGCCGCGATTCATCACGCGATAAATCGCCTTGGGACACTCAATCCGCAGCTTTCCGACGCGCCTCGAAGCATGCTTGATCCCGTTGGATAAAGATCAATCTGCGGGACTAAGCCCTTCATGCGTCAATCGAGCCCGTTCGGAGGCTATGGTCCAGTAGATGGCCGCCTGAACGACGCCGCTGGCGGGTAGGATGGGGACATCATATCCCGCCACCGATACGCAACCGTCGGCCAGCGGCCATGCCGGGTCGATATAGAGGATATTGCCCGCCGGTTCCGGCGGTCGGGCTGGCTGGACGACGGAATAAACCAGCTTCACATTCATGGCCTTGGCTTGATCGAGAAGTTTCCGCGCCGCGAATTGGTAACCCAAACAGAGAACGAACGACGGCGGATGGCTGGCATCGAGAAGCTCCTTGTCCTCCCCCGCTGGAATAGCGGCAAAATCGCTGAGCTGAATTGCCCGCGGATCCTGCGCGTGGCGAGGGAACATGTGGCCGGTGAATAAGGTCGTTGCCGACGCCTTGGGAGACTGGCTCCACCACTGGGCTGCCTGGACGATTTTCGGCATCTGCGCATCGTTGACCCTGGCCAGCATCCGTTGGACTTGATCCAGATATTCGCCTCCCAGAACGCCCGAGGCGATGGGCTGGATGGTTAAATCATCATGGAATTTTTTCCCTTGGTATTTCTTCGCTCGCTCCGAGCCACCGGGCAATCCGTAGCTCTGGTAGAGAACCGGCATTTGACCTGACCGGGTGCAAGCCGCCACGAATTCCCCCGTCCAGGTCCAGAGGTCAACCACATTGGCCACAGAATCGACCGGGAAATGGCTGGCAAAGAGCCCAGCCGGAGAACTGAACGGGATGACCAGCGCACCTTTATCCCGCCATTGCTCGAACCGCTTCAAATCCTCTGGCTCCAATGCGCCCGGAACGGCGTAGAGGATGATGTCGTGCCGCGTTGGGAGGTGCCCGCCCAAAGGCGCGATGGCCATCAAGCCGCCAGCGCGCCCGCAGGCTTCGGAAATAAAGTCGGCCTGACGCCCGGCAGCCCAGAGGTTGCCTCCGGCCCTGAACTCCCCCGCTGCCTTGCCGGCCGAAAGGGTGAAGGCAGCCAGGTTGGTCCTGCTCCGAGCCACGGCGCTTTGAAGATGCGACAGATAATTCCCGCCGACCGGTGCCGCGGGGGATTGGAATGGCAGTCCCAGCAGGACCGCGAGAAAGAAAATGATTTTGTTCATTGAGTGCAGATTTGAATGACAGGAGCGTAGGGCACTGAAACCGCGGCGTCCATCTTAGTCCGAGTCGGGTTGCGCCTTGCCAACCCCAACCCGACAGCCGGCATTCGTCCCGCCATCTTACCCCCATCACACCCACTCCGCGCACAGCAGCTCCGCCTGCGCCAGCACGGTCTTCACCGCCTCTTCCTGCAAGTCCGGCGGGTAGCCGTGTTTGTTCAGGATGCGCTTCACCATCACTTTGATCTTGGCGCGGGCGCTCTCGCGGAGCGTCCAGTCGATGGTCACGCTCTTCTTCACCTGCGTGATCAACTCCGCTGCGATCAGCTTCAGCTTGTCGTCCCCCATCGCCTTCACCGCAGAATCGTTTGCGGCGAGAGCGTCGTAGAAGGCGATTTCGTCGTCCGTCAGGCCCATGTCCTCGCCGCGCTTGGTGGCGGCGTCGAGGTCTTTGGCGAGTTTGATCAGCTCCTCGATGACCTGCATCGTGCTGATGGCGCGGTTGTGGTAGGCGTTGAGGGTCTTCTTGAGCTTCTCGCTGAAGACCTGGCTCTGCACGAGGTTGCGCTTGGAGCGCACCTTGAGTTCGTCCTTCAGCAGTTTCTCCAGCAGTTCGGCGGCGACGTTCTTGTGCTTGAGGCCGCGCACTTCGGCGAGGAATTGATCGCTGAGGATGCTGATGTCCGGCTTGGGCAATCCGGCGGCGGTAAAAACGTCGATCACCTGGCCTTCGGTGGTGATGGCCTTGCTCACGAGCTGGCGGATGGCGGCGTCGATCTGCTCGGGCGTCTTGCGGTTCTGGCTGCTCTGCTTGTTCAGCGCGGCTTGCAGGGCTTGGAAGAAACTCACGTCGTCGCGGATCTCCGTCGCTTCATCGCTGGCGGCGCAGAGGGCGAAGGCGCGGGAAAGTTCCGTCACCACCTGCACCCAGCGCTTCTTGCCGTCTTCCTGTTCCAGAATGTGCTCCTGTCCGGCAGGGATGAGTTGCAGGCGCTCGATCGGCGTGCCGCTGGTCCACTTGTCCCAGTTAAAGCCGTGCATCAGGTCGCAGGCGATGCCGTGCTTCTCCAGCATCACGGCGATGGCTTGGGCGGTGTCGAAGGTCGGGTTCCCCTGACCGCCGCTCTCGGTGTAGGTGACGAGCGCCTTCTTGAGCTGATCGGCGAGGCCGAGGTAATCCACCACCAAGCCGCCGGGCTTGTCGCGGAAGACGCGGTTCACGCGGGCGATGGCCTGCATGAGGCCGTGGCCTTGCATCGGCTTGTCGGCATACATCGTGTGCAGGCAGGGCGCGTCGAAGCCGGTCAGCCACATGTCCCGCACGATGACGATCTTGAAGGCGTCCTTGGCGTCCTTGAACCGGTTCGCCAGTTTCCGCCTGGCGTCCTTGCTGCGGATGTGCTTCTGCCACTCGGGGCCGTCTTCGGCGCTGCCGGTCATCACCACCTTCAGCGTTTCCTCCGCCCACTCAGGCCGCAGCTTGGTCAGCGCATCGTAAAGGTCCACGCAGATGCGGCGGCTCATGCAGACGATCATCGCCTTGCCGTCCATCGCCTCCACGCGTTTCTCGAAATGCGCCACCAGATCGGCGGCCACGAGCGCGATGCGTTTCGGATCGCCCACCAACGCCTCCAGCGCGGCCCACTTTGTTTTGAGCTTCTCCTTCTTCGTCAGCTCCTCGCCTTCGGTGATTTCCTCAAACTCCGCGTCGAGCTTCGGCAGTTCGGCGGCGTTCAGGCTCAGCTTGGAAATGCGGCTCTCGTAATAGATCGGCACCGTGGCCTTGTCGGCAACGGCGCGCTGGATGTCGTAGATGGAAATGTAATCGCCGAAGACCGCCCGCGTGTTCGCGTCCGTCTTTTCTATCGGGGTGCCGGTGAAGCCGATGAACGACGCATTCGGCAACGCATCGCGCAGGTTGCTGGCGAAGCCGTAGGACATCTCGCCGGTCTTTTCATTCACCTTGCCGCCGAATCCATACTGGCTGCGGTGCGCTTCATCCGCGATGACGACGATGTTCTGCCGCGCGCTCAGCTCGGGCATCGCCTCGCCCTTTTCCGGCATGAACTTGTGAATGGTGGTGAACACCACGCCGCCGCTCGCCCGGTTCAGCAGCTCGCGCAAATGCTCGCGCCCGCTGGCCTGCACCGGCGTCTGGCCGAGGATATCCGCGCAGCGCTGGAACTGGCCGAAAAGCTGGTCGTCGAGATCGTTGCGGTCGGTCAGCACCACCAGCGTCGGGTTTTGCATCGCCGGATGCCGCACCACGCGGGCGGCGAAGAAGAGCATGGAGAAACTCTTGCCGCTGCCCTGCGTGTGCCAGACCACACCTGCGCGACGATCGCCCGGCTTGCCGCCACGTTGACGCCCAGCCCAGTAAGTGCCAGTTCCCTCGCGGACCACGCCTTCTTCGGCCATGCCGCTCGCCCGCACCGTTTCCTCCACCGCCGCATTCACCGCGTGGAACTGATGGTAGCCCGCGATGATCTTG
>CANJXF010000054.1 GCA_947478865.1 Verrucomicrobiales bacterium | reverse complement strand
GCGCAAATCGTCTGCGTTTCGAGAGCGAGTGTTGTCCCTGTGTGACGAGCCACGTTACGAAGGGTTCGGTCCGACGCTGATGGCCGAGCAGTTGTTGAAGGCCAAGCTGGTGGTGGATCACGAGACATTGCGGCGGTGGCGGATCGCCACGTCCTCGGCGGTCGTGCCCTTGAACGCGCGCAGGTCGAGGATGCATTCGTGTGCGACGAGACCGTTGCTGCGGTCAAGAGCCTGATTGAAAACTCCGAGGCGTGCTGTTTTCGGGGAAAAGGCTATATAGCGAGGCACGACGAAGAAGAATACCCCTCGTGGGTCTTCGACTGAGGAGCAACGAAGCCAGACGGCCTTTTGCGTGAAAACCCTTTGGGCGGCGGGTCTTTTGCCCGTAGGCGGCGTTGGCTTGGTCGTCACAGCCCGCTGCGGGGATGCTCCGACCGCGCCGCCTTGCCCACAGCCAAAATCCCTCGCCGCAGCACGCCGCGCAGTTTTCAAACAGGCTCTGAAGCTTGGGAAATGTTGGGCGAGCCGCTTGGAAATGTAATTCGCGTTGAGGATGGCGAACTTCGTGAACGGGTTCACGGGTTAAACTTCAAAATGCATTCGGCTCAATTCCCTTCTCCGCATCGGATGGGGAGAAGGTGGCGAAGCCGGATGAGATGAACAAACTTTTTCCCCGCAATCTTCGACAAATAAAAGACGCTGATGAGGATTGAAAACGCACTAGGAAACACCGGATTTGGCAGTTGAATGGAACTTGAGTTCTGCGTAAAATCCGAACCATGAAATCAGACGAGCCCAAACAAGGCGGAATGGCCTTCAAATGTTTCGTCGAGTCGGCATTGGCCTTTTCACCTTTGGTGGCAGTAATAGTTTTGCTGGCATTATTTCTTCCCTCCACGGGATGGTTTCAATCGCGTGACAGCACCCCGTCCGCTTCAAGCACTGTCCCTGTTCAGCAGCAAGGTAAGCCGGGTGACGTTCTTAAATACGCACCGTATGTGGTATCGCCAGTTGGACGGCAACAGCTGCGACTCAATGCCGAAATTGCTTTGGCAGTTCTTGCTGTAACAGCGATCCTCCTGATTTCTTTCATCACGTTGGTTGTCACTTGGACAAGAGACGGAATTAAATATGTAAAGCTTGGGATAAGCGGGGAACACCCGGCAGAGATTCGTTTCCCACGGATTGAAGCAATTCCGATTTTCAAGTTCTCTATCTTTGTTCTCGCGCTGACGCTGTTTGGTTGGATTGGACTCCTGAAGAATGCAAATAATCTGGGTAACATGGGAGGAATCGCTGCAATTCTGGGATTGGCTTCCGCGCTTGGGCCAGCAGCAGCAATTTTTTTCCTTGTTAAGGAAACACAAAGATATAAACGGCGAGACAATTTCAGTCCTGTAATCGCTCAGACCGCCCGTCAAGAAACGACACGCTTCCCCACACAAGCCAATCCTCCCACAGAATCTGCAAGTGTGTCAGAGTCGCAGAACGCACCAGGATACGAGCTGTCAGCCCCGGAAAAGAAACAAGCGTTCTTTTTTGTCGGATTTATTATTTTTGGAGTAGGCTGCATTCCATTTCTACTTTATTTTTTTGGCCCAGATCCTTCAACACATTCGGCAGGAGTTCTCTTGACTGGGCTTGCTATAATGTCGGTCGGTGGTGCAAGTCTTTATGCTGGTCGCTCTCGTTCCAAGTAAGGCTCGCCGCGTGGCTGAATCGAATCTGCGTTAAGAATAGTCTTCCATTCCTACACAGGAACAAACTGGATTGCGGTCACCATAGACGTTGTCCACTCGCGCCACATGAGGCCAAAACTTGTATTCAAGCAACGACTTCGCTGGAAATGCAGCCTGTTCACGGGTGTAAGGTTTATTCCAGTTATCCGAAGCAATCATGTCTGCGGTGTGCGGGGCGTTCTTGAGGAGGTTGTTTTTCGCGTCGGCTGCGCCAGTTTCCACGGCGGTCATTTCGGCGTGGATGGAGATCATCGCGTCGCAGAAACGGTCGAGTTCGTATTTCGATTCGCTTTCGGTCGGTTCGACCATGAGCGTGCCGGCGACGGGCCACGAGAGCGTCGGCGCGTGAAAGCCGTAATCCATCAGCCGCTTCGCCACGTCCTCGGCGGTGACGCTGTGGAACGCGCGCAGGTCGAGGATGCATTCGTGCGCGACGAGGCCGTTGCTGCGGTAGAGCGTCGGAAAATGTTTCTCGAGCCGCTTGGAAATGTAATTCGCGTTGAGGATGGCGAACTTCGTCGCTTCGGTGAGTCCGTCCGCGCCCATCATCGCGATATACATCCAGGAGATGGTGAGAATGCTCGCGCTGCCCCACGGCGCGGCGGAAACCGCCCCGATGGGATTTTCGCCGCCGAGGTTGATGACGTTGTGGCCGGGCAGAAATTCCACGAGATGTTCCGCCACGCCAATCGGACCAACGCCCGGTCCGCCGCCGCCGTGCGGAATGCAAAACGTCTTGTGCAGATTCAAATGGCAGACGTCCGCGCTGATGAAGCCGGGGCTGGTGAGGCCGACTTGCGCGTTCATGTTCGCGCCGTCCATGTAAACCTGCCCGCCGTTGGCGTGGATGATTTCGCAAATCTCGCGGATGGTTTCCTCGAACACGCCGTGCGTGGACGGATAGGTGATCATCAGGCACGAGAGATCGGCCTTGTGCGCTTCGGCTTTCGCGCGCAGGTCGGCGACGTCAATGTTGCCGTTGGTGTCGCACGCGACGGCGACGACTTTCATGCCGGCCATGACGGCGCTGGCGGGGTTCGTGCCGTGTGCGGATGTGGGAATCAAACAGACGTTGCGATGCGCGTCGCCGCGCGATTCGTGATACGCGCGGATGACGAGCAACCCGGCGTATTCGCCCTGCGAACCGGCGTTGGGCTGGAGCGAAATGCCGGCGAACCCGGTGATCTCCGCGAGCCAGGTTTCGAGCTGCTCGAACAGTTTCTGGTAACCGCGCGTCTGTTTGATGGGCGCGAACGGATGAATCTTCGCGAACTCCGGCCACGAGACGGGGAACATCTCGGCGGCGGCGTTGAGCTTCATCGTGCACGAGCCAAGCGGAATCATCGAAGCCGTGAGCGAGAGATCGCGCGATTCGAGCCGCTTGATGTAGCGAAGCATCTCGGTCTCGGAGTGGTAACGGTTGAAGACGGGGTGTTGGAGAAATGACGAATGACGAATGACGAATGACGAATGGGCAGCCGACGAACCGGTCTCATTAGCACCGGGCTTTAGCCCGGTGCTGGGTGGGGCGAAGGTGGAAACCGTTTCAACGGTTTCTCGCGCGGAAGGGGAAGCCGTTGAAACGGCTAAGCGCTCGTCGCGCGATGGGACACCGGGCTGAAGCCCGGTGATAATGAGAGGGGAGGAGACTTCGGCCAGCGTGAAACTCGCGGGTTTGTCGCCGTTGAACACTTGCCAGATTTCGGTCAAGTTGCTGGCGTTCGTGGTTTCGTCGAGAGAGATGCCAATGGTGTGGTCGTCAATCGCGCGGAAGTTCATCCGGTGTCCTTCCGCGATCTTGATGATGTCAGCGGCACGCATTTCGCCCAGGGCGATTGTGAGCGTGTCGAAGTAGGACAGGCGTCGCGCCTGTCCTACGGTGTGGCCGAGTTTCTCCAATCCCGCCGCCAATACGCACGTCAGCGTGTGAATCCGCTGCGCGATTTTCTTCAAACCCTCCGGCCCGTGATAGCAGGCGTAGAGCGAGGCCATGTTGGCGAGGAGTGCCTGCGCTGTGCAGATGTTGCTGGTGGCCTTCTCACGGCGGATGTGTTGCTCGCGCGTGCCGAGGGCGAGGCGCAACGCAGGATTGCCGCGCGAGTCTTTTGAAACGCCAACAATGCGGCCGGGCATCTGGCGCTTGAATTCATCCTTCGTAGCGAAGAACGCAGCGTGCGGTCCGCCGTAACCGAGCGGCACGCCGAAGCGCTGCGCACTGCCAACGGCGATGTCCGCACCAAATTCGCCCGGCGGCTTGATGAGCGTGAGCGCCAGCAGATCGGTCGCGACCGTGACCATTGCGCCCGCAGCATGGGCTTTCTCCGTGAACGGCTCAAAGTTATGGATCGCGCCGAACGTGTCGGGATATTGAACGAGCGCGCCGAAGACTTGTTCTGTGAACGCGAACGTCTCGTGATTACCGATGACGATTTCGATTTTGAGTGCGTGGGCGCGGCTGCGGACGACTTCGATGGTCTGGGGATGACAGGCTTCAGAGATAAAGAAAACATTGCGACCATCTTTAATCCGAGCGCTTAACGTCATGGCCTCCGCCGCTGCCGTGGCTTCGTCGAGCATCGAAGCATTGGCGATGTCGAGCGCGGTGAGTTCCATGACCATCGTTTGAAAATTCAGCAACGCTTCGAGGCGACCTTGAGAAATCTCGGCCTGGTAAGGCGTGTATTGGGTGTACCAGCCTGGATTCTCCAGCACGTTGCGTTGAATCACCGGCGGCGTGAAGCAGTCCGAGTAACCCATGCCGATAAAAGAGCGGAAGACCTGGTTTTGGCTGGCGATCTTTTTTAATGCGGCCAGCGCTTCGTGTTCGCTTTGCGCGGCGGGAATCTGCAACGGGTGCGTCAGGCGAATTTGTTTCGGCACGGCGGCCTCGGTGAGGGCATCGAGCGAATTGTGGCCGAGCAACTGGAGCATTTCCCGAGTCTCGGCTGCGTTTGGCCCGATGTGGCGGTGAACAAAACTATCGGTGGATTCAAGCGCCGGCCGATCGCCTTGGTTGAGTGAACCTGTTTTTGGCGCGGTTGGATCGGAAATTGATATTGGCGGAATCGTCAGCGTTTCAGACATTCGTTGAAACTAAAATCCGACGGCGGCAAATCAAGCGGCATTTTTGAAAAAATGCGTGAATGGCAGGTGGAGTTCGATAGAATGACCGGCATGGCCAACTATCTGGTGGAGCGATTTGATCAAATTGCGGCGGTGCGCTGCCCTTGCGGATTTGCCAAACGGGCTTTTGCGGTCCCTGAAAACCAAACCGCCACGTTGCACATGGTCGATATTCTGGAGGATTCCCGGTCGCATTATCATAAAAAGATGACCGAAATTTACTACGTGCTCGAAGGGGAAGGGCACATTGAGTTGGATGGCGAAAGAATAGCGGTTCAACCGATGACCGCAGTGATGATCAGGCCCGGTTGCCGGCATCGTGCGATAGGTAAATTGAAGATTCTCAATATTCCCGTCCCGGCTTTTGACGAAGCGGACGAGTGGTTTGATTGATCCTCAAGCGCTCAGGTCGCGCTGAAGATTTTTCCGCCGCGCAAAAATTCCTTGAAGTTGCTTCGCTTCGCTGGCTTCGTTCACCCATGATTTCTCGTCTTGTTGTTTCGGTCTCTCTGCTCGCGGCAGCAATCGCCCATGCAGTTCCACTCGAGTTGAACGCCGAAAAAGATTTGCCCCGTTTCCCCGCCGCCGAACCCAAAGAGGCAGTGAAAACGATTCAAGTCAAAAAAGGATTCGCGGTCGATCTCGTGGCTGCGGAGCCATTGGTGAAAGATCCCATCGCCATTTCCTTTGATGAAAACGGACGCATGTTTGTCGTCGAGATGGGCGACTATTCCGAGCGTCGCGATGAGCATCTCGGCCGTATTCGCATGCTGGAAGACACCGATGGCGACGGGCATTTCGACAAGGCGACGGTGTATGCGAAAAATCTTCCGTGGCCCACCGGCGTGATCTGTTACGACGGCGGAATTTTCGTGGCGTCCACACCGGACATTATTTATTTCAAAGACACAAACGGCGACCACAAGGCGGATGTGCGCAAAGTCGTTTTCACCGGATTCGGCAGCGGTAAAGATCGGCTGAACGTCCAGGCACTCTTCAACAGTTTCAACTGGGGCATGGACAATCGCATTCACGGTTCCACGGCGCCCAACGGGGGAGTCGTCACGAACCTCGCGGTTCCAGGGGAAGCTCCATTGGATTTGAACAGCCGCAATTTTTCATTCGATCCCAAGACCTTGAAGATGCGTGCTGAGAGTGGCGGCGGCCAATATGGAATGAGCTTCGATAGCCGCGGGCGCAAATTTGTTTGCAGCAACAGCGATCACATCATGGCGTTTATTTACGACGGGTATTACGCCGACCGTAATCCTTTGTTTGCGATGCCGCGCGCTCTGGCTTCGATCGCGGTCGATGGGGGCGCGGCGGAGGTGTATCGGGTCAGCCCGGAAGAGCCGTGGCGCGTGATTCGCACCAAGTGGCGTGTCTCGGGAGTTTCGCCCGGGATGATTGAAGGTGGCGGGCGCTCGGCTGGATACTTTACTGGCGCAACGGGAATTACGGTTTATCGAGGCAATGCGTTCCCGGAAGATTATCGCGACAACGCATTCACGGGTGATGCGGGCGGCAATCTCGTTCACCGGAAAAAAATTTACGCGGTCGGGGTCGCGCTAAAAGCGCAGCGACCCGATGACGAGCAGAAGTTTGAATTCCTCGCCTCGCGAGACACGTGGTTTCGCCCCGTGCAATTTGCCAATGCGCCGGACGGGACGTTCTACGTGATCGACATGTATCGCGAAACGATCGAGCACCCCTGGTCGCTGCCAGAGCAAATCAAAAAGCATCTCGATCTCAACAGCGGCAATGATCGCGGTCGCATTTACCGAGTGGTTCCCGAGAATTTCAAGCAACCCAAATCGCCGCGACTTGAGAAAGCCTCGACCAAGGAGTTGATTGCAACACTTGAACACCCGAACGGATGGCATCGTGACACCGCGGCGCGACTTCTCTTTCAGCGCCAGGATAAATCGAGCATCTCGCCGCTGAAAAAGTTTGCCCGCAATTCAAAATCGCCGCTCGGGCGGATGCACGCGCTGCATGCCCTTCAAGGTCTGGGCGCACTCAGCGAAGAGGATCTGCTCGTCGCATTCAAAGATTCCGACGCCACCGTCCGCGAACACGCAATCAAATTATCCGAACCATTCCTGCGCAAGTCTCCCTCGTCGCCGAGCTTGTGGGCACAATACAAAGAACTCGCCAACGACCCTTCGATCAGCGTTCGATTCCAACTCGCCTTCACCGTCGGCGAAGCGAAGAGCGAAAACAAAGTGCCGGTTCTTGAGGGGATCGTTAAGAAAGACATTGCGGATTCATGGATCCAAGCAGCCGTGTTGTCATCGCTTGCTGATGGCGCGGGGCGAATGTTCCGCGACCTGGCGGTGGTCGGAAAACCAGACGCGATCAAGGGCGGTGGAGAATTTTTGAAACAACTTGTGTTGTTGATCGGAGCTAAAAACGACGCGACGGAGGTTGCTCAAGTCCTGGAGTTTCTCAATACCACGAAAGAATCCGGGCTTTCATTCACACTCGTTCGAGCACTCGGGGACGGCTTGCTGCGCGGGGGAAGTTCGCTGGCAAAAGTCGGTGACATGAAAAGGTTTTTAGCGCAGGCCGGCGAAGTGGCGGCAAATAAACAGACCGATGAAACGGCGCGCGTTAATGCCATTCAGCTTCTCGCGATGAATAGCTACGCAGAATCGAAAGAGACGTTGCTCGCCTTGCTTCATCAGGACCAACCTCAGGCGGTCCAGCTCGCTGCGATTTCTTCGCTGGCCCATTTTAGCAACGCGGAAGTTGGACCCGCGTTGATTCAACATTGGAGCACGTTTACCCCGCGTTTGCGCAATGAAGCAATGTCCGCTCTATTGGCCCGACCTGAACGCGTCAATTCCCTGATCGGCTCAATCGAGCAGGGGATCGTTCGCCCGTCGGATCTGACTACGGCTCAGATCAAGTTTTTGAAAACGCACGGAGAAGCGGCACTTCGCAAGCGCTCCGAGAAATTGTTCACCCTTGCCGGAACGAGCAAGCGTCAGGATGTGATTGATACGTTTCAAACTGCGTTGACGCTTTCGGGAAACAACGCCCACGGAAAAAAGATTTATCTCGAACGCTGTTCCTCCTGCCATCGCTATGATAACGAAGGCTATTCTCTCGGACCCGATCTGGTGACGGTGAAGAATTCAGGCAAAGAAAAAATGCTGAAGAATATTCTCGATCCAAACAGCGAAGTTGCGCCGAACTTCAAGGCGTTTGAAATCGAAACAACCAATGACGAAAGCTATATCGGATTGGTTGCGAATGAAACGGCAGCCAGCGTCACTTTGCGCCAGGCGTTCGGGAAGGAGAATGTCATCTTGCGTCCGCAAATTAAAAAACTTCAGAGCCAAGACCAATCCTTGATGCCGGAAGGGCTCGAAGCGGGTCTCACGCCGCAGGATCTAGCCGATTTGCTTTCATATATCGCCAATTAAAACGAGGTTCGCTCCAGAAAGGCATGCCTGAATGCGACAGCGCTTAATTATTTTTGAAGACGAGCATCTGGTCGCGATCGATAAACCGGCGGGAATGAATACGCATTCGCCCAGTCCGTTTGCGGGCGAGGGGATTTACGAATGGATGAAGAATCGCGAGCCGCGCTGGGCCAGCCTTGCGATTCTCCACCGGCTCGATAAAGAAACTTCCGGTGTGATGGTTTTCGGGAAAACGGCGGTGGCAAACCGGTCGCTGACCCAGCAATTCACCGCGCGCGAAATCGCCAAGAAATACATTCTTGCAACCGATCGCGAGATTGGATTCCAGCAGCTAAAAATGGAGTCCGTTTTGGTCAGGGCAGGGGAGAAGTATCTGAGCCGGCCGATTCATTCCGGCGGTGAGAAAGCAGAGACGCACTTCAGAAAGTTAAATTCCAGCGCGAGTGGAATTCCTGAACTTCAATTGGTGGAAGCAATTCCGCTTACCGGAAAAACGCATCAGATTCGTGTGCATGCGGCCGCTCATGGGTTTCCAATTTTCGGCGATACACTTTACGGTGGAACTGCGGCGCCGCGGGTGTTTTTGCATGCGGCAGAAATCGCTTTTGCACACCCGATAACTGGAGAACGAATTCGCTTCGAATCACCTCCAAATTTTTCGCGAGATGCGAGACTCGCATTGCGCACGGCCTTTATTGAATCTGAACACACCAATGCCTATCGGCTGATTCACGGCGCGCCCGATGGTTGTCCCGGTTGGTATGTGGAGCGCCTCGGTGATTTTATCCTTTCGCAATCGGATCAACCGCTGAGCGCAGCGCAGCTTGAAACAGTTCAGACATTGCTTAAGCAATTTTCACTGCGAGGCGCATATCACAAAATTCTAAATCGAAGGGTGCGGGGTGTTTCGACTAAGGAATCGTCGCCACAATTTGTCTGTGGCGAGAAAGCGTCAGATGAGTTTGTGGTTTGCGAGAATGGTGTGAGTTACGGGCTTAGTTTTAACGAAGGATATTCCGTTGGGATTTTTCTCGATCAACGCGAGAACCGGCGGCGATTGCTCACGAACTACCTCGCGCCGAACTTTCTATTGCACGAGAAATTTTCAAATATTTCAGTGCTGAACACCTTCGCTTACACCTGCGCCTTTTCCGTGTGCGCAGCGAAATCTGGCGCAGCGGTAACCAGCCTGGATCTTTCCAAAAAATATTTGGAATGGGGAAAAAGGAATTTTGTTCTCAACGGAATTGATCCCGCACAACACGACTTTATTTACGGGGACACCCTTGATTGGCTGAAGCGTTTGGCGAAAAAGAATCGGCGTTTCGATGTCGTCATTCTGGACCCGCCGACATTCTCTCAATCGAAGGAAACGGGTGTTTTTCAGGCGGAGAAAGATTACGGAAAACTGGTTGCAGCGGCGTTGCCTGTTTTGGAAGCCGGGGGTGTTCTTCTCGCATCGACCAATTCCGCCACGCTGAAACCAGAGAAGTTTTTGGAGATGATTCACGTTGCCACCCATTCAGCGAATCGCAAAATCGTGCAACAACATTACGTTCCTCAACCGCCCGATTTTCCAATCAGTCGCGACGAGCCGGCTTATCTCAAAACCGTTTGGATGCGAATTGATTAGTTAGGGCAGGGGCGAATGGTGCTTAGTAAAAGCGAAGAGGCAGTAAATAGTTGAGTCAAACCGCAGTTTGGCATTTGGATGGCCGGAGATGCCTCAAAACACCTCGCTTCTTCCCGGTCTATCTCACAAGCTTTTGAGGCGCCAACACCTCTCTCAACTCGTACCATTCAAGGCGGGGTCACTTTCGCTGATGCATGGATTGTGAGATCAAGCTTGAGTGAGACTTGTTTTGCGATCGACGCATCACAACGAAAATAGTTGCAACGCAGACCAGAAGAACGAGGGCAAGACTGACAAAAATCGATTTTGGTTTCGAAACGGTCTTGGCAGCAACTTGAGTTAGCGGCTCGGTTGAATTTTTCCCTGGTGTTGCAGCTAGAGCATTCGAAGTTGGACCGGCCTTGCGTGCGGCCGAATCATCCCGACTCACATTCGCGATCTTTCTTGCGTCTTCTCCATTCGAAACTGCGGCAGGAACCTCCGCCTTTTGCGGTGTCATCGTTTTGGATGGCGCTGGCATTTCGTTCGCCGCGAGGGATTCTGTTCCGCCACCAGGACTTGTTGGTGTCACGAATGACGTCTGCGATTTCAAGACCGGGTTTGTCGTGCTCAATTTTAGATTAGATTCCACAATTGCAACGCTGCTCGTCGGCACTGCAGTGAAGGTCGTGACATTTGGCTTCACGACAGCAATCGCAGCTTCCACTTTCTCGGCTAAATTGGTTTTTTGGGGCAAGACATCCGCCACAGAGTTGGTCGCTGTTGGCTTAGTCATGATGATATTTGGGACAATGGGCTTCGGCTTGGCCACCGTGTTCGTGGCGACCGCCGGAGAGTTCGTGACAGGTCGAGTGACAACTGGCGATGGCTCGATCGGCGGATTCGGAATCTTGATGGGACCGAGCGAAGAATTGACGGAATAAGCCACCACCTTTCCGCTTCGCCCAACCAGCACGGTGACGAACGGGATTTTCGCTTCACGCAACTCATTCGCGTAAATGGGGTAAATGGCATTGATCTCCTGATCGAATGGCGAGCCGCGCATCGGGTCATTGCCAGTCGAAACAAAAACTACCGTGATCGCTTTTGACGATTTCAGGATGGGAAAAAGAGGGTCAAGCACGTGCTGTAAAACCGCCTTCTTTTCGAAGCGCCGTTTCTTCAAAAAGTCGGCCGAGCCCTGCGCTAATTTTTCGCTCGCGCCAGGCGTCCACTGCTGCATGGGAAAGTCAGTGTTCAATTCCTCGTTGAAGGTCCAAAGCCCGAACGTGTCGCCCGCGTGCATTTGGCCTTGCACGCCGGAACCAACCAAAGCGCGAACCGTTTCAATGGTGGCTTTGGACATGCGATTCATCGGGAGCGAGGTCTCGATGACAAAAAGAAATCGGTTTTCCTCTCTGGGCGCATTCGCCGCAGCCCCGCCCGTATTCTCGGCGGTGGCACTGGTGTGGACAAAGGTGCTGATGATCGATAGCAGGAGAAAAAATTTTGTCATGAATGTGATTTTTTAAATTGAGTTCGCTCCTTGCGATTGTGATTTTTGATACTCAGTTCCTGTTCCTTGAGCGTGCTTTCAACGGTTTGAATGAAGCTCAGGCAACTCGACGCCAAGCCGCCCATGGCAATGACGGTATCCCGCTCTGCGTTGTCATCCGTCACGGCAAGCACCTCGCCAAACGGAGTCATTCGATGCGCCACGCGCTCGATGATATCGTCCGCAGTCTGGCCGGATCGCGAAAAAAGAATTTCCAACTCGGGCGTGGAATGAGTCGCCGGCGTGCCAACGGGCGCGCCGCCACCGTCGAAAACAATGGTCAGAGGCGTGCCGATCGCGTCACGGTAGCGTGTCAGCCAGTAGATCAATTCTTCGCGTGCCGCAGCAGAATGACGCGGCTTGCCGGGTGCAAGTTCCGGCCAGCTGTGAAGCAAGCTGTAACCATCGACAAGTATTCGCACCAACGCCATGACAGCAGTTTACGAGAGATGCGGAAAAGATTACAGGGCTTTCGACAAATTGCCTGGCACTATTTGAGCGCGGGAACAATTCTTCGCATGCATCCAATTTTACGCGCCAGCCACGCGCCCAGGATTATTCCAAATACGAGGTGCGCTGACGCCGTCAGGACGATGAAGCGCGCATCCATTTTTAATCCAAAAAATGCCGCGTAGGGCGAAAGAAGCAGCATTGCTTCAATAACCAACGCCCATGCCACAGCTCCCGAAAAAAGAACTTTTGGGCGGGCCGTGGTCATGGCAGCCAACAACATGACACCTAGAGCGGCGCCGTTGGAAAAATGGTAAGCCCAACCCAGCAGCTGCACGAGCCACGCCGGTTCGTTACTTCCAAGAATCAGCCGACCAAAAGCCGGAAAAACTTTGAACAACGGCGCTCCATTTAAGACAAACGGCAGGCGGAAAAGGTCGTAAGCGATCGCTGCGACGACACCGCCGATTGCGCCTTGCACGATCCATGTATGGGGATTCGTGATGCCGGCGGGTTTGCGCCGATTTAAATAAGCAATTGCGATCAGGATGAGGGTTGGTGGCGGCAGAATCCAGCAGGCGAACCAGCGCATGGTCCAGAAGCCATAGAGCTGACCTAACAAACAAGCAAAGGAAAGAAACGCGAGTCCAAAGACGAGTGATCGAGAAAGGAGATTGCGTGACATCGCGCGAAGTTAGCGAAAAACGAGAAGGAGCGCCAAGAACTTCATCCTACTCGGTGCTAAACAACCGTTTTACCTTGGCAAACGCCTTTGCAATTGGTCCCAGATAGAGCGCTATGAGAATGCCGATAATCGCAATCACACACAGAAGCTCAGTCAAAGTGAGGGCAGCCTTTGATTGCTTGGGTCCGAGCATAGGCGAGTCTGAATTTAGAGGTCCGGTTCGGAATCGAGCCATGAGACATTTTCAGGCTCGCCCAGATAAACTGAGCCGCTTTGATTTGTTCCGAGGAAGAATCCGGCGCCGATGTTCTGCTTCTGCAACAAGACTCCGCTCATCGGACTAACTTTACCCGTTCCTGTGTTCAAAAATGTTCCTTTGAACTGACCGGCGCTGGGATTGATCGTCAGCTTGAATTGCATTGGATTGGTTGAATTCACAAAAACTTTATTGTTGGAATCCAGCGCGATGCTGTTGGGCACGGATTCGGTTAAATTCCCGTTTTCCAGCAGCGCAACCGCGTTGGTGAAAGCGAGCAGGGGAACGCTTGATGTCGCATTGAATTGCGAGCCAATGACGTTCCCGGCATTAGTAAAACCCGAGAGATAGATTTTCCCGAGCGCGGCAGCAGTTTTGGTCCAAAGCAGACCGCCGTGAAGATCGCCCAAGTTCGAATTGGTGAGGGTTAACCATCCGAAAATCGAACCTTTTCCCGCATACAATGGGACGTAAACCGGCATCTCTCCATTTTCCGCGACAAATGTTTTTTGACCGAGCACGGTGCCGTCGGACAATGAACCTTTAATCGAGAGGTTTCCATTGGCGGTGACGCTGACGGAACCAAAACTATTTCCAGATGGAGCAGGGGATGAATCGTCCGCACCTGGCAAAACAAAATTGTATTTGCCCGCGAAATTTGTTGCACCTTTCGAAACCAGGAAAGTAGCACGGTGTCCGAAAAGATCACTGGTGAACGAGCCGCTGCTAATCGCACCCAGAATTTGGTTGTTCGTTAGCAACAAGGAAAGTTGCAATGGCGTTTTGCCTTTTCGCACAACGGTCATCTGCGCCGTTTCGTCAAAATAGAATTGACCGGCCATGGAATAAGGCAGCCCTTCGCTCCAAATTTTCCCCGAGAATTTTCCTTTGTTTGCCACCTTGAGGCTAAAGGCCCCTGCGCTCTCATGGCTGGGCGAATTGGTGTCGTAAAACAATCCGCTATAGGTGCCGAAGGATTGCAGGAAGGGATTCGGCACGAAGGAAGCAACGAGGTTCAGATTGGATTGCATCTGAAACGTGAGTTTCGCATTTCGCGATCCATCGCTCCATTCCGAAAAGAGATAACCTGAAATAGGGTTGGCAGTGACCGTGTAGAATTTTCCGATTTCCAGGAGTTGCCCGTTAAGGTTCGGACTAATTGATCCGTTACTGCTCGTTGTCAGCGTCGCGAGGCTCGTCACCGGATCATTGAACATGCGAATCAGCCCATGCAGGTTGGTTTTGCCACCCAACGTGGAAAATCCTCCAGCCGCAATAATTCTTTTGTCATCCTGAAGCGCTACTGAAGTTAAATTGAGGGCAGCAACCCTGTCTCCGCTCGCTCCGAACGTGGTGTCAGCCGTGCCGTTCGTATTGAATCGGTATAGCCCAAAGTCGGACGCCATCAGAATTTTTCCATCTGGTTGAAGCGCGATTGCGTGGCTGATGTTTTGCCCCTTTTCGTCGCCAGCGGATTTAAAGGTGATATCCCGGGAACCATTGGGATTGAGCCGCAGCAGAACCGGGTTTGGTAACGTATCCGACATGTGAGTGTAGCGGAAACGTCCGGCAGTCAGGATTCTTGCATCCGGCAGGACGGAAATTGCACTGATGTAGGTAAAATAATTGGAGTAAACAAATGGCGATTGGAACGAGGCGTCGCGCGCGCCGTTGCCCTCCAGCCGGACAAGGAATGGGCTAGCCGCTCCAAGGTAAGTATTGAATTGTCCGCCCACTAGATATTTTCCGTCCGGCTGGACAGTGATCGCCAGGATTCCGCCTTCGGAACTTATTCCGGGAGTAAATGAGGAATCGACGGTGCCATCGGCATTCAAGCGGTTAAAATAGGTCCGAACAACCTCGTTGGACGAAGCTCCATTGGTTGGATATGTGTAACCGCCAATGAGAATCTTATCGTCGCTCAACAATGTAATCGCCGCAACGTAGATGCTGTCTGAATGAAAACTGCGGGTGAAGTTTGTATCAAAAGTGCCGTTGGTGTTCAGCCTGGCGACGCTGTATTGCGCGGATCCTGAACCAAATTTTCCGCCCACGATAAATTTCTCATCGGCTTGTTTGGCGATTGCCAGAACAAGGTCGTTTGAACTTAGAAATGGCGATAAAAAGGTATTGTCGAGGGTTCCGTCGGTATTGAAACGGCCAATCGTCTGAGCGCAGTTGTTGCTGTTGTATGCGCCGATGTCCGAAACAATTTTACCATTGGACTGAATCGCGAATGCCTTTACGAACGGAACGCTTTTTGAAAAGCATGGCACCGAAAAGCTGGTGTCAATCGTGCCGGCTTTCGTCACCAATGCACCGAAAACCTTTGGCGAAATCAATGCAACGATAAAACAGATCAGGAGACAGATTTTATTTGTCATATAATTGCGGGATCAAACTCGGCGCACTTTAAGGGAAACGAAAGAGGATCAGCCACAAAAACACACCAGATGAATATTAAACATAATAAACATTGTGCGAATGGCGTGTGGGGCTGGGTGCTTATCTTTGACCCCAGCCGAAACGGCTTTCGTTGTGATTGGCGATTGGCCAGTAAACGAAGAAGGATTTTCCGATCACGTTTTCGCGCGGGAAATCCCCCCAACCGCGTGAGTCAAAGCTGTTAAGCGTGTTGTCGCCCATCACCATGTAGTGCCGCGGAGGGACTTCGTAGACTTCTTGCTCGTCTCGAAAATATTCAGCCAGACCGTATCGGCCAACCTTTCGGCCCGTCACTTCGTTGACATGGCCGAAATAATGATTGTTCTGAGGAATTTTATTAAATGTATAAACATTCTCAAAGTGCGGCGTTGCGGCATCGAGCCGGACTCCATTGATGCGCAGATGCTGGTCGTTCCCGATGCTGACCTTTTCGCCGCCCAAGGCTACGAGGCGCTTGATGTAGAATTGATCCTGACGCATGCCGGGATGCATGATTCCTTTGGTCTTGAAGACGATGATTTCACCGCGTTCGGGAGCGCGAAAATTGTAGGTCACGCGGTCCACGAATAAATGATCACCAACGATTTCCTTGGTCTTGAACAGATATTCGCCTTTCTTAAAGGTTCGGCCCGGAATGAGCCCAGCGCTGCGTTGATACTTGGCTTGCTGGTCTGGATCTTCATCAGGCGTAAACCAGATGGCGTGCGATTTGAGTTGATCCTGTCCGCTGTATTTAACCCAAAGCGTCTGCTTATTTATGAACCTCAAGACATGTTCAGGCGCATCCAAGCGAATTAATTCTCCATCTTCCGCAGCTTTGAAATAATGATAAAATGTGCCGCGAACACATGCGTCCCATATTCTTCCAAACTGATTAGGAATCGCGTCAGCCGGTTCGTATTCAACTCCGTATAAGGTTGGTTGCATGGAGCCGGTGGGAATCTTAAAAGGCTGCAGGAAAAATGTTCGAATGGCCATGGCTACAGCAATCGCCACCAGGAAAACCTCGACGTTTTCCCGCCACTCGGAATGCGGATAGGGCTTAAGCCACTTATTGGCGGCGGTTTCCAATTCAGCCATGCGCTTGCGCAACGTTTCATTATCGACATGATCGTCAATCGCTTTTTGAGTTTCCGCTTGGGCTGAATTCACCGCTTCAAAAGCTTGGGGCGACAGCAGGTCGCGCTGCGAACTGGCAAGCTTACCGACGTGTTTGCACATCTCCGTTGCTTCACGAACCGTCCCCGAAAGAAACCAACGCAATTTCATAATTATGCTTTCAAGACTTCGATAAATGCTTCCTGCGGAATATTGACGGAGCCAAACGATTTCATCCGTTTCTTCCCTTCTTTTTGTTTCTCCAGGAGCTTTCGTTTACGCGAAATATCGCCGCCGTAACATTTTGCCGTCACGTCTTTGCGCATGGCGCTGACCGTTTCACGCGCGATAAATTTCCCACCGATGGCTGCTTGAATGGCGACTTGATACTGCTGCACTGGAATAACTTCCTTCAGTTTTGCAGCCAGTGCGCGACCCCGGGTTTCTGCCTTGTCGCGATGCACGATGCAGGAAAAAGCATCGACCGGTTCGGCGTTCACAAGCATTTCCAGCTTCACCATGTCGGACTCGCGATAATCGGCATACTCGTAATCCATCGAGCCAAAGCCGCGCGTGATACTTTTGATGCGATCATGGAAATCGATCAGAATTTCGCTCAGCGGAAGCAAGCTGGTCAGCATGACACGACGAGCATCGAGCGTCTCCGTATGATCCACCGCGCCGCGTTTTTCTGCGATCAATGCCATCATGTCACCGATGTATTCATTCGGACAAATGACAAATGCTTTGACCATCGGTTCTTCGATCTTCGCGATGAAGTTTTGTTCAGGTAAAAACGCGGGATTATCAATTTCTTTGACGATTCCATCGGTCATCGTGACGCGATAGACGACGCTCGGATACGTGGCGATGATGTCCATCCCGTATTCGCGCCGCAGACGCTCCTGCACAATTTCCAGATGCAACAGACCCAAAAAGCCGCAGCGAAAACCAAATCCGAGCGCGACTGAACTTTCACTTTGAAAAGCAAAGGCCGAATCGTTCAGCTGCAGTTTGCCCAGATTCGCCTTGAGATGTTCGTAGTCGGCGGTATTGATCGGATAAATTCCGCTGAAAACCATCGGGTGAATTTCTTTGAAACCGGGCAAGACCTTCGACGGATTCCGCGCATCGGTAATCGTGTCGCCCATTTTCACTTCTTTTGGGCTCTTGATATTTGCGGTGAAATAACCAGTTTCGCCGACTTCCAGTTTCTCGCGGACATACGGTTTTGGGTTAAAACTGCCGACTTCTTTCACCTCAACCGATTTGCCCGAGTGTAAAAGTTTCACCTGCATTCCGGCCTTCAATTCGCCATTGAAAACGCGAACGTGCGTCACAACGCCTTTGTAAGTGTCGAAATAGGAATCAAATCCCAGCGCTTGCAAGGAAGGCTCGCCCGTTGGAACCGGAGCAGGGACGCGCGCCACAATCGCTTCCAAAATATCCTCGATGCCGATGCCTTGTTTGGCGCTGGCCAGGATCGCTGATTCAGCGGGAATGGCCAAAATGTCTTCCAGCTGCATTTTCGCCATGTTCACATCCGCATGCGGCAGATCGATTTTGTTGATCACCGGAATGATCGTCAAATTTTGCTTCATCGCGAGATGAACATTGGCGACGGTTTGCGCCTCGACGCCTTGCGCGGCGTCAATGATTAGCAACGCGCCTTCACACGCGCTCAAACTGCGTGAGACTTCGTAGGAGAAATCAACGTGTCCCGGAGTATCGATGAGATTCAGCTCGTAGATTTCGCCGTTCTTCGATTTGTAGAGCATCGTGACCGGATGCGCCTTGATCGTGATCCCCCGCTCTCTTTCCAAATCCATCGAGTCTAGTAATTGATCCTCCATGTCGCGCGTGGCGATGGTTCCGGTGGAATGCAAAAGCCGATCCGAAAGCGTGGTCTTCCCGTGATCAATGTGGGCGATGATGCTAAAATTTCTAATGTGTGCTGCGTCCATGTCCTAAAATTAATTCTCTCTACTATTGAACTGATTTCGTCGCCAGTCGAGTAGAGCGTGGAAGATAGCGATGAACGCCGTTAATAAAAGTGGAATCTTTTTCCGCCGAGCGCAGATTCTGCTCGCCAGCTTCGGTTCCCTGCCCTCCCGAACCTTGCGGGCCATCAATATTTTAAAATCTCGCGGGTTAAATTTCTACGGGGCGTGCAACCAACTCAGAAGGTCGGCCATGTCTTGCGGTTTCAATGCCGACTCAAAACCAACTGGCATCAACGAAAGTTTCAGCGGTTCCATCGAACTGATTTCGCTGCGCAAGATAGCTTGGTCGACGCCGCCGGCGACGCGGACCACGATGTTGTTCGCCGTCTCGGCAGAAACAATTCCCGACAATTCTCCAGCGGATTTGAGTGAGATCGTCCATGCACGATAACGGGCTTCGATGGCCTGACTTGGATCAAGAATCGCAGTGAGCAACCAGTCCACTGGCTTTGCGCCGACCATGGCGAGATCGGGTCCGACTTCGTAACCTTCGCCGCGCAAGCGATGGCACGTGGCGCAGAGATTCTGAAAATGCAAGCGGCCGCGCGACGCGTCTCCTTTCAACTTTTCCACCTCCGCATAACTCGCAATCACGCCAGCGCGATCCACCGACGAGGGTTTCAACGTTACTTTCGCAGCAGCAGCTTTTGGGAACGGGATTTTCGCATTCAACTGCTTGAATAGATCACTTTCCGGTCGCAGCGACGACATCGCGCCGAGGCGCATCAATTCATCGGAATCCTCTCGTGCCGCCAGGTCGCGGAGTATTGGCTCACCTTTTTCCGCCGGCCATGCTCCGAGTGTAAACGACGCCTGTAGCCGAACCGATGGGTCACCATCCGAAGCTAGTGCGGCCACGGCGGGAAAAATGTCCGTCCCAGTCATCGCTTCGCTTTGCCGCAACGCTTCACATCGCACCGCGGCATGCGGATCCGCCAAGGTCGCCGCGATCTTTTCTGGTTCTATTGCGCCGAGCAAACCGAGTGTGGCGAGCGCTTGAATCCGAACCTGCGGCGCGTGAGTTATCTGCAACAGTCTTTCAAGTCCGCTTTTCGCTGATGTGTCGCGGTGCTCGACGAGCAAGCGTTGCACAATATCTCGTTGCCAACCATTCGGACTGTCCATCGCGGCGACGAGTTCGCGAGAATTCAATTTGGCTAAATTCGGAATTGTGCGCTTCGGTTTGGAAATAGGAACCACGCGGTAAATCCGTCCTTTATCTTCGCCGGCACGGAGATCAAGCCGAGCCTGCATTTCTGGGGAAATCCATTCGGGATGTTCGAGAATAAAACGATACATGTCGGCGATGTAAAGCGCGCCATCGGGTCCAGTCTTGAGGGTGACAGGGCGAAACCAGTTGTCGGTGCTCGCGAGAAACTCACTCTGTTCCTCGCCCTCGGCGCGGTGGCTTTTGAAACCAGCACCGTCGCGGACAAGGACTTCACGGTGGACGGTATTGTGAACTGGTTCGCTCATGAAAACGCTGGTGGCGAAATCCAGTCCGAACAGGTCGTCGCGGTAGGCACATGGGCTGCAAGCGCTGGTAACGTGATTTAATGACCATGGCTGGTTCGGGCGCAGCATCGGTGTGCTCGCAGGAAAAACGCGAGTCGAGTTTTCGTAGTTGGCTAAGACATGCAAAACACTTTTGACTGCGAGTTGGAAGTTTCGGCGCAGATAATGTTCAGGCAAGGTGACGTGCCAGAGCCAGGTTGGATTGTTGTTGCCGAACCAATTGCCCCAATCGTCGCGATGCCGGCCGAATTGAGTTTGTGCGGAAACCGTTTCCATTTCGCCGGTTTCCGGTCGAAAACGAAGGTCTCGCCCGCTGATCGAAATCGTTTTGCCGGTCTCCATCGATTTCACGTGGCCGCCACTGTCTCCGTTCGCGGCGTAAATCCATCCGTCCAAACCCCATTCAAAACCATTGAAGCGATGCTGCTGGTTGCCGGGATTGAAACCGGTGAACAAAACTTTGCGCGTGTCGGCGCGGCCGTCCCCATCGGTATCTTCTGCGTAAAATAAATCGGGCGCCGCCGCAATCAGGGCTCCTTTTTGCCAGGGCATCACGCTGCTGGGAAACGGGATTCCATCCAGAAAAACCGTAGCTTTGTCGTAACGACCGTCGCCATTGGTGTCTTCGAGCACCTTCACAACCCCTCCGGGTTTTCCTTTGCCATCGACGCCCAGAGGATAGTCGCGCATCTCAACCACCCAGAGCCGTCCGTCTGCGCCCCAATCGAAGGCAACGGGATCGACCACGATCGGTTCTGCGGCGACCAGTTCAACACGGAAGCCGGTACGCACTTTAAAACTGGCCAAAGCTTCCTCTGGAGACTTCGGTGGCGGCATTTCAAAGGCGATCAAGGCTTTGGCCGAGAGCTGTTCCACCGACGCCGGGCGCGAATTCGCAGCCGGGCGGGTAATGATCAATTGTCCATTGGTTGAGTGGACCTCCGCGCCGATGAGGGAAGGCGGCTCATTCGCGAAACCCTTGCGCTCCCCTGCTCTCACGAATTGCGACCAACCCTTGGTCCAGCCAAGTTCAGGCCGAACACTCTTGTTCCAGAGATGAATGGAATAGCGCTTTGAATTTGAAAAAAGGATGTCATCAAATCCGTCGCCATTCAGGTCGACGAAACGGAGCCCCGCGTCGCCACCGGCTTCATCCACTAACGTGACGCCGTCCGGCAGAGCGTAATCGACCTTCTCCCAAGCGCGGGTTTGCGGGTTCTGACGCTCGATCTGATTTTTTCCCCCTGCACTGGTTAGGCGCTCCTCGTTTCCATCCCGATCGAAGTCGCGCAAGAATGTAGCGGAAAAAACAGGTTCTGCAGAGGCCAGAATTCCCGAGAAGAGCCCTAACCATCCGATCGTTTGGAAGAAGTTCATTTGCCCAGGCGCTCCAAGATATTACGTGTGATCCGCTCGACGACAGGATCGGCCCCAGCTAATCCGTGCGACCAATCAGTGCTGCCACAGGTAAAGACCGTTCCACCGCGTGTATAGACACCGAGGACGGCGTTGCCCTTGCGACCATTCTCCCATTGGTCATACCACTGGCAATCGTCCGGATGCCATTGCGCGGGCGCGGTGGCTAGAACCTCGAAGTTAGCGGGCGTGCCGTCGCGGTGGGCAGGTGTTGGAAGTCCATCTTTCCACTCCAACTCGCAGCCGTCGCACTCATAACCGACAATGGTATCCTTACCACCAAACGCCGCGTCGCGCTTCAAATCCGTTCCAGCAAACAGCCAATGGTCGGGGCGATGAACGGTAAACGCGCCGCTCGCGTCCATGAGTTGACCGTGGCTTTTATGGTAGCCGCCCCAAAGGAATCCAACACCGGTCAGCTGGTTTTCCGGCCGTTTCACCAGGTGATGACTCCAGAGCGTGGACAAGGTGGCATAGCTGCTGTGCGTGCCGTAAACCGGATCCCAATGATAACTTTGTTTCCAGCAGGTGAGCGCCTGCCCTCCGTCTTCGCTGCGCACCTGCCAGCAACACGTGTTTCCGCTGAAGAAGGCCACATTGCCACCATCGCCGATGAACTTTTCCAAGTGGTCCCGCATGGGAGCTGACCAATATTCATCGTGGCCGACGCTCAGGACGAGTCGATAGGATTTCAACAGCTCGGGATGAAACTCCAAGTCGCTGTTCGCGGCGTAATCGAGCACGATGCCATGGCGCTCCGCCCACTTAATGAAGGGTTGTTCCCACAGGTGAAACAAACTTGATGGTGGGCGTTCGCACGAGACGCGCCGGCCTTGGTTTCCGCCGCGTCCGTTGTAGGCGTAGAGACTGAAGCCGCCCCAGTTATTATAGGCGTTGTAGGTGTGGGTGGCGAGTTGCAGGAGGATCCTTGTTGCATTGCCCGGTTCGGAAGGCCGCAGCACAAAGAAACAGCTGCCCTCCGCAGACCGGGAGTTGCGCTGCGCGAATTTCCCGCCACCGTCTTGGGCCCGCAAGGAGACATGATAGTAGCCGCTACGCCAATCTTTCGGAATTTTCAAAGTCATCGCCGCAGGCCAGCGGCATCCGTGGGAAGAGGCGTCCTCGGGAACAGGATGTTCGCGTCCCGCTACAGTCTTCGATGACCAGACGGTTTCCCGTTTCCCCCCAACCCTCGTGATTTCAACCGAGAATGAGGGCGCGCTCGTGGAAACGTGGAGCGCCAATTCCTCGCCGGGCGCATAACTAACCTGCTGTGTGTAACCTTCCACGAAGAGAGGCCTCGGTTCCTCAATAGCCAAAACTGTGGTTGGAATCGGGGAGAGCGCGCCTGCCGCGCAGATGGAAGTCACGCGAACGAACGAACGACGAGAAAGATGGGAAGACATTAGAGCATTTTCATTCCGCGGTAACGAGATTAGCAAGTGGAAATCGCTCGCAAAAATTTGTAAGCGCTGACTTGCGGAAGCATTTCCTGATTCCTCCACCAAACGTTTGGTTAGGGTCAGCAGTCGGACGCATCGCGGTCACAAAAACTTGTGATAAAACTTCTCATATTCCCGGGCGGTTCGTTCCCAGGAAAAATCCTTTTGCATGGCGTTGCGAATATAATGCGCCAGCACCGGCTTGTTTTCAAAAAGCACCAGCGCTTTGCGAATACCTTTGGCGAGAGCACGGACGGAAATCTCATTAAACTTGATCCCATCAGCGTGCTCGGAATCATCTGAAATATCGGTCACAGAATCGTCCAATCCGCCGGTGCGTCGGACGATGGGAATGGTTCCGTAACGCAGACTATACATCTGGTTCAGCCCGCATGGCTCGAACTTCGAAGGCATAAGAAAAAAATCACAAGCCGCCTCGATGCGGTGGGACAATCCCTGGTCAAAACCAATTTTCACCGCGACTTTTTTCGGATGACGCAGAGCCAATTTGCGAAAGCCTTTTTCAAATTCAGCAGAACCGCTGCCCAACAAAACAAACTGCATTTCCGCAGACAACATCTCTTCGAGCGCGCCCAATTCAATGTCCATTCCTTTTTGATCGGCAAGACGGGAAACAGTTCCGAATAGCGGCAGGTCCGGGTTGACGGGCAAATCGAGTTCCTTTTGCAAATCCATTTTGTTCGCCAGTTTGCCATTGAAGCCGGCAAGGGAGTAAGGATGTTTCAGATACGGATTGCCCTCGGTTTTCCATTCGTCGTAATCCACGCCATTTAAGATTCCGGCGAGGTTGCTTTGTCGGCGACGCAAAACCCCATCGAGCGCGCAGCCGAATTCTTCGGTGGTAATTTCGCGGGCGTAACGCGGGCTGACGGTCGTGAGCATGTCGGCGTAGTTGATCCCGGTTTTCAGGCAGCTCATGTAGCCAAAAAATTCTGAACCTTCCGGATGCAAATAGCTCGGGGGCAAATTCGTGGCGGAGTAGTGGGCTTTTGGAAATACGCCCTGATACGCGAGGTTGTGAATCGTTAGGCAACTGCGTGGGGCATCGCTCCAACCGTCGTGCAGGCGTTGGTGCAAAATCAGCAGCGGGACGAAACCGGTTTGCCAGTCATGCACGTGGACGAGTTCTGGTTTCCAGGGAAGATAACGCGCAAAGTTCGCCACGCATTTGGAAAAGAAAATAAAGCGCTCGGCATTATCGGGATAGCCGACCCCTTTTTCCTCGTAAAGATGGGCGCGCTGAAAAAATTCAGGTTGATCAATGAAATAGAAATGAAGGCGGTCCTCGAATTCGCGCGTCCAGACTTTTGCTTGAATGAAATTGTTGCCGAGCGGGAGGTGCAAATCCCAGTCGAGCGGCTTAATTCCCGGGAAACGTTCGCGGATGTCGCGGTAAAGCGGCGTGACAACTCCGACGTGGTGACCCGCGCGGGCTAGATATTTTGCCAGAGCGCCAACCATGTCGGCCAGCCCGCCGGACTTTGAGTACGGATGCACCTCGCTGCTGGCGAGCAGAATTCTCATGCGAAGCAATTGCGGGAATCACGCATGAATTCGGTCAGTTTTCAGATAAGGCTGAAGCGCCGGCGGAATCAAAACGCTTCCATCAGGCTGCTGGTGGGTTTCCAAAAGCGCGACGAAGAGGCGCGCCAACGCGGTTCCGCTGCCGTTAAGAATATGCGGGAATTTGTTTTCGCCGGCGTCCGTTTTAAAGCGCATACCCATCCGGCGCGATTGAAAGTCCTCACAGTTCGAGCAGCTCGAAACTTCCAGATAACTCCCCTGCCCCGGCGCCCAGACTTCGATGTCGTAAGTTTTTGCACTCGCAAACCCCATGTCGCCGGTGCAAAGCAAAATCACTTTGTAATGAAGGCCGAGCAGCTGCAAAACCCGCTCGGCGTTCGCGACCATCTTCTCTAATTCGTCATAGCCCTGCTCGGGCTTCACGATTTTGATCAGCTCGACCTTGTCGAATTGATGGACGCGAATCATGCCGCGCGTTCCGACACCCGCCGCACCCGCCTCACCCCGGAAGCATGGGCTGTAGGCGCAGTATTTTATCGGCAACTGTTTCTCGGCGAGAATTTCTTCGCGATGAATGTTGGCGACGGGTGTTTCGGCGGTCGGTATCAAATAAAGTTTTCCCAACTCGTTCTGATCATCGCCGACGGCCAATCCGTAATATTGGTCTTTGAATTTCGGAAACTGCCCTACGCCTTCCAGGCACTGTGGCCCAACCACAAATGGCGGTGAAACCTCGGTGTAATCGTGATCGGTCGTGTGAAGATCGAGAAGAAACTGGATCAAGGCCCGTTCCAGCCGAGCGCCCCAATTTGTGTAAAGCAGGAAGCCGCTGCCGGAAAGTTTTGCCGCGCGAGCGAAATCAATCAGTTTCAACTGCTCGCAGATATCGACATGCGATTTTGGCTTGAAGGCGAAGTCAGGTTTCTCGCCGTGACTGCGGATGAACGGGTTGTCTTCAGCCGATTTGCCAGCGGGAACGGATTCATTCGGCAGATTGGGCAAGGCGATCAAGGTGTGATGGAGCTTTTGCTCAGCCTCAGCCACGCGCTGGTCGAGTTCCACGATACGATCGCCGATTTCGCGCGTCTCCTTTTTCTTAGCCTCCGCATCGTCGAATTTTTTCTGCCCCATCAGCGCGCCAATTTCTTTGGAAACCTTGTTGCGTTGCGCCTTCAGTTGCTCGACTTCGGTGAGCAATTTGCGCCGCAGTTCATCGAGGGAAAGAATTTCGTCCACAAACTTTTCGTCCCCGCCGTTGCGTGAGGTGAGGCGTTGGCGCACCAAATCGGTTTGTTCGCGGATCAACTTAATGTCGAGCATCGGCGCATTATAGGAATGCGCTTTTGTGGGGCAACGAATTTAAGAGACGATTTTGGGAAAGCGAAACTTCAACTCGGCATGGTTGGCAAAATGCGCTCCACAACTGCATTTCCGCAAATGGATGCAAAAACAAAAAAGACCGCTTGAAAGAATCAAGCGGTCTTGAAATTAAGGTGAATTCGCTTAGGCCTTTTTCCCCTTGGCTGGGATTTTGGCTTTGGCAGCTTCGGTTTTACGTTTGTTGTACGCTTTGCGACGCGTTTTTTTCTGAACTTTATTCGATTGTTGGCCCATAAGTGTCTTTACTATTGCTTAACGGTTAAGTTGTTTATCTGAATATGAAGATACGTTGGCTCGCATTCAATACCTATTTGCTCGCAACAGCGCTTTTGCTCGCCGGTTGCAAGTCGCCAGAGGAAAAGACGCAAGCAGCGGAAGTGCGGAAACAAAAGAAAGAACTTAGCACGGTTCGGGTTCATCTTGAGGTCAGCGGGGAGACGCCGGGACGGACGACGGAGGCAACTATTTTGCGCACATCGCCGATTTTGCTCCATGTTCTTTCGGAACCTTTTCTCGACGAACGCGACGTGCAGGGCGCAATTATTATTGAAAATGCCGGGGGCTTTGTCGTGAAAATCCAATTTGATGACCACGGCGTTTTCGCGTTGGACAACATCAGCACGTCGAACAAAGGGCGGCGGATCGCGATCATGAGCGACTTCGGCGAAGCGCGCTGGCTGGCGGCGCCGGTGATGGCACGTCCGATCAAGGATGGTTCGATCACTTTCACTCCGGATGCCACACGTGAAGAAGCGGCTCGCTTCGTTCGCGGCATCAATAACACCGTGAAAAAACTTAAGAAGAACCAACTCCTTCCCGGATCTTGAACGCTCTCATCACCTGCTTCCTCGTCGTCTTTTCCTGCCAGACCATGGCGGCGGACCTGTTTCGGCTGCCGACCGGCAACCACGCTCTGTTTCAGCCCGGCAATGAAGAAAAGTTTTTCATCGGCACCATCGGAAAGCCATGGATGAGCGGCAGTTTCGGTTGTGTGCGCAGCGGAGGCTGGCAAATGCACGAGGGATTGGACATAGGGTGCATCGAGCGCGACAAAAAGGGAGAGCCAAAAGATGCCGTGATGGCAACGGCCGATGGCACGGTGGCCTACATGAACAAGAAAGCGGCGCTCTCGAACTACGGCAATTACATCTTATTGCGCCACCAAATTGATGGGCTCGAAATTTATTCGACCTACGCTCACTTAAAGGAGATTCGCTCGGATTTGAAGATTGGCTCCACGGTCAAAGCCGGCGAAGCGATTGCGGTGATGGGTCGCACGAGCAACACGCACGAAGGAATTTCCAAGGAACGCGCCCATGTTCATTTCGAGTTGAACTGCTTCGTTAATGAGCGGTTTTCGGGTTGGCATAAAAAGGCGTTTCCCGGTCAGCGCAACGATCACGCCGAGTGGAACGGGCAAAATCTAATCGGCCTCGACCCACGGTTGGTTCTTCTGGGCGCGCACCAAGGGGGCGAGAAGTTCAATTTGTTAACGTGGCTCCAAAACCAGACCGAGCTTTGCCGCGTGGTGGTACGTGACACTAATTTTCCCTGGCTGAAACGCTACGCGCCTTTGATCCGCCCCAATCCGGTTGCGCAAAAGGAAGGGGTTGCGGGCTACGAACTCGCCTTGAACTTCAACGGACTGCCGTTCCAAGTCATCCCGCGCGCATCCTCGGAATTGAAGGGCTCGGGGAAGTACCGATTGCTTTCAGTTAATGACCAGGAATATCAAAAAAATCCTTGTCGCAAACTGGTGACCCAACGAAAAGGTCATTGGGAACTGGCGAATAACGGAATTCGCCTGCTTGATTTGCTGACATATTGATGGTTGGGTTGGGAACGGGGGTTTTCATTGGCGGAATTGAGCAAATTTGTCAGACTTAAGTCGAACCAAGTTGAACATGAGGCGCTGCCAACATCTCGGTCGGTTTAGCGGAATCGTGGCTGACTTCCGCACAGCGCCAATCCGCTTCACGGGCTTCACGTTAATCGAATTGCTGGTGGTGATAGCAATTATTGGAATTCTCGCGGCCTTGTTATTGCCCGCACTCGCCAGTTCCAAGCAGAAGGCGTTGAGCGTTTCTTGCCTGAGCAATCTCAAGCAGCTTCAAATCTGCTGGCAGCTTTACACGCTCGATTATCACGACCAGGTTCCGCCCAATAATTTTATCTACGACATCTCTAGCGGCGGGCCGATTTCAGGCGCGAGTTTGAGCGATACGTGGTGCGCCGGAAATACCCGCACCGACACGACTACGGCGAACATCGAGAATGGAATGCTCTTCACTTACAACCGTTCGGTGTCGATTTATCATTGCCCGGCGGATTCTTCCACAATTGAAACGACGAACGGGACGAAGCTCTCACAGTTGCGCACCCGCAGCTACAGCATGAGTCAATCGGTCAACGGGAACCCATCCATCCCCTACATACCCGGCTCGCGGAAAACATCGGAAATTCTTGACCCATCCCCTTCCAAACTTTTTGTTTTTCTCGACGTGCATGAAGATGAAGTAATCGATTCACTTTTTGGGATTCCAACAAAGGATCCAGGGTTCTGGACGCAAGATGTTTGGTGGGATCTTCCGGCTAATCGACACAGTCGAGGCTGCAATTTTTCTTTCGCTGACGGGCATGCCGAACATTGGCGTTGGGCGACGCCTAAGATTTACCGAAGCCTGCCCCAGTCCGTGGACTCAGGCGGACCTGAGGAATGGCGTGACTATTGGCGGGTGCAAGCATCCGTGCGGCAGAAACTCCATTGACCGCGCTTGAATCAGGCAATTCACAAAACACATCCATGAGCTGCCGCCACTCTCTCCGAAATTACTGAGCGTATCAGAAAGATTGTGTTTGGGTTATAACTGGAGGAAAAAGCAGATATGACCAAAGAGCAGAAAGAAGCGAGGAGAAGAGCGGATGGATTGATTGACGAGTTACTGGCGGAGAATGGGATCAGCCGGGAGGCGGTGTTGGGTC
>CANJXF010000053.1 GCA_947478865.1 Verrucomicrobiales bacterium | reverse complement strand
TTCAATCTTCCAATGGATGTTTGCAGGCTCAATTTGAGTTCATTCATCGCGAAGTCTGGCGGCTCTCGCCGATCCCCTCGCAAATCTTCTCTCAAACTGGCTGGTTTTGATTCGACCCTACATGGCTGGTTTTATGTGACCGCTGACACACACCACGGCTGGCGGTTTCCGATTCAACCCTGCGAATGGCGCGCAAATGGTTGCTGGCCCCGCAATGGAAAGAGGATTTTGAAACGCTGGCCGCGAAACCCTTTTGGGGCGGGCAACGGTTGGAGACGCTGCTCACCCACGTCGAGCTGGCCAATTATTGCGTCTATGAACTGATCAACTGGAAAGTGGACAAGGAGATTTACCGCCGTTATGTGCTCTCACCGATTATCGATGGCGAATCTGATTCCGAGCTGAACTGGCGCCGTCCGCTTTGGGAATTTTTTTATCCGCGCATTCGGCGGGAAGATTCGCCGGAAACGGCGGCGGGAATCGTGGTGCGGAATCTGCGCGAGCGCGTGACCATTAGCACCGTGCCATTTTCTTCTGCGCCCAGGATGCCCGCGGCCGGCTGGCCGAGCGGCATCGAAACCATTTGGCGCGATCAAATCGTGGATGAAAAAGGCTTTGAGAGAATTTATGTGGCGACGCTGCGCTCGGTGGGCGTGGGCGCGCGCTTGAACGGAGCGGGGACGGCGGAATTCTGGACCGGTTCGGAATGGAAACTTGCGCCTCGGCCTTTATCATTGGCTGGAGTTCCAGCCAATTAGATCACCGTTCCGTGCGGGATGACGCCGTTCTTGGGTATGATGACAATTCCATCGCGAATATAATAAAGGCCGTGATCCATGTTCTCCGGTTTGCCGGCGGGCGATAGAACGCAGTTTTCACCGATGCGCGCATTTTTATCGATGATCGCGTTTTCGATCCGCGTATTCCGACCGATGCCGATGCGCGGGATGCCTTGCGCTTCGTATTGTTGGATCGAGGTTTCGGACTCGTAATAATCGCAACCCATCAAAATGGCCCGCTTCAATTCACACCCTTCGCTCACCGTGCTGCGGACGCCGACGAGGCTGTGGTTGATCGTCGCATGATTGATGATGCAACCGTCGGAAATAATCGCGTGATTGATTTCAGCCCCGTTGATCTTTGACGCCGGCAAGAAGCGTGGACGCGTAAAGATCGGCGCGCTCATGTCGAAGAAATTGAAGCGCGGCAATTCTGAAACCAGGTCAAGGTTCGCCTCGAAGAACGAGCGGATCGTCCCGATGTCTTCCCAGTAACCCTGGAACACGTAGGAGAAAACGCGGTGGGAATCGATTGCACCCGGGATGATATGTTTGCCGAAATCAGTGAAGTCGTTATCGAGCAATTTCAGGAGCACTTCACGATTGAAAACATAGATGCCCATCGAGGCGAGAAAGAGTTCGTCCTGAGTTTTGACCTCAAGCTCCTCATACAAATCGCGTCCCAGCGAGAGCGAGTCGAGCACGGCAGAATCCTTCGGCTTTTCCACGAAACGAGTAATGCGTCGCTCGGAATTAATCTGCATGATCCCCAGCGATTGCGCCTCGGGTCGGCGGACGGGAATGGTCGCGATCGTGACATCGGCAGCGGTCTCGATGTGCTGGGCGACGATGCTGCGGAAATCCATGCGATAGAGTTGGTCGCCGCTGAGGATCAGGAGGTAATCGAAATCGTGATTGAGAAAATGCGTCAGGTTTTTCCGCACCGCATCGGCGGTTCCCTGGTACCACGAGGTGTCGCCAAACGTTTGTTCCGCCGCGAGGATCTCGACGAATCCGCCGGTGAATTGATCGAACTTATAACTCTGCGAAATATGGCGATGCAACGAAGCGGAGTTAAACTGCGTCAGCAAATACACGCGGCGCAAATTGGAATTGATGCAATTGGAAATGGGGATATCGACAAGCCGATATTTGCCCGCAAGCGGCACGGCTGGTTTGGCGCGGTCACGGGTCAAAGGAAACAATCGGGAGCCCTGGCCGCCGCCCATGATGACGGACAAAACTTTGCTGGTGTTCGGAGACATGCGCGTTTTGTTCTGTTCCATTTTCAAACCTTTCCAAGTTGTGATTGCGTCAGAAATAATAAATTTCTTCTGACAGTGTGACTGTGAAGCTTCCTCGGGTCAGATTCAAGACGCAACGTGCATTGTCTGTCCATACCGTCGAAATTTTTTGAGTCCGCTCATTTCTTGTCATGGACCGTCATGAAAAATGCCTGCAACAGAACATCGCTTCAGATTCTTCAGATTCTTCAGATTCGTATTGCTTTACAGCAAGTGAACCGTCTATGGCTTGTGTAGGCGACCTTGGCCGTCCGCGTTTTGACTGAGCTTTGCCAGTATTGGAGCCCCATCCGCAAAAAAAATATGAAAATGCTTTTCGTGGCCGATCTTCATTATGCGCTCAAGCAGTTCGACTGGCTGGTTGCTAATGCCGAAAAATTCGACCCTGTTGTCATTGGCGGAGATCTGCTGGATTTAGCTTCGAGCTTGGATTTTGATGTCCAGATCGTGGTGGTGGAAAAATATCTCCGCTTGATCCGGCAAAAGACGCGGCTGCTGGTTAGCTCGGGCAATCATGATGGCGACAGTCGCAGCGCGGCGGATGAATCCGTCGCGCAATGGATTCGTGAGGCGAAGTCAGAGGGTTTGTTCGTGGACGGCGACAGTGTGGATTTGCCAGGGGCGCGGGTGACCATTTGCCCCTGGTGGGATGGGCCGGCTTCGCGCGCGGAACTGGAAGCACAGTTGGCGAGCGAAGCGGGAAATGCCCGAGGCCGTTGGATTTGGATTCATCACGCGCCGCCCGCGGGTTCTCCGGTCTGCTGGACGGGTAAAAAATTCGGTGGCGACGAAGCGTTGCTCGGTTGGATCCAACGTTTCGAACCCGATATGGTGTTGAGCGGACATATCCACAATTCCCCTTTTTACGCTGATGGTGCGTGGGTGGATCGGATCGGCAAGACGTGGGTGTTTAATCCCGGCAAGCAGATCGGACCGTGCCCGGCCTACATTGCGCTTGATCTTGATGCGATGTCGGCGGAATGGATTTCGCTGGAAGGGCAGTCAGCCCGGCAACTCGCCGTGACGAATGGTTGATTCATTTGGTCGGACGCGATCGCGCGGCTGCCGGTGAAGCAGCGCTTCCAGGACTTCATCCACCATCCCCAGGTGGTCATGCCCTGCAAACTGCTGTTTCACGTCCACCAGATATTTGTTGAGGGAATCAAGCCGCCGCGCCATCAGTTCGCACAGGTGAAGACACATCGCCGGGGACTCCTGGAGAAACTCCTTGGGGTTTTCGACAATGTAAAAAGTGGATTGGGTCACCGCTCGCACCGTTGCGGTATGTTCGCCCGCGAGCAAGACGGCCATCTCGCCGAAAACCAGGCCCGGCTGAGCCGCGACAGCTACTCTCACGTCATCTTTCAAAACCTCGATTGATCCAGTAACCAGAATATAAAGACAGTTGGTTTTATCGCCCTGCTGGATAACAATGTGACCGACATCAAATTGCCGAAGCTCGCGGCCTTTAAGGGATTCCAATATTGCAGACATCGTGGCCAGAGAGTAGCGGTCCGCCTGAGGGCTGCAATTTTTTTCACCGCAGATTTTTGATGCTTCATGAGGGCGTCGCTGCTGGCAGGAATCTCTCGTCTTTGAGGCAAGCGGCACAATATTTTTATCGCACCCAAACCGGCGCCACCGTAAATTTGCCCGGTGAAACTCTCCGTTAAGAGCGATTATGCCGCACGTGCCGTGCTATGGTTGGCGCGGCATTATCCAGAAGGCGTGGCGCGAAAAGTCGAGGAAATGGCGTCTGATCAAGGAATCCCCTCCAACTATCTGGTGCAGATTCTAATCGAACTCAAGTCCAAGCAAATCGTCCGCAGCCAGCGTGGAAAAGAGGGTGGTTACATGCTCGCGCGGCCTCCCGCCGAGATTACGATGGGCGATGTTTTGCGCAGCATTCACGGAAACGTTTTTGATTCGCCGGCGTTGAACAACCCGCAATGCCCGCCCGAACTGCGCGAAGCCTGGCGCAAAATGCAGTGCGCGCTCGACGAAGCGGCGGATGAAATTACTTTCCAACAATTGCTTGATGCCGTTGGCGCCAAAGAAAAAATGTATTATATCTGAGCCGCCGCGATCCGCTTCAATCCAGGTGCGCGGAGATCCATTCCATTCGATTTCGTTCCAAACTGTCGGTTTCAGCTCATGAAAAATTATCTGCGACGCGCGCGCGACCTTATCACCAGTTTTCTCGCGGGGGTATTTTTCTGCGGGAACCTGTCCGCTGAACCAGCCAGAGCCACGCAGAGTCCCAACATTGTATTCATTCTGGCGGACGACCTTGGTTGGAAAGACCTCTCCTGTTACGGAAGCACTTTTTACAAAACGCCGCATCTGGATCGGCTGGCCAAAGAAGGCGTGCGCTTCACGGATGCTTACGCGGCGAGTCCGGTGTGTTCGCCGACGCGGGCCAGTATTTTGACCGGCAAATATCCGGCGCGCCTGCATCTCACCGATTGGCTCCCGGGGCGAAGTGATCGACCCGACCAAAAATTATTGCGTCCGGCTTTTCTGAATCAACTCCCGCTCGAAGAGCAAACTTTGGCCGAGATATTGAAAGAGGACGGCTACATTTCGGCCAGCATCGGAAAATGGCATCTCGGCGGCAAAGGGTTCGAACCGGAAAAGCAGGGGTTTGCCCTCAACATCGGCGGGACAGAGAGCGGCATGCCGGAAACTTATTTTTTCCCGTATCGACTGAGGCGCGAGGCGCTGCCGCGGTTGGAGCAGGGAACGAAAGGGGAATATCTGACCGATCGCCTCACCGACGAAGCGATTCGCTTCATCGAAAAAAATCAGCAGAAACCGTTCTTTCTCTACCTGCCGCATTTCGCGGTTCACGTGCCGTTGAATGCCAAAGCGGAGCTGATCCGGAAATACAACCGCGCTGCCAAACCGGGTGATTCGCAGACCAACGCTGTTTACGCGGCGATGATCGAAAGTCTCGACGACAGCGTTGGGCGCATTCTGACGAAACTTGAGCAATTGCACATTGCCGAAAACACCGTGGTGTTTTTCACCTCGGACAACGGCGGGTTGGCCAGTGGCGAAGGTCCCGGTCCATCGACGTCCAACGAACCGTTGCGCGGCGGAAAAGGTCATTTGCATGAGGGGGGCATCCGCGTTCCGCTGCTGGTGAAATGGCCGGGAGTCACCCGCGCCGGAACGGTCAGCCAGACTGCCGTGAGCAGCATTGATTATTTTCCAACCCTTCTCGAAATGACTGGCCAAAAGTCCGCTCGAAACCTCTTGAGCAAAACGAATTCGGAAATGGATGGACTGAGCCTCGTTCCTTTGCTCCGGGAAAAAACCAACAGTTTTTCGCGCCCGCTTTACTGGCATTATCCGCACTACAGCAACCAGGGGAACAAGCCGGGCGGAGCAATTCGCGAGGGCGATTTCAAGCTCATTGAGGATTACGAGACCGGCCGTTTGGAACTTTATAATTTGAAAGAGGATTTGAGCGAAAAAAACAATCTTGCCAAAGCGAATCCGCAAAAAGCCAACCAGCTTGAACAGAAATTGGATCTCTGGCGCCGTAACGTAAAAGCGCAAATGATGTTACCGAATCCGGATTTTATTCCGGCCAGAACCAACCAGAAATCAAGCGGAGGCTGATCAATGGGTTCGCCACAGCCTGGGTGCCAGCGCTGTCCTAATTTTCAAAAAGAGTGCTGGATTTTGCAAAACGTTCCAAAAGATGAATCAGCGCAGATCAAAACGCGGTTTTTCCATTGACGTTTGAAATTCGCAGGCACAAATTTCGAGACAATGAAAAGCAGCCTTCGCATTCTCTTGGTCGTTTTGGCCGTTTTGCTCGTCACAACTTCGGACACACAAGCCAGCGGGAAGAAGAAACCTGTTCCACGGGACAGCGACGGCCACCTCATCAGGAAATTTTACAAGGCCAAACCGTCAAAAGTGAATCTGACGAAAAATTTTGCCAAGCCGACCCGCAAAGAATCAAAGCACCCTTGGTTCATTCAGGCCGGCAAGTTGAATTGATCAACGCAGTTCCCCTCAAGAGCCAAATCCTGAATTCCTAGGAAAGCCTAAGGCTGGGTCGCGGCCTGCTGCCATGGCGAAGTGGAGTGCGAACCTGATATAAGGGGCAGGCCTCAGACGCCGCCCCACCAAGGGACCTCTGGATGATTTGTCGATTTTTCGAGGTGAAAAAATGGTGCCAGCGACTGGAATCGAACCAGTGACCTCGGGCTTATGAGTCCCACGCTCTAACCAACTGAGCTACGCTGGCAAACACTTACTGACCAATGAAACCTCTGCAACGAAGTCTGCACTTAAAAATGCCGCTCCGTCCCGAAACTGGTCTCATCGCGCTGTTTCGCAATTATCCGCAAAACCGAGCGGCAGAACGTATATTTTCGTCGCGTAGGTTGCAACCGAATTTCTCTTTAATCGTCGCGGCGCAGTTTGTTTTATTTCATAAAACGTCTTCGGGGCCGAGCCGGAGCTAGCGAGCCCAACGGCGGCTTTGGAGCATTGGGTAGGCTGTCTTTGCCAGTCTGAAAACGCGCCCGAAGCGCATCGGACTGTTGGATGCAATATTGGGGACGCCGCTGCCCTTGCAAAAAATCATTGTTCGATTTCTTCCGCGACTTTAGCCTCTGGCCGATTTTATGTCTGATAAAAATTTTAAATACGTCAACAACCTATGGAACGACTCTGAAGCTTCGAAGCTCGACGCGGTCGCGCGCCTGATTTATCGATCGAATAAACTCGGCAGCGATCAGCGAGTCACGAACACCGGCGGTGGAAACACGTCGGCGAAATTGCCGGAGACCGATCCACTGACCGGCGAAAAAACCCAAGTGCTGTGGGTCAAGGGTTCCGGCGGCGACCTGCGGACTTCCACGAAGGAAAACTTCTCGTCCCTGTATCAGGATAAATTGATTTCGCTGCAAAAGGTTTATGGCGCGGCGAAAGAGAAGGGGCCGAAGACTCCTGCCGAAGACAACATGGTGGCAATGTATAATCACACCACGTTTAATTTGAATCCGCGCGCGTCGTCCATCGATACGCCGTTGCATTCATTTATTCCATTCAAGCATGTGGATCACACGCACCCGAATGCGGCCATTTCCGTCGCGGCTTCGGAAAATTCCGTGAAACTCACGAAGGAGATTTACGGCGAAGAAGTAATTCACACGCCGTGGCTGCGCCCCGGTTTTGAACTCGGCCTCGCGATGCAAAAGATCTGCCAGGAAAATCCCAAGGCGAAAGGAATCATGATGGGCCAACACGGCCTCATCAATTGGTCGAACGACGATAAAGAATGTTATTTTCTCTCGCTGGAACTGATTGATCGCGCGGCGCAATTTATCGAGAAAAAATACGCGGAGAAGGGCGGCGATGCGAAGGCGTTTGGTGGGGCGATTCACGAAACCTTGCCAGAAGCGACGCGGAAAAAAGTTTTTGCAAAGTTGCTGCCCTGGTTGCGCGGGCAGGTGAGTCAGCAGAAACGTTTCCTCGGCACGATTCAGGATGACGAAAAGATTTTGCGCTTCGTGAATTCCAACGACGCGCCGCGCCTCGCGGAGTTGGGCACGAGTTGTCCGGATCATTTTCTGCGCACAAAAATCAAGCCGCTTTATGTGCCGCTGGAAAAAATTTCGCCGAAAACCGATGCGGAAATTGACGGTTTCGTCGCAATGCTCAAGACGAAGTTGAGCGATGGTTTGAAAAAATATCGCGAGGATTACGCGACTTATTACAACAATTGCAAACGCGCCAATTCGCCTGCAATGCGCGATCCGAATCCGACGGTGATTTTGATTCCCGGCCTCGGCATGGTCGCGTGGGGCAAAGACAAGAGTGAGTCGCGTGTCACGGCGGAGTTTTACAATTGCGCGGTAGAAGTAATGCGCGGTGCCGAGGCGATTGATAAATACATCGCACTTCCGCAACAGGAAGCCTTTGACATTGAATACTGGCTGCTCGAAGAAGCGAAACTACAACGCATGCCGGCCGAAAAAGAGTTGGCGCGGCAGGTGATTGTCGTGGTGGGCGCGGGCTCGGGCATTGGCAAGGAAGTGGCGCATCGCCTCGTGAAAGAAGGCGCCCACATCGTTTGTGTGGATTTGAATGCGGATGCTGCAAAGGCAACCGCAAAAGAAATCACGGACAAATATGGTTTGGGAATTGGCGTGGCTGGAACGGGAATTTCCAACTGCGGTCCGGCGATTGGCTTGTCGGCAAACATCACCGACCGGGCGAGCGTTCGCGTGATGCTGGACGAAGTTGCGCTCGCCTACGGTGGGTTTGACTCCATCGCGGTGACGGCGGGAATTTTCGTTGCACCGGACACGACCGGCCACATTCCAGATGACAAATGGGCGCTGACGTTTTCCATCAATGTGACGGGCGGATACATCGTCGCGGATGAAGCGGCGAAAACCTGGAAAGAGCAGGGCCTCACTGGGAATCTGGTTCTCACGACCAGCGCCAATGCCGTCGTCTCGAAGAAAGGTTCCGTGGCATACGACACCTCGAAAGCAGCGGCAAATCATCTCGTGCGCGAACTGGCCATCGAACTTTCTCCGCTTGTCCGCGTGAATGGCGTTGCCCCGGCGACGGTCGTGCAAGGCAGCGCGATGTTCCCGCGTGACCGCGTGATCGCAAGTCTGGCAAAATACAACATTCCTTACACCGACGACGAGGCGACGGATTCTCTCACGACGAAGCTGGCAAAATTTTACGCCGACCGGACGCTGACGAAATCGCCGATTACGCCCGCCGATCAAGCCGAGGCATTTTTTCTGTTGCTGACGAAACGTTTGAGCAAAACCACCGGCCAGGTCATCACCGTGGACGGCGGGTTGCACGAAGCTTTCCTGCGATGATCCGGCGGACAACAGTTCTGGGATCGGCCTGCCCATCGAACGAAACTCGTCTATGAGATTCGTGTTCCTGCTAATTTTCTTGGCGGGAAGCTTTCTTGCGCAAGCAGGAAATTCACTGAGCGGTTTGGAAAAAGTACTGCTGTTTGGCAAGGAATACGTTCGTGCGACCGAGTGGGCCAAAGCGAACAAGATTCGTTTGCAGTGGATCGTCAACGAACGGCAGTTGCGCGCCACCAATGCCGAGGCGCGCTTCCTTTTTGAAATGGATTCGCGCCGGGTTCAATTCAACGGGGTCAATCTCATCCTGAGCTTTCCGGTTATTTTCCAGAAAGGGACTGTTTTCATATCAGCCGTTGATTTGAAGGCGACGCTCGAGCCGCTTCTTTTTCCAGCGAGAGAGCCGGATGGATCCACGGTGAAAGTCATCTGCCTGGATCCGGGTCATGGAGGCAAAGATCCTGGCAAGCTCGACGGGAAAAATGAGGAAAAGAAATTTACGCTTCTATTGGCCGAGCAAGTGGAGCAGTTGCTAACCCGAGCCGGTTTCAAGGTGGTGCAAACGCGTTCTCGCGATCACGCGTTGGAATTGTCAGATCGTTCGCGGATTGCGACCAAAAACAACGCCGATCTCTTTGTGAGCCTGCATTACAATGCCGCTCCAACCAGGTCGGTGGAGGGGGCTGAAGTTTATTGCCTCACGCCGGAGGGGGCCAGTTCGAGCAACGGCGGAAAATCGGCCACCGCCTATCCCGGCCACACACAAAATGCGAAGAGCGTGCTCTTGGCCTATCAGATGCAGCGTTCTCTCGTGAAGAGCTTGAAGGTGGAAGATCGCGGAGTGAAGCGGTCGCAGTTCGTTGTTTTGCTCGATCAGAAATGCCCGGCCATTTTGATCGAGGCTGGTTTCATGACAAGCCCGACTGACTCCAAGCGCATTTACGACCCCGCTTATCGAAAGCGAATGGCCCTCGCCATTATCGATGGAATTCTGGCCTACAAAAAAGAAGTGGAACGATGATTTGCTTATGAGTATCGCGACAAAAACCGGGGACGCCGGCACTACCGGTTTGATGTTCAACCGCAGAGTTTCCAAGTGCCATCCGCGCGTGGAAGCCTATGGCGCGGTGGATGAATTGAACACCGCTATTGGCATGGCGCGCGCAACCGCACAACAGAATTTCGTGCGCGAAAATTTATTTCTCGTGCAAAAAGATTTGGTCCTCGTCATGGGTGAGCTTGCCACGCAGGTGGAGGATTTGCCGCGCTACATCAAGGGGGGATATTCCATCGTGACGAGCGCTCTCATCGAAAAACTTGATCAGCTCGTGCAAAAAATTGAAGCGGAAAAAGTTTCATTCAAAGGTTGGGCCACTCCGGGCGCGAATTTGAATTCCGCCGCCTTGGATATTGCCCGCACGACTTGCCGGAGAGCGGAGCGGCGTGTCTGCGCGCTGCAGGAATCCGATCAACTGCACAACGCGGAAATTATCATTTATTTGAATCGCTTGTCGGACACGCTCTGGTTGCTCGCGCGCTGGGTGGAAACCAAGCTCGAAGCTGGCCCAGACGAACCGCTGGTCACGTAATCAGCATCGCATCTCCGTAGCTGAAAAACCGGTATCGTTCCTCGATCGCTTTCTTGTAGGCGGCTAGGATTATTTCGCGTCCCACCGTTTCGCCGGGCGAAGCAAGCGCGCTCACCAGCATCAGCAACGTGGAAGAGGGTAGATGGAAATTCGTCACAAGCGCATCGACGATTTGAAATTTGTACGGAGGAAAAATAAACATTTTCGTCGTGCCGCAGCTCGCCTCCAGCTTTCCCGAATTTTGGTTTGCGACACTTTCGAGCACGCGCACTGCGGTCGTGCCCACGGCAATAATCCGTCGCTGCTTTGATTTTGCCTCGTTGATTGCAAGCGCTGTTTCCGCGCTAATTTCAAAGCGTTCCTCGTGCATGACGTGGCCGCAAAGAGTCTCCGCTTTTACCGGCGCAAATGTGCCGAGCCCCACATGCAGCGTGACAGGGCAAATTTCCACGCCGCGCGTTCTTATTGCCTCCAATAATTCCGGTGTGAAATGAAGTCCGGCGGTCGGCGCAGCGACTGAGCCTGCCGCTTGTGCGTAAACCGTTTGGTATCGTTCGCGGTCGGAGTCGAGCTGTTCATCCCGTGAAATGTACGGTGGCAACGGTATTTCCCCAAGCCGCTCCAGTTCCTCGAAAATATTCGTCGTGCCATGAAACCGAATGCGCCGATGTCCTTCTGCATTGATTTCCTCGACGACGGCCGAGATATCCGATTTGCGTTGGTTGAGGTCAAGCAAATCGATTTGCGTTCCAATTTGCGCTCGCTTTCCTGGACGCAGCAGCGCCCACCAGTCGTTGACGCCTTTTTCTTGAAACAACAGAATTTCAAATTTTCCACCGCTCTGGGCGTTGACTCCGCGCAATCGAGCCGGGATAACCCGCGAATTATTCAAAACGATAACGTCATCGGATCGCAAATACGTGATCAGATCGGTGAAACGACGATGCTCCAAGTCATTGGTTTCTCGATTCAGGACCAGTAAGCGCGACTGATCCCGTTTGGCGACGGGTGTCTGAGCGATCAGTTCAGGCGGCAGGACATAATCAAAATCGGCAGTTCGCATGGCACGAGAAGGTAGCCGTGATAGAGCGCAGTTCAAAAGAGAATTGGCTCGCCGACGTTGTTTTTCACCACTTTTTCACCGCCTCCGGGAACGTGTGAATAACTTTTGAACAAGTTCGCGGACGATTTTTACTTGACCGTAGAGGAGTAGAGTGTCATCAAGTGGGGCGTGGTGGGGAACAGTGGGTTAAAAACGATGTGAATAAGTTTCAGAATGGGTGACGAACAAACATTTGAGCCGCCGACTTATTACAACTCCTTGTATCAACATGGGGTTGATGAGAAGCGTCGTGTGCAGATCCCAGCCAAGTGGCGCCCAGCGAAACCAGAAGTCGAATTCACCCTAATTTTATGGCCGAAAGCCAAGGAAGGTCCCTGCCTTCGGGTTCTGCCGCCGAAAGAAATGGCGGAGTTGATGCGGGATATCGACGCGATGTCCAACGGGGACCCGAACAAAGTGGTGTTGAAACGGTTTATCGGAACCGAATCGATCCAGGTGTCAGTGGACAAGGCGGGGCGAATTTGTTTGCCCGAAGAAATGGCGAAAGCCGCTGGCATCAAGGACCAGGCAAAACTGGTTGGGCTGCTGGATCGATTTGAAATCTGGAACCCGGAACGATTTGAAGCAGTGAAGGCATCGGATGCCGTGATGGCGCATGAAGCGTTCAAACTGATGGAATAAATATGAAGTTAGTAAAATTACTGAGCGTTGGCCAGAGCTTGAAGAGTGGGAAAACCATTCTCGGTAAATACAAACTGACCCAACAAAGTTTGCTGCCGAAATTCGCCGCTACCTTTCGTCCGATTTCGGCCGATATTTTCGCGGCACCTGCGGATTCGGCGAAGGTGAATCACGAAACGGTTCCCCCGGCGGCGGTGTCTGAGGAAATCAAAACGGTCGCTCCTGCAGCGAGTGCGGTGGAGCCCTCGGTGGTTCCGGCAAAGATTGCGTTCGATCAAACTCAGAAAATTGCGGTTGGACAGATTTTGCGACGGGCTGAAGAAGTTGCGCCACGACCGGCGGAAATCAGTCTGGCGGTTCGGATTGGATCGAGCCTCGCACATAAGATTTCCTCCCTCAAATCGCGTTTATTCCCGGCGCGTTCCAAGCGGAAACCGTTTGCCACCCCAGTTCAAACCGAGTGGTCGCTCGAAAAAGTCACCGTGGTGCGAAACGATTTGAACGAAGCGGATCTGGAAGTCGTCTCGCCGAAACCAAAAGTGACGCCGGTTCTGCAGAATCACAAACCGAGCCTGCCGGATTTGGGCACGGTGAAAAATTCCGGCCGACGCTGGATTAAAAAAACAACGGGCTTGTTCAAGTCCAATTCGCCCTTTGAGCCGGCGGCGGAATCCCAGCCGGACGTTGCGCCGGTTGAGGCAGAAAAACAGCCTGACTTGGCGGAGCGGATTTAAGGTTTTCATGCCACGTGCCAAACTTCGTACACAAGCCGGTGATGATGGAGGAGGTGCTCACAGCGCTGAGCCCCCGGCCCGGCGGTCGGTACGCCGACGGAACGCTCGGTGGGGCTGGTCACGCAGCGGCCATATTAGAGGCGAGTTCGCCGACTGGATGGCTCTTTGGATGCGATCGAGATTGCGACGCGGTTGAAGCGGCGCGAAAGCGGCTGGCGAAGTTCGAAGGACGATTTGAGATTCGGCAGGGAAATTTCGCAGGAATGTCGGAGTGGATTGAAGCGGGAAGTTGCGATGGTGTGTTGCTGGATTTGGGCGTGAGTTCGCCGCAACTGGATTTGGCGGAGCGGGGATTCAGTTTTCAGCAGGACGGCCCGCTGGATATGCGGATGGATAAAAGCCAGCCGATGACCGCCGCGAAGCTCGTGAACGAGTCCAGCGCGGAAGACCTGGCAAACATATTCTGGGAGTTTGGTGGTGAGCGGGATTCAAGGCGAATGGCCCGCGCGATCGAACGAGATCGGCAGATGCGACGATTTGAGACGACGCGACAACTTGCGGAATTAATTGAGCGTATTTCGCCGCGGGCCGGGAAAAAAGCGCATCCGGCCACGAAAGTTTTTCAGGCATTGCGGTTGGCGGTGAATGACGAGATTGGATCGCTCAAGCGCGGACTCGATGGCGCGCTAAAGATTTTGAAACCGGGCGGGCGATTGGCGGTGATCACATTTCATTCGCTGGAAGATCGAGTGGTGAAAGGGTTTGGGCGGACGATGTCACGGGACTACACAGTGATTGGCGATGTGGACGTGCCCGAATTGCGCAAGCCAGCCGTGCCGAAGATGAAATGGGTAAGTCGAAAAGCAATTCAGCCGACGCAGGCTGAGATAGACGAAAATCCGCGCAGCCGCAGCGCACAATTGCGGGTCTTGGAGAAAATTTAAATGGCTCGAAACAGAAAAAATCAATCCGCCGCCGTCCGGTTCGCTCCGGCCCTCAAAGCGTTGATGCTCTGCCTTTTCATCGGCGGTTCAGGCGTTGGCTACGTTTGGTACAAAAACCAAGTCGCCGTTCTCGGCCGACAGATCAAGGAACGCGAGATCAGGCTCACCGAACTGCAACGGCAAAACCGAAAGAGTCGTGCACAATATGATGCGCTCTGTTCGCCCCTCATGCTGGAACAGAAGGTGAAGCAATTAAATCTTGGCCTGGTGGCCCCGCCGGTTTCCCAAATTGTTCGTTTGATCGAAGCGCCGGTTGAAAATTTTATGAGCGAACAGCGGATTGAACCGGCTGATTCGCGTCAAGCGCAAGCTGATCCTCGAATGCGAGGAAACTAATTTTACCGCCGCCCGGGCATGTTCGGAGGAGGAACCGAACGGCACGGGCGGTAGGTAAATTCAAACTGAGGAAATAATCATGGCCAAAGCAGTTCAACTCTGGAGATTACGAATGCTCGCATTGTTGCTAGCGCTCGGGTTGGGATTCCTCGGCTACCGCCTCGTTGATCTACAAGTTTTTCGACACGATGAATTACGTTCCATGGCCAAGCGGAACACCCAGCGTTTGGAAACGCGGAAACCGTTGCGCGGACAGATTCGTGACATTCGCGGCGTGCCTTTGGCGACGAGTGTTCAATCCAAAATTGTTTGCGCCGATCCGAAACTTGTCGGGGAACGCTGGCCGGAAATGGCCCGGCTTCTCGCCCCGCTGCTCAAGCTTGACGAGAATTTTCTAGCGCAGCGCCTGCAGCCGAAAATCATTCGATATCAAACCAACGGCCAGCCGGTGTTTGACCAACACGCTGTTCTTAAAAATAAAGTCAAGATCGAGGAGTGGGAGAAAATCCAGCAGGCGCTCGCCTTGAACAATTTTGGGATGAACGAGGAAACCCTCACCAAGACGCAAAAGGAGACGCTGAAGAACCTTCGGCAAAAAGCAGTTTTCACGGAGGAAGATCAGCTGCGGACTTACCCGAATCAGTCGCTCGCGGCCCATGTCATTGGCTACGTCGGCGCGGGCAACGGGGGTGAGATGATCGGCGTAAACGGTATTGAACGCAGGATGGAATCGCAGTTGAGCGGTGTGCTCGGCTGGCGTCGCACCGAAATCGACGGGCGCCGCCATGAGCTGGTGGCTTATCGAGATCAGGATGTGGAAGCGCGTGATGGTATGAACGTGGTGCTCACGTTGGACGCGGGACTGCAAAACATCCTTGAAACGGAGTTGCTTGAGGCCTCGAGGCAGCATACCCCGATCAGTATCTCAGCGGTGATGGTTCGCCCGCGCACCGGAGAAATACTGGCGATGGCGACGCTGCCAAACTTTGATCCGAATCGGCCTGGTGTTTTTCCGGCGGATTCGTTGCGAAACCGGGTTATTTCCGACATCGCCGAGCCTGGTTCCACTTTCAAAATCGTTGTGGTCTCCGGTGGCTTGAATGAAAACGCGGTCAAACTAACCGACCAGTTTGATTGCGAGCATGGCCGGTTCAGTTTTGCGGGACGAACATTGCACGACCACGATTCGCACGGTCTGCTTTCGGTGGAAAGCATCATCACACATTCCTCGAATATCGGCGCGGCAAAAATCGGAATTAAAATGGGCCCGACCGCCCTTTACAGTTACATCCACAATTTTGGATTCGGCGTGAAGACCGGAGTGCCGTTGCCCGGGGAAGTTTCGGGTATTGTTTACCCCACAAAAGATTGGAGCAAAGTTTCCATCGCCCAGATTCCGATGGGCCACGGTGTGGCGGTCACTCCCTTGCAGATGGTAATGGCGATGAGCGCCATTGCGAATAACGGGCGATTGATGCGGCCGATGTTGATTGATCGTCTTGAAGATCAGGACGGAAATATTGTCGCAAAGTATCAGCCCCAAGTCTTGCGCGAAGTCGTGAGTTCAAAGGCCGCGAGGGACATGGTGACCGCGCTTAAAACGGTCGCGACGCCGGAAGGAACTGCGCCCAAAGCCAAGATGGATCACTACACCGTCGCAGGTAAAACCGGCACCGCGCAAAAAGCGGAACATGGCGTATATGTTTCTGGAAAATATTTCGCGTCGTTCATCGGATTCTTTCCCGCCGACAATCCCGAACTGTGCATCTCAATCGTTTTGGACGAGCCGAAAAATGGTCATTACGGAGGGCAAACCGCCGCGCCGTTTTTCAAAAACATTGCCGAGCGAGCCGCCAACTACTTGAACCTTAAGCCGGATATTCTAGAGCCGGTGGTGAAAGAGACTTTGGCGCTCAAATAAATTTGCGATGAACAATGGACGACCTCATCTATTGGGATTACTGGCAGGATTATTTCTCGCCGCGGGTTTGATTTGTTCTGCTGCCCTGGTGACGCGGGCGTGGCTGAAAATTGCCGAATCGCAAACAATCAATTCCACGGGCTCGGCTCGGAAAAACGTCCGCTCTGACCTGATCATTTGGCGCGGCTTTTTTTCATCCGAAGCTCCCACGCTCCTCGAAGCGCAGCATCGTTTGAAGGACGATTTGCCAAAGATTGAAGATTTCCTCAGATCGAACTCCGTCAGCAACCATCTCCTGACGGCCATTAACATTCAGGAAATGCGCTCCAACGACAATGCGCAGCGAAGGGTCGGATTTCGGTTGAGCCAAGGGCTTGAGATTCAGTCCGGCGACGTGGACAAGATCACCCGGTTGAGCCGCGATTCCACAACGCTGGTGGAACAAGGTGTTCAATTTACGAGTGAACCGCCGGAGTATATCTATACCAAATCGGGAGAGGCCAAAATCGAAATGCTGGCCGAGGCGACCAAAGACGCGCGGGCTCGCGCCGAGCAGATCGCCTTACAGGGAGACCGGAAAATCCATCAGTTGCGCTCCGCGCGAATGGGGGTTTTCCAGATTGCCTCATTGTATTCCACGCACACCAGTTCCGAAGGGGTGAGCGATACAAGTTCATTGGAAAAGACCATGACCGCTGTGGTCACGGCCACCTTTTCGCTAAAATAAATGGAACCGCGCTCTCTAAAATATTTGGCGGATGCTTGCGGAGGAGAACTGCGCAACGGTTCACCGCATCGGCTCGCCACGAATGTTTGTACCGATTCGCGCAAAGCCAAGCCGGGCGATTTTTTCTTTGCTCTTTCTGGTGATCGGTTTGATGCCCACCAATTTCTGCCCGAAGTCGCCAAAGCCGGCGTGATCGCCGTTGTCGCCGAGCGGAAAAAAATTCCCGCAAACTTTTCCGCTACCGTCGTTGTGGTCGATAATGCCCGCCGCGCGCTTGGCAATTTGGCGGCGCGTTACCGCCAGGATTTCCGTGCGCCAATCATTGCAGTGGGCGGATCCAACGGGAAGACGACCACGAAAGAATTGCTTGCCGCAGTGCTGCGGCAAAAATTCAAAACGTTGTGGAGCGAAGCGAGTTTTAACAACGACGTCGGCGTGCCGGTCACGCTGTTGAAGTTGGAAACCGCGCATCAAGTCGCCGTCATCGAAGTCGGCACCAATCATCCCGGCGAGCTCGAGCCGCTGTTGCAGATGATTCAGCCGAACTTGGGTGTGATCACCAGCATCGGCCGCGAGCACCTGGAATTCTTCGGTGACCTCGCCGGTGTTGCAAAAGAGGAGGGAACCCTCGCGCAGCTCCTGCCTGCTACGGGAACGCTCTTCGTGAACGGAGACAGCGAGTTGATGGAAACAATCACCCAACGCACCCGTGCCAAAATCGTTCGCGTTGGCCTGGCGGAAGGAAATGATTTTCACCCGCGCAATATTCGGTTTGATGAAAGCGGCGTTACATTTTTGGCCCGCACGCCTCACGACCAGATTTCGGGCGAATATCGAATCAAACTTTTTGGCCGCCACCAGGTTGTGAATGCGTTGCTCGCACTTTCGGTCGCAGCTGAACTTGGATTAAATCGCTCGGAAATTCAGCGCGGATTTGACGATTGCCCGCCTGCCAAAATGCGGCTTCAACTTTGGAGCGTGAATGGCATTCGCATTTTGGACGATAGCTACAACGCCAATGCGGATTCGATGATCGCCGCCCTCGAAACTTTGCGCGAATTGCCGTGCAGCGGGCGGCGCATTGCTGTTCTGGGTGACATGGCGGAACTCGGGGAGCAAAGCGTCTCCGCCCATATGGATGTGGGGCGTCGCGCGGCCGAATGCGGAGTCGAACATCTTTTCGCCGTGGGTGCCATGGCGGAAACGACGGCGAAGGCAGCTCGCGCAGCCGGGCTTGAGGCCGTGACGGAATTCCGCGATGCGCAACAGGCGGGTGGCGCGTTGAAAACTTTTTTGCATCCGAACGATCTCGTTTTGCTCAAGGCATCCCGCGCCGCGCGCATCGAGCAAATTGGAGAAATTTTAAAAAACTGATTCGCAATTAGATGTTTTATTATCTCGCACAATTTTTGATCGACGTATCGGCGCACACCCGCTGGGAAAAGCTGGCGCTAAAATCCCTCTGGGTATTTCGCTATATTACCTTTCGTGCGGCGGGCGCGGCGGTGACGGCCCTGCTGTTGAGTTTGTGGCTCGGGCCGAAAATTATCGTCTGGCTCAAGCGCCTGAAATTCGGGCAGGACTACGCGGACAAAGCGGAAGAAGGCGGAAATCTGGGCGCACGAGTTTTGAGCAAGCGCGGCACGCCGACGATGGGCGGAGTTTTGATCGTTCTCGTGCTGGATTTAACTGCGCTGCTCTGGGCGCAATGGAACACGTTGATCATCTTAACGCTGCTTTCGGTCATCGTCATGGCGGGGCTCGGCTTTTACGACGACTACGCAAAAATCACCCAGCAGAACAACAAGGGTGCCGCGTCGCATGTGAAACTGTGGGTGCAAGGAATTCTCGCTGCCTTCATCGCGATCTACCTGTGGCAATTGCCCTCCACCGCCAAACTGATCACCGACGTGATGGTTCCATTTTACAAATACCCGGTTGCAACCGGAACGGTCGGCGCAATTGTCGGTCTGATTCTCACCTCGCTGACCATAATCGGAAGCTCAAATGCGGTGAATTTAACCGACGGATTGGACGGCCTCGCGATCGGTTGCACCGTCATCGTTTCCTTCGTTTTTCTCGTGCTGACCTACGTTTCCGGCAACGCGGTCATTTCAGGCTACTTGCAGGTGCCGCATGTGCCCGGCGCAGGTGAATTAACGGTATTTTGCGCCGCAATGATTGGGGCCGGCTTGGGATTCCTTTGGTTCAATTGTCATCCCGCCCAGATGTTCATGGGCGATACCGGTTCGCTGCCGCTCGGTGGTGTTCTTGGAATCATTGCCGTGCTGATCCACCAGCCATTCGTGTTGGTGATTGCCGGTGGCGTTTTCGTTTTGGAAGCCGTTTCGGTCATGATTCAGCGCGGATGGTTCAAATACACGCGCCTGAAATATGGCGAGGGACGACGTTTTTTCCTGATGGCCCCGCTGCATCATCACTTTGAAAAAAAGGGCTGGTATGAATCGCAGGTGGTAACGCGGTTCTACATTTTGTGTGTGCTCTGCGCCGTCGTCGCGCTAAGCACTTTGAAAATTCGCTAATGATTGATCTCGAACATAAAAAAGTTGTCGTGCTTGGAATGAATCCCAGCGGAACGGCGGCTTCGCGTTTGATGGCGCAATGCGGAGCACGCGTTGTTCTCATCGATCGACTTAACACAGATGGACTCGAACGCGCTGCGCAGGAGCTTGAGCAGCCTGGAATCGAGGTCAGGTTGGGAGTGACAGCTTTGCCGCCTGAGAAATTTGATTTTGCCGTGGTGAGTCCAGAGGTTTCGCTGCGGGACCCCTTTATCGCTGAACTGAAGGCGAAAGAAATTCAAGTCATTAGCGAATTGGAGTTGGGCTATCAGCAATCGCTTTGCCTGAACATCGCAGTCACCGGAACCAACGGAAAAACGACCACCACGCAGATCATTGAGCGGGTTTTGACTCACTGCCATCGCAAAACAGTGGTGTGCGACGAAACGCGTTTGCCGTTATCGGCGGTTGCGGAACAAACCAAGGAGCTTGATTTCGTCACGCTCGAAGTCAGCTCATTCCAGTTGGAGTCCACGAAATTTTTCCGCCCGACCATCGCGGTTTTGCTCAACACGGCTCAGGACCACCTCGATCGCTACGCCAGCATGGCGGAATATATCCAGACAAAGGCACGCATCTTCGCCAATCAGCAGGCCTTCGATTGGGCGATCGTTCAGAGCGAGGCGCTGGCGCAACTCCGCGCCTTGGACATCCCGGTGCCCGCGAAAGTAATTACGTTCAGCGCCAACAATCGGAACGCGGATATCTTTCTGGACCGAGGATTAATCGTCAGTCGTATCGAGGATTGGTCAGGACCTTTGCTCGACATGGACCATTGCAAAATCCGTGGCCCCCACAACGCTGAAAGTTTAATGGCGGCGCTGGCGGTTTGTCGCGTCCTTCGCTTGCCGCTGGAACAAACGGCCGAGGCGCTAAAAAATTATGAACTGCCGCCGCATCGTTGCGAAGTCGTTGGCGAAGTCAACGGGGTCAAGTTTATCAACGATTCCAAGGCCACCAATGTCGGCGCGCTCCACCGCGCGTTGCTCTCCTTGCCCGAAGGCCGGGCAGGGGAGCCGAATGTCTGGCTCATCGCAGGCGGACGGGACAAGAAGTTCGATTTTCATGATATTGGGCCGCTGTTGTCGCAGCGTGTGAAGGGCGCTTTTTTGATTGGCGAGGCGCGTGAAAAAATTCGTGCGGCGTGGAGTCTCTTTACTCCTTGCACGTTGATTAATTCATTGCTAGAAGCTGTGCCGGAAGCGGCGAAAACGGCCGTTCCTGGCGATGTAGTTTTACTTTCACCCGCTTGTTCCAGTTTTGACCAGTTTCGGAACTATCAACACCGGGGTGAAGTGTTTCGGGATGCGGTAGCCCAGTGGGAGCGCACCACCGATAGTGGACGGCCTGTCGGCGACCACAATGGAAACGAAAGTAAGAAAAGCATTTAGTCGAGCCAACAGGGCTAAAAGAAAGAAAAAGTAGAAAAATTTAATTTGCATCGAGGTTTTTTGAGGGAAAACCCCGGCGCAAAAACAAACCAACACCTCAAAAAAATAACGCGCTAGCGCCAAACCGAAATGAATACACCAAATCCACTCGTCCCACAGGGATCGCTCCAGAAATCCCGTGAAAAATCCACCGTTCGCACGGCCTTTTTCACCATCGCCGCCATCCACGTCGTCTTTTTCGGCGGATTGCTCATCCAAGGCGGTTGCAAGAAATCCGAGGACAAGCCAGTTCTGCCACCTGAGGGCACCAACGCTGGATTTCCTCCGATGACCAACGAAACGGCGTTGGTGGATACAAATCCGGCAGCTCCATTCGCCACAAATCCAGTCGTTGAACCGACGCCTCCCGTGGTGAATCCAGTTCCTCCAGTCGCTCCTGACTTGAAGGAATACGTGGTCACGAAAGGTGACAGCTTCTCATCGATCGCTAAGAAACTGCACGTATCAGTCAAAGCCATTGAGCAAGCCAATCCCGCGGTTAACTCCAGCAAATTGCAGTTGGGCCAGAAGCTTCAGGTTCCTAGCGCCAGCGCACCAGCCACCCTTTCCGCACCGGCGCCAACGACGAGCAGTGACACCTCGGTTTACCTGGTAAAAACCGGCGACACGCTAGAAAAAATTGCCAAGAGCCATGGCACAACGGTTAAAACGATCATGAGCCTCAATAGCTTGAAATCGACCAAAATCAATATCGGCCAGAAACTGAAGTTGCCCGCGCCCAAAGTCGTGGAACCTGCTCCCGCACCGGTACCTGTGGTCGCCCCTGCGACACCGGTAGCGCCCGCACCGGCACCGGCTACCGCGCCCGTGAAGACTCCTTAACGCTATCCCAACAGGACGCCGAGAAACCTCGTCTCGGCGTCCTCAACAAATATCGAAAACCCAACAGTCTCCTGAAAATTCCAAAACAACATTGATCCAGTGCAATCAGATTTCCTGAGCATTTGATGAAGTTGGCCACCACTACTTTATTTTTCTGCGTCGCCGCTCTTCTATCGCTGGGAATGGTGATCCTTTACAGCTCCAGCACGGCCCAGGTCGGGACTCACTATTTGATCATGCAATTGGCCTGGTGCGCGCTCGGCCTGATTGGCGGGACTATCGCCGCCACGCTCGATTATCACCTGCTCAAAAAAATCTCACTGCCGCTGCTCATTTTCGCCGTGTTGCTTTTGCTGCTGGTTTTTGTGCCGCACATTGGAATCAAAGTGAACGGCGCCCGTCGTTGGATCGGCCACGGATCAATTCGTTTTCAACCTTCCGAACTGGCTAAAATTGCGCTGATCATTTTCATTGCTTACTATGGAGAACGGCATCAGCGGCTCATGAGATCCTTCTGGCGTGGTTTGGTTGTCCCAGGAATGTTTGCTGCCTTTGTGCTCGCTTTGATTTTTGTCGAACCGGACCGCGGTTGCACCATTCTTCTCGCAGCGGTTTCTGGAACAATGCTGATTATCGCCGGCGTCCGCCTTCAATTTATCATTCCACCCGCGCTCGCCGGGCTCACCGCGTTGGCATTCTCGTTTTGGCACGATCCGATGCGCATGAAGCGGATTCTCGCTTGGCTGCATCCCGAGGAAAATCGCGACGGCGTGGGATATCAAGCCTATCAGGCAATGATTGCGTTAGGCACCGGCGGTTGGACTGGGCTTGGACTGGGAAATGGCCGGCAAAAACTCGGCTTCGTTCCCGAGCATCATACTGATTTTATTTTCTCAATCATCGGCGAAGAACTCGGCCTCATTGCAACGATTGCGGTTGTCGTTGTGTTCGTCATTCTCGTGGTCTGCGGAATCTTTATCGCCTCGCGTGCCCGGGACGCATTTGGATTGCTGCTGGCATCAGGCATCACATTCATGATCGGCTTCCAGGCATTTATCAATATTGGAGTCGTCACCAGCACCTTGCCGAATAAAGGAATGCCGCTTCCATTCATCAGTTATGGCGGATCAAATCTCCTGGTCATGCTTTTCGCGGTGGGAATTCTCTTGAGCATCGCGCGTCAGGCGGTGGAACCGACGCAGAAGAAAACCAATCCATTTGACGAAGAATCGACTTCGCCGCAACTCACCTGATGCAACGCAAACCTTCACCTCCATTCATCGCCATTGCCTGTGGTGGCACGGGTGGACATTTGTTTCCAGGGCTGGCGGTCGCAGAGGAACTCGTCCGGCGCGACTGCGAAGTCACGCTGCTGGTTTCGCCCAAAGAAGTGGATCAACAGGCGGTGAGATCGTTGATTGGCATCGAGGTTGAGACGCTGCCTGCGGTTGGATTGACCCGTGGCGGTGCCATCGGATTTCTCGCCGGTTTTGCTAAATCCTATCGCAGCGCCAAAACTCTTTTCCGCAAGAAAGTTCCGCAAGCGGTTCTCGCGATGGGCGGATTCACCAGCGCCGCGCCGGTTCTTGCCGGAAAAAAACTTGGCGCAAAAACCTTTTTGCACGAATCGAACACGATTCCTGGGCGGGCGAATCGTTGGCTCGCCCATTTCGTCGATGAAGCGTTTGTTTATTTTCACGAAGCGTCCGGCCGCATGAGCATTGCGCGCGCGCAAGTTACTGGCATGCCGGTGCGCTCGCAGTTTTTGGAGGAGATTGATCAATCGTCGGCGCGAATGGCGCTTGGGCTTCGCGGCGATCAGCCCGTGCTCCTCGTGATGGGTGGAAGCCAGGGAGCGAGCGGAATTAATAATTCCATTTTGGCCGCGCTGCCCAATTTAGTTTCCCGCGCCCCGAATTTGCAGTTCCTTCATTTGACCGGCGCCAACGACGTTGAAAAAGTGCAAAGCGCCTACGCCGCGCACCATCGAAAAGCGGTGGTTCGGCCGTTCCTCACCGAAATGGAATTTGCGCTTGGCGCCGCGACCGTGGCGATCAGCCGCTCCGGCGCTTCCTCACTCGCTGAATTGGCTGCGACGAAACTTCCCGCGATTTTGATCCCATACCCAGCGGCGACCGATAATCACCAGTTTTATAATGCGCTGGCCTTTGTTGAATCTGGCGCGGCCCGAATGGTCGATCAAGCCAGCGCGACGCCCGAGAAACTTTCCCAAATAACCATCAGTTTGCTCAAAAATCCAAAGCAATGCACCACGATGCAGCAGGCGTTGGCGAAATGGCATAACGCGAAAGCTGCGGAAGAAATCGCGGACTGCATTCTCGCGCGGATTGATCCGCCAAATTTAAAACGTGCTTTAGAAAATCGGACTCCTGAAGATAATGCCTCATCGCAAAACAAGCCGCTGAATTCTCATAAGACGGAGGCAGCACATGTTTGAAACCATGGCCATCACAAAAGAGCAAATCGCCGAAGAGCTCGCGCTGAAATTGTCGCCGAGCACTATCCTGCGATGCGACGAGCCGCTGGCCAAGAGAACCACGCTGAGGGTCGGCGGTCCGGCGGATTTTTATGCTGAACCCTCTTCAGAATCGGATCTCGCGCAGGTTCTTCAATTCTGCGCGGAAAAGGATCTTCCATTTTTTCTGCTGGGACGTGGCTCTAATCTCTTGATCAAGGATTCTGGCATTCGCGGTTTTGTGATTTCGCTGGGGCATGCCTCGTTTTCTGAAATTAAATTGGATGGCGAACTCCTCTGCTGCGGCGCGGGTGCAAAACTGAAGGCGATTTCCGTTGAAGCGCGCAAGAATAATCTCGGCAGTCTCGAATTTTTGGAAGGTATTCCCGGAAGTTTGGGCGGCGCTTTGCGCATGAACGCGGGCGCGATGGGCACCGCAATGTTCAGCGTGGTGGAGCGCCTTCGTTTCATGGATTACTCTGGCGGAATTCAGGAACTCAGGCGCACCGACCTGCAAGTGGAGTATCGAAATTGTTCCCTGCTGAAAAGTCACATTGCGCTTTCTGCCGTCCTCAAAGGATTGCCAGAACCGGGCGAAATTGTTGCGGAGCGGATGAAGGCCTACAGCACCAAACGTTGGGCTTCCCAACCGAAAGAGCCGAGTGCGGGATGCATCTTCAAAAATCCGGAAACAATCCCGGCTGGAAAACTAATTGAGGAGCTCGGGCTCAAAGGAACAAGCATCGGTAGTGCGCGTGTTTCCGAGGTCCACGGAAATTTTATTGTAAATGATGGTGACGCGACGGCTGAAGACGTTCTAAAACTGATCGAGCTAATCAAATTTCGCGCCAAAGAAATGCGCGGGCTGGACTTGCGAACCGAAGTGGAAATCGTCGGTGAATAAATAGGATGAGCGCGGGAAAGAAATTAAATATCACGGTGATGCTGGGCGGGCCTTCGGCGGAGCGCGAGGTCTCGCTGCGCACCGGCGCTGCCGCGGCGAACTCGCTGCGCTCGCTTGGCCACAGCGTAAACGAACTTGATCCGGTCAACCCGACCTGGACCTTGCCGCCGGCAACCGACGTCGTTTTCCTGGCATTGCACGGAACTTACGGCGAAGACGGCACTGTTCAGGACCAGCTCGAAAAGCTTGGCGTGCCTTATACCGGTTGTGATCCGGAGGCGAGTCGTCTCGCGTTCGATAAAGTTTTGACCAAACAACGCTGCGTTGCTGCGGGAGTTCCCACCGCGAAGTTTGAAGTATTTGATTCCGCCAGCGCCAGCTGGCCGCTCGGTTGGCAGCCGCCCGCCATTTTGAAACCGGTGCGCCAGGGTTCCAGCGTCGGTTTGCAATTTGTCGATCGCGTCGAGCAATGGCACGAAGCGCTTGCCGAGGCGCTCCGCTTCGATTCGCAGGTGTTGATGGAAGAAAAAATTGTCGGCCGCGAAACGACGGTTGGCATTCTCGACGGAAAAGCGCTGCCGGTCGTTGAAGTGCGCGTTAAGCAGGGCGAATTCGATTACAAGAACAAGTACACGCCTGGCGCGAGCGAACATTTTTGCCCAGCTGACTTTGATTCGGAGACAACGAAGCGAATTCAGGACGCGGCCATCGGCGCGTTCCACGCGATCGGCGGACGTGATTACGCCCGCGTCGATGTGATGGTGCGCCCGAATGGCGATCCGATCGTGCTCGAAGTCAACACGCTGCCGGGAATGACGGAGACCAGCCTCTTGCCGGAAGCGGCCGCTGCGGCTGGAATCGGTTATGCCCAACTTTGCCAAACCATGATCGACCTAGCGATGCGCCGCGCATCCTCCAAATAAAATGTGGTTCAAACAAAAACAAAAAAATCGACGCGTTAACCGGCCGCAACTGTTGAATGTGAAATTGCGCTCCAGCCAAACGCGTGCCGCGCGTTTTCGCATGGCGGGCATGGGATTGAGCATCGCCTTCGCTCTCGTGGTCATCCTGTTTGTCTTCTGGCGTGGCGGTGAGTGGGTGCTTGACTGTTTGATTTACAAGAACGACGCGTTCGCCATTCGACAGGTCGACGTGCAAACGGATGGCGTGATTGCCCCGGAACATTTTCGACGTTGGGCTGCAATCAAGCCGGAGGAAAATCTTTTGGCCCTCGATTTGATGAGGGTAAAACGCGATTTGGAATTGCTGCCGCTGGTGAGGTCCGCCGCCGTGGAGCGCGTGCTCCCAAAAACATTGCGCATCCGGGTTAGCGAGCGTGAACCGGTGGCGCAGGTGGTTACGATGCAAATGCGCCGGCAAGGCGGCTACGAGTCGGTAATATACCATCTGGACGAATCGGGATTTGTCATGCTGCCATTGGATCCAAAACTGCGCCTCACTCCACCCGCCATTCAGAACGATATTTCTTTGCCCTTGATTTCAGGCGTGGCGGCCAGCGAACTGCGTCCGGGGCGGAAGATAGAGTCCGTGCAAGTCCGCGCCGCGCTGGAATTGATTTCCGAATTCGATCATTCGCCCATGGCTGGCTTGGCTGAGTTGCAACGTATCACTGTCACCACTCCTGAGGTTCTCGAAGTCACGACCAGTCACGGCAGCCAGATTATTTTTTCGTTAAATTCTTTTGAAACCCAACTGCACCGCTGGCATTTGGTCTTCGATCAATATCAAAAATCGGGCAAGGCGATTGCCACGATTGACCTTTCGATTCCCAACAACGTCCCTCTCCGCTTTATCGAGGCAACTTCCCTTCCGCCGGTCCGCTCCAAATCTGCTAAATCTTCAGCCACCAGGAAAAAAAATGTTTGATTCATCCAACATCATTGTCGGTTTGGAAATCGGCACCTCCAAAGTCTGCGCCGTCGTCGGCGAAATCAATTCAACGGGAGTGTTGAACATCATCGGCGTTGGCCAGGCGCGTTCGCGCGGTGTTCGTAAAGGTGAAATCGCCGACCCTTCGCTGGCCGAGGAAGATGTTCGCAATGCGATCGTGGAAGCGGAGTTGATGTCCAACGCCGAGATTCGAAGTGTTTATCTAGGCGTGACCGGAAATCACATTCGCGGGTTCAACAATCGCGGAGTTCACCCCGTGGTTTCCGCCGATCGCGAAATCATGGAGGAAGATGTTCAGGACGTGATCAAGAATGCGAAGGCGATTAATTTGCCGACGGAGAACAGCGTGGTTCACGCGATCCGCCAGCATTTTCACGTTGATGGCCAGGACGGAATTTCCAATCCGGTGGGCATGTGCGGCGCGAGGGTTGAAGTCGATGTGCATGTGATTCACGGGAACATCAATCGCTTGCAAAATCCAATGCGCGTCGTCAGCGGGCTGCAATTGGAAGTGGAAAATGTGGTTTTCACCGGCATGGCGTCATCGCTCGCTTTGTTGTCAAACGAGGAAAAGGAGCTCGGGGCACTGGTAATTGATTTCGGCGGTGGCACGACGGAATACGTGGTTTATTGCGACGGAATTATCAAACACACCGGCGTGCTCGCACTCGGTGGTGATCATGTTTCCCACGATCTGGCGGTCGGTCTGAAAGTGCCGATGGGTCGCGCCGAGCAATTGAAAATCGAACATGGCGCTGCGCTGCTCAACGAGGCAATCAGAGGCAAAACGATCACGATCAATGGCGAAGTCGGGCAAACCAGCAAGACGATCAACCTGGAACACCTGCGCCAGATCATGGCATTGCGAGTTGAAGAAATTTTTCAAATCATCGAACAGGATTTGGCCCACGCCGGTTTATTGGATTACGTTCGCGCCGGAGTTTTTATTTGCGGCGGGGGAGCGCGCATCCCGCAAATCCAGAATCTGGCAGAAAAGATTTTTCAACTCCCGGCTTCGCTCGGCAAAGCGAGTTCCATCAACGGTTTGACATCTGCGTTGGATCAACCGGAGTTCGCTACTGCCATCGGCCTCGCAAAGTTCGGTTCTCTCCAACAGAAGCGTCGTGCGAGCGGCGGGTTCCTTTCCACTGGGCTAAAAACCATTTCCGAAATGTTCAAAAAGTAAGGAAAATCTGCTGCTATGAATCATTCCCCTGAATTGAATTCGCCGGGTTCCAATAAAAAAATTTCCATCAAAGTTTTCGGTGTCGGCGGCGCGGGATGCAACGCCGCCGGTTACATGGCGCGCCAATCTTTTCCCAACGTCACGCTGGTGGCCCTGAACACTGATGTGCAATCGCTCGCCGATTGCGCAGTGCAGGAGAAATTCTGCCTCGGCGCATCGCTCACGCACGGCCTGGGTGCGGGAGGCGATCCGGAAGTGGGGCGTGCCGCGGCAGAAGGCGATCTCGAAACGCTGCGTGACTATTGCAAAGGGACGGAAATCGTTTTCATCGTCGCTGGCCTTGGCGGCGGGACCGGCACCGGCGCCAGTTCAGTCATCGCTCGCGCTGCAAAAGATTCCGGCGCGCTGGTTCTTGGAATTGTCACGATGCCCTTCGACTTTGAAGGCGGTCGGCGTCAACGCCAGGCGCAGCTCGGCTTGCAGCAAATCAAAGCCATGGCCGATGCGGTTATTTGTCTGCCGAACCAAAAGGTTTTCAAATTGATCGATACGAAAACGACCGTGTTGAACACATTCAACGTTACCAACGAATTATTGGCTCAAGGCGTTTTTGGAATTTCACGGCTGCTTACCCAGACTGGGTTGATCAATGTGGATTTCGCGGACCTCGCTTCGGCCACTCGAAACTCGCATGCGGAGAGTTCGTTTGCCACCGCAGAAGCGACTGGTGAAAAGCGCGCGCAAGAGATTGTCGAAAAGTTATTCGCCCATCCCATGCTGGAAAGCGGTCAACTTATGGGCGAATCCAATTCCATATTGGTCAGCCTGGCTGGCGGAAGCGATTTGACCCTCGCGGAAGTGAATGAGGTCATGGAGGAAATCAACGGACGCTGTGAAAACGCCAATATCATTTTCGGTGCAGTTATCGATGAAAATTTTTCCAACCGGTTGTCGGTGACTCTGGTTGCTTCAGGGAAAGGGAAGTCCGAAGAAAAAGCGGCTCCCACGCCACGAGCCAACCACCGCGCAACTCATCCTGCTCCATCGCCAGTGGAATCGCCGTCGCAGTTGCTTGATGGCGCGCCCTCGCCCCGTCCGATGTCGCGCATTACTGCGCCAGCCCCGGAGATGTCCGAGGAAAAGAAGGGTGACCTGCTCACAAAACAGGTGGGCGGCCGAACGAGAAAAACGGCAAGCCGCATGCGCCAGAATGAGCTGCCGCTGGAGATTGTTTCCAAGGGCCGTTTCGAGAAAAGCGAGCCAACCATTCATCGGGGAGAGGACCTCGATCTGCCAACCTACATTCGCCGCGGCATCGGATTTAACTAGGGCGGGGAAGCGGAGCAAGGCGTTATTCTCCCAGCGTTGCTCTTGCTAAACCGGCCTGACTAAGTAGCGGGGTCAGCTTGGAATGGCGCTTAGATAAGGGCCTGTTTCGATGGTTTTTGTGACCACTTCCGACAACGCTCCACCACCATTTGGTGTCGCGGTTTGGTGAGCAAGCGAAAGTTCTTGGGGCGGCGTTTCACCGCGCGGGGTTCGGAGCGGCCGGGGCG
>CANJXF010000052.1 GCA_947478865.1 Verrucomicrobiales bacterium | reverse complement strand
GGATTTGCCGCTGGCAAGCCAGTTCTGGACGGCTTCACGTTTGAACGTTTCATCGAATTTACGGCGGGTCTTAACAGATGTTTGGGTCATGGGCTTAATGATTCATTGTTCACCCAATCCTCCGTCCGTCAATTCGAAGCAACCTCAACCAGCCGCCGCCAAAGGTAATCTTTCGCAACTCTTCATTTTGCTTTACCGGAAAGTTTCTTTTTGAAAATGACGACAGGGCAAAATGTGAGGAGGCGATTGGTGTTCGAGGAGGTATTTGCCAAAAACAGGTCACGCGCGAATTGAATTTTCTGGTTGTCGGAACGTTCGCAAATTCAAGGTGGAGCCATCAAGATTACGGTAGGAAAATTGAAGCTGCGGCTGCGTTCAAAGAAGGCGGAGGCAACTGTTACATCATTTCAGAGGAACACTGGGTTTGCTGGTTGAAACAAGTATCAGAACTAATGCTCGAAGACCGGACCACGGCGATCGATTCGCGAACATATGCAATCCAGACTCTCCAGAATCCAACCGGCCCGTTAGCGGGGAAAATTTTCGTGCTGACCGGGACCTTGTCGACGATGACACGTGAAGAAGCCGCCGCGAAAATCGAATCGCTCGGCGGAAAAGTCAGCAGCAGCGTGAGCAAAAAAACCGATTACGTGTTAGCTGGAGAGCAGGCCGGCTCCAAGTTGGATAAAGCGCAGAAGCTCGGAGTTAAGATCATCAACGAAGAGGATTTCAAAACCCTTTTTGCTGGTTGATTATTCATTCAAATGCTCGCCGTGATTGCGTTTGGTTCCGGAAATAATTAATCTTCCTGCATGCCAATTCACCTCCCGCCGATTTCACGAAGGCAATTTCTTGCGCGCTCCCTGACGGCCAGCGCGGGTTTGTTATTGAGCCCAAATCTCTTCGCAGCCAGTCGCAAGGTGGACGAAAACACCTGGGCGCTTTTCTCCGACACCCACGTTGCGGCCGATCCCGCGCACATCGCGCGCACGGTGAACATGACGGCGAATCTCAAAGCAGTGGCGAAGGAAGTCATCGATCTGCCGAAGCGGCCTGCAGCGGTCTTGATCAGTGGAGACCTCGCGTTCAATCACGGCGAGAAAGGCGATTACGAGAATTTCACTTCATTGCTCGCGCCGCTGCGCAAAGCGCAAATGCCGGTCCACCTCGCGCTCGGAAATCACGACCACCGCGCCACTTTTTGGGATGCGGTGAAACACGAAAAAACAATTACGCGACCGGTGGTGGATCGCGAAGTGGCGATTCTTCGTTCGCCTCGCGCCAATTGGTTTGTGCTCGATTCACTCGACAAAACGCTTTCGACGCCCGGACTTCTCGGCGAAACACAATTGGCGTGGCTCGGAAAATCTTTGGATGGAAACGCGGACAAGCCCGCCATCGTCGTCGTGCATCACAATCCGGATCGCGGCCAGAACAAAGGATCGCTTTTGGATAGCAAGGCGCTGCTGGAAATCGTTCGAGCGCGGAAACAGGTGAAGGCGCTTATTTTCGGCCACACGCATCACTGGGGAATTCAGCAGGACGAAAGCGGTATCCACATGATTAATCTTCCACCGACCGCGTATCCCTTCGACAGCACCAGCCCAAATGGTTGGGTGCTGGCCAAATTGGAAAAAGATGGCCTTGGGTTGGAATTGCGCGCGCTGGACAAGGCCCACAAAGAACATGGGCGCGTGGTCGATCTGAAATGGAGGGCGTAGTTTTACGGACGCTTCGAAGGTTCCACTTTGATTGAAAGAACTTCGGCACAAGGCCGTCGTTTCTTTTCAAGAACGATCAGGCGATCAATTTATTGACCACTTCCCCGTGAACATCGGTCAGGCGGAAATCACGACCTTGAAAACGATAGGTCAATTTCGTGTGATAAAATCCAAGCAGTTTCAAAAGCGTCGCGTGCAGATCGTGGACGTGAACCTTGTCGCGGCTGGCGTTGAAGCCAAATTCATCACTTTCGCCGTAAGTAATTCCAGGTTTAATTCCGCCGCCCGCCAGCCACATGCTGAAGGCGTTCGGATGATGGTCGCGCCCGTCGTCGCCGCCTTGCACCATAGGCGTGCGGCCAAATTCGCCGCCCCAGATTACGAGAGTGTCATCGAGCATCCCCCGTTGTTTCAAATCTTTGATGAGCGCGGCGCAGGCTTGATCGGTGTCGCGACAATTCCGTTTCAAGCCGTTCACCAGATCGCCGTGCTGGTCCCACGCTTCGTGAAAAAGCTGCACGAACCGCACGCCGCGTTCGACAAGCCGGCGCGCGAGCAAGCAGTTGTTCGCGAACGATGATTTGCCCGGCTCCGCGCCATACATTTCGAGAGTTGCTGTGGATTCCTTTGAAATATCCATCAGCTCTGGCGCGCTGGTTTGCATGCGATACGCCATCTCGTACGAGTTGATGCGCGTGGTGATTTCCGGATCACCGACGGATTCAAAATGTTTTTGATTCAGGCGCTTGATCGAGTCGAGCGAATCGCGCTGCATCTCGGCATCGACCCCTTTCGGATTGGAGAGATAAAGAATCGGCTCGCCTTGGTTGCGAAACAAAACGCCTTGATAGAGCGACGGCAAAAATCCGCAGCCCCAATTCGAGGCGCCGCCGCTGGTTCCTTTGCTGCCGGAGCTAAACACCACGTAACTCGGAAGATTCTGCGATTCACTGCCCAGGCCGTAGGTGGTCCACGCTCCCATGCTGGGCCGGCCAAATTGCTGCGAGCCGGTGTTCATGAAAATCTGTGCCGGAGCATGATTGAACGCGTCCGTGTACATCGATTTTACAATCGCAATGTCATCCGCAACTTCGCCCAAGCGTGGCAAAAGCTCGGAAAGTTCCGCGCCGGATTTTCCGTATTTCGAAAATTTAAATTTTGGCCCGAGCAATTTTGACGAGGGATTGATGAACGCCGCGCGATAGCCTTTCAGCAAATCGGACGGAGGAAGTTTTCCATTAAACTTGGCGAGCTCGGGTTTGTAGTCGAACAAATCCAGATGACTCGGCGCGCCCGCCATAAAAAGATAAATCACGCGCTTCGCTTTTGGCGCGAAGTGCGGCGCTTTCGGCGCGAGCGGATTGGTTTGCGAAGGAGCTGCCGAATTACCCAATAGGCTCTCTTGCAGCAATGAATTGAGCGCCATTGCGCCCACGCCGACCCCGCACTGTTTAAAAAACCAGCGGCGCGTGATTTCCTTGCGCGCTTCGTTCGCGAAATGTTCCGGCTTGGTCATGGTTACTCCTTCGTGATCGTTTCGTCTAAGTTGAGCAGCACGCGCGAAACGACGGTATAAACGGCGAGCTGAGTCGGCGTCGTCCCTTCCGGCAGCTTCGGCGTTTCGCTCTTCCCGGATAACACTTCAACTGGGTTTACCCAACCATCAGCCACTCGCTTTTTCTGCCGTTCCATCAGATTGCTCAACTCACTCCGCTCGTCCGTTGTCGGCTGTCGCGAAAGCGTTCGGCGGAAGGCGTAGCTGATTCGCTCCGCATCCGTCTTGCCGCCTTCTTCCAAAATCTTTTGGGCCAGCGATTGCGCGCATTCCATGGCCACAATTTCATTCAATGTCGTGAGGGCCTGGAGCGGCGTATTAGAACGCATCCGACGAATGCAGGATGAATCTCCATTGGGCGTGTCGAACACTTGCAACATTGGATACGGCGTGGAGCGGCGCCGAAACGTGTAAAGCGCCCTGCGATAGCGATCCGGGCCGGTCGCATCCGTCCAGGTGAAGGGGCCATAACTCGCAGGCGGCTTGAACAGAAATTCCGGCGCAGGCGAAAAAACGCTTGGGCCGCCCACTTTGTCGTTCAGCAATCCACTGGAAGCCAACGCGATGTCGCGAACGATTTCTCCTTCAACGCGAAACCTCGCGCCGCGCGCAAGCAATCGATTGAATTGATCCCGCTCAAAAAGTTGCGGCGCAACCTTGGATGACTGTTGATACGTTGCCGATTGCACGATCTGGCGATGGATTTTTTTCAGGCTCCAACCCGAATCCATAAACTCGCAAGCGAGCCAATCGAGCAATTCAGGATGGGATGGTTTCTCGGCGCGCATGCCGAAATCTTCGGGCGTATCCAACAGGCCGAGACCAAAATAGGTTTGCCAGATGCGATTGACCAAGGCCCGCGCGACGGTGGGCGACTTCTTATCAACCAGCCATTTCGCGAACGTGAGCCGGCTTGAGTCGGATTTCTCCGGAAGCGCGGGAAGAAATGCCGGAACGCCCGCCGTGACCTCTTTGGTGGGATTCAGCCAATCGCCGCGCTTCAACAACTTGGTGGCGCGGCGTTCGTTGCCCGGGCCTTGGTTGTCGCGAGTGACCAGGGTTAAGGCCGCCACGCCTTCCGGCCACTGCTTCCAGAGCGATTCGATTTTTTCATTCGCTTCTTTCCAGTCCCCGACCGTTGTTCGCCAATAACTGAACAGGGCTGCGATTTGTGCGGGTGAACGGTTCGCAGCGGGAAATTCAAAAATCTCGCGAACATTTTTTGGAACCGGATCTGCCACCGCATTGGTCTCGCTCGAAACGCTCAGGCGAAACCGGCCGAGGTTATGATTTTGATTGTCGTCGGAATTCCAGCCGCCATGTCCCTGTTTCAATTTGAAAGTCAAAATTGTTCCGTTGGTAAATTCCACCGGCTTCTCCGGTAAAAAAACCGCCTTGCGTGATTGATTGCGCCGGCCTGGTCCTGCATCAATTCCCCAGGCGGTATCGTCTTTGCCATCGATGGAAAATTCCACCGGCCCGTAAGGGCGTTTTCGGTCAGTTTTGTCGTAGAATTCTTGTTCCAAGGCTCTTTCTGCATGGGCGAAATCCGCCGATGCGCTGACAATTTTCACCTCGATGAGGTTGGTTGGATTAGCTGCGTCCGCCGCGTCCACATTGAATTGCGTCAGCGCGCACATCCCCTTGAGCGAACGTCCCGGACCGCCGCAAGGCAGATTCGGGTCGGTCAGACATTCCAGCCGAAAAGCGCCGATCTTCGGCAAATTATTTGTGCCGCGAAACAGCGCCGTCCATTTGGTCGGCGCATAGCTCGCGGCGCGAATGGAGCCATCGGCGTATGGATAAAATCGCTCGCCGTTATCGCCGATGTTCGTCACGACAACGACTTGCCAGGAAGGCTGGTTTGTTTTCGTCGAGGCTTCCCACTGCGCCATTCTTTCCTGCCAGTCCGCCGTCCGGTGTTTCAGATCATTTTCAATTTCAGAAATGCCGCGACGCAATTCATCGATTTTCATCAATTCATTCGGCAAATAAGCGACGCGCGACGCTTCATGATCGTTATTCAGAAACGCGAACATTTTGTAGTATTCCTCCTGGCTGAGCGGATCGAATTTGTGGTCGTGACATTGCGCGCATTGAATCGTCAGGCCGAGCACGCTTTTGCCGATGCAATCCATCCGATCAAACATCGCGTCCATGCGAAACTGCTCGGGATCGACGCCGCCTTCTTCGTTCAGCATCGAGTTGCGCAAAAACCCGGTGGCAACAATTTGTTCCTGCGTCGCATTGGGAAGTTCGTCACCTGCGATTTGCTCGATGATAAATTGGTCGTAGGGCAAATCTTTGTTGAGCGCGTTGATGACGTAATCGCGATACGGCCAGACGGCGCGCGATTTGTCTTTTTCAAAACCGTCGGAATCGGCGTAGCGCGCCGCATCGAGCCAATTGCGTCCCCAGCGTTCGCCGTAATGGGGCGAGGCGAGCAAACGCTCGACCTGTTTCTGGTAGGCGTCCGGCGCTTTATCCGCGAGAAACGCTTCCATTTCGGCAATCGTGGGGGGGAGCCCAATCAGATCGAGCGAGAGCCGGCGGAGTAAAGTGGTTTTTTCAGCCTCGGGTGAGGGCGAAAGTTTTTCCGCTTCCAGCTTCGCGAGAATAAAATTGTCGATGGCATTTCGAGGCCACTGTTTGTTTGCGACTGGGGAAAGCGGCGGACGAACGGGCGCTTTGAAAGCCCAGTGTTGGGTCGCTGCGATGGAGGAGGGAACCTCGGCGGCATCAGAACTTCCTGAAACAAACAATATCGCGGCCGCACAAAAAAAATTGATGCGAAAAAATCGACTCATGGCGCGAAAATATTTTACTCATTTAACTTCTGGTGTCGATAGGACACTTGAAGCGGAGAATGTCGCAGGATTGAATCGGTTCCCGGCAGAAGCTCAATAATGCTGAATTCTTCCAACCGCTGCGCCCGAAATAACCGCGACTCGACTCTGAGGTTCGGTCAGAAGCGATAAGTGATTCCGGCGCGAATGCGATAATCGGCCACGGTTTGCAGCGCAGTGTTTGCGATGCTGACGGGGAGGTCGGCACCGATTTCTGCGCTGATTTTTTCGTTCCACGTGAAGTTGATTTGCGGTCCGAGATAGAAGGAAGTTATTCCCGTGTCGTCGGCCAGGTCGCCTTGAAAGGTGTCGCGGTTTTTGTGCTCGCCCGAAACAATCAATTGCAAGGAGATAGTCGCATTATCCTCGAGCAAAAGATAAACGCCCGGCCCGCCTGACCAGGTTAGGTCGTTGGCGTAATGATAATCAAAATCGCCCGTGGAACGAATGGCGTACTGCGTGTTGGCAGTGAGAAATGCACGCTGATAACGCACGAAAATGCCGCTGCCGATGATCCCATCGTAAGAGCCCGACCCAAGAGCGAGATCATGGCCGTGAATGCCGCTCTCTGGCGCGCCGGGCACTTCGATTTCGTTTAACTCCTCCTTGATCCGATCGCTGTTGCCAGTGGGAAATTTCACGCCGCCAATGATGCTCCAGGTGGCGGTGAAATTCATCGCTTCGTGCCGGTAAGCGCGCAGGTTGGCGAGCAGTGAAACGTCGCCGAGGCCCGATTCGGTGCCGCGATCGATCGAGAAACCTTTGGGTCTTTTGAAGCTGCGATAGATCAGCGGCAGGTTGAATTGAAGGCCGGCGCGGTCGTTGAAATTGTAACCGCCATAGATCTGCGAAATCGAACTATCGAGGTATTGCCCGGTTTCGTTTGGCACTTCGCGGCCATTCTCCTGCACGGTGCCGAAGTGGGTGAATTGCTCGGCGGCGCCGCCAAAAAATCCTTTGCCGATTTCACCGTGTGCTTGTGTCGCTGAATAAACCGCGCACAAATCACAGGCATGAATGGAAGTCGCGAACCCGCTGAGAGAAATTAGAAATAAATTAAAGTTTTTCATAAAAATGGAATTGTTTTGGATAGAACAGACTCAGAAAAAACCGATAACGCGCAGGGGTTTCTAACGGCAGAAACCAACCTGCATTGAAAAGAGAATTCAACGAGGAGCCCGGCTCGTGAAAGTCAGAAGGGCTGATTATCCAAGCCGAGGAGGAGGCGACAGCGGAACGTCAATTCGGGCTGATAGAACGGAAACTTGGGAAAGAGGATTCTGTTTCAAAGGCACAAAGAAGTAAGTGGCAGCAGCGGCCAAGAATGAATCCAGCTTTTTCACGTCCAGCTTCGATTGGGATTCTCGCTCCGCCTTCTTCCCTTGCGCCACTAAATTGCACATTTTGCAGGGATGCTTTCCGTCAAAAGTTTTTGCCAAGGCTGTCGCGACCGAATTGTCTTTGGAGAAATTGACCGCCATATCCGCCCAGGCAAGTGATTGCAGCACGGCCCAATGAAATCCGAGCGACAGCACGAGTGCTGCGACCAAGAATCCTTTGGTTAGCCAGGAAAACATTTGCGCGAAGGTAATTGGCGTCAAACTTTGCTGCAAGCGAGAACGTGATTCAGATGACGTAATCCAGCGCCGTCGCCGGTTCCTCGGCCAGTTTTTGCGCGCGGGCGCAAAGGTCGGCCACGGTAATAGTTCCCATCACCTCCAGAATTTTTGATCTGACGTCTTTCATGACGTTGCGGATGGCGCAACGCGCTTCGTCGGGGCATGAACATTTTTCATAAAATCGTTCGCTGACACAACTAATCGGCGCCAATGCCCCCTCGACATGGCGAATAATGGAAGCCAATGAAATCTCCTGTGGCGCGCGGGCCAGACGATAGCCCCCAGCGATGCCGCGCTTGCTTTCCACTGCTCCAGTCACCTTGAGGTCGTTAAGGATTTGTTCGAGAAATCTTTTAGGAATATTTTGTTCCTCGGAAATCATTTGAATCGGCACCACTTCGCCGCCGAAATGAAGTCCAAGAACCAGTAGCGCTCGCAAAGCATATTCTCCTCGGACGGAAAGTTTCATCGGAATGAAATTTAGAATCTACATCAGAATAGTCAAGAAAAGGTCTTCGAGCGTCGATAATTAGGAAATTTCTAAATTGTTACCTATTATAATAAACTCTATTGACATGGTAGAGTATAAATGCTTTTATAGGAATATTACGGATCAAACCGTGAGCGGAAAGCGATGGTGTTAATCCATCTGTTTAACCCGGTGCCGACTGAAAAATCAGAGGAAAAAAAATAAACTACGGACGATTCCGACCGCAGAACCCGGAGGACTCGACCAGAAAACAAAAACAATTGTGAGAATCAAATTATCTGAAGTCCGCGAGGTTCTGCGAAACAAGGCACGCCGCATCCCTCTATTTTTTAATCGTGCCTTCACGTTGATCGAATTACTGGTGGTGATTGCCATTATTGCCATCCTAGCCGGAATGCTGCTGCCGGCTTTGGCGAGAGCAAAAGATGCCGCCAAACAAGTCAGTTGCTTGAGCAATGTTCGTCAGATCGGCCTCGCTTATCAGGGTTTTCTTGGCGACAACGCCGATCGGTTTCCGGCCTACGTGACAGAACGAACGGCTCCGGTTGGCACGCCCGATACGGCGGCAGATCGCGCGCCTTACTCGTATCGGCAACAGTTAATTCCCTACATCGGTTCCTCGACGAACGTGTTCAAGTGCCCGCATGGACCGTCATGGGATGCCCCCAAAGCGGGGGCATGGTTCAACACAGACTACGGTAACAACCACAACGAGGCCAATTTGCCTGGCGCTTCCCAGCAAGCGTGGTTTCAGGCCAATCCCGATTTCGGCTTCAATGAGACTGTTTCGGGCGGTTCGCTGCGCCGACCATCGGAATTTATTTTGCTGGGGGACGCAGGCCGATCTGATGGCACAGCCTCCCGTGGCGGAATGTATCCGCAACCTTGGGCGTTCGACATTAGTTCGCAAGCCCGCATGCTTGGGCGACACCGAAAAGGAACCGCAAATATTACATACGCCGATGGCCACGCCAAAAGCTCCAACACAAACAAGACCTGGCGCAGCCCGCAGGACAACGATTGGCGACGCTATCAGATCACCGTCAACATTCCCTGATTGATGCAACCATTGGATCAAATATGAATGAAACCGCTGTCAAAAACGTTCCGGCCTGGGAGGAAATTGTGCGAGAAAACGTCAAGTCGCTCCGCTTCGGCGTAGTGCAGATTGTTGTGCATGAAAACCGCGTGGTGCAGATTGAGCGAACCGAAAAAGTGAGGCTCGAGCGCGGTGTGGAAAATCGGCAATACGAATCATCCAAAACTGAAACATACCCATCTTAAAAATGAAAAAATATCTGTTACCCGCTCTATTGGGACTGGCGGTTATATTGGTGGCGACGCCGCAGAACGCTTTTGCCAAAGACGTCCAGCTGCTCAACGTTTCCTACGATCCGACGCGTGAACTTTATCAGGACATCAACGCTGCATTTGCCAAGCAGTGGAAAGAAAAAAACGGCCAGTCCGTCTCAATCAAGCAATCGCACGGCGGTTCAGGCAAACAAGCCCGCTCGGTGATTGATGGATTGGAAGCCGACGTCGTGACTTTGGCTCTGGCTTACGATATTGATGCGATTGCTGAACGTGCGCGGCTCTTGCCCGCCGATTGGCAGAAGCGATTGCCAAACAACAGCGCGCCCTACACCTCGACGATTGTTTTCCTCGTGCGCAAAGGGAATCCAAAAGGAATCCACGATTGGGATGATCTCGTGAAGCCCGGAATGAAAATCATTCCCGCAAATCCGAAAACATCGGGCGCGGCGCGCTGGACCTATTTGGCGGCATGGGGTTACGCGCTGAAAAAAAATAATGGCGACGAGGCGAACGCCAAAGAGTTTGTGAAAAAATTCTATAAAAATGTAGAAATCCTCGACACGGGCGCGCGCGGTGCGACGACGACTTTCATTCAACGCGGGATTGGAGATGTGCTGGTTAGCTGGGAAAACGAAGCGATCCTCGCGTTGAAAGAATTGGGCAAAGGCGAATACCGGTTGATTACCCCCTCAATGAGTATTTTGGCGGAACCTCCGGTCGCTGTAGTCGACAAGGTGGCCAAGCGTCACGGCACGGAAGTCGTTGCCAGAGCCTATCTCGACTTTCTTTACACGCCAGCGGGTCAGGAAATTGCCGCAAAACATTATTATCGTCCACGACTGGAAACCGTTGCGCAAAAACATGCCGCGGATTTTCCGAAGCTGGAGCTTTTCACCATCGACGAACTCTTTGGCGGGTGGTCGAAGGCCCACAAAACGCATTTCGCCGATGGCGGAGTGTTTGACCAGATTCAGCAGGGCAACCGTTAACCGATTCAGATTAAAGGAAAAATATTTGATGAAGACGACAACTCAGGCTGAATCTTCTGTAGTGGAAAAGGCAACGACATCAAAACGCACGCTGGAACGAATTCTTTCGCCGCTCGAAAAAATTGCGGAAAGCTCCGCCGGTTTGTTGAGCAAGCCCTTCGGACAATTCGAGCACGACGGAAAAAGCTACTCGCTGCCTCGCTACATCTACATCGGCGAGAAAGGCGGCGGGGATGTGATTCGTATCGGGATTTTTGCGACGTTGCACGGTGACGAGCCGGAAGGCGCGCTGGCCATCTCACGATTTGTCTCTGCACTCGAAGCAGATCCCGATATCGCCAAAGGATATGCGCTCTTTCTTTATCCGATCTGCAACCCCACCGGTTTCGAGGACAACACTAGACATTCGCGAACCGGAAAAGATTTGAACCGCGAGTTCTGGAAAAATTCGAGCGAGCCGGAAGTGCGCCTGCTCGAAACGGAAGTCTGGACACACGCGTTGGACGGAATCATTTCGCTCCACGCCGACGACACCAGCGAGGGCTTGTACGGTTTTGTGAACGGCGCGGTATTTTCCGAAAACCTTCTTGAGCCGGCCCTGCGCGAAGCGGAAAATTTTCTCCCGCGCAATCGGAACGAGATGATCGACGGTTTCAAGGCGCGCGATGGAATCATCACCGAAGGTTATCACGGCGTTTTGCAAGCGCCTCGCGGCTTGGCTCGTCCACCTTTTGAAATCACCTTCGAAACGCCGCAGAAAACTTCCTTGCACCGGCAGGTGGAAGCGAACGCCCCAGCGCTTCAGGCAATTCTCGTCGAATACCGCTACCTCATGGCTATCGCTCAAAATATTTAATCTAAGCGATGCGAAACGTGCCTTCAACTTCCGTGCTTTCTCGGCTCTGGCGTTGCCAATAGGGCTTTCTGGTCGATAGACTCAACTGCGCATGCTCGAAAAAAAATACAATCCATTGCCCGGCTTTGGCCTGACGATGGGCTATACAATTTTTTATTTGAGCGCGCTGGTTCTGATTCCGATCGCGGCGCTCTTCTTTAAGACGTTTGAACTTTCCTGGCCCGAATTCTGGAAGCTGGTCACGGAAGAGCGGGCTGTTGCGGCCTACAAGTTAACGTTTGGTGCCGCCGGAATTGCAGCCGTGATCAATGCAGTCATGGGCACGTTGCTCGCGTGGGTTCTGGTGCGCTACGACTTTCCCGGAAAACGATTCATTGATGCCCTCGTCGATTTTCCATTCGCGCTGCCCACGGCTGTGGCTGGATTAACCCTGGCCAACCTGTTTGCCGCGAACGGCTGGCTTGGAAAACTCCTTGTGCCGATGGGAATTAAAGGCGCGTTCACGCCAGTCGCAGTGGTGATCGCTTTGACGTTTGTTGGTCTGCCATTTGCAGTGCGCACCCTCCAGCCGGTTTTGCAAAATCTGGAGCGCGAACTCGAGGAAGCGGCCGCGACTTTGGGTTCGAGTCGGCTTAGAACATTTTGTACAATCCTTATGCCGACGCTTTTCCCCACGATCGTCACGGGATTTGCATTGGCCTTTGCGCGGGCGGTTGGTGAATACGGCTCCATCGTTTTTGTCTCGGGCAACATCCCTTTCAAAACAGAAATCGCTCCCTATCTCATCGTAATCCGCCTCGAACAATACGATTACCACGGCGCAACCGCGATCGCTGCTGTGCTCATGATCATTTCTTTTATAATCCTGGCATGCATCAACTGGCTTGAGGTTTGGTCCAGCCGTTTCAATCACTAAATGGCTGGCGCAATCAAATCCCGAATCGCTCAACGCAACGTCGCCTCGCGGCGCGGCGTCGAGGAGCCCCCTTTGGCCAAATGGACGTTGATAGCCATCGCGCTCGTCTTCACGCTGGTTTTTCTTCTGCTCCCGCTGGCGAACGTTTTCGCCCAAGCGCTGAGCAAAGGCGCCAGCTTTTATTGGCAATCTTTGGCGGAGCCGGATTCATGGTCGGCGATTCGGCTCACCCTTTTGGTCGCTGCGATCAGCGTTCCGTTGAACCTCGTTTTCGGACTCGCCGCATCGTGGGCCATTGCGAAGTTTGAGTTTCGTGGCAAATCCATTTTGATCACTTTGATCGATCTGCCTTTCGCGGTGTCGCCGGTGGTTTCCGGGTTGATGTTTGTTTTGCTTTTCGGTTTACAAGGTTATCTCGGCCATTGGCTGGATGCGCGCGACATCAAAATCATTTTCGCAGTTCCCGGAATCGTTCTGGCCACGGTGTTTGTCACGTTTCCTTTTGTGGCCCGCGAACTGATTCCTGTGATGCAAGCCACGGGCGCAGAGCAGGAGCAAGCGGCCATGACGCTGGGCGCAAACGGCTGGCAAACTTTTTGGCATGTGACTTTGCCCTCCGTAAAATGGGGTTTGCTCTACGGCGTGATTCTTTGCAATGCGCGCGCCATGGGGGAATTCGGCGCGGTTTCGGTCGTCTCAGGACATATCACCGGCTTAACCGACACCATGCCGCTGCGCGTGGAAAAACTTTACAACGAATACAACGCTGCCGGCGCCTTTGCTGTGGCAAGTTTGCTGGCGCTGCTCGCCCTTTTGACCCTCGCTTTCAAAACCTATTTGGAATGGCGCACCCAACGGGAATATGAGCTTGCCGAACGTGCGATCGACTCGGAAAACAAACCTGCTCCGAAATGAGTATCGAAATTAGAAACGTCAGTAAAAAATTTGGCGAAGTCGCTGCGGTCAACAACGTGAGTTTCTCCGTCAAAGATGGCGAACTCGTCGCGTTACTCGGGCCGAGCGGCGGCGGTAAAACGACCGTGCTGCGAATGATTGGCGGTTTGGAAGTGCCCACTGACGGCGATATTTTTATCCGCGGCCAGCGCGTCAACGACATCAAAGTCCAGAAGCGCAACATCGGCTTCGTTTTTCAAAACTACGCGTTGTTCAAGAACATGACGGTGTTCAAGAACATCGCGTTCGGTTTGAAAATCAAGAAATGGAAACGGGCTGATATCGATGCGCGCGTCGCCGAGTTGTTGAAACTGCTCGATTTGCAAGGATTGGAAAAACGCTATCCGCACCAACTTTCCGGTGGACAACGCCAGCGTATCGCCATCGCCCGAGCGCTTGCACCGAAGCCCGACGTGCTCTTGCTCGATGAACCGTTCGGTGCGGTGGACGCAAAAATCCGGCAGGAGCTGCGTCAATGGCTGGTGCATTTGCACCACGATTTGAAAGTGACCACGCTCTTCGTGACCCACGATCAGGAAGAGGCCATGGAGGTTTCCGATCGCATCGTGATTTTTTCCAAAGGGAATCTGGAGCAGATCGGCACACCCCGCGAAATCTACGAGCAGCCCGCCAATGAGTTTGTCGCACGCTTCGTTGGCGTGATGAATATTCTGGAGCTGACGGTGCGAAACGGTTTGGCCCGCATCAACGAACTTGAATTCCCGGCGCATGGGCTAACTGAGGGGCAGAAAATGCGAATCGGTTTCCGGCCTTACGCGGTTCAGGTCTCTCCCGACCTGACGGCCTATCGTCACCAAGCCGTTTTGCGTCACACCTATTTTCTCGGGATCATGTTGCGACTCGAATTGGTTCTGCCGAGCGGTTTGATTTTGCGTTCCCGAATCAGCAAAGAAGATTATGCGCGAATGGGTTTAGCCGACGGACAAAAAGTTTCCGTGCAGATTCGCACCTATCGCATTTTGTCGAAGGAGGAACAACTCGGGGACGAGGTGGCTACCACTTACGAAACATTCCCCTCGCTCGGAGAGGGGATTTAGTTTCCTTTCGGCAGCCGGCCCAAGAGCTTCTAGCCGTTCTTCCCGCAGCATTGCTTATATTTTTTCCCGCTTTGGCAAGGGCAAGGATCGTTGCGGCCAACTTTCGGTCCCGTGCGAACGGGCTTTGCTTTGGAAACCGCTTCATTCGCTTCGCTAACCATATCCGAAGCCAAACCACCGGAAGATGCAGTTGCGGTTCCGGAATCGCTGGTCGTCGCCGCCGGTCCACCGAAGGCGCTGCTGGATTGATGGATCGTGCGCTTGGGAATATTGTGCAGGAAATTCTCGAACGCCATCAGGCTCGATGCGCTGCGGAAGATGTTGTGGCAAATCTCGGTTTTGATGTTGACCATCAACTCCTCGAAAATCTTGAACGCTTCCGCTTTGTATTCGATCAACGGATCTTTTTGTCCGTAAGCGCGCAGGCCGATTGCGTTGCGCAAGCTATCCATTGCGTAGAGATGTTCCTGCCAGAGTTTATCAATGGCGCTTAAGATCGTGTAACGCTCAATCCCACGCACAGCATCTGGATTGGTTTCATAACTCACCTTCAGCTCATACGCTTTTCGCACGCTGCTAATCAGAAATTGGCAGACCGCGAATTGCGCGGGGCTAAGGCCGTCAAACGCGGAATCAGGCAACGGCGCTTCTTCGCCGGAATTCGCAGCTTTGACGATTTCTTCTTCGGGCAAACCAATCGGGAAATTAAGATTCACCCAATCAGCGAGGCCGCGGATGTTCCACTCGTGAACGTCGGATGTTGCCGCGCTGAATTCCTCCACTTTGGAAATGACGACATCCTCCATGATGTCGAGGAGTCGATCGCGCACATCTTCGGCCCGAATGATTTCGTTGCGGAAGCCGTAAATGACTTCGCGCTGTTTGTTCATCACGTCGTCGTATTCGAGGGTGCGTTTGCGCTGCTGGAAGTTGTGCGCCTCGACTCGTTTCTGCGCCTGCTCGATGGACTTATTGAGCATGAAATGTTCAAGCTCCTGGCCTTCTTCAAAGCCCATTTTTTCCATCATCTTGCCAATGCGGTCGGAACCGAAGAGGCGCATCAAATCGTCTTCGAGTGATATGAAAAAATGCGACGAGCCCGGATCGCCCTGACGCGCGCAACGTCCGCGTAACTGGCGGTCGATGCGGCGGGATTCGTGACGCTCGGTGCCGATGACATGAAGCCCGCCAATGTCCGCAACGCCTGGCCCCAGCTTGATGTCGGTTCCGCGGCCAGCCATGTTCGTGGCGATCGTCACGCCGCTGCGCTGCCCCGCGCGCGCGACAATTTCAGCTTCCTGCTCGTGATATTTTGCGTTGAGCACGGAATGAATAATCCCGGCCTTCTTCAACATGCGTGAGACTTGTTCGCTCGTTTCGACGGATACCGTGCCGACGAGGATTGGTCTGCCGAGATTGTGAATGGTCGTAATTTCCTTGAGCACCGCGCCGAATTTTTCGCGCTTCGTTTTGTAAACGGAATCGTTGGCGTCTTTGCGCGAGATCGGGCGGTTCGTCGGAATCACGAGAACGCCGAGTTTGTAGATATCGAAAAACTCGGAGGCTTCGGTTTCAGCGGTGCCCGTCATGCCGGCTAGTTTTTGATAAAGGCGGAAATAGTTTTGAATCGTAATTGTCGCGAGCGTTTGCGTTTCCTTCTCGATTTCGACCCCTTCTTTCGCTTCGACGGCTTGATGCAATCCTTCGCTCCAGCGACGGCCGGTCATGAGGCGACCAGTGTTTTCATCGACGATGATTACTTTGTTTTCCTGCACGACGTATTGCACGTCCTTCAAATAGAGGCAGTAGGCTTTCAGCAACTGTGAAATGGTGTGAATCTGCTGCGCCTTTTGCTCAAACTCCTGCTGGATCTGCGCTTTGATCTCAAGCCGTTTGCGCGCGTCGGTTTCCGGTCCGGAATCGATTTCCTGAAATTTCACCGTCAAATCGGGCAGAACGAAAGCATCCGGATCTTGCGGGCGGAGAAATGCGCGGCCTTTTTCCGTTAAGTCTGCCTCGTGGCTTTTCTCATCCATCGCGAAGAACAACTCTTCCTTTTGCGCGTAAAGTTCCTTCTTCGATTGCTCCGCGTGCAACTGCAATTCCGCGGAGTTCATCAGGCGGAGATTTTCGGGTTCCTCCAGCAACTTCATCAAATCGGCGGAGCGCGGGTTGCCGATTTTCACACGGTAGAGCAACATGCCGATTTCGCGTTCCAGGACTTCAGGGTTTTTTGCGCGCGAGCCGTCGGTGGGGCGCAATTTCTTGATCAGCTCTTCCGCTTCGGAAAGGAAACGATCACACATCTTTCCCTGCGTATGAACGATTGATTCAATAGCCGGCTTGAATTGGTCGTAGATCGCGTTGTCGGAACTGACGACGGCCGGACCGCTGATGATCAACGGCGTGCGGGCTTCATCGATCAAAATGGAATCCACTTCGTCAACAATGGCAAAATAATGGCCGCGCTGAACCTGTTCTTCCTTCCGGCTCGCCATGCCGTTGTCGCGCAAATAATCGAAACCAAACTCGGCGTTCGTCCCATAGGTGATGTCGCAGAAGTATTGCTCGCGCCGAACCGTAGGAGATTGATCGTGCAAAATACAACCGACCGTTAATCCGAGGAATTTGTAAACCGCGCCCATCCATTCCGAGTCACGTGCAGCGAGGTAATCGTTCACTGTGACGACATGGACGCCGCGTCCGGTGAGTGCATTGAGATAAACCGGTAGCGTTGCCACCAACGTTTTGCCTTCGCCGGTTGCCATTTCCGCGATGCGTCCGGTGTGCAATCCGTAACCGCCGATCAATTGCACGTCGAACGGAACCATTTCCCATTTCAAGGGGTGACCACGGACAATGATGTCCTGTCCGCAGAGACGGCGGCAGGCATTTTTCACGACGGCAAAGGCTTCGGGCAAAATTTCTGCGACCCGCTGCTTGAGCTGTTCGTTGTCCTCGATTTTGGAGAGTTCCTCTTTCCACGCGGCGGTTTTCTCGCGCAAGACGTCGGCAGAGACCGATTGCAGGGAAATCTCAAGCTCGTTGATCTGCGCGACCAGCGGGCGAAGTTTCTTAACCTCACGCTCATTTTTGGAGCCCAGGACTTTTTTCAGTATGTAGCCAATCATTATCTTAAATCAGTGTGTGGGGAACGGTACGGGAAGAGCCGATCTTGTCAAAAGGAATCAGGCTTGGGCCGAAGCTGATTTCGGGGCTTTTCCTTCCGGCGAACTTGGGGCGCTGGAATCGTTCGGACCTCTCAGGCTCGCCCAAAAGCGCGAGGGCAGAAGGGCTAGCACGATGATGAGAACCTGGCTTCCGATGAAAGTGAACAACCAGAACGATGCCTTATCGATGAAACCATACGAATGCAGGCCAATGCCGAGCATGTTCACGCCAAACCAGGAAAAGCTCGTAATAATATTGCCCGTGACGGCGAGCGCCATCAGGCCACGTTCCTTGACGAGCCCACCCCAGCGCGCATGCAAAACGACGGCGCACCAAATGACGATGAGCAACGCGCCGTTTTCTTTCGGGTCCCAACCCCAGAAGCGTCCCCAGGATTGATCCGCCCAGATTCCGCCGAGGATTGTGCCGACGAAACTGAACAGGGTGGCGAAGCAAATGATTCCATAAACCATGCGGGTCAACGCTTTCGCGGTGTCGGGCGAAAGTGTTTTCGTGAAGAATCCGCGCAGGATGTAAATGATCGCCAGCAATCCCGCCACAAACATGGCCGAGTAACCAGCGGTGATGACGACCACATGGGTTGCGAGCCAGATGTTTGTGTCCAAAACGGCGCGTAACATTTCCATCGTGTCGCCGCTCATCGAGAGGTGATGCGCGATGATCTGCGTCACGAATCCGACAAAGGCCGCTGCGACCAAACCGATGCCGCCTTTGAAAATCTTTTCCAAAACCATGCCGAGAATCACGGCGGCCCAGCCGACAAAAATCGCGGAGGAATAAAGATTCGTCACGGGCGGACGACCTTCCAAATACATGCGGAACCCGAGTCCGATGGTATGCACCACGAATGCTAAAATGAGCAGCGCGAAGGCCGAGCGGCGAACCCATTCACTGAGGTTCAGCCAGAACGCACAGCCGAGCAAAAGTGCCGCGACGTAAATAACCATCGCTTTGTAGAACGGTTGCAATTGGCTTAATCCAAATTCTTCGCGGCCCTTTTTCAATTCCGGCGCGAGCTTGTTCGCCTGTAGCCAGAAGCGATATTCCGCGACCGCTTTGTTGAATTGCACCGGATCGTTCGTGGAGTAAGCGGATGCGATTTTCGCCAAGTGAACGACGGCGGGATGAATTTCGTTGGATCGCAGCGACTCCATCAGGCTGTTGCCAACGTTGCTCCACGCGTCGCGCTCATCGTCGATTTTCGGTGGAACGGCTAATGGATAAGCGAACCGTGCCACGGTCTGGTAACGGCGGAAAAAGCCGGCAATTGCCTTTACTTCGGCTTCGTCATGATCTTTGCCTGCCTCATTGGCCTGCAACGCCGCAAGGCCGCCCGGGATACGCTCCTGATAAACTTTCAACTCTTGCGTGAAGTCTCCCGCGCCCTCGGGTTCGAGGCTGTGCTTGATGCGATGATTCAAGATCAAGCTGTCGTAGAGATGCATCAAATCTTTTTGAAACGGCGTGCGCAGCTTGGCTGCGTCCGCTTTTTCTTTGCCGTTTTCATCCACTTCCGATTTAACGATGCCTTGCGCCTGTTTTTCGATCTCCGGCAGTTGGTTGGTCAAATCATTGAAGGAATAATATTCCAGCTTGCCGTTCTGAGTTCCGAGCAAGCCTTCGAGGTCGGGATGTTGCGCGCGAAAAATTTTCCGGGTGTCGGCGAGCTCCGGCTTGGTCATCGCTTCGAGCAACCACTCGGTAGCACTCATCGTTTTCTTGTCGTCCGTGCGGACGGCCGACTTGCCACTCATGCTCAATAGCGCGTTGCGCCCAATGGAGTCGAACGGCTGTACGCGGCCATTCAAAAGGACCGGCAAGCGGCCAAATTCTTTGAGGTCGAAACCATTCTTTGGTGGGAGCGGACGCAGATCGGCCAGAATCCATGCGCCAAATACTCCTGCTAAAATCCAAGGGAACCATTTTTTCATAACGTTTTCCCTCCGGCAACTGCGGCAGCGCTTGGTTTAATTTTTTGAGCGGCAATTGGCTGCGGTTGCGCTTTTGTTTTTCGGGCAAATCCCACTAGATGCATCAGAAATTGTGTCAACAAACCGAGGCCGACCAGTACGCAGGAAATATACGGAGTCGCTGCAGCGGGATTTCTGACGACCTGTAGAATCGTCACCTTGTCATTTTTTGGATCGAAGCTCGCCTGAAAAAACGTTTCGCCAGCGTAGCGCAACGGATCGTTCATTTTGATCAGCACGTCGCGTTCTTCGCCGCGCTTGGGATCGCTTAAATGAATTTTACTCGAGAAATTCTTCGGGATGCCGGTGCCCTGATAAACGTCGTGGCGGAAATCAATTAAGGTCAGCGTGTAAGGCCGGTAATATCGTGTCGGACGCATCGCAAATTGGTAAGTGCGTCCTCCGATTTCAAAGGTTTGCGGCTCATCGATCCACAACGAGGCGATCCGCTGACCAATCACGCCCTTATCTGAGCTGAATTCCACCAGCGCAGCCGGGACATTGCGTAAATCCATGTTTGTGACGAGCGGTTCTTCGGAAAACCACAGCGGTTTCCCGTCCTCGCCTACGGCTTGGATTTTTTCGCCCTTGCTCGGGCTCACCGGGCCAGCTTGTTGCGAGTTCTTAAAATAATTCTTAACGCGAACGACGAAGGGAAGACGCGCGTCGCGGATCTCGCCGCCATTGGCCAACAGGGTTTCCGGGATGGAAAAGACCTGATCGTGATCCGCATTGGACACGTCAACGACCGCGAGTTCGCAGCGTTTCGAGTCTTCGCTATAGTTTTTCGTCTCGCCCTCTTCCAAGCGAATGTTGCTCTCCACTTGGAACAACTCCGTGAAAAATTGACCGAGCAGCAACAGAATCAAGCCGGCGTGAATAAAGAAAATCCCCAGTTTTTTTCTGGTGAACTTAAACCGTTTGATGTGCGCTGCGATCAAGTTGACGAGCAGAAATCCGCCAAGCAGCCAGCCGCCCGGAAAAACGGGGATTTTCCATGAAGCGCCCTCTGGATGAAAATAAACGAAGACGCTACGGAAATATTCCGCCTGCGCGATGTAAAGCCCAAGTTTCACCTGCGCGAGCGTGCCAATGAAAACGAGCAGCAAGGCGAAGCTGAGCAGGACAACCGTAAGCCGCAAGGAGCTGAAAAAATCAACGAGACGCTTAATCATTTTAGTAGCGCACGGTTTGGACGAATTTCAGGAACGCCTCTTTTTCGCGCGAGACGGCTGCTTCGCTGCCGGTTAATTTGTAAAACCAGGTTTGTCCCGCATTGGAAACGAATGCTGCAACCAAGTTTCCGGGTTGCCCGGTGCGCGCGTCCGTGCCGGTAAATTCAACCATGGTTGCTTTCCCGCCGATAACGTCCAACGATTTTGTCACATTGGGAAGTTCCGCTTCCGTGATCTGCTTGAGCGAAAGCTGGCCGCGCCAGCGATTTACATTGGCGAGAGGGCCGCCGACGTCGCCAGGGAAAACGCTGATTGCGATTTTCGCTTCGTCTTTGCCTTCACCGGAGGAGAACGATTTCAAAACCATCGCTGAAGCGGGCTTCTCTTTCCAGCTTGCTGGCAAATCCCATTTCGGCTTGCCCGCGTCCGACTCAGCCACAGCTTCATTCGCGGCCGGAACGAGGGGTTGAGGCGCAGCAGCGGCGGATGCCGGTGGCTCGCTGTCGTGGAAATGAACTGATTTCAAAAATTCGAGGAACGTGGCCTTGTTCTCTGCAACAACGGATTTGTCACCGCGCATTTTGAAGAACCAACTGGTGTCGCCGCGCATCAAGCTGGCCGCAATCGTTTGTGTTTCCGCGCCAACCAGATCGTAAACTTTCGCTGGCAAACCACCCACCGTTACGCTGTCTCCTTTGGCTTCGGCAACTGGCTCGAGGCCGATTTCGCCGCGCCAGCGATTGACGTTGTCTAATTCCGACCCTGTTTTCCCCGGGAAAGGCAGAATGGAGACTTCCGCTTTTTTCTCTCCCTTGGTGATCAAGAAATTTCCGACGCGCATACTCGTGGGAGCGAGTTCTTTCCAACCGGCGGGCGTTTTCCAGTGAAGCGGCGCTTCATGGCTCTCGGCGGGTGCCGTTTTCAAATCGAGCCCGGCGTGAGGATCGGCCCCATGCGGGCTGGGCGCCGCGCTTTTTTTCGCCTCTTTGGGAACGGAATAAACCTTGATGCCCTGTTCGCCATAGCTGGAAGTCGCCGCGACCGATGCGGCAATAACCATCAACCTCGTTGCAAAACGCTTTGTATTTTTCATTTACTTAGATGCCCGAAAACAACTGCTAAACTAGCTGAGTTGCTCATTCCAGCAACCGCTCTTTTGCTATTTCCTGTACGGAAATTGAGCCAGCGAACCTCGCTGGCCCAATGTTTTGCCGCAAAAAAACTATCGTCCGACGGACATGCCGAGCAGGAATTCGATGTTGCTGCCCGTCTTTTTCAGCTTGTTCAGCATCAATTCCATCGCTTCGACGGGCGGCACGCCGGTGAGCGCGCGCCGGAGCACGACGACCTTGTTGTATTCGTCCGGATGGTAGAGCAATTCTTCTTTGCGCGTTCCCGACAACTCGATGTTGATCGATGGGAAAATGCGGCGGTCAACCAAGTGGCGATCCAAGTGCACTTCCATGTTTCCGGTACCTTTGAATTCTTCGAAAATCACTTCATCCATGCGCGAACCGGTATCGACAAGGGCCGTGGCAATGATCGTCAGAGAACCGCCCTCCTCGATATTTCGCGCTGCACCGAAGAACCGTTTTGGCTTGTGCAATGCGTTGGCATCGACACCACCGGAAAGAATTTTTCCTGAGTGCGGTTGCACGGTGTTGTAAGCGCGGGCCAAGCGGGTAATTGAGTCGAGCAGAATCACGACATCGCGCTTGTGCTCGATCATGCGTTTGGCTTTCTCGATGACCATTTCGGCAACCTGCACGTGTCGTTCTGGCGGTTCATCGAACGTCGAACTGATCACTTCCGCGCCCTTGCAACTCCGTTCCATGTCCGTGACTTCTTCAGGGCGTTCGTCGATCAGCAGGATGAACAAGTATGATTCCGGATTGTTCTTGAGAAGCGCGTTCGCGAGCTTCTGCATCAAAACGGTTTTGCCAGTGCGCGGTGGGGCGACGATCAAACCGCGCGTTCCTTTGCCGATTGGACAAACCAAATCCAAAACACGCGTCGAAAGCTCGGTGGGATCGGTTTCCAGGATGAAACGTTTCTCGGGGAACAGCGGCGTAAGATTGTCGAAATGGGTCTTGTCCTTCGCCTTGTCAGGATCTTCTCCGTCGACGCTCTCGACTTTCAGCAGCGCGAAAAAACGTTCCTTGTCTTTGGGTGGGCGGATCTGGCCGGCGACCAAATTGCCAGTCTGCAAATCGAATCTGCGGATCTGTGAGGGCGAAACGTAGATGTCTTCCGGGCACGGCAGATAATTGAAGCTGCGGGAGCGGAGGAATCCAAAGCCTTCCGGCAAGATTTCCAAAACGCCTTCGGAAAACAGCAGCCCGGCGCGCTCGGCATTTTTTTGGAGCACATGGAAAATGACCTCATGCTTGCGCATGGTGCCGAAGTTCTCGACGCCCATTTCGCGGGCCATCTGATTCAACTCCGTCATCGGCATCGCCTGCAGTTTGGCGATGTTCATACTATTGGCGGTGCCTCGCTGATCTCCGAGATCCCGGCCGCCGCGTTCCCGCGGTTCGCTCTGCTCCTCAATTTCCCCGCGGCGCGCTTCCTCTTCGAGGCGAGGATCTCCTCGCTCGTCGATTCTTTGCACCGGTTCTGAAACGAATCGGGTCCGTTCTTCAGGTTGCTCGACAGGCGCTGCGGCTTGCGGAGCGGGCTCAAAATTTCGCAATTCTTCAGGACGGTCTTCCGCGACCGGCGCTGGGGTCGGCTCTGGTTCTGGAACAGGCGCAGCGGCAGGGGAAGGTGAAGCGACCGGCAAATTGATTTGGGGAGATTTCGTTTTGGCCGCCTTTGGTTTGGCGACTCTTTTGGTGACAGCTCTGGGCATAAATTAGTTTTTTTGATTAAATACGGATGCGGCGGAACGCGCATGCGCGGCTAGAAATGTTCAACTGCACTTCTTGGATGCTCTAGACGCGACTTTTGTTCAAATGACAGGCCTAAATAAATTATTCAGGCCCACGGACGATCTTGTTAATTAGTAAGGCAAGGGAAATCTTGCGGTTAGCTCCCGGACACGCTGCCTGACCTCATGCGCAGCGTCAAGATTCTTGATGTCGAGCAGCACCTCGGAAATCATATCGGCGATAGCAGACATTTCCTGCTCTTTCATGCCGCGTGTGGTAACCGCAGGAGTGCCGAGCCGTACGCCGCTGCCCTGAAACGGGGAGCGGGTTTCGAAGGGAATGGTGTTTTTGTTGGTCGTAATCCCGGCTTCGTCCAAGGCGATCTGGCAATCTTTGCCGCTCAAACCACGTGCGCCGACGTCCACCAACATCAGGTGGTTGTCCGTCCCGCCGCTGACCAAACGGAAATTGTTGTGCTGCATGCCTTCGGCCAACGCTTTGGCGTTGCGCACGATCTGTTGCTGATAGGTTTTGAAGCTCGGCTGCATCGCTTCCAAAAAGCAGACTGCTTTTGCCGCAATCACATGCATGAGCGGACCACCTTGAATGCCCGGGAACGCCTGGGAATCAATTTCCTTTGCGTGCTTCTCTCCGCACAGAATCAAACCGCCCCGCGGTCCGCGCAGGGTCTTGTGCGTGGTCGTCGTCACGAAATCCGCGTGGCCAATCGGGCTTGGATGAACACCAGCCGCGACCAATCCCGCTATGTGCGCGATGTCGGCCAGCAAATAAGCGCCGACCTCGCGGGCGATTTCACCCATTCGTTTGAAATCGATGATGCGCGAGTAGGCACTTGCTCCTACGGTGATCATCTTCGGCTTATGTTCGCGCGCCATTTGGGCGAGTTGATCATAGTCGATTCGTTCGTCGTCTTTGCGCACTCCGTAGTGGACGATTTCAAAAAACTTGCCCGAAAAATTGGCTTTGTTGCCGTGGGTCAAATGCCCGCCGTGGCTCAAATCCATCGTCAGCATTTTGTCGCCGGGCTTCAGGACTGAAAAATAAACAGCCATGTTTGCGCCGCTGCCAGAATGCGGTTGCACGTTGGCATGTTCCGCGCCGAAGAGTTTTTTTGCGCGATCAATCGCCAATTGCTCGACCACGTCCACGTTTTCACAACCGCCGTACCAACGTTTCTTGGGATAACCCTCGGCGTATTTGTTGGTGAGCACAGAGCCTTGGGCTTCCATGACGGCCGGGCTGGTAAAATTTTCGCTGGCGATCAGCTCGATGTTTTCCTGCTGGCGCTGCCGCTCGAGAAAAATGGCATTGGCGATTTCAGGATCAACGGTTTGTAATTTCAAGTCGCTGGGGATTTGGGGTGTTTCCATTTTATTTACACGTCGTTCGTGCCGGCCGCCTTCGAATTCGGCAGCCATAAAGGCATCGAGAATTTTTTTTGCCTGTTCGGGCGGGGTGATTTTTCCACCGATGCAGAGAATGTTAGCCTTGTTGTGGCGTCGGGCGAGTCCAGCCATTTCTTCACTGAAAACCAGCGCCGCGCGGACTCCGGGAACTTTGTTCGCGGCGATGCTCATTCCAACGCCCGTCGTGCAGATCAGCACGCCGAAATCGCTTTGCTCTTCGGCCACGTTTTTGGCTACTGACCGGGCGTAATCAGGATAATCGGTCGAATCGGCGGATTTCGTTCCAAAATCGTTCACTACAATCCCGCGTTCCTGCAAATGGTGCTTCAAAATCTCTTTTAGCTCGAAACCGCCATGGTCCGAGCCGACAGCGACGACCGTTTTGTTCGGGTCGCGGGCGGAATGGGCATCTGTTTGCTCGACGAAATTGAAAAGCGACGCGATTCCTTGCTCAATCTGGTCGCGGCAATTCTGATAGGTTTCCAACGAGCCGCCGATCGGATCGCTGATGTCTTTTTCGTACGGATCCAGCGTTTCGTCGAATTCGCGGAGCAAAAATGTTTTCTCAGCGGCAAATGGATAGAGCAGGTTGATCGAATCAACATGGCTGTGCGTCATGCCGAAAATGTAATCGGCCTGCAGCACGAGATCGGCGGTTAGCATCCGGCTGCGCTGACGGGAAATATCGATGCCCAATTCCTTCAAAGCGCGCACGGCATGCGCGCTGGGCGGCTGGCCGTTGATTGCTCCCACGCCGGCGGAAAGCACTCGTAAATCGCTTCGGCCTTTGACGGCATGGCGAAACAAGCCTTCAGCCATGGGGCTGCGGCAGATATTTCCGGTGCAAACGAAAAGGATGGTCTTCATTCCCGCGTAATGGAGTCAAATTGCGGTCGGCGAAGAAAATCGTCAACGGCGAAAATTTTTATCGACAAGGAGATAGGCAAACGCGCCAATCTTGAAAAAGAAGCAATTAATTTCCGGAGCTTGACCGCAAAAATCGGTTCTACTAACGTCTGGCGCGTGAATTTTTCACCCCATACTCCATGCGGCAGGGCCATGTTCGCGTGATTCATTTCCGGCTGAAACGGTCGTTTCTTTGGTGCATCGCGGTTTGGGGATTGCTTTTTCTAAATGGCGTTTCTCTTCGCGGGCAGGAAACAGATTCAGGCTCAACCGAGCTCGCCAGCGAATGGTTGCATTGGAAAATGTTTGATCTCCATCCCCGCGCGGCACTGAGCCAGACTTACGACGACAACATCACATTGCGCCAGACGAATGCATTGAAGGATTTCATTACCAGCATTGCCCCGGGTTTTTCTCTTTCCATGGGCGACGCAGCCGCCGCGGAAAGCAAGTTCCTGTTGTTGGATTACGGAGCAAACCTGCAATATTTTGCCGACCACGAGGAGTTCAACTCGATCGACAACACGGTCAAGCTCAATGGTCTCTTGCCGTTCTCAAAACTGACGCTGGGCGCAAATATCGGCTACGCCGATGTGTTCTCTTCGGTGGTTGATCTCGCCGAACGGGTGGAGCAACGCATTTATAACGTCGGTCTGAATTCTCGCTATGAAGCGACTGCGAAAACATCCGTTGAAGTCAACGGCAACTTTCGGCGAACCGACTATCCCGACTCCACGTTAATCGGTTCCCAGGAACTATCGAACGACAACTGGATCAATAATCAGGTCTCCGCAAAAATCAATTTAGGCTTGGGCCTGACGTTTGGAACTCTCGATGTCGATCAAGGAGTGAGTCAATTTTATGAACGGGTGCTGCTCCGGGCAATTTATTCACTGACCTACAAGCTGGATTTCAACGCTTCGGTTGGTGTGGAGTTCCGGCAATATCAAAGCTCTGACACGAAAATCGTCGTGTCCGCCGAGCAGATCACAGTGACGACGAATGTTTCGGGCACAAACATTGTTCTAACCACCAACTCCACGTTCGTCCCCATCGCGACCAATACCGTTCATCAGAGCGGGTTTTCGTCGGCCAGCCCGGTATTCAATGTTGGCGCGGTCTATCGTCCGTGGGAAGGAACCACCTTTTCCCTCAATGCGTCGCGCCATGAAGAAAGCTCTCCTACCGAAAGCGGCTACAATTATGTGACGATGGGAATCAGCGCCAATGTCCGGCAACGATTTTGGGACCGTTATGCCGTTAGTTTTGGTGGCAGTTACGAAAATTCCAGCTACACTGCGGTTTCAATGGACCAAAAATCCGGGCGCTCCGATAATTATTATTCCATCAAGTTGGGTGTGGATGCATTAATCACGCAGCGTTGGACGGTTGGAGCGTTTGTGCAACACCGAGGCAGCGATTCAAACGTCGAGGGGGGCAATATCTACGACGATAATTTGGTGGTTTTGCAGACGATTTATAGTTTTTGAAATCTGGTATGAAGAATATTTTCTATTGGCTGGCAATGCTTGGGGTGGTGGCCGGAAGTGCCCGGGGCGAGCTGCTGGCAACGAATGCGCCGAACCCAGCGTCGAAAGATGCCAAAGTCTATTCCCTTTCCCCCAACGATATCATCCAGATGAAGGTATACCAGGAGGAGGACCTGGATTCGACCCGGCGAATTGCCAAAGACGGGACCGTGACGATGCCGCTGGTCGGAGTGGTGAATGTGGGTGGAAAAAGCGTCGAACAAGCGGCCCGGATGCTTCAGGATCTTTATGCCAAAGATTACCTGGTGAATCCGCAGGTCGGTTTGATCATTGTGGAATACAGCAAGCGTAACTTCACCGTTCTCGGCCAGGTGCAAAAGCCAGGTTCCTACGAGATGCCCAATGAACAGTCGATCGACCTGCTGCGCGCTATTGGGATGGCCGGCGGTTACACGCGAATCGGCGCCCCGACCAAGATCACCGTGCAGCGAAAGGTGGGTGATGAAGTGAAAATTTTTAAGCTCGATGCCGAGGCAATGGCCAAGGAAAAAAACGCCAAGCCATTTGAAGTTTTGCCAGAGGACACTGTGACGGTTGGGGAAAAATTTATTTGATATGTCAGAACAGCCTAAAATGTTGCCCCAGGACGAAATGTTCGCTTCAAAATCGTCGTTCGATTTTCAAGCGCTCTACCATGTTTTATTGGAAAAAGCGTGGCTGATCGCCATCTGTTTCGTCCTCGCCGTTCTCCTAGCCGCGGCCTATCTGCAGCGAATGCCACGCCTCTACATGTCCAGCGCCACCCTCCAGGTGGAACAGGGCGAGCAGAAAGTCTTGAACATCCAAAAAGTGCAGCAGGAAGATTTGCGCGGTTTGGAAGTGTTGCGAACGATTGAGCAAACCTTGAAAAGCCGCACCCTATTTGAGCGGGTGGCTGTCGCCAACAATTTGGACAAGGATCCGCGGTTCGTAGCTTCCCTGCAGAATCCGCCGAAACGTGACCAGTTGGTTTCGATGTTAAATGGAATGGTTGACGTGCGGCTGCGGCGATTTACGCGGTTGATCGACATAACGGTGGTTCATACGGACCCGCAAATCACCGCGCTGGTGGCCAATTCGCTGATCAAAGAATACGCGAAGCAGAATCTCGAACAGTATTCGGCAGCTTCGCAGGTGGCCAACGAATTTCTCCTCGAAGAAGCGCAGCGGCTGAAGAAAAAATTGTCTGAATCCGAGCAGGCCTTGCACGCCTATCGCGAGCGGACCAAAACGGTTTCACTGGAGCAGAGGCAGGACATCGTTAACCCGAAATTGAAGGAACTCAGCCAGCGTTTGATCGAAGCCAAATCCCGTCGAATCGATTGGGCGGCCAAGTATGCGCAAGTGCAACAGCTCGGAACCAACGACCAGGCGTTAATGGTTCTTCCTGTGGTTGCCGCCGATCCCGTCATCATGAATATCCAGGCCAACCTGACCCGCGCTGAATCTGAGTTCGCCAACTTGCGCCAGCGCTACAAGGAAAAGCATCCAAAATTTGTTCAGGCATCGAGTCAACTGGCCGAGTGGAGAAATTCTTTGGCTACCTCCGTTCTTAAAATTGGCCAGACGGTCGAAGCCAATTATCAAAGTGCGCAAGCGGCCGAAAAGGAATTGGAAAAAGCCGTCCGCGAACAGGAGGTTCTCGCTTTGGAGTTGAACAGACAATTGATTGAATACGGTGCGCTGGCACGAGAAGCCGATTCCGACCATACTTTCTACGACGCCGTGATTTCGCGGCTAAAGGAAACATCCTTAGCCCAGGAGTTGCCGAGCAATATCATTCGTCCGGTGCAAGGCGCACTCGTCCCTGAGGCGCCATTTTCGCCGAATAAACAAAAAATCATGATGATGGGCGCACTCGCCGGACTTTTGGTCGGTATTGGATTGGTCCTCGGGATCAATGCCTTGGATCGCTCGATCAAGACGGTTGACCATGCGGAAGAAACGCTGCACCTGGCCGTTCTGAGCGCAATCCCCGAGGTGCTGGAGCTCAAGAAGGAACAGAGCACTTTAGTCGTGGCTGAAGACGCGAAGTCAGCGGGCGCGGAAGCATTCCGCTCGTTGCGCACCAGCCTGAGAATGCTCGGGCGGCAGGAGGATCGTCGAACCTTTTTGTTTACCAGTCCGTTGCCTCAAGAAGGTAAGACGTTTTGTTCTACGAACTACGCCCTCTGCCTATCGCAACAAGGCTTGCGCACTTTGCTGATTGACGGCGACCTCCGGCGTCCTGCGGTCGAGGCCGCTTTGGCTGGAAAAAGAACCAACAAAGCGGGCGTGACCGATTACCTGACAGGACAAAAAAAACTGAGGGACATCATCCAAAGCACACCGCACGAAAACTTCTCGTTTATCTCGGCAGGAACCGTCGCTCCCAATCCGGCTGAGCTATTGGCGCAACGTCATTTTAACGGATTGATTGATGAGGCATTGCTGGAATACGACCGGGTGATTGTAGATTCGGCGCCGATTCATGCGGTGAGTGACACCCTGCTAATGCTTGATCGGATCCAGACGGTTTGCCTCGTCGTCCGCGCCTGCAAAACTCCGGCACGTGCCGCAGTTCGAGCTATTCAGATGTTGCACAAAGCAGGCAGCCTTCCGGCTGGAATCGTGCTGAACCGGCTCCCTCGGCGCAAAGCGCGCGGCTTTAGCTACGATCCGTACTATGACTATTCCTATAAGGGAAAATATGCGGAGAAGGGTGTTTACGGCTCATAATGTGCTTTTCATTTGACTTTATTCGCAGAATTTTTAGGCTATCCTCCCAGTTGGTTGCTCGGTCGTTCACACCTCGATGAATAATATAAATGAGACCTCTGAAAAACACCGTTTTTGGTTTTGGTTTCGGTGTCGCTGAGGTGGTTCAACATGAGAATGAGCTACCGCGCCGAAGGTGCGGGTGCTTTTGCTTTTGTTAGCTGGTCGTTTTGGTCCAAGGGCGGAGGTTCAGCGCGGTT
>CANJXF010000051.1 GCA_947478865.1 Verrucomicrobiales bacterium | reverse complement strand
CCGTTGGCATAAATCTTCGCTCCTCGCGTCACAACCAGCATTGCAATGCTCGCAGAACTCGCGTTGGTTTGCCCCTTGATCACTGTCCCTGCTTCTATGTTCAACACCGCATTGCTTATCACATACACCGGACCGTTCAGGATGTAGGTGTTGGTTGAGACCCAATCATTGGTGTTAGTCAGACTACCCGAAACGTTGATCGTGGCCGCGTTAGCGCCATACAGCGCCAGGGCGGTCACGATCGAGAGGAGGATTCTTTTCATATTTGAGTAAGGAATTTTCTTTAGTTCTTTTACGAGGAGAAGCTGACAGAAGAGCGCGACAATCAAAGGTCGGGAGCGTTACAAATTTGTGAACTTTTTTCCCAGGTTACTCGCAGCCAAGGACTCGTTTAAAAATCGTAAGCGAGCGAAACACCAAAGGTGACGCCGCGACGGTAAGAAGTGTAAACAGATTTGTCCGGCTCTTTTCCGTATGTGACCTGGTAAGGCAAATCGAGCAGGTTTTTCGCGGAGAATTTCATCCTAAGATTCCGGCCAATTCGTTGCGACAACGTGAAATCCAGAGTTGTCGGGGGATGTTCGTAGATATCAAGGCCAGATGGATTCACGAAGAAAATGCGGGGTGCAGCCAGCGTAAAGATCAAAGACGCGGAAGTGCCCAGATAATGATTATCGTAATTAAAATCAGCGTTGAGAATGTAGGGGGATTGATCGTAAAGCGACCGGGTCGTCGGCGTGTTTGGATGGAGCGGTCGTTTGTTATTCAGCTCCGCGGCGGTCAGTTTCACTTCGGATCCGATCAATGAAAGATTTGCGCCCATGCTAAAGTCATTCAAAAACGAATCCAGAAAACCGAGTGACTTGCGGGCTTCAAACTCCACGCCATAAAGCTTCGCCGCGTCGCGATTGATATAGGTAAGGATGGTTGATTCCTGGTTGATGGAATATTTTTCGATCGGCTTATTAAGGTCCTTGTAGAAAAGGCTGACAGCAAAGACTTCGCCGGGATTGGGAAACCATTCCAACCGAGCGTCATAGTTTTGGATTCCGGTGATTTCCAAATTCGGATTGCCATCGAGCAATGTGTCGGTCGGCAAATCGTAGCTGCGCACCGAAGCGATTTCGCGATACGTCGGACGCGTAAGGGTTTGAGAATAGCTCAAGCGCAAAGTGAGGTTAGAGGTAAGGTCGCCGATTACGCTCACCGCCGGCAAGAGATCGGTCTGTCGAAGTTCGGTGTTGGTCGAAGCCAGCGCGCCGCTCGTGGAAGCGATGCTCAAGTCGGTCGCTTCCACCCGTGCTCCTCCCACCACACGCAACCTCGAATTAAACGGCAATGTCGACATCAGATAGGCGGCCTGGATTTCCTGTTTGCCGGAGTAAGTGCTGTTGCCAAGTTCCGAAGTGAGATAGCGGGGGAAACTGTAATTCGTCCCACGCGGCCCTACCGTCGTCGTGTAATTCAGGTTGGTGGAATTGAGGTAGGAATTAGGATCCAATGGATTGCTGAAGCCAGAGTCGCCGGTTTGCGATGCGTAGGTGTAGGTTCGCTCAGAGTAGTTTCTCTCGGACTTGCTGTAGAATGCGCCTGTTTTAATTTCGCCCCGTTCATCGTTAAAAGACCAGAACGGGATCGCACCATCGACTTTGGTGTTTAGATTATCCTCCTCCAGCGCGCGGAAATAGCGTGTGGGCCGGCGTGGTTCGGGCAGAGAATTGTCAAAGGTAAATGCACTGCCGTCAGGAAGATGATAATAGTTGAAGTAACGCAAATCCGGCTCGTCCTGGGATGTATTGGAGAGGGCGGCCAGCCAATCCACTTTCAATTCGAGGGATTCCGGCAGCAACTCATGTTTGCCCTTGAGTTGAAAGGTATGCAGTTGGCGCTCGATGAACTGCAACGTATTCAAGTCGCTGACCAGTTCGGGAGTGCCGGTCGTAAAGTCGGTTCCGACGCGCCGACGCGCGATGTCCTCGCTATTCTGGTTGTAGAGAAAATTAAAACCCAATTCGTGATTGGGATGCAGTTGATATGCAAGACCAACCGCGCCCGCCCAATTAACCGTCTCGGTTCCACGTGAATCGTTCCAGTTCTTGGTTAATTCCTGGGCGTTGTTGTAGCGCGCGGAAACGCCATCTCCGTAGAAATTAAATTCACGCTTGTAACTGAGGCTCGCGAAAATACCCACTGGCCGCTCTGCGAAAAGCGCGGTGTCGCCTAGAGACATGGAAAAGTTCTGGTTGAGTGGCGCCGTTGTTTCCTTCGCAGCGAATTGTGTGGATTGAAAGGATTGGGTCAGCTTCGCGAGCAAATCCGCCTGCGCCTGCCTTTCTGCGGCCTGCTCAGGAGTTTGATTTCGAGGCGCGTTTCGCGGCGGAGTGGGAATATTGGCGTTTTTCAATTCATCAGGCAAAGCGCGCGTGCCGTCATCGATGCCCAGCCAGTCCGTCGAGCCGCCGCTGTAGCTCAAGAAGTTTTCATTCAAACTCGCTTGCGTGTTGTATTCGCTCCCGAAGGAGACGGATGCAAATGGTTTTGCCGGAAACGATTTTGTCACCACATTCACCGCGCCTCCGGCGAAACCACCTGGCTGATCAGGCGTGAAGGTTTTGTTCACGATGATGCGATCGATCATTGCCGTCGGAATCAAATCGAGTTGCGCAGCTTTGCGGTAGGGATCCGCCGTTGGAATGTCCGCTCCGTTTAATGTCGTCGTGTTGTAGCGATCACTTAAACCGCGTACGACCACGAACTTTCCTTCCACAATCGACGCGCCGGAAATTTTTGACACCACCGACGCTGCGTCGCTCGCGGTTGTCTTGCTGATCTGTTCTGAACTGATCGCATCCTGGCTGGCGACCGCTGCCTTACGCTCCTCCAACACCGATGCCACGGTGCTCGGCCTGGTCGCTTCTTTGGAAAATAACGAGGGTGTTCCCGAACCGGTTCCAGTTCCTTTGCTCGTCGATTTGCCAGCCACAACTTGCGGCTTGAATGGCGTGGGCTTCGCGCTCGGATCCCGTTTCTGCGCAGCGAAGAAACCGGGGCCTTGCGAGGGCGGTGCGTTCGGATTTGGAGCAGAACTGGTCAACGCTTGAGTCGCCGGCGGGGAAGGGTCTTGGGCTTCCTGCGGCTCAACAACTTCTTTCGGCTCGGCCATTTTTGGCTCTGCGGGCTTGGGCTTTTCCTTCGGCGGTTCAGGCTTCTTCGTCGAGACCAGATTGAACACGCGCAAAACCGGGTCGAGTTTCCCCGTCTTCGCAGCCCAAACGAAAATAACAAGAAAAACCACGACGTGTGCAACGATGGCAATCGTCAGGCTGGATTTGGTGGAATCCTTTTTTACGCGCGGCATTGAAATAAGCGTCGCTGAATGAAAGGACTATTGGGGTTCCGTCGCCAAGCCAACCTTGGTGACATTGGCCTGGGAAAGCGTGTCCAATACTTCCACAATTTTTTTGTATTGAACCGCGCTGTCTCCGCGGACGACGACATTCAAATCAGGATCGGCTTTTCTAAAATCCACAAGGTACGCGAGCAGTTCACTGCTGCTGACTTCCTTCTGGTTGAAGTAAACTTTTCCCGCGTTATCGACGCTCACATAATTGATTTTGGGTGGCGCATCCTTCGCCACGCTTTGTGCGCTGGGCAGGTTGATCGAAATATCGCTGACCGTCGGCGCGGTCGTAATAATGAAGATAACCAACAACACAAATGCCAAATCGAGCAATGGCGTGATATTCAATTCGCTGAGCGAATGGTGGGACGTTTTAGAATACTTTTTCATCAGGAGAACGCGCTAAGGATTTCTAAGCATTCAATTCCTCGAGCCGCTCAAATTCGCGATGGGTCGGTTTTTCTTTGCGCATCATGTCCTTCAACGCATCCGCGATCTCATCAGCAAGCGCGCGATTATCGACATAACTGTGCTCAATCGCCGTCGCGTACTCCGTGGCGAAATTATCCAGTTCCTGCGTGATTCCACGAATGCTGGTGACCATGAAGTTGTAGGCGAACATCGCGGGAATCGCGACGAGCAGACCGATGACAGTCGCAATCAAAGCGCCCGCCACGCCCGGAGCCATGACCGTCAAGCTGGCGGTATTCGCCTTCGCAATTCCGGAAAATGTTTCCATCACGCCCCAAACCGTCCCGAGCAATCCGATGAACGGACCGCCCGAGACCGCCGTGGAAAGGACAATCATTCCTTTTTCAAGCGAGAGAGATTCGGCGCTCACACTTCGTTCGAGAGCGACTTTGACGGAATCAAAGGAAGCCTTGCTAATCTTGGTCGTGATGGCGCGCGCCAGGAAGTCGGTCTCCGCGCCCATGACGGTGTTGGCGTTGGCGCTGGTGATCCGCGTGACTTTTACCGGATTATTTTTGAGGTGATACGCCAACTCCTCGTTTCCCGCGTAATAAATCTCGTAAGCCGGGGCGCCATCGAACTCCTGTTCCGCTCGAAAAAGCTCCTGCGGATCACGCGTTGCCCGGTAGGCTTCGAAAAATCTCTTCGACATTTTTCGCGCGCGAATCAATTGGCGAAACTTGGTGATCATCACCGTCCAACTCAAAAGCGAGACAATGGCGAGCAGGGTAATCGTAATTTTTCCCTCGACGGTGGCCTTCTCGAACGCGAACGAGAGTGCGTTGGCCAGAATCGGACTGAAATCATTTTCCATGCGAGGAGTAAACAGAAACACTATGACGATCCAACGACGGCCCTGTTACGTTTAGGTGAAAATCTGTTCGCGAGGGCGCTCCAATGTTAAATTCCTGTGACAACGCGTTTCTCTTTTGACTTCATTTTTCCTCTGTGCGAAGAGGTGCGCCGATGAAATCTATTTTGATTATTTTTTGTGGCTTATTGTTTTGCGGTTGCGCCGGACCGCTCGGGAAGAGCATTTCCAGATACGATCCAGTCGAAGCCGTGGAGGTGAACCAACTCACGGGCAACAATTTAACCCGGTCGCCTTTCGCCCAAACGGTGGTCTATCTCAATGCCCACTGCCAAACGAAACGAGACGGCCAGAAAAGTTATTTCCTGTTCACGGAACTGATTGCGCCCGCGGATTTTGTTCTCCAATCCGGCGAGTCGTTGATCCTCAATTTGGACGATCAAGTGCTTGCGTTCGCCCCTACCAACGCTCCGTCGTTCAACGGTCGCAAACGTTTCACCACCACGTTTTACGCAGTTCAACCCGAGGTGCTCGTCAAATTGGCGGGAGCGACAACCGCTCGCGTTCGCATCAAAGGCACCAATACCTTAATCGACAAACGGCTGTCGCCACGAAACAGCCGGTCGTTTTTGGATTTCGCGGAGAAATGTTCGCTTCTCCCCAAACTTGAACCGGCTGGCGGCTGATTGATGTTTTCACATCACCAACGCAACCGTGGCGCATTTCCGAACCACAATCGTAACCTTCCCGTAACGGTTCGATGGTTGCCTTCATTTCCGCGCTTGCTAAAACTGTCCCGTGAAACAAAAAGATTTGGCCTTCGCTTCATGTTCCAATGGCCGGCCGAATAAACTCTGCGCCTGATGAAACCAACCATTCTCGTGATCGACGATGAGCCGGATGCCGTCGATCTGATCGAATTCAATTTGAAGGGCGCCGGTTTCCAGGTGAAATCTGCCCACGACGGCGCTGAAGCCCTGGCCAAGGCGCGATCCATCTTGCCCAGCCTGATCATTCTCGACGTCATGTTGCCGGAGCTCGATGGATTCGAAATCTGCAAACTGCTGCGACGCGACCTCAACACGGCCGCCATTCCCATCATCATGCTCACTGCGAAAGCGGCGGAGATCGATCGCGTGCTGGGGCTGGAACTGGGCGCGGACGATTACCTGACCAAGCCGTTCAGCCCGCGAGAATTGGTCCTGCGGGTCAAAAAATTGCTCGAACGGCAGAAGGCACCGGAGTCGAAGGAGAAATTTCAATTCGGCGAATTGCTCATCGATGCTCCGCGTCACATCGTCAGCTTCCGGGGAAAACCAATCGATCTGACCGCCACGGAATTCAAGTTATTGTTCGTGCTCGCCCAGAATTGCGATGTCGTTCAATCCAGGGACCAATTGCTCCGCGATGTTTGGGATTACGACAGCGCGATGGACACCCGCACCGTGGACACCCACATGCGCCGGCTCCGCGAAAAAATGGGGCCGGCCGCAAAATTTTTGGATACCATCCGCGGCGTGGGTTACAAATTCAAAACAGAATAAATTCAAATGTGGATCGTTGCCGCATTCCTCGCCGTTGCTGTGGTCCTCGTTCATGTCGCGTGGCAAAAAAGGTTTTCAACCGTTGTCGCACTGAAAGATGAGGAACTCGCCAAGGCGCGCGCGCAACAAAATGAGCTCGCGGGCAAAAGCCAGGCGCAGCAACACGCGCTGCTCAACAGCATGGTGGAAGGATTGCTCCTGCTCGACTCCGATGGAAAAATCCAGCTAGCGAACCACGCGCTCGAAAAACTTTTTGGAATCACCGGAAATCTCCAAGGCAAGACCATCCTTGAAGCGTTCCGGAATCATGAGTTGGCCGCGGTCTTCGACCGGCTTAAAACCGAACAGCGCATCATTGGTTTTGAAATTCAGCTCTCGGAAATAGAACCGCGCTGGATCCAGGTCAACGCTGCCACCATTTCCGAAAGCGGTAACGGCGCGAGCGGCGCGATTTTTATCTTTCACGATTTAACCCGTTTGAAGCAGTTGGAAAACACGCGCCAGGAATTCGTGGCCAACGTGAGTCACGAGTTGCGCACGCCGCTTTCGATGATCAAAGGCTATGTTGAAACCTTGCTCAACGGCGCGAAAGACACGCCGGAAATCGCCGAGAAATTTCTCAACATCATCGATAAACACACCGACCGCCTGACCTTTCTCATTGAAGATTTGTTAACGATTTCCAAATTGGAATCCGGCCAGATCATGATGAACCGGACGTCGGGTGAATTGCGGCCCGCCGTCGAAAAAGTGGTGCACGACCTACAGACCCGCGCCGACGAGAAGAGCGTTCGGCTGGAAAACCGGGTTCCTCCCGGCCTTTCCGTAGACGCTGACTTCGATCGGCTGGAACAGGTTTTCTGGAATCTCATTGAGAACGCGATCAAGTACGGGAGAGCCAACGGCAACGTCGTGATTGCCGCCCGGGAAACGCAAAACAGCCGAGTGGAAATTACGGTGGAGGACGATGGCCCGGGCATTCCGCCCGAAGCGCAGGAACGAATCTTTGAACGGTTCTATCGCGTGGACAAAGCCCGTTCCCGCGAGCAAGGCGGCACCGGTTTGGGGTTGGCGATTGTTAAACATGTTGTTCAAGGCCACGGCGGGGAAGTTTGGGTGAGCAGCCAGCCCGAGCGCGGAACGACCTTTCATTTCACCCTGCCGCAGAAGTGACATCGGCGCGCTGATCTGTTTCACTCGAAACATGAAAGCCTTTTGGATTCTTTTTCTCGCCGGTTTAGCACTGTCGCTGCGCGCCGATAACGTGGGCAAAGATTGGGGCGTCGAGCGCAAGTCCTATCGCGACCCGGTGACCCACGTTCGCGTCTGGGAAATGACCGAAGGCCACGCCGACAACCTTTATTTTCACGTTTCAAACTTCACCGCCGACAATCGTTTTCTCATCTTCGCCTCAGACCGGACTGGAACCGGCCAGCTCTACCGGGCAGAAACTCAGACGGGCCGCATTGTCCAACTCACCGACGGCCCGGCCGTGGGCGCGCGCGGCGCCTGCCCGGATCCGACCAATGCCAGCCTGATCTATTTTCTGCGTGGACCGGAAGTTTTTGCGTTGGACATTCTTAAATTAACCACGCGACGAATCGGCGAGATTCCACTTCCGCACGTCGGTGGATTTCAGCAACCCACCGTGAGCGCTGACCGGAAGTCACTTGCCCTTACCAAACAACGCGACGCCGCCAATTGGGAAATCGGGCTGATGAACATCGAGACCGGTGAATACCGAACTGTGATCACGCAAGGCTTTCGCATCGGACATGTCCAGCACAGCCCGACCGACCCGATCATTTTTTACGTGTGGGAAACCAGCGGTTACGCGCCGCAACGTTCATGGATCGTCAACACCGACGGCACTGGCAACCGGCCGTTTTACGCGCGCACCGAACCCAAAACCTGGTTCACGCCGGCGAAGGAATGGGTCACGCATGAAGCGTGGGTCAAAGACACCGGCGAAATGACCATGGTCAACGACAAGCTCGGAATCATGCTGGTGAAAAAAGATGGTACTGCGCGAATGGTGGGTGAAGGAAACTACTGGCACGCCGCCGCGCGACCGGATGGAAAACAGATCGTCGTGGATGACGCGGAAGGCCGACTCTGGTTGATGGATGCGGCGACGGGAAAAACACGCCTGCTCGCGACGGGGATTCGTGAAGGCGTTCATGCCGTCCACGCGCACGCTTCCTTCGACCGATCCGGACGCTACGTGCAGTTTCACACGGGACGAGTTCACGAAACCGTCGCTATCATTGACCTCGAAGAGTCGAAACCGTGAACCAGTCCACCTAGGCCCTGTGGCAGCTACTTCCGCCATGCGGTGACACGAACAAAACCCGCTCCGGTCACCGCTGCAGATGCAACAACGCGGTAGGAACTCAGCCACACCGGACCGTTCTCGATGTTGTCTAATTCCTGGATGTAGCCGGACCCGGAATACCAATTCAGTAGATCTGGCGACCACTCGACGGCGAGTGTCACGTCCGTTGCGACCTTGGACTTGGTAAGCTTCATCTGGAAGAAGCCGTTCGTGACTGTCGGCGCAAACGGATTGGCGTCAGCGGAGCTTGGGGATAAGCCAAGTGCATACTCAAGCAGGTTTGGCAGGCGGTCAAAATCAGCGTCCGCTGCGTCGCCGCCGATGCCGGGATTGGCGCGATACCAGACATTGAGCGGACGATCCTGAATAACGACCGTCGCATTCGAGAGGCTCGTCAGGGAGTAGTTTGGCGAAGAAGCCAAGTTAAGCGTGACGGTAACTTGATTGGCGCTAAGGCTGCTCTTAATCGGCGTGACAAAAATATTCGTCGCAGCCACGCCTGAGGGAAGGGTAACCGCACCAGGTAGAGCTCCATAATCGGTATCCGGTGCCGCCGTCCCGCTCACAAAACAACTTACCAGCAGCGGACCGCTCAGGTCTCCACTCCGCAAAATGCTGAACCGCCCGGTATTCGTCATGAAGGTTCCGGCAAGCGCGTCACTTGCCACCACCTCAACCGTCTGAGTTCCGACTGGGGCCGCCGCACCCAGGCCCGAAAACCTTACCGCATCGGCCACGCAATAGTTTGTCGAACTTGTGTTGTCGTTGCGGATGACTACTTTCCCAGCCGTGCCAGCATTGAAATTGGTCGTAAGCAACTTGAACCAGCCGCCGCTGCCCAGTCGTTGGTTGACGAGAACACGGTTGGTGCCCCCAGCGTGGACAATATCGTAAGGTGTATTGGTCGCGCGATTGGATGCTTCTACCCACCACGCATACACTTCGTAGGTCCCATTGGTCGGCAGAGTCGGGGTGTAGCTTACCCATTTGGTCCCTTTTCCAGAAATGTTGTCGTGCCAGTAATCACCGTTCCATCCGCCGGCATTTGCGCCCGACACCCAACCACCGGAATTTGCCGTCCCGGGACTGTTTTGATCGAGGATGATCCCGTTCGTGGAAGAAGTCGCGACTGCCCACGAGAGTAATTGGCCGTCGGCACGAAGTTGGGCGGCGACCTTCGCGTAGCTCAATTGTTGCACCGGCGCGTTGTCATCAATCCCAAACGCGGCGGCGACTCCTGCCGCGTGGCTGGCCATCATAAATACCGGCTCCATCCGGCACGACGCAAACGCCACGTGGCTGGCCGAAAGCGCAAAGGTGCTGAAGACGTTTTGACATTCATTGCTGCGCGGAATGATGGAACGAAAACTGATTGGATAGGGATACGGCGGGGTTCCACCAATGCTTCCTTCCCACCGCGAGAATCCACTGGAGGCGACGCGTTGCACCCCATGGGAGTCGATGTTGTAGCGCGCCAGACAAATTCCATCAGGAGCCGTAACGCGTGCTTCGCAGTTCGATTGAGTCATCACATAATCGCTCACCATGCGACGCGCCTCGCGGACGTAGATTTGCCATGGCCAGCCGCCATTGTCGGTAAACTCATCCGCAGCTAGTCCCCAGGATTGGGCCTCGGCGTTGAGATTTGCCGGAATCTTCGCGCTGGTTGCGTAAAAGTAGAGCAAGCCGCGAATGTAATTTTCGTGAGCGGCACGAATCACCTCCCGCTCTGCATAAGTGTTGGTCGCCCAGGTGTAATTGTAACCAACGTAATCGGTGGAGAGTTCACCGTTGGCATTGATGTCGGTTTTGCCGTTCGGAATGATCTGTTGAATATGAATAAGTGAATTGAGCGAGACCGAGCCATCGATCGCGAATCGATTGGTCACGTAACGACGAACCAGTTCATAGTTGGCTTCCGAGTAATTCGGCGGTGCCGTAATAGCTATTTTGTTCGTGGGGTTCTGTGTCAGGCAGAGTCGAAAATTATACGCCTGAAGCCGTTGGTCTCCCTGCCCCACCACGCCTCCGGAGTTAGTGTTGACGAGCGGTAAGCACCCCGTCGTCGCAGAGCAATTGTTGAAACTGGCCCAGCAACTCGGACTTGTTGCGCACTTCGCGCGGCATTCTTTTCCTGGTAATGCAAAAGGCAGCAAGCGCTCCAGCAGCTTCACCAATGTTCCACTCCACCGGGTGCAGGCGGAAACAGCCGTTGGTCAGGTGCGTTACACCCAAATTCTTGCAGGCGGGCAGTAGGTTCTCCATGCGCCGCGGGATCAGGGCACCGAGCGGAATCTGAAACGGGAGGGTGCTGCCAAATTTTCCGTGGTCACCCGTGGTCGAAACATGCAAGTCCATCCAATAACTGCCAATGCCCACGGAATCGCCGAACTGGGTGGCGCGGACCGTTTCCTTCGGCAACCGCAAGCGCCGGAAGCAAAATAGTCTCCGAACACATTTTGGCTGCGCAAAAGCGGCACGGCCATGAAGAGCAATCCAGATTCAATCAGCAAAGCGACCCCGTACCGCATCCCGAGCTGGAGCGTGCTGTTCTGGATGATGAAGCCGCTCAAGGTCGCACCCATCATGAACGCGACGATGATCGCCAGCAGATGGAGGACAAGGGAGAGATCGGCTTGCGCCGCAGCGATACCGAGGAGCGTGGTGGTGCCGGTGAGATGTGTAATTCCCTGATGTTGGAAGCCGAGAAAGCCGACCGCATTGATCATTCCCGCGATAAATGCGAGAGCCGATGCGCCGACCCATACCCAGCCCGGCAATTTAGAAATCATATCTCATTCACCAATCGCCCCGTTTCGAGGAGCGCGAAAAAATTGTGACGGCGCGCGCGGCAAAGCTCAACCGGAAAGAAGGTTGATTGAGAGATGTGCATTGCGCCGCGTGTCTCTGATTTTAAGCGTCCATCCGAATAAAAGATGGTGCGCGAGAGAGGACTTGAACCTCCACCCCTTACGGGACCAGATCCTAAGTCTGGCGTGTCTGCCATTTCACCACTCGCGCATCGTTGACTGCAAAGCACTTAGGCAGCGCTTGCTCGATTTGCCTTGCTGCCGGGCCCCCCTTTTGATCCGAAGCAGCAGTCAAAAAGTATTGGGCCAACGCAAAACCGGACCACACCATATCAGCAGGCATTTGGTTTGCGCAAGCGACCAGTCCGCGGCCCGCCGCAGTCCGGGGTTCACAGGCGCTGATGCTCATTTTGCCGGGATCAATTTGGCAATTCCGGCATTTACAAACGATCCCCTCACTCTAAATAATCCGTGGACCAAATGAAAATGAACCCGATTAGATTCTTGGCCTTGACGGCGACCTTGGCGATGGCGTTCTGCGCAACGAGTTGCGGCAAGAAGGACGAATCCGCCGGCTCAACGAAGGGCAAAAAGCTGAAGCTCGCTTTCGTCTCCAACAACGCCTCTTCGTTCTGGACGATTGCCCGCGCGGGAACAACCGATGCCGCAAAGGAATTGGGAAATGTGGAGGTCGATTTCCGCATTCCATCCAGCGGAGGGGCAGCGGAGCAGCAACAGATTCTGGATGATCTTCTCGCCAAGGGAATTGATGGCATCGCGGTCAGCCCGATTGATTCGGCCAACCAGCTTGATCTGCTCAACAAAGTGGCCGGGCAGACGCTGCTCGTTTGCCATGACAGCGACGCACCGGCCAGCCAGCGCGTTTGCTACATCGGCACGGACAACACCATTGCGGGCACCGAAGCGGGCAAACTCATCCGGGAAGCTCTGCCGCAAGGAGGAAAGATCATGCTCTTCGTGGGAACGCTCGATGCGCAGAACGCCCGGGAACGTTTCGCCGGAATCAAAAAAGAGCTCGCCGGATCGAAGGTGGAAATCATCGATGTGCGCACGGACGAAACGGACCGCGTTCGCGCCCAGAAAAACGTCGAAGATACGCTCGTGAAATATCCTGACGTGGCTTGCCTCGTCGGGCTCTGGAGTTACAACGGGCCAGCCATCCTCAACGCCGTCAAAAGCGCGGGTAAAACCGGCGCGGTGAAGATTGTCTGCTTTGATGAAGAAGACGAAACGCTCGCTGGAGTTGCCGCGGGGCAAATCTTCGGAACAATTGTCCAGCAGCCCTACGAATTCGGCCGGCAAGCCATCACCCGCATGGCCAAACATTTGAACGGCGACAAGGAAGCGCTCGCCGGCGGCAAACAAATCGTGCCCACACTCGCGATTAAAAAAGATAACGTCGGCGAGTTTTCAGCACGCCTGAAAAAAATGCTCGGCGCCAAGTGAGAACACCGGACATGAGCGCGGCGCCATTGCTGGAAGTGCGTGGAATTTCCAAGCGCTTTCCGGGAGTGATCGCGCTGGATAACGTGGCGCTCGAAATCTCCGAAGGCGAAGTCGTCGCGCTCGTGGGGGAAAATGGCGCGGGTAAATCCACGCTGATGAAAATCCTCGGCGGCGTTTATCAGCCCGACGGCGGGGAGATTCTCGTGGGAGGCCAGCCGGCTAAAATCCACAACGTCACCGATGCCATGCGGCTCGGCATTGCGTTCATCCATCAGGAGTTGAATGTCCTCGGCAATCTGGATGTGGCCGCCAACGTATTTCTGGGCCGCGAGCCGGTGATGACTCCGTTCAAGTTGATTGATCGAAAGAAAATTCACGCCGACACGGAACCGTATCTCAAGCGGCTCGGGCTGAACGTTTCCAGCTCAACCCGAGTGGACCAGCTCTCGATTGCGCAGCAGCAAATGGTCGAAATCGCCAAAGCCCTTTCGCTCAATGCCCGGCTCATCATCATGGACGAGCCGACGTCGAGCCTGACGCTTTCCGAGACGGAACGGTTGCTCGAACTCGTTCGCGAACTGAGCAAACAAGGCGTGAGCGTCATTTACATTTCGCATCGGCTTGGCGAAATCCAATCGTGCGCGGACCGCGTGATCGTGCTCCGCGACGGCAAGAACGCAGGGGCGCTGGCCAAGGAGGAAATTTTCCACGACCGCCTCGTCAGCATGATGGTCGGGCGCGAAATAAAAAATTTCTACACGCAATCCACCGCCGCCAAAACACCCGGCTACTTCAAGGTGCGCAACGCGCGCTCCATCCGTTTCCCGGACCAGGCGGTTTCCTTCGATGCCGCCCGCGGAGAAATCCTCGGCTTCGCCGGGCTCGTCGGCGCGGGCCGTTCTGAATTGGCCAAAGCGATTGTCGGTCTCGATCCATCCGGTTCGAGCGATTTGAATTTGGGCGAAGAAAAAATTTCCATTCGCCATCCGCGCGACGCCATCGAACGCGGCATCTACCTCGTGCCGGAGAACCGGCGCACGGAAGGGCTGGTCGTGCAGATGTCGGTGCGCGAGAACGTGACCCTGCCGTCGCTCAAAAACTTCACCCGCCTCGGCTGGATTCAGCGGAAGCGGGAACGAAAAACCGTCGAGGAACAAATTGTCTCGCTCAGAATAAAAACGCCCACGACAGAGGCGGCGGTGATGAATTTGAGCGGAGGCAACCAGCAAAAAATCGTTCTCGGAAAATGGCTTGCGATGAACCCGAAGGTGATGATTCTCGATGAACCGACGCGCGGAATCGACGTGGGCGCGAAGGCGGAAATTTACCGGCTGATGCGCGAACTGGCCGAACGCAACACCGTGATTCTGATGATCAGCAGCGATATGGAAGAAATCCTCCACGTCAGCGACCGCGTGGCCGTCATGCACGAAGGCGAAATCAGCGGCATCCTCGACCGGGCCGATTGCACGGAGGAAAACATCATGCAGTTGGCCGTTGGGAAAAAAATCTCCGCAGCCAAAGCGCCCTTCTCCAGCTAAGCCATTCAGATGAAAAAAGAATTCGGGATTTTCCTTCTCCTCGCCGTCCTATGCGCTGTCACGGCCGCCATCAATCCGAAATTTATTTCCGCCGTCAACCTGACCAATATTGCCAACCTGATTGGCCTCTTCGGTATTTTCAGCATTGGACTCGGCTTGGTCATCATCACCGGCGGCATTGATTTGTCTGTCGGTTCGATGTTCGCGCTGAGCGGGGTTTTATTGTCCCTGGCGTTGACGAGTTGGCATTGGCCGTGGCCGGTCGCGGCTGCCGCGGCGATTCTTGTTCCGATGCTCTTGGGCTGGTGCCATGGCTGGCTGATTTCGCGGCTCAAGATTCAACCGTTTATCATCACACTCTGCGGCCTGCTGGTGTATCGCGGCCTGGCTCGTTTTATTGCGCAAGACAACACGATGGGTTTCGGCAGCGCGGAAGGTTTTGAAACCCTGCGCGATATAACCAAAGGGAAATTATTCGGACTGCCGATGCCGTTTGTAATCCTGCTCGTGATCGCGGCGATCATGTGGTTTGTGCTGCACCGCTCCGTCTTTGGCCGGTATCTGCTCGCGGTCGGGCGCAACGAGGAAGCCACGCGCTTTTCCGGGATCAACACACGCCGCGTCATCGCCACCAGCTATGTCATCGCCGGCTTGCTCACCGGAATTTCAGGAATCCTTCTGGCGTTTTACACCAATTCCATCTCGCCCTCGAACCACGGCAACTTCTACGAACTCTACGGCATTGCGGCCGCGGTGCTCGGCGGATGCAGCCTGCGCGGCGGCGAAGGCTCGATCATCGGCATTTTGATCGGCACCGCTTTGTTGCAGGTGCTGCAAAACCTCGTGAACCTGCTGGGAATTCCCAGTTCGCTCAACTTCGCCGTGATGGGTGCGGTCGTTTTCATCGGCGTGCTCGCGGATCACCTCGTGCAACTTCGCTCTGCCCAACGCGCGGTCCGAATTTGAGTTCCTGAGTTAACCGCGAAAGAGAAAGCGGATAATTGTGCGGCGCGTTTCCCAATGCGAGAAATCCCTGCTCTGCCAAAGCTCTGAAGAAAAAATTCTTGTTGGTGCCCGCGACAGGATTTGAACCTGTACGATGTTACTCACTAGAACCTGAATCTAGCGCGTCTGCCAATTCCGCCACGCGGGCACACCACAAAATAAGGCTTACTCTAACAAGATCGCCAAATGCAATTGAAACCTGCTGCGCGAAGCTGAGTTAAACACTTCAGCCACGGTCCTGAGAATCCACTGCGCGGGCAACGTATCACAACGTTTTTGATCCGCGCAAGCGTCGAGTCTGGGCCAAGGCCTTTCAGCCCAGGCCATTCCATCAAAACTTGGGCAGGACATTGAAAATGCCTTCATAAAGTGGCATTCGATCCGGACCAGCCTCCCGCGAATTCTTTTCCAATGCGGCCGCCAGCTCGATCCGCTTGGCGGCAAACCGCGGATCATCGATCAAATTGTGCTGTTCCAATGGGTCGTGCCGCAGGTCGTAGAGTTCCGCTTTGAAACGATCCGGCGTGCCATCGCCGTGCGGGTAGCGGATCAGCTTCCAGTCGTCGGTACGAACGCCGCGAACGTTCGGCGTGTAAGGAAATTGCTTCTCATAATTGTATTCGTAGAGAAAGGAGGTCCGCCAGCCACGCATGTTTCCGGCGAGCAACGGTTTCCATGATCGCCCATGAATATCCTGCAACGGTTTCGTGCGGCAAATATCAAGAATGCTCGGAGCCAGGTCGAGGGTTAAAACCATTTTGTCCACAATGGTGCCGGGGCGAACCAGGCGAGGATAACGCACAAGCAACGGCACGCGAAGGCTTTCGTCATACATCGTCCGCTTATCCACGCGCCCATGCTCGCCAAGCACAAACCCGTTATCGCTCGTGAAGATCACGACGGTGTTGTCGAGTTGACCGGACGCGCGGAGCGTTTCGTAAATTCGCCCCACACTCTCATCGACCGACAGCAGCGTCGCGAGATACGTGCGAACGAATCGATCGTATTCTTTCAGCCCATAGAGTGGACCGCCGCCGCCGTGCCAGGTGGTGTAGCCTTCCTTGAGCCAGGCGGGTTTGTCCGGGTTCGCATAGTCATCGGCGTTGGGCGGCCTGGAAATACGAACGTTGTCAAAGGCATGGGCGAACCGTGGCTCCGGTTCAATCGGCCCACCGTGCGGCGCCTTCTGGCCGACAACCAGCATCCAAGGCTTGTGGTGAGGTTGCTTTAGCCAGCCGACCGCATGTTCCGTGACGACCGTGGTGTAGTAGCCAGGAATTTTCCGGCGTTCGCCATCTATGTTAAATTCATTATCGAAATAATTACCCTGCCCGCGGTGGCTCATCCAGTGATCGAAGCCGGGACGTTGCGCGTCGTTGTCCTCGCCCATGTGCCACTTGCCGATGTAAGCCGTTTCGTAGCCCGCCTCCTTCAACCGACGCGGATAACTGGGGAGATCATTCGGATATTCGGTGAAGTTATTCAGAACCCCATGGGAACGGGCGTAACGGCCACTCAAGATCGAAGCGCGGCTTGGGGAACAGAGTGAAGTAGTCACGAACATGTTCGAGAACCGCGCGCCTTCCGCGGCAAGGCGATCGATGTTAGGCGTTTTCAGAAACGGGTGGCCGGCGCAACTCATCGCATCCCAACGTTGGTCGTCCGTAAGGATGACGAGAACATTCGGCTGAGCGGCGGCGGGCGGATGAGAAATAGCGCAAGCGGAAAGCAGGCACGCGCTCAAGGTCGGGAGGAATAACTTCACAAAGCGCATAAAAGTGATCTCTCGTTTAAAAATATTTTTGAGCGGCTGCGTTCGGCGAAAGGAAATCATGGTGGGCAAAAGCATTTGGTTCTCGTTCATCCGTAGATGAGGCAGGAGATTCAAATTTAGGATCTGGTTGAGGTCAAGCGAGAGACGAAGAATTTTCGAAGGGCGCATGGCTCCGCCACCTGTTGAGCCAAGCTCGACCAACATGAAAGAGCGGAATCAATTGTTGTTCGCGAGGCATTGTGCCGGACCTTGGAATTCAAAGAGACCTGTCCACGTTTCAATCTATGATTTGATATTTCATTTACAAAAAACCGCATTAAATTTACAAATCTCCCTCTCCCATGAGCAAACTTTCATACAGCCATAAAGAAAGGAATCGATGCGGCTTCACTCTGATTGAACTGCTAGTCGTTATCGCCATCATAGCCATCCTCGCCGGCTTGCTGCTGCCCGCCCTGGGTAAAGCCAAATACAAAGGCATGCGCACTTCCTGTCTGAATAACATTCGGCAGCAATATCTCAGTCAGATCCTGTATTCCGATGATGCCAGAGGCAAATTTCCATATCACGAGGACGTCAGCCCGGACTACCACCGCACTGGAACCACGGGTACACGAAGTATCGTGAATGCGATGCGCGGCACCTACATCAAGAATACTCAAATCCTTATCTGCCCGATAACCGCGAAAGGGGTAGGCCGGACGTGGCTCAATTACGCCAGTTCAGCCAATTTTGCAGACAAGACCACCACTGATTACGGCGGCTGGGACACGACGGCAGCCAATATTTTCACCCCTTACATGTGGCTCGCGAACTTCAGCGCCACGCCCGTCATGAAATTCCTCAATGACCAGGGTGCCGTGAGCGCGAATGCCAGTGAGAATGAGCCGGCCTGGCCAACGAAAAGCTCCGAATTGGACAGCCGCCGCGCCTTCATCACGCACCGGGTCAGCGACACTCCGGGCACTGCACTTTGGGACTTGGGACATCTCGGCACCTTTGGCGGAGGCACCCAGAGCAAGCCGCTCTGGGCTTGGGCCGTTACGGCGGACCAACTTGTTGGGCAAGCTGACGGCAGCACCGTCGTCCGTTCCAAAGCGAAAATCAGAGCGCGCGCGATGGGTGGACCCAGTGCGGATACCAGATATTATTACTGACCCTTGGTCCGCACAAATCCGCGACTAGCGCTGATTACTTTGAGCCCGGGAGCAAGCCTCCATCCAATGCAGCGCGCCGATAATTTCCCGGCAGCGTCATCATTTCCCGCAATTCGCCCAAATGCTTTTCGTAAACGCCGCGCGGGGTGGTTTCGTGCCGCACCGCCAGCCAGGCAGCCTTGCCGACGATCTCGCCCATCATGCCGCAGGTGCGCATGACGCGGACGGGGCCGAGCGCCTCGCGATTGACGCTGATATTCCGGCCAGCCATGAAAAGGTTCGTGATGTTCCGGCTGTAAAGTGTCCGATACGGAACCCAATACGGTCCTTGATAGCTGTATTCTTTGCCGGTCGTTGCGACCGAGATGAACTCTTCCCCTTTGTTGACCTGCGCAAATTTCGGATTCGGAGTGTGGACATCGATGTGCCACGAACAGGGAAACACGCCATCAGGGAACTTTGTGCCGCGCCGAAAATCGTCACCCGTGAGAATCACATCGCCGAGGAGGCGCCGCGATTCACGTTTCCCCGCGATGAACGCCGCCCAACCCAGGCGATGATTGGGATAAAGTTTATCCACATTTTTCAACGCATCCCACGCGCCGTACATCGCGCGGAAATTGAGGTCGCGAATCAGCTCGATGTCTTCAACCATGTTCTTGTCGAAACCGCTTTCCCAAAACCAGCCGCCGAGGTTTTCCAGTGGTTTCTTGGTCCACTGGCCATTGAAGGATTGTCGCCCGGGAAAAGGTTTGTCGGTCAGGTCGATTGCCCATGGGCAGCGCGGAAAGGGCGCAGAAAGGTTGCCTTCTTTGACCGAAATCGAAAGAGCATCTTTGTCTTTGCATTCGCATTTCAACACTTCTGCCGGGTCGGACGCATCCATCAAATTCCAAAGGTTACTCGCGCCCATTTGCCCTTCTTTTGACATCTCATGATCGGCGCCAGCGAGGAATCCCACCGTGGCATCGCCCGTGCAATCGGCAAAAAACTTCGCGCGCAATCTTAACTTCCGGGCCGTCCGGGTGTGTTGCGCAACCACCGCAATGATCCTGCCTCCGTGTGCTTCGACCGCATTCACCCGTTGTTCGGTCAGCAGCGTGATGCGAGGCTCGGCCCGCACGAGTGCCAGCTTTCGTTCGTCGTCGTAGATTGCTCCATTTTTGGCATTGCCGGCGCCGGGATACCTGGCGGCCGCGAGTTCCTCCACGATGTCGCCGATGTAAGGATACGGTTGTTGTCTCGTCTTTCCCTCCGGCCACACGCGCACTTCGGAACTGCCATTGCCGCCGAGCACCGGCCGATCCTGCACCAGGGCCACCTTCAATCCATTCCGCGCGGCAGAAAGCGCGGCACTGGTCCCCGCCAGACCACCGCCCACCACGACTAGGTCGTAGCTGCCGCCATCCTCCGGTTCCTCCGGCAAATGGAGCGCGGCGCGGCGGAACCGGGTCAATTCCGGAAGGTCATTCGGGGGACGGAATTTCGCATCGCTGCAAAACAAAATGGCATCGCAGCGCCCTTCGAATCCGGTGAGGTCGTGCAAGATAACCGTTGTTTCCTTTGTCACTGACACGAGCCCGCCGTCCTGCCAATGCCACGCTTCACCCTCCGTGCCGAACGTGGTTTTGAGCGGCTTGCCGTTCACGAGCAATTGGAATTTCCCCGGAGAACCGGAAACTTTCCACGGGGCGACCCAATCACGGGTCCGGACCCAGACGCGATATTTTCCCGAGGCTGGAAACCGCACCTTCGTCACAGCATCGCCAACCGGCACGCCGAGCCCGTGCGCCAACACATAAGGCGAGCCGACCTGTTCCATCGATTGCTGGTCCAAATCCCAACCGCCAAGGTCAGAAAACTGTTCCGCTTCGAGAAAGACATTCGCGCCCTGCAGCGAGAGGCTGGCAGCACCCGCGAGAGCAAAAAGAAAGAGAGAGGTTAAAAGCGTTCGCTTTAGCATATGAATTTCAGAAGTCTGCACCTTCGCTTATCGGTAGTCAAAGAGAGCCATCGCACTAATCGAACTCGCATGGATCCACGCCCCTGACCGCCCTCGCATTTGAAGTTTGCCTTCAGCGCCGCGATTTCTTTCAGTGGTGAGACGCATGAGAGCTATTCGTCTGATCAAACCCGGTGCGCCGCTTGCCTTGCAGCAAATCGAGATGCCAACGGTCGGCGCGCGCGACGTATTGATTCGGGTGCGCGCGGCCGGAATCTGTCATTCCGATTCGCACTATCGCGCCGGCATTTCGCCAGTGGAACCACTACCGCTCACGCTCGGCCACGAAGTCGCCGGGACCGTGGAAGCGATCGGAACCGACGTGCGCCATTTCAAAAAAGGAGAGCGTGTTTGTGTTCACTATATGGCGACCTGTGGCCGCTGCGGTTTTTGCGAAGGCGGCACCGAGCAATTTTGTTCGACCGGAAAAATGATTGGAAAATACCGCGACGGCGGTTACGCGGAATTTATGGCGGTGCCGGAACGAAGCGTTTTCCATCTGCCTGAAGAGATTCCATTTGAGCAAGGCGCAATCATGATGTGTTCCTCGGCGACATCACTTCATGCTTTGAACAAAGCCCGTTTGCGCGCGGGCGAAACAGTGGCGGTTTTCGGCGTTGGCGGTTTGGGAATTTCGGCGGTGCAATTAGCCAAAGCGCTGGGCGCCGCGAGCGTCTTTGCCGTGGACATCAACCCGCAAAAGCTAGCGCTGGCAAAACGTTTTGGCGCGATCCCAATCGATGCGAACGCGGCGAATCCAGTTGAGCAAATTCAATCCGCCACCTCCGGGCGTGGGGTCGATGTCGCGCTGGAATTAATCGGTTTGCCGCTCACGATGCGGCAGGCGATTCAGTCGCTGGCGATTCTTGGACGCGCGGCGCTGGTCGGCCTGACGCAAAAAACTTTTGAGGTCGCGCCTTACTCAGAGGTGTTGAACAAAGAAGCGGAAATCATCGGAGTCTCCGACCATTTAGCCAGCGAGATTCCGCTGCTGCTGACCATGGCGCGCAGCGGCCAACTCGATCTTGGTCACGGAATTATCCGGACGATTCCGCTTGAAGCGGGCGCGATAAATCAAGTGCTCGACGGCCTCGAAAAATTCAGCGACGACGTGCGCGTGGTGATTACGCCATGAAACGAGGGTTGAGAACCGAGGGCTTGCCGACCCTTTTATTTTTGCACGTGATGGGCGAATGGAACTGCGGTTGTGGTTTGCCTTTTTGACGCTGATTCCTTTGATTTGCTTTGCGATGAATGAAGAAAAAGCAATCGATACACTGCTCTCTGACTTCGCGCGTCCTCAATCGCCGGGAGCAGCGGTCATAGTCATAAAGAATGAAAAACCGGTTTTTTGCAAAGCGTATGGGCTGGCAAACCTCGAGAAGCACACGCCCTGCGCGACGAATACAAATTTCCGTCTCGCCTCAGTCACAAAACAATTCACCGCGATGGCGATCATGATCCTGGCGGAACGCGGCAGCCTTTCTCTGGAGGACAAGATGACGAATTTTTTCCCGGAGTTTCCAGACTACGGAAGGGTAATCACCATTCGCCATTTGCTGATTCACGCCTCGGGATTACTGGATTACGAAGAAGTAATGCCGGCGAACATTACGATTCCGCTGAGCGACCGTGACGTGCTCTACATCCTGCGCCACCAGAACAAATTGGAATTTCCAGCCGGCAGACAGTTCCATTACAGCAACTCCGGCTACTCACTTTTATCGCTGATCGTGGAGGCGGCATCGGGGCAAAAATTCGCAGCGTTTCTCGCGCAAAATATTTTTTTACCGCTCGGAATGAATCGCAGCGTCGCGTACGAACCCGGAATTTCAGTCGTGCTGAATCGCGCGCTTGGTTATGCCAAGACGAAGGATGGATTCGAATTCAGCGACCAAAGCTCAACGAGCGCCGTGCTGGGCGATGGCGGAATTTATTCCTCGGTGACAGATCTGCACCAATGGGATCAGGCTCTTTACACGGGCAGACTCGTCAGCCAGCAAATGTTGGAGCAGGCATTTACGATTCATTCCGCAAGCTCGGATTTTGAGAAGAATGGTTACGGGTTCGGCTGGTATCTTGGAGAGTATCGCCACACAAAACACCTCTGGCACTACGGCAGCACGTGCGGATTTTCCACCCAGATCGAAAGATTTCCAGAGAAAAAACTATCGGTGATTCTTCTCACCAATCGAAGCGACGCAAAAATCAAAGAGTTCCCGCAAAAAATCGCGGACCTGTATTGGCGATAAGCATGATCTAAAAAAAAGGTCTCATGCCGGTTAAGTGCATGAGACCTGAAACTGCGAAACGACGTTTCGTCGCCGTTAAGATTTAATCGAAGGCGTGCCCGGCGCAGCAGAGGACGTTGCGCACTTTATGGCGAACGAGTTCCTTCACTTTGTTACGGGCTGGAGCCAGATATTTGCGCGGATCGAATTCTTTTGGATTTTCCGAGAGCACTTTGCGAATGGCCGCCGTCATCGCGAGACGAAGGTCGGTGTCGATGTTGACCTTGGTGCAACCAACGCGACGGGCGATTTCGATATCGGCTTCCGGAACACCTGCGGTGTCTTCGCCCATTTTGCCGCCGTATTTGTTGATTTCGGCGACGAGATCGCGAGGAACACTGGATGCGCCGTGCAAGACCAGCGGGTAATCACCCAAGCCGGCGTCGAGAAGCGCTTTTTTGATCGCTTTGAGGCGCTCCAAATCCAAGTGCTGTTCGCCTTTGAATTTGTAGGCACCGTGTGAATTGCCGATCGCAACGGCGAGGGAATCGACGCCGGATTCTTTGACGAACTTCACGGCCTCATCGGGATGCGTGTAGCAACCACCCATTGAGTAGCTGCCGCCTTCTTCGCCGTCATCGTGTTGCGCACCGACCAACATGCCGAGTTCGCCTTCGACCACGCAGTTATGTTTGTGGGCGTAATCGACGACCTTTTTGCAGATCTCGACGTTCTTTTCGAAGGTCTCGTGGGATGCATCGATCATGACGCTGGTAAAACCTTCGTCGATGCACTCTTTGCAAAGCTCAAAGCTGTCGCCATGGTCCAAATGAACGGCGATCGGGATGTTCGAAAGGCTGACCGCGGCTTCGATCAATTTTTTCAAATAAACCGGATTGGCGTATTGCCGTGCGCCTTTGGAAATCTGGAGCATGACGGGCGCTTTTTCTTCTTCGCACGCCTCAATGATCGCCTGGAGCAGCTCCATGTTGTTGACGTTGAACGCGCCGAGCGCGTATTTGCCCTTCAATGCTTTGGCAAAGAGGTCTTTTGTATGTGTTAGTGGCATAGATTTTTTACCGCTTGGACTCGTGTCCTCGAATTGGGGGCGCATATTAGAATGCGCGGTTCAAAAGGAAATAAAAAAAACGGGCGCAGCAAAAAAGCGAAAGCAGCGCCCAGCGAGGCTCGCCTTGGGCTAAGCCGAGGCCGCGAGGGATTCTTCTTCCTCGGAAAGCTTGCGGTACAGCGTGGCCAGACTGACGCCGAGCATCTCCGCGGTTTTTTCTTTGTCGCCGCCGGTGTGGGCCAGGGCGCGATTCAGGTAAGCGACTTCCTGTTCACGCAGAAAGTTTTTCAAGGGCGAAATCGATGACATCAATGGCGATCCCGACATAGGTTGATTGTCGATCACCGGGCTGAAAGCGGCCGAGTCGACGCCAGCGGATTTATAGAGCTTGGTTTCATCGCTTGGTTCCTTGGCTCAGGGAAGATTTCGCAGAACGGGAGGTAAATCCGCCACTTTAACCATGCCGGCGTCGCACAAAACCGTGGCGCGTTCCAAAGCATTTTCCAATTCGCGAACATTTCCCGGCCAATCGTGTTCGCACAAGACGTCCATCACCTTTTCGGTCAGCTGGAAGCTTTTGCCGCTCGGCGCATGCATTTTGTTTTTCAGGAAGTGCATAACCAGCAGCGGGATGTCTTCACGCCGCTCGCGCAAGCTGGGGAGATGCACGGAAATGACGTTCAAACGATAATACAAATCCTCGCGAAAGAGCCCTTGCTTGATCTTTTCTTCAAGCGGCTCATGGGTCGCGGCCAGAACCCGAACGTTCACGTAGCTCGGCACGTTGTCGCCAACGCGGCGGACTTCTTTTTCCTGGAGAACCCGTAAAAGGCGCGCCTGCAACGTGGGGGACATCGACCCGATTTCATCGAGATAAATGGTTCCGCCATCGGCTTCCTGAAACAGCCCGCGCTTATCGTTGATGGCGCCGGTGAAGGCGCCTTTGCGATGGCCGAATAATTCTGATTCCAGCAAACTTTCCGGCAACGCGCTGCAATTAATCGGTATGAACGGAGCAAATTGGCGGTTGCTGTTGAAGTGCAAGGCGCGCGCCACCAGCTCTTTTCCAGTGCCGCTTTCACCGCGAACTAAAACCGTGCTGTCGCTCGACGCAACGCGCTCGATCATTTTGAAAACGTCCTGCATCTGCGGCGAATTCCCCACGATCTGGTTGAACTGATATTTTTTCTTGAGCTGCTTGCGCAGATAAACGTTTTCGGAAACCGCTTCGTTGTAGGAAAGCGCGCGCTGGATACAGAGCTTAAGTTCATCGACCTGAAATGGCTTTTCAACGTAGTCGTAGGCGCCGTTTTTCATCGCATCGACCGCGGTTTCGATCGTGCCAAAGCCGGTGATGACGATGACCGTCGCCGGCGGATTGAGCGTGCGCGCCTTTTGCAGAACTTCCAATCCGTGAGCGCGAGCTTTGTCGAGATAAAGATCCGTGATGACAAGTTCCGGTGAGAGCGCTTCCAAGCCCTCCATGGCGGCGGTGAAGTTGCTGAACGGAAATACTTCGTGGCCCTCGTTGCGCAAGAGCTCGGTGACGATTTGAACCATCGTCACTTCGTCGTCGATTAAGAGAACCTTCGCCATAATAAAGTTTGTTTAGCTGCCTTCTGCGGCTTGAACCACCGCAATCCAAGTCAATGACCCTTGCCGCTGACGATTTCGCTCATTTTGAAAATCGGGAGGAACATACAAATGGCGATGCCGCCGACCGTAACTCCGAGGAATACGATGAGGATTGGCTCAATCAATGAAGTTAATCCTGAGAGCGTGGTTTCAATTTCTTCATCCAGAAAGTCAGAGATGCGTTCGAGCATGCTGTCGATTTTGCCCGTCTGTTCACCGGCGGTAACCATGCGGATGATCATCGTGGGAAACACCGGATGTTTACCCAGCGCGGCGGAGATGCTTTCGCCGCGCTCAATGTCCGCCGAGGCAACCTTCACCGCTTTTTCCATCACAACATTTCCAACCGTATTCTGAACGATCTGCAGCACTTCGAGAATCGGAACACCGCTACGAATCAGCGAAGAGAGCGTCCGGGTAAATCGCGCCAAACAGATCTTGTGCGCGATGGATCCGAAGATTGGAAGCTTGATCCGTTTTGCATCCCAGAACGCGCGGCCGGGAGGTGTTTTGATGAAATACAGCCAGCCCCAAACCGAGGCGCCGGAGAGCAGGAACATCATGATGAAATATTTCTGCATGAACTTGCTGACGTTGATCAGATACTGCGTTGGCAAAGGCAACGCTGCACCGAAACTCGAAAAAATATCGCCGAAGACGGGGACGACTTTTATCAAAAGAAAAACCGTGATGCCGATCGCGACGATCGTGACCGCGATGGGATACATCATGGCCGATTTAACTTTTTTACGGAGGCGGGCCGTGTTTTCCAGATAAGTGGCAAGACGCGACAGAATCTCCGCGAGCAAACCGCCTTTTTCACCGGCGGCCACCATACAGTAATAAAGTTTGGAGAACGCCTTGGGATGCTTCTGCAACGCTTCAGAAAAATTGTCGCCGCCCTCCACGCGCACCGTGACGTCTTTGATCACGTCGCGCATGACTTTGTTGTTTGTTTGATCGGCCAATGCGTCCAGACACTGGACCATGGCGAGGCCGGCGTCGATCATCGTGGCGAGCTGGCGGGTAAACACAACTAAGTCCGCCAGGCTAACTTTTCCGCCAGCGGTTTTGCCTTTGCGCCCGATCTTTTCCTGGATGGAAATGACCAGCAGATTGCGGTTTAAAAGCGCGGCTATCGCGGCCGATTCCGAAGAGGCATCAACGCCACTGCGAATTTCTCGCCCGGTGGCTGACTCGCGCGCTACGTATGTGTAAGAGGGCATAAATTAGTTCCTGCAATTCTTCCGTTAACGCTGAAAGCTAAAGCTATGCCACGAGAGCGCTTTGCTGAATTTTACCAATGAAACAAGGGTTTAATTCATTTCTGCGGATTAGAATCCAAACCGTACGCCCAAAGATGAGACGTTGGCGTCTAACAAACTGGGCGAATGATCGGGATCAAGAAGTCGCCGCCGGTCTCAAGGGAAGGTGATTCTGAAAAAGCGTTTTGGCAGGGCCGGATCGAGCACCGTGGAATAGAAAGTCATTCCATTGGAGTCCGTTATATTTGTAACCACGTTCGACCAGGTCGCCAGGTCAATGGAGGATTGAACCACATAAGCCTGCTGGGCGATGCCTTGCACCGTGACCTGCAGTTGATTGCTGTTGCCAAGTTGCACGGAGGAGATTTTCGGCGCGGGCAAATTGGTGTAGGTAGCGGTCACCACCACGTTACTGCCGGGCATAATAAAGAGGGTGGATGACGACGATGGACTACTGACTCCTGCGCCAATCCATTGCGAGAATGCTTTTCCGGAAGGCGGCGGGTTGGCGGTGAAATTCAAAATCGAACCTGCTCCAAAGTTGCCACTGCCGGCTCCCTGATCGACGACAACTTGATAAGTCGTAATCGCGTTGGTTTTCCAATAGCGAAGAAGTTGCCGCAATGCCAGAGGCGCATTCGTCGGCGCGCCGCTACGGCCCATTTGATCCTTGTCGTTGATGCCGTGACAATTGGCGCAGGTCCGAATTTCGCCCGGCCGGAACGTAATCCAGTAACGTTCTTTGACGATGCTCAGATTATTGTTTGTGCCGGTGAGCTGCCAGGTGACGGCGCGGCCAGCAGGGATGAAGGTCGCTTGCGAGCCGTCCGGCATGAGTTCTGTGCCTCCGGGCGGCGCGTTGGGAACCGTGCTGGGCAAATTGAAACTGGTCGTATCGTGCATTGGTGTGGCTAGAACGCGGCGTCCGGGTTGGATGTTGGTTGTGCCAAAATTGTATCCCCGCAGATAGTCCGCCTGTAGGAATTGAAGATGCGTGATGTCGTAATTGGTATGGCTGCCCGGAACGATGGAACTGGCGCCGCCGGGAATTTTCAAGTTGAACGGCTGTTGTTTGTCGCCGGCATCACGCGCGGTGACATTGCGGCTATCGCCGATGCTGATCTCCTGGAACCACTTGATGAAGTCAGGCGCAAGGTGCGGTCGCCTCGGAGCAGCGATCGGAGTTTCAGCTAGGTCTCTTGGCATAACGTTTCCTTCCCTTTCCGTGTTTGTTGACGCGACACCTGACTCTACGGTTCTAACCTCACTCGTTTTTTATTTTAAAGCAAGTTGCGCCAATTCTGCTTGAGGAAACGCCCGACGGCCCCTTGCCGACCCGCACAAACCGGCAAGTATTTCAGGGAGGATCCGTTGACAGTCCATTTGCAAAGCGTTTGGATGTCACGGTGAAATTCACCAAGTTTTGCGCTCTGGTAAAACCACTGGCGCTGCTGCTGTCTTATTGTGTCGGTTCCGCCTCAAGTTTTGCGGTGGGCGCTGATCGTCCGAACATTGTCGTCATCCTGGCCGACGATTTGGGCTATGGGGATGTGACCTGCTACAACCCCGCGTCAAAAATTCCCACTCCGCACCTGGATCGACTCGCCAGCCAGGGATTGCGTTTCACGGACGCGCACACTGCTTCGAGCGTTTGCACCCCGACGCGTTACGCACTGCTGACCGGGCGCTACGCCTGGCGGACACGGCTGCAATCGGGAGTGCTAATGGGATTCTCGCCGCCGCTCATTGCGTCGAATCGCGTGACTGTGGCTTCGCTGTTGAAGTCAGAGGGTTACACCACCGGATGCATCGGCAAATGGCATCTCGGGCTGGCGTGGCCAAAAAACGAAAAAGCGCAGTTGCCTGCAGACAACCAAGGCAAGGGCGATGGAGAAGCAGCCGAATCCGTGGATTGGACCAAACCCTTGCTCAACGGGCCGACTCGATTAGGTTTCGATTATTACTACGGCATCACGGCATCGCTCGATATGCCGCCATTTGTTTTCATCGAAAACGACCGCGTCACCGTCGCGCCCACCACGCAAAAGAAATGGCTTCGCGCCGGGCCGGCGGCGGCGGACTTCGAGGCCGAAGAAGTGATGCCGACGTTAACCCGGAAAGCCGCCGATTGGATCGGGCACCGCGCGAAGGACAAGAATCCATTTTTCCTTTACCTCGCTTTGACTGCGCCGCACACGCCGATTGTTCCGACCAAAGAATGGCGGGAGCAAAGCAAACTCAATCCTTATGGCGATTTCGTGATGCAAACCGACGCGGCCGTGGGCGAGGTGCTCAATGCGCTCGATCGAGCAGGGCTGGCGAAGAATACGCTCGTCATTTTCACCAGTGACAATGGCTGTTCCCCGGCCGCAGGCATCGATGAACTTCGCTCCAAAGGCCACAGTCCGTCCGGCCCGTGGCGCGGATTCAAGGCGGACATCTGGGAAGGCGGCCATCGCGTTCCCTTTCTCGCGCGCTGGCCCGGTCATGTGCCGGTCGGAAAAACCAGCGACGAAACGATTTGCCTGAGCGATTTACTGGCCACGAGCGCCGCGCTTGCGGGAGCGAAATTGCCGAATAGCGCGGGCGAGGACAGCGTGAACATTCTGCCCGCCTTGCTCGGCAAAAAAGGGAAGCAACCCTTGCGCGAAGCCACCGTTCATCACTCAATCGACGGCAGGTTCGCGATCCGCCAAGGCCCGTGGAAGCTGGCGCTTTGCCCCGGCTCGGGCGGCTGGTCCTCACCGAAAGATGCCGCCGCTGCGAAACAAGGCTTGCCCGAGGTTCAGCTTTTCGACCTCGCAACCGATCCGGCCGAAACAAAAAATGTTCAGGCAGAACATCCGGAGATTGTCGCGCGCCTCACAGCTCTTCTGGAAAAATATGTCGCCGATGGACGAAGCACGCCGGGATCTCCCCAACCCAACGACGAGCCCATCAGCCTTTGGAAGCGGAAGAACACCGCTGCACCGGAGAAATCCGGAACGACGGCAACGGCGAATCCAACAGCGGCCCAGCTTGCCGTAATTTCGCAGGGACCGCCCATTGGAGAAAAGCGTGTTTACAAAAAGGTGGGCGACCGGGAGCTAAACCTTTTTGTGGTGAAACCAAAACATTGGAATACCACCGACCAACGCCCGGCGGCGGTGTTCTTTCATGGCGGCGGTTGGGTCGGCGGAACCCCGGCGCAGTTCAATTCGCAAGCCAATTACCTTGCGACGCGCGGAATGGTTTGCGCGTTGGTCGAATATCGCCTGCTTAAGAATCAGCCAGGCGCATTGCCGACCGATTGCGTGCGCGATGCCAAGTCTGCGATGCGTTGGATTCGCAGCCATGCCGCGGAGCTGGGCATCGACCCGAAACGGATTGCGGCGGCGGGCGGTTCGGCGGGAGGACATCTCGCGGCCTTCACGGGATTGGTCGATGGGATGGATGACCCCGCGGATGATTTGAAAATGTCAGCCAGGCCCGCGGCACTGGTGTTGTTCAATCCCGTTTTCAACAACGGACCGGGCGAATGGGGAAATGATCGCGTCGGGAAAGATTACCTCGATTTTTCTCCTGCGCACCACATCACGTCGAATGCGCCTCCCGCCATTATTTTCCTGGGAACCGCGGACGCTCTGATCCGCGTGAAAACTGTGGAAGATTTCAAGGCGAACATGGCAATGGCGGGAGTGCGATGCGAAACCAGGTTCTATCCCGACCAACCGCACGGCTTCTTTAACGCCAGTCCGTTCCTGACTGCGACTCTGATTGAGGCGGACAGATTCCTCGGGCAACTCGGCTGGCTCAAAGGGCCGCCCCCGCTGCAAATGCCTGCACTTTCCTCTGCCAAAAAGAACTAAGAATCTTCCTGCAAAAACATTCTATCGCCTCGTCCGACCGATGAGCGATGTGAGCAAAAAGTGAAAATCCAATTGTCAGTAAACTAAAATTCTGCCATGACTATTGGCTCGGATCGATCGACTAATAATCAATAAATAGAGACCTCTGAAAAACACCGTTTTTGGTTTTGGTTTCGGTGTCGCTGAGGTGGTTCAACATGAGAATGAGCTACCGCGCCGAAGGTGCGGGTGCTTTTGCTTTTGTTAGCTGGTCGTTTTGGTCCAAGGGCGGAGGTTCAGCGCGGTT
>CANJXF010000050.1 GCA_947478865.1 Verrucomicrobiales bacterium | reverse complement strand
TCCTGCCATCGGCAATTCTCGACGTTTCTTAAGTTTCCTGCAAGATGTTGCGCGCAGCTCGGTGTTCTCCGAGCCGCTGCCAACCTCTGCGTCACCTGCCGCATTCTTCCCCCCGACATCATTACCCACTACAAACGTCGAGGAACCACAAATGTGAATAATCACCCTTGCGGCGCCGTCGCATTCAGGATGATTCCCAATCTTTACGGCAGATCAAACAAGCGTTCCGGCGCCTTCACATTGATTGAGCTTCTGGTGGTCATCGCGATTATCGCGATTCTAGCCGGACTATTGTTGCCGGCTTTGGCGAAAGCCAAGGAGCGAGCAAAGACGATGCAGTGCATCAACAATCTTAAGCAGCTTGGTTCATCAATGGCGATGTACGGGGATGATAATAAAGACTTTTTACCGCAGGCAAACGGCGCCGTGCCTTGGGGCAGCCCATCACCGCTTCCCTGGCTCCGGCTATTGGAGGATTATTATCGGACGACAAAAGTCATCCAGTGCCCAGCTTTTTCCCTGTGCTATACCAAGTCTCCTTACAACTATTTTATGGGAGGCCGCGCAGCCTTATTGAATGCCGGAGGGATTGGTGCGCCGGTCTCTTTCAACAGGATCCAGACTTCTGCGAACTACATTTTATCCGGAGACGCCAATTATGATTTTGGCCCCAGCGACGCCGACCCCGATAATTATTCCTGGGACACTTTATTCTTGAACCCTTCTCCGGCCCATAACAAGCGCGTGAACATCCTCTTCGCTGACTCCCATGTAAAAACATTTGCCAAATTCACGCCCGGCGAAATGACCTTCTCCTATACCGAGCCGGGTCTTGATTGGGTTTCGGCGCGTTGAAAAGCTGTCGCACAGCGGCAACATTTACCGAATTGAAACCAATGCAGATCGCATTATTTATCATCGGGATTGCTGTTGCTTGCACTCAATTGGCGGTCGCGGAAACCCGATTTGTGCAGGATCGCTTCGTGATCGGCTTGTGGAATCCGCCAGCGACGCAGGAATCACTTGATGCACGTTACCAGGAAATTGCTGTTTGAAGGTTCTGGGTCAATAAGGTTTCCCGTGTCAATCTAGCTTCCATTCAATACTCGCTTGGTTGCCAGATGCGCGTGAGTTTTTGATTGCCACACCTTGCGCAAACCATCATTGCCCGGATTACCTTGCGCGGATCGTAGAGCGCGCCGTTGCCGTTGTGAGCGGCTGGCAAGACGTTTAACTGCTGGACTCGTAACTTGATCGATTCAACTTCAAAGCCAGTTATACGAGCGATTTTGTTTAATGAGAAAAGGTCGGTTTTCATTTTAAATCGTGCGGTTTATATGCTGAGAAAAAGCCGGAGGTCTGTATCAGCACACTCTATGCGCCGGTCACCCTCGTACTGTCGTTAACGTGAAAGGGACCCGCTTGAATTTTATCCACGCCGCTCCCTCATCTCCACCATGACATCGGCGCACGTGAAGTTAATCAGATCAACGGCGCGTCGCAGTGCATCGTCTATGCGTGCTGAGTCGTTCAACTCATCAAAGGTCGCGGTGCTGTTCAACGCATCGCCAGCGCTCAACTGTGCGCGTAATTGGTGCAGGTCATAGGCGAGCGTTACGGCCTTGGCTATGGTTTGCTTCAACATGCGGCCTCCCAGGTGTTGGAGTTGCTCGGCTTGCCATCAACACTCTTGACCTGCTCTTGCCCCTTCCATTCATCAGCTAGGAGCATTGCCAGTTGCTCCAGTGCTTCACGTTCGGATGGAAGCATATTGTCCACGCCCTGAGTTACGTCCCTTACGCCCCCGCTACATATAGTAGCGGGGCGTTGGGGCGTTGGCGTCCTCGGGGCGTCCTCGGGGCGTAAGTGGGGCGTTGGGGCGTTCATTGTGTAAGTATGTAATGGCCAAGGACATCTTTGGTTATGACTCGCGTCCCTATCATTTTCTCCATGCGCTTTCTTGCCCCTGATTCTGTCTTCACATTGCAAACACGTCTCAGGGGCGTTAAAAACTCGTTCCAACTCAGGCTGTTTTGTCTGGATTTCGTGAACACTTCCGCGGCTTGCTGGCACATGGTTTCACGGTCGGCTGCGGCCTGTGCTGCTCCAACCGATTCAATGGAAACGTGCATCTTCTGCTCATCGCTCCAGGTGAACCGCGGCCCGTGCGCTTTGGTGATAGGTGCGCGGCGATTCCTTTCGCTCCAGACAACGATTGAGTCGCCATCCTTGTCCAGACGTAGGTTTGTCTCGGCCTTGCGCTCCAGTTGGCTCCCAAGGTGTCCACGGGTCTTATCTGAACCGGGATTGAAGTGGATCACACCAATGACCGGGCAAGCCTGCTTGATTGCCAGCGCATGAAGTTGGGTCACGAATCCGTTGCATTCGGCTGGATCGTTCACGTCCGCGACCATATCGGCCACACCGTCAATCAGGATCGAGTGAATCCCGCTGAATTCCTTCGCGGCCTGCTCAACTAGGATGTCGAGACATAGCGCCAACTCGGTCACGGAAAAGCCCGTCATGCAATAGCTCTGAAGCCATGATGGTGGCTCGTTCAGCCCTGCTCGGCGCAATGCCCGTTCAATCAGCGCGAAATGGTCCTCCACGCTCTGTTCCGTATCCAAGTGGATAACGCCAAGCCCGTCCGTGTTACGCGATACCACGCCAAGGCAATCGCCACTGTCCTCGTTCGCCATCGTTGCGGCCAGCATTGCACCGATGAACGATGATTTACCCGACTTAATCCCGGCGCTGATAGCCGTGATGTTTCCAGCGGTGCTGACGGGTGTCGTTCCAATGAAGTAACGCGGCTGAATCTCTGGCGGTCTGACGTGAATATTGAATTTCCGCGCGGCGAGCTTATCGAACAATCCGGCTTTCTTGTCGCCGGTCTGAATAGCTTCACGCAATGCGGTGTTAGTCTGCTCAATCACGCCCCTGCAAGAATTGTGCAGGCAATGGACGGTTGGTTTTCCGTCGATACAAACCTGAGTATCTTTTAACCCATTCTCGCCAGAGTGACCGTGAATCGCGGGACATTCGAAAAAGCCTTTGCCATCCGGTTGCCATAGGATCGTTCCGAGGATGTCGCAAGCTACTTTGCGACGGGTTGTAATCTGTGCTGGCGTGAGCTTTGACGGTGCTTCCCGGTTAACGTGCTGCGCGGTCGGTGCTGGTTCAGCAACGGTTGATTTCTCAGGAGGTTGCGCGACCGGTTCCAATGGCACGCTCTGATTGTTGTAGAACGTCTCAGAATCCGAAACGAAGCAAAGCCGCTCGATATTCTTGCAAGATTCGTCTACCTCCAAGCCATAGGATGTTTTGACGTAATCTCGTACGATGGGAAACGCCTTCGTTTTATGGTCGGCAGGTTCACCAGTTACCCGAAAGACGATCTTCAGCCCTGTATCGGTCGGAGAACGAAACGCAGCGAAAACGTGAGGGTCTTTCTGCGCCTGATTAAATGCGGTCTTGATTGCCGCGTCGTCGATTTCGTCCAAGTCAGCGCACAAGAGGTTTGAATACTTTTCAACATTCTTGTCGCCACGGCCTTTGAATACTCCGCTCCATTGAATTGCGGGGAGGTTTTTCTTCAGTCTGCTAACCGAATTCTTGGCCTTCTGCACGTCCCCAGTCTCAGCCAATGTCGTTTGGTAGAGTTTGCGAATCGCCAAAACCTTCGCCCGATATTTGCCGTTCCTGATGTCGGCTAGAATCGCTCCAGGTATTGCGGTTGTAGGATTGCCATCGATCACATTGGCGATCATGGAAACGTCAGGATGAAAAATTTCAGTTTCCATTCTGCTCCTTTCCACCTTTTAGAATCGCGGCCTGCAACCGCTCATCGCGAACGATGTCCTGCATGATTTGCCAGATGGATCGAACGCCATGACGTTTTTTTGGTTTGACTAAACCCTGCTTAGTGACGGATGGTTTTTTCAAGCGATGTCCTTTCGTGGTAGATTGGGTGTCGTAATTTCAACCGGTTTCGAGGTCGCACTCGTAGCCGGTTTTCTCTTTCCCCTTTTCAGCGCATTTTGCCGCGCTAATTCCCGCTGGAATTCGTTTTTGGCGTGTCGGTTCCTAAGCCCGAATGTTTCCGCCACCTCGTTGGCGATCTGACTGAGCCGCGCCCGTGTCGCATCTGATTCAAGTTTGGTGAGGCTCAAGCCGTCAATGGCTCGATTCCCGAGGCAGTAATTCAAAACCTTGTAATGCCGTCCTGCTGATTCATCGGTGCGAAGTTGACCGGTTGGAGTAAATAAAATGAAGTTGGTTGTTTCCTCCATTCCCATCGCCATCGCGGCTAAAACGGTTTCGGTCGGGCTTAATTCGGCTGCCGGTTCGTCGTCGGGATAAACCGCGTGAGTGATTTCCAGTAACCTCGGTTGACCGGCCTCGAAATCCCAGGCGCGATCTGTTTCGAGCTTGTGTGAGCCGTGAAGGTTGGACGGCTCTTTTTCGGGGCGAAGGATGATCAATTTGCGCCTCCGTTCTGTTTTGAAAACAGCGCGGCTCTGACCTGCTCGGGGTCAAAAAACTTTAGCCTGCCTATGGTCACTGACGGGATTAACCCGTCAGACTGCTTCATTCTCATCCATCGAAGGGACGGACGACTTTTTTTCTCAAACAAAGTTTCCAGCAATTCCGCTGCGTCAACTAGTTTGCCGTTGTTTAGCTTAGATATAGTTCCTTGCATAAAAACATGTTTCCTGTAAATGTGTTACAGCTTGAAAGATGAGAAGCCATTGTCGGTAGCTTGCAAACTGGTTGGAGTCAGCCGCATGTCGGTTATGCGCTGGATCAAATCCGGAAAAATCAAAACTTCCAGTGGCAGGTTGCCGTCTGGTCAAATTGGTCGGTTTGTATCAGTTAAGGAATTAAAAGAGGTTCAGAAAAAAGGAGCTTCGAGAACCCCAAAATGGAAAGTGTTTGAAAGAAATTGCCTCCGCTATAATTGCGACCAATGGCTGACACTCGATGCGATCATTTACAACGATGTCGGCGGCAGGAAAAAGACCGACGCTGATATTGCTGCTTGCGGGATGCGCCTGATTCTAAATGGTAATAACGATTTCCTGCTTTATTTGAGCGGGCAAAAAACGGTTTCCAATACACACGAATCACAGCTTGCTAAATTGATTGGGATTAATCCTGATCTTTTGCTTACAAGCCGAGAGAGTAAACAACGCGCCAGGTGCCACTCAAAATATACGAATGAAAAAGGTGAAATGAAATCGCCGGGGTTTGGTGGGCAATTCAATGTTTGCCGTGAACTCTACGGCGACGGTCCGGAATGCGATAACGGCAAAACGGTTGGAATTTATCGAAACGATCTCAACCAACCTTCATTTTTGGAGTATTTCGATTCCGTCCCAAACTTCGCGAAAAAATCCGTTTCGACGGATAAGGCGACGACGAATGATTATAGCGAAATTAAAAAATCTCTCGCTCCCTACTTCAAAAAATATCCTTCAGAAGAAATCGAATCTTGGCTTTGTGCGGTTGCCGACAACGTGTTTCAGATTCAAGATTCTCGCGATAAGAATTCAATAAATGCCGAGTTTACCCAAATCACTTGGCAAGCGAAAAAGTTTTTTGGATTACCCCGCAACTTAACATGGCAGTTTCTATGGGCATCTTATACCCGCAGATTATCGAAAAAGAGGGAATTTCTATGGACACGCGCTCTAAAAAATCGCGTATTCTGCTGTAGCCGCGCGGCGGGAAAGCCTACGGCTTAAGCTGCTTTCAACTTCACAATCTTTTCGCCCGGTTTGATCTGCCAGAAGTCTTTCGCGTCGGTCGCTTTCACAAGCCCTTTATAGTGCTTCTGGATTACGTTAGGCGAGTTTCCAGCCCAAGCCGCTGTCTTTCCCTCGTTTTGGTGAATCGCAAGGTGGTGCGAGATTCCGGTGTGGCGCATGACATCTTGCGGCCACGCGCTCAAGCCAGCCAGTTCGCGGACTTTTTCAAAATCCTTCCGCCAGTTGCTTCCCTGAATCGGGGTTTTCTTAATCGCATGAGGCAAAAGCAATTCAACGGCATTGTCGGAAATCTCAACGATTCTCTTTTTCCGCATCTTGGCAATCTTGGCGGATAGCGTCACCGTCTTTTCTTCCAAGTCGATGTCGTCCCAGGAAATTCTTGCCAATTCCGCTGGACGTATAGCGCAGAACGTCCCGAGTGCCACGTATGGCAAGCAAACGCCGTCTTTGTAGTCTTTCGCTGATTCCAGCAACTTGCGGCAATCGCCGATTGTCAGAATTTCCGGCTCTGGATTATCGACAGTGATTTTCTCAACGCTCGCCACGGGACTTGCGGGACAAAACTTTTTCGCAACGCACCAAGTGAAGAAAGTTGAAAGAACGGTTCTGAGGTTTTTTCGGGTCTGCATTCCATCCGGTTTGTTAATCAAAGCCGCAACATCATCGGTGGTGATTTCGTGAACCTTTTTCAACGGGTGCGCTTTCACCAGTTGGCCGATTCTCGCGTCCAAGTCGCCAATGGTGCGGGGTCGCTTGTTCGCCTGTGTCTTGGCTGCGATGAATTGTTCCCGCGCATCTGCCAAAGACATCTCGATTGCGGTTGCTCGATAATTTTTCAGGAAAAAATCAACGACGAATGAAAGCGTGTGGTCGCCAATTCTCAGGAATGCAGACTCGGATTGCTTGAGTTGCTCCGCCGTCAAATCCGTTGCCGCCAATCGGGTCACGGGCTGCATCCCGATAAACTCCGCTTCCAGTTCCTGCTGGCGTGCGGTCGCGGCCTCAAGTGATTTAAACCGCTCGCGCACCTGCTCCTTGTTCCGCTTCACGCCGGTCACGCGAAAAACCTCTGCGCCACTGGGGAGAACAAACGGAAATATTTTGAAGCGGGCTTGGATTGATTCGGCTTTCATGTCGCAACCGTAGCAACATCTCTAGCAACTTGTCAAGATTACCTCTGAGAGTAGTCGGTTTACAAAACCGTTGCTCTACCACTGAGCTAAACTGGCATTTTTTCAGGCTGAAACTTTACAAACCAGCAAAGTCCCTGAACCAAGGCGCAAAACGTATATTTTAGCTGCGGGGGTTGCAACGAATTTTCACGCGTTCTTTTCAGGCTATGCCTGATTGCCAATGTGTTTCAGGTGCCGGCAGGATGTTCATGGGTAAAGCGGGATTTAAGGGAACGTCCCGCATTTTAGAGCCGCCATCCTGGTGTTTTGCCGAATGGCGGCTCTTTTCACACGATGGAAGACGACGAGGCAGGTTGGATTGCGGCGCTCATTCAAGAAACAATGACCTGCGCTCGGAAAGAAAAGCAACGGAGCCAAGGTCTCTGTTTATTTCTGAAACAAAAAAATGATCAATCCGCTTTGATTTTTTCGCTCGATTTTGCAGCCGCCTCGGCCGTGTCGGCGACGTATTTATCCAAGCGCGCTTTGTGTTGAGGGGTTAAATCCATTTTCAACGCGGCCTGATAAGCGTGGTGGGCGGAAGCCGGTTTGCCTTGGGCCCAGTATAGGTCGCCAAGCTTTTCTGTGAGCGTCGCGCTGGTTTTCGTAATCGGCTGGGTTTCAAGATAGGCAGTGACTTCGGCAAGCGGGAATCCCTGAATGAGGTTGAGATCAACCACGCGGAGATGTGACCATTCGAGCAGCTTGCTTCCTCGTTTTTGTAGATCTTCGTGCAGTTCCTGCGGTGGCCGCATGAACGGCCGGTAGAGCGGATCGCCGATCACCGTGGTTTGCCAGGAGAGCATGCCCTGAGAGGCGTAGGCGGCTTCGCCGTAGCTAAAACCCAGCAGCAGCCAGCGTGAAAAAAACACCCCCATATCTGGAGTGCCGATAAGGTACGGCTCGTCCACTGCGCCCATTGTTGCGGTGGCGCCGCTTGCCAATAGCGGGCCAACCCAGTTCTGGGTGGTGCTTCTCAAGGTGGCCGCGCTGAACGAATGCAGATGATAGGCGAATGCGCCCGGCATCCATTCCACTTTGGCTTTGGTGAAAGGGCCTGAAACGTTGCCGTCGTACCAGCCCGCATAAAGCGAAATTTCGCTCATCGGAAAATTCGTGGAAAACGTTTCCGGCTTCTCGTCCAGGACCGTATCAAAACCAAATCGGCGGGTCGCTTCGGCGGCGTTGCGAATCCAATCGTCGCCCAGTTTGTATTCGTTTGTAACACCGCGAATATCAAAGTAGGCGCGTCCCCAGAGCCCATTTGTTTCCGCTTCCATCGCCTTATCCACCAGGCCGCGCGCAATTTGCGCACTGGGTCCATCCAGGCGCGCGACCATCAGAACGCCGTTGGTCGGATTGATCGCATTCCGGTTGGTTGCGCCGTAGAAGGGATTTGGCGCGGGTCCAGCCAGCATGCGTTTGGGGTCATTCAGCGGCAGCAACGCCAATTCAGAATCGACCGATGCTTCGTTGCGGCGCAGCTCAGGCTTGAGTTTGTCGGATTCAGGTTCGGATAACGAGTTGTCGCGCGTGATGCGAGAGGGAACGCCGTAACAGAGCACCGCGTAACGAATCTTTGATTCGGCGAGTTTCCAGAGCAGCCCGCCGCTTTTTTCGTTCGTGACCAATTTCAAATCAGACCGAAACTCAAACAGCTTTTTGCCCTCCAAATACTTGAGCAAAGGTTTTTCAAGCAGCGTCCGATATTCAGCGCGGCTCATCGCCTCACCCGTCGGCAACTCCAGTCCGATGATCTGCTTTTCCGGCACTTTGCGGCGCTCGGCGTAATGCTGCGCCACAGCCTTGGACTCCGGCATCTGGGAATTATAAACAACCACGACCGACTCGCCGGATTCAGCCGCGATGACCCTGGAAAATCGCAGCGAAAAAAACAGGCAAAGAAAGAAAACTTTTTTCATAACTTTTAAATAGAATCGATTTTAATCTCCAAACCGTCATAGGCGAATTCAACCGTGTCGGGCAGCTCCGCTTGCGCCACGTCGTGGTCATAGTCGTGCGTGAGGTGGGTCAAAAACGTTTTGCCCGCCCCAATCCGCCGCGCCGCCGTGAGCGCTTCGTCCAGGCACATGTGCGTGGGATGCGGATCGCGCCGCAGGGCATCCAATACTACGACCTCGACTCCTCGGACCTGTTCAATGGCATCGCCCGGAACTTCTTTGCAATCGCTGAGGTAGGCCAGCCGTTTTCGTCCTTGCTGCGTGAACAAATAGCCGTTCGTCTCCGTCCGCCCATGGGGCAAGACGAGCGGAGTGACTTGCAAATCGCCCAGCTCAAACGGCCCGGAGACAATTCTCGGGTCGGGAATGAAATATCCTTTTGCGATGGGCCCGTCCTTAAAGGCGTAGGAAAAAACCCGCTTCAAATCTGCCATCGTCGCCTCGTTCGCATAAACCGGCAGAGCATTGCCACCCAGCAAATCGCAAAAGCGGCGGCAGTCATCGAGCCCCATGATGTGGTCGGCGTGCGAATGCGTAAAAACAACAGCGTCGAGCCAGCGAATATTTTCGCGCAGCATCTGCACGCGAAATTCCGGCGTGGTATCGATCACAAATTTCACGGCATCCGTGGCGACGTAAATCGATGGCCGGGTGCGATGATTTTTTGGATTGGCCAGAAACTCCGGGGGATATTCTTTGCCGATGATCGGCACGCCCTGCGAGGTGCCGGAACCGAGAAATATAAATGAAAACGACATGCTTTATTCAGACCGAATCTAAAAATTCCCCAAAACTCTACGGGAGAAAACCCGGAAACCGATCTCTATGTTCACGCTTAGTTCAGTTAATTTTTTTAATTCTGTCAAAAAATCTTTTGCCGAACGGTAACACAAGCCCCAAAATTGGCCCGAACGAACTTTAGAAATGTTAACCACGCTGCGCATCAAAAATCTGGCCCTGGTGACAGACCTCACGCTTGAATTGCAAGAGGGCTTCAACGCCATCACCGGGGAAACCGGCGCCGGGAAATCGATCATTATCGGCGCGCTGAATCTGGTGCTGGGCCAGCGCGCCGACCGCACGCTCATTCGAGCCGGGAGCGATCTTTGCTCGGTCGAAGCTGTTTTTGACACGGGCAAAATGCGCGCGCCGCTCAAATCGTTTCTTCAGGACAACGGTCTTGATCTCTGCGAGGAAAACCAGCTTGTCTTGAAGCGCAGCTTTTCCGCCAACGGGACAAACCGCCAGTTCGTGAACGGTTCTCCCACCACTCTGAATGTGCTCGGCAATCTCGGCGAATGGCTGGTGGACATGCACGGTCCGCACGATCACCAGTCCCTGCTCCATCCGGCCAAACAGCTCGCTATCCTCGACGCGTTTGGCGAGCTGGAAAATCTGCGTTCTGAGTTTGCCGCACTGGTCGAACGCCGCGCCGCTCTCGAGGCAGAGAAGGCCAGCCTGATCGTCGATGAAAAAACCTACGCGCAGCAACTCGACATCCTCCGTTTTCAAGTGCGGGAAATTTTTGCGGCCAAATTGCAAGGCGACGAAGAGGCCGAGCTGCAACAATCCCACGCGCGCGCCTGCAATGCCGCAAAACTGGTGGAATTGAGCCAGACCGCTCTGGCGCAATTAAGCGAAGATGAAAACTCTCTGCTCGTCCAAGCGGGCCGGCTGGGTCGAACCATCCAGGAGCTACAGCGCATTGATCCGGCAATTGCCTGTTTGCTTTCCATGCACGAGCAAGCGGTGGCGGCGATTCGCGACGTGCAGACTGATCTGTCGCACTATGCCGATCGCCTCGATCTCAATCCCGAACGCCTGGGTGAACTCGATGAGCGGCTCAATCTCGTCCAGTCTTTAAAACGAAAATACGGTCATACTTTGGAAGATGTCATCGCGTTCGGCGCGGAAGCGCAAACCAAGTTGCAGGTTCTCGAACAGCGTGACGCTGAGCTGACGCGGTTAAACGCCGCGCTGAATAAATTGGACAGCGAGCTGCGCAAGGCCGGTCAGGAACTTTCCAGCGCGCGGAAGAAGTTTATTCCAAAGCTCAACAAAGCGGCGGTGAAGCAGCTCAATGACCTCGGCTTCAATCAATGTCATTTCGACATTTCCATCCAGACCGCCAGCGAAATTTCCACAGCCACATTGCTCACCAGCGGATTTGACACGATCGAATTTCAATTCGCTCCAAACGTCGGCGAACCGGCTCGCCCGCTGCGCGCGATTGCTTCGTCCGGCGAAATGTCCCGCGTCATGCTCGCCCTGAAAACGGCGCTCGCGTTGCAGGATGAAATTCCGGTTCTCGTTTTCGACGAAATCGACGCCAACGTTGGCGGCCAAACGGCGACGGTGGTCGGCGAAAAAATGCGTCAGATCGCCGGGCAGCATCAGGTGCTCTGCATCACCCATTTGCCGGCAGTTGCCGCGTGCGCTTCGGCCCATTATCTGGTCAGCAAAGAAATTTGTGATGGGCGAACGGTTTCAAAAATCGTCCTGCTGGAAAAATCCGATCGCGTGACCGAACTCGCCCGGATGTTCGGAGGACAAAGCGAAGTGGCGCGGCAACATGCCAAAGCGTTGCTTGGCAAAAAATGACCGGTCCCCGTCGATGATTCCAAATAAAGCCTTTGGCTTACCTGCCGACAGGGTAGTCGTTCGAACCGGTGGGAATTGAAGCAGACCCGCTCTGGCGCAGAGCTCGTTCATTCCCCGCGGGATAATTTGTGCAAACCGCAGTTAACGAATACAGCATCAGATGAGCGCCCTGCGATTTTCCATTCCGAGCCTGTCCAGAATTCCGCAGGCGGTCGGGGTTTTTACTCAATCCCGGATGGTCATTCCTGACCTGATTCCGGGAACCACCTATACGTTGCAGGCGCGAGCCATTGGCGGCAGCACCGGCTACAGTGATTGGAGTGATCCGGTTTCCCACATGTCGATGTGATTCCAACACGGAACGCGAAACTCGGAAGGGTCCGAACCAGCGAAAATCAAATCGGCCACAGGCCAATGCGACAAGGAAACGAGAGGCTCAACCCTCTCTCGGACTGCGAGAGAGGGTTTTTGATGACTTAGAATGGTTAAGTCGATTTTGTGACCACCCGACTTTTTCGAGATAGAAAACAGAGCGCAACGGCAGCGGTCACACAGCTCCAACCAAACCAGTCGCCATGCAGCCGATAAAAGGTTGGCTCGCGCTTCTCGCCGAGAGGGAGCAAGGGGATTTCAGCGATCAAAAAACCGCGGCTATAGACATCGCCTGTCTCGTCGCTATAAAACTTCCGAAGCCGTCCAAATTTATCGATCCAGCAGGTCAGGCCATTGTTCGTGCAGCGCACCATCGGCAAACCATTTTCCACTGCGCGAAAGGCCGCGTTCACCGCTTGTTGCCACTGAGCCGCGCCGTTGCCAAACCAACCGTCGTTCGTGAGGTTCAAAAGAAAATCGGTGTCGGTTTCGACATGTTCGCGAACGTATTGCGGGAACGCGTCCTCGAAACAGATCAGCGTCGTGGTCCTGGCCCGCGGCGACTCGATTTGAAATGGCACGGGACCTTCGCCGGGAGTGAAACCGCCGTCGATCGGCGTGAGCCATTTCATAAACGGCAGCCAGCGAACGAGCGGGACATATTCACCAAAGATGACGAGACGGCGCTTGCGGTAGGTCGCAACCGCACGCCCGCCCGGCGCAAAAAGAAAACTGCTGTTGAAGTAATTCGTTTCCAATCCACCGCCGGGCGCTTCGCGAATCGCCGCATCGTCCGCACCAAAAATCATCCAGACATGATGCGTCACAATTAGATTCGTGATGGTGCTGAACTTCGCTTCGTCGAGGGGCGGCATGGAGGCTTCGGGCCAAATCAAAACATCGGGTTTTTCAGCCAACGCCTTTTCCGATAGCTCAATCAGCCGCTCGAAACGGGTATCGCCCTGGCTCGGATCGAAAATCAATGTCTGCGGAATGCTGGGCTGGACCAGCGCCACTTTCAATTGCCGCGCCGGAGGATCGTTCCGCTTGAATTGGTTTAATCCAAAATTAAACACCAGGGCCACCACGATTCCGGGAACGGCAATTTCAGCGAACCAGACGCGGGAGGACTGCGGCTTCTGGACCAGCAAACAGCCGGTCGTGCAAAGCGAAACCGCGAACCAGACGAGCAGAAATGAAACACCGTAAACCCCGGTGAAGGAGGATATCTGGATCAGCGGAAGGATTTTGTATTGCGTGATGCCGAGAAAATTCCAGGGAAAGCCGCTGAACATTCGCGCCATCACCATTTCAAGCGCGACCCAGATCGCGGCGCAGGCAATGGCCCAGACCGCGCGCTGTTTCCAGGTGGTGCGCAAAAAAATTTCCGCGCCGCGCGAATCCGAATCCGCTTGAACCAGAGCAGGCTCGCTCTCTGTCACCAGCCGCGAAAAAACCCTCCAGCAGAGCCAGACCCAAACGGCTGGATAGAGCGACAGATATGCGCTCAACGCCAGCCAGCCAGCGACGGCTCCCGCCGGAAATGGAATGGAAAGCAGCCAGTAAAGTGAGACAAGGAAATGAGCGACTCCCGCCGCGAAGCCAATCCAAAATTTTTGCCGGCCCGTCTGACCTATGCCGCAAAACAAAATCAGCCCCGGAGCAATCCAAGCAAAGCCAGCGACGCTGAGTTTGGGAAAGGCGGCGGCGAGAACAAGCCCAGCAATTGCGGCGAGCAAATAGCGGTTCAGGAAAATGCGTTTGAACAAAAGGCTTTTCATGGCTGAAACGAGATCTTTGGGACACAGGTCGCGAGGCATGTAAATTCCGCCCGCTCTAACGGGTCATATTCAAGGCGCATGGCATTACGAAAATTCATGTCTCCAGGATTTTTCCCGCTTCCATAAATATTTTTCTCATTCTAACGTCGTCGAGTATGGAAACAGTTTCGCTCGGCACAAGCCAATTGCAGACGAGCCGGCTCGCTTACGGTTGCTGGCGAATCGCGGGCACGTGGAATCCTTCCGAAGTCACGCCGGAAAAAGAGGACATCGGCCGCCGCGCCATTATCGCCGCCCTCGAAGCGGGATATACCCATTTCGATCACGCCGATATTTATTGCCGCGGTCACTGCGAAACATTGTTTGGCCAGGTGATCAAAGCGAATCCATCGGTTCGCGAAGAGATCCTGATCGCGACAAAATGCGGCATTCGTTTCGCGGGTGAGCCCTGGTCAGATTCGCCGCACCGCTACGATTTTTCCGCGGAACACATCATTGCGTCGTGCGAAGGTTCGTTGAAACGATTGCACGTGGAAACGATTGATCTGTTCCAGTTGCATCGGCCGGATTTTCTCATGAATCCAGAGGAAGTCGCCGATGCTTTCAATCAATTGATGCGCTCGGGGAAAGTTCGAGAGTTCGGCGTCAGTAATTTTCGCCCATCGCAAATCGCCGCCTTGCAAAAGGCTTGTCCCATGCCGCTTCTCGCCCACCAATTTGAACTGAGCCTCGCCAAATTGGACGCGCTGACCGACGGAATTCTGGACCAGTGTTTGACGAGCAAATTGTCCCCGCTCGTTTGGAGTCCGCTGGGCGGCGGCGTTCTCGGCTCGCCGGAAATCTCCTCGGGCCAGGGTCCGCGTCATCCGGTGTCGGCCCATTTGCAGGAAACGATTTCGGCCATCGCCGATGCTCGCGGCGTGAGTCGAGCCGTGATCGCGCTGGCGTGGTTGTTGAAACATCCGAGCAGGATTGTCCCGATCATCGGCTCGACCGATCCGAAGCGGATCGCAGAACTCACCCGCGCGCCGGAAATCGATTTAACCCGAGACGAATGGTATCGGCTCTTACTCGCGGCACGCGGCGAAAAACTTCCGTAAAATCTTTGAATTCTTCGTTTTAGGTTTCGGCCAAAAACATTTTCTTTAATCAACCACCTCTCTTGAACAACTCAAAATCCGACACTCAAAACTCAGCCCTTCCATCGGCGCTTGGCTACCGAATGCCCGCGGAATGGGAACGGCACGCCGGAACCTGGTTCACCTGGCCGCGGCCGGAAGGAATTAGCTTTCCCGACAAATACGACAGCGTGCCGCCGGTTTACGCTGAATTGATTCGCCATCTCGTCCAGGTTGAAGAGGTGAACATCAATGTCTGGCACGCTGAGATGGAAGAATGGGTTCGCGAATTATTGCGCAAAGAAAAGACCCCGCTCGACCGCGTGCGCTTTCACCATTTCCCCGCCTACGAACCGTGGTGCCGCGATCACGGCCCCATCTTTCTTGTGCGTGAAAAAAATGGGCAGCACGAACGCGCCGTCATCGATTGGGGCTACAACGCCTGGGGCGGAAAATATCCGCCCTTTGATCTAGACGACGCCGTCCCACAACACGTGGCGAAACTGCGCAGGCTTCCCTTGTTCTCTCCGGGAATCGTCATGGAAGGCGGTTCCATCGAGGTGAACGGCTGCGGAACACTGCTGACGACGGAAAGCTGTCTGCTCAACCCGAATCGCAACCCGGACCTCAGCAAGGCGGATATCGAAAAATATCTCTGCGATTATCTCGGCGTGACGAATGTCCTCTGGCTGGGCGATGGAATCGTGGGCGACGACACCGATGGGCACATCGACGACATGAGCCGTTTCGTGAACCCGACGACGATCGTGACAATCGTCGAAGGAGATCCGAGCGACGCGAATTTTGAAATCCTGCGGGAGAATTTGAAACGCCTTCGCACGATGCGTGACGAAAAGAATCGTCCGCTCCGAATCGTGGAACTTCCCATGTGCGGCGTGATCGAGCATGACGGGCAACGTCTTCCGGCGAGCTACGCCAATTTCTACATCGCAAATGAAATGGTCCTCGTTCCGACCTATCGTCACGAAAACGATGCCAAGGCGCTGGCGATTTTGCAGAAGGAGTTTCCTGACCGCCGCGTTATTGGAATCGATTCGACGGAATTAATCTGGGGGCTCGGTTCGTTCCACTGCATCAGCCAGCAGGAACCGGCGTAGGTCACCGATCCATTCCGCGCCATCGCAACTCAGGCAAACCTGCGAAAACCTTCAATGCACCTTCCCCACCCCAAGTGCCAGCGAACACCCGGGGTTTCATGAGTCCAATCCGTTGATGATCACTCTGCCGAAAGCGCGAACAACGGCTAGCATTGATGCCCGCTCCATTGCCCCCTCCGATCAATGCTAGCCTCGACGCTCCTTCGCTCCGCTCAGTCGGTCAAAGCTATTGGAAATTAGGCCGCGTTGCGTGGATCAAACAATGAAATCTCATGGCAAAACAAATGTATGCGACTGTCCTCGTAGTCGCCAACCTCGAAGCGAAGCCGCTCCCAGCCTCGCTCCTGAATGCTCTGAAAGTAGAGTCCCATAATCTGACCGAAGCCAGAGAACGAAACATCGGCGACGCGATGAAACCGGATGCCAACCTGAGCGTGTGGCGGGTCGAACTCCTCCATCACAAGCTCGATGTCGCTCCACTGGTCGCCAAGATCATCCTCACGCCGACCGAAGTAACGAAACGAGTGAACGCGACTGAAATGGAAAAGCGGACGGCTGGCGATGATGGCCGCGACTTGCTCGAAGCCCTCAAGCTCTGAAACCTTGATGTCTTGCGCGTTGGTGGTCATGGCGTGGTCCAGCGGCCTAGACCGTATGGCTTAACAAAGAGAAGAAGAGGGTGTTTGATTTGGAGCGTGGGTTATCCGCCGGAGCGGACCTATCCACAATGTTAAAGTCCCGGCAAAAAGCCGGGCCGTTGCTAACCATGTAAAACCAAACACCCATGAACCAAACAGTGCATTATATCGGTTGGGCCGTCCACAAAGAAACGATGGCCACGCAATCGCGCCGGTCAGGCCAGAAAAGAAAACCGCAGAGAAGACTTCAGCAGTTCCACCGGGCTTGTTCACAACGGCTAGCATGGATGATCCCAGGGCTGGCGCACATACTGATGGATACGCCGAGGACGCGGATGGACTCCCTCTCCCCGCCCAAGCGGGGAGAGGGCTGGGGAGCGGGGATTTGCGCTGCGAGCCTGGAGGCCTCCTCTCCCCGACCCTCTCCTCCCTCGGGGGAGGAGAGGGAGTAAAACCCCAGTTCGCAGGTTTATTTCACCGTATGCGTCAGCCCTGGGTTCACCAACGGCTAGCTTCGACGCTCCTTCGCTGCGCTCAGTCGGTCAAAGCTAGCCTTGGAAGTTAGGCGGCATAACGTTCATAATCCTCCCATAACAACGAAGGCTGTAAGAACACCGAGCCAACCCGCAATATTGCGGAAGAAGCGCCACCAGTGAGAAGTGAAGCCACCGTGCGAGGCTAAAGCTAAGCCGCACAATCCGCCTCCAACGACTGTGATGGCAAGCGTCGCCGCGTAAAACCTCAACTCTCCGATTCCGGTGCCGCAATTACTATGTCGTTCACTGACGTAAGGGACAAGAATCGATGCGCTGCCTGCCACCGCAAAAAAAAATACTCCCACACACATCACCGCGCCCAAATAACCGGAAGCTGTGCGTGTTTTGGTCATGTGGCCTAGACCGTATGGCTTAACAGGGCGTTTGGATCCGGTAGAACGAGGGTGGCCGGGCGTGAGCCAGGCTGAGCCGGAATGCGAAAGGCCAGTCGTTGAAACAATGAACCATCCATCACAGCAGATAGGAAACAATCGCCCATGAACAAAACAGTGCATCACATCGGATTAGGCGTCCACAAAGAAACGATGGTCGGCCCAGCGCGTCCGCATTGCCAACTGACGTGACCCGCTCGCGTTCGCTCCATTGATTTTGTTAGCCGCATTCCTTGCTACAGTCCGAACCAGCGGGCGCGACGGCTCGCGCCAAAATGCTCCTTGCCGGCGCGCAAGGCGACCGACGGCTCGTGATAGATGCCCGTCGGACCATCGGGATTGGAAAAGAAATCTACTTCCACCTGTCCGATCCGCCCGGCGCCGAACTCGATAAAGCACACACCCGTCCCCCTGTGAGTCACCGGAACCTCCTCGTTCCGCAGACGCGCGATCAACGCATTGGCGACCGCACGCGCCGCGCCCTCGGCGAAAACACCAGCTTTCGGCGTGCCCTGCCGCGCGCAGTCGCCGACAGCGTAGACGTCGGGGAAGCGCGTCTCGAGCGTCTTGGGCTTGACCGGCACATAGCCGTCTTCGGTCATGCCGCTATCCTCAAGCATCTTTGGGGCACGGATGGCCGGCACGCCCAGGAAAAGGTCGTAGGGAAACACGCGCCCGTCGTCGAGGGTCACTTCCCGGCGCTGCGTGTCCACCGATCTCATTTCACAGTCGCCGACGAACGTAATGTTCCGCTCCGCGAACGCGGCAAGCAACGCCCGCGAAGTTTCGGGCGACGGAGGGACTGGAACTTCGAGCGGGAGGATGAGCGTGATCTCGCACGCGCTCCTGACGCCACGGGTAGAGAGGTAATCGTGCATCATCAGCGCCGCTTCGCTGGGTGCCGGCGGGCATTTGAATGGCGCCCCGCCCACGGCGATAAGAACGCGGCCCTTGGCGAACGAAGGAAGGATTTCACCCAGCCGGGTCGCACCCTCCAGAGTATAGAACTCCGTGGCCTCTGCCATGCCCGGCGTCTTGGCAAAATCGTAGTCGGCTCCGAGAGCAATGACCAAAAAATCGGCCTCGTGGGTTCCTCGATCCGTTGTCACTCGCTTCGCGACGGGATCAATCAACGAGATGGTCTCCTGGAGCAGCCGCACCCCTGGTTTCACGAACTTCTTGTATGGCAGTCGCACGGCATTGGGTTGCGCACGCCCGAACATCACGTCGAGTTTCGAGAAGCCGAAATAGAACGAGTCGTTCTTGTCAATTAGCGTCACTTCGATGGCGTCGCCAAACGACTCCGAGAGCATGGTGCTGAGTTCCATTCCGCCGAATCCGGCGCCAAGAATAAGGATGCGTTTTTTCATAAAATGGTGAAAACAATCGATGCTACGGCTTCACGGCTAGACCGTATGGCTTAACGAAGGGTTTAAGAGGGCGTTTGGATCCGGTAGACCGAGGGTGGCCGGGCATGAGCCAGTCCGAGCCGGAAGGTGAAAGGTCCGCCGTCGAAACAATGAATCATCCACAACCTCAGAAAGGAAACAAGCGCCCATGAACAAAACAGTGCATTATATCGGTTGGGTCGTCCACAAAGAAACGCTGGTCAGGCTGGAAAAGAAAACCGCAGAGAAGACTTCAGGTAAGTTCGACCGGGCTTGTTCAACAACGGCTCGCTTCGACGCTCCTTCGCTCCGCTCAGTCGGTCAAAGGTGGCCTTGGAGGTTAGGCGGCGTTGTGTGCATACTCTCAAGAACCGAAAAACCCCTGCCGCCAAGCAAAGGCGGCGAATCCAAGAAGCGGCAACTGGAGTAAAACGCCACCAGTGATGAACCACCCTCTCGACGCGACTTTGTGACCAGAGTCATCAAGCGTGTCGTCTCGAAGGCCACGCAAGAGAAGTCGCAAGCCGAAGACGGAACACACGCCGAAGGCGAGAAACCCTCCCCAGATAGCCTCTGACGCTGTGCTGTTGGTGGCGTGCATGGTGTAGTGGCCTAGACCGTATGGCTTAACGAAGGGTTTAAGAGGGCGTTTGGATCCGGTAAAACGTGGGTGGCCGGGCGTGAGCCAGGCCGGGCCGGAAGGTGAAAGGCCCGACGTTGAAACAAGGAATCATCCACAAGCTCAGAAAGGAAACAAGCGCCCATGAACAAAACAGTGCATCAGATCGGTTGAGCCGTCCACAAAGAAACGATGGCCGTCGCCATCGCCCCGGAGAAGAGCAGTGAGATAAGTTTGGCGGGACCAGTCTGACCCAGGAGCATCAGGAAATCATCGGAAGAAAAAACTGCCACCTGCGCCAAAACCACCCCGCTACTTCACCCTCACTTCCTATCCCAAAATAGTTCTCACACAGACTCGCGCAAGATGGTGGGAAAAGTGTGGCATGGGTTTGACCATGTTTTTTCCTCTGCGTCTGAAAAGTGTGAATCATATTTCCGGACCGGCGCGAGAGCAGAAGCTGCTTCTTCCTTGCAACGCCTAAAGCGAGAATGTGCAGGGTCAGACCTGCAATTCTTCAATGAAAGCGGGATCGTTTTGTCGGGTTACTTTCCAGCGCTGAACAACGGTTGCAGGTCGGGATCCTCCTGGGCCATGCGTTTGATCTGTTTCGCTTTTCCTTTGAGCATGGCGCCCGCAAGCCATCGCCCCGCTTCGCCAAGGTCTCCCAATTGGCAGGCATAACACGCGAGATTGTAGCGCATCAGCCAATCGTTCGGGAACCGTTCGAGAACCCCAGCCAAATTCGCATGGGCCTCCCGGGTTTGCTTCATCTCGTGGAGAGCAAAGGACAAATGAATCCAGCCCAACGCTTTCTTCGGCGCGGCGCTCGTGATTTGCCTCGCGACTTCGACGCACTTTTGCCAGTCGCAGGCTTTCGCGTAAATCTCCCACCTCACCTCCAGCACGGCGGGATGCGATCTCATGGACGGATTGATCCGATCCAGATCCGCGAGCGCTTCGGAGGAGTTGCCCAATTCCATCCAGCCGACGGCGGCGGAAAGGTGGTGCGAGTCTGGCGGCTTGATGGTCATCCAAACAAATTCCTATTTCATCAACTTCTTCAAAGTCGGCTCCATCGCATCGGCCCAGATTTGGTAGCCCTTGTCGTTGGGATGCAGCAAATCGGGCATAATGTCCAAAGGCAATGTTCCATCGGCTTCGAGGAACTTCTGGTTGATGTCCAGGAACGTCACTCGCTTATTTTTGCCGAGCTTGGCAATGCCCGCGTTGATTTGAGCAACTTTGTCCCGCATCGGATCGCCTTTTTGTTTGTAAGGAAACACCGCCAGCAAGAGCACCTTGGTTTTAGGCAAGCGCGCCTGGATCTCTTTCACGACGGCCGTGACTCCTTCCACGACCTCAGGAGCGGTGTTGCGGGGCACGCCATCTTTTTCGTTCGGCGTGTTGTTGATGCCGATGAGCAGAACCGTCACCTTTGGCTTCAACCCATCCACCTCTCCGTTTTGCAACCGCCACAAAACGTGCTGCGTCCGGTCGCCGCCAATGCCGAGATTCAACGCGTTCCGAGGGGTGTAAAACTTTTCCCAGGTCGCCTTGCCTTTGCTGCGCCAGCCGTCGGTGATCGAATCTCCGAGGAAAAGCAGATCAACCTGTCCTGTCCTGGCCTTCGATTCGGCCAGAAAACCTTCGTGACGTTTGACCCAATTGCCATCGCGCGGCGCGGGAACCGTCGCGGTGTTCTCAGCGAAGACAGGCGCCGCGCTGAGCAGAGCAGCGAGAATTCCCAAACGCAGAAATGGAAAAATAGATTTGTTCATGCGTTTTCCGTAACGGTTTGCAAATTCAAAGACAACCCTGAAATGGAAATTCTGACGATCCTGCCATCGGGACGCTCCGCTGAGCCCCGAATTGTCAGATTTTGATTGAAATGCCTTTTAAAACGCAGGGTGCGGCGAACATTAATGGCCGTCGCAAAACGCCACCGGAGACCCATTACTTGTGGAATTGTGAATAACTTACCCCTTTATATGGTGTTTTTCACTTTACTTGAAATCCGCATTTTGGCTTCCTAGTCGCCATGTATCTGAAGAATTTGACCGTGCTCGGTTTCAAGTCTTTTGCGGACAAAACGTCGTTGAATTTTCAACCGGGCGTCACTGCGATTGTCGGTCCGAACGGCTGCGGGAAATCGAACGTTTCGGACGCTATTCGCTGGGTATTGGGCGAGCAGTCGGCCAAGGCGTTGCGCGGCGGCGAAATGGCCGACGTCATCTTCAACGGAACGGATGGACGCAGACCGCTCGGCATGGCGGAGGTTTCCCTGACCATTGGCGGCGTCTCGGGCGAACATCTGGTCACGGCCGGCGTCGAGGTGGACTACGATGAAGTGACTTTGACGCGTCGCGTCTTTCGCGATGGCGGCAGCGAATATTTCATCAACAAAACGCCGTGCCGCCTCAAGGACGTGCAGCAACTTTTCATGGGCACGGGGGTCGGGCGCACGAGCTACAGCATCATGGCGCAGGGAAACATCACGCAGATTCTTTCCAGCAAACCGGATGATCGCCGCATGGTTTTCGAGGAAGCGGCAGGCATCACGAAATTCAAGTCGCAGAAAAAAGAGGCGCTGCGCAAACTCGAAAGCACCGACCAAAATCTCCTGCGCGTGGCGGATTTGATTCGCGAAGTGAAACGGCAGATCGGTTCGTTGCAGCGTCAGGCCGGCAAGGCGAAACGCTACAAGCAAATCGCGCATGAATTGCAGCATCTCGACACGCAGCTCGCGCGGCATCAGTTCGACGTTTTGCAGGGCGAAATCGGCGAGCGCCAGGCATCGGTGGAAAAACTGCGGGTGGAAATCGAAGTTTGTTCCGAGAGCGTTTTGCGCGGGGAAAATGAAATTGCGCAATTGCGCGAACGCCTGTCCGAGCTGGAACAGCAGATCAATCAGACGCAGCAACGCGGGTTGGAATTAAAGAGCCAGATCGATCGGCACGAAAGCCGGATTCATTTTAACGAGGAGCGTTTGCACGAATTTGAATCGCAGAATTCCAAGGCCTTGACGGAAATCACGCAGTCCGACGAGCGGCGTTTCGCGGCGGAGCAGGAACTTGCGGTGGTCACGGAAAGACTCGCTGCCTCGCAAACCGCGCTGGAAGAGCAGAAAAACAATCTGGAAAGCAAACGCACCGCGCTCAGTTGCGTGGAGCAGGAATTGTCGACGAAACAGGAATCGATCCGCAAGGCGCAGTCAGATTTGTTTGCGGCGGCGCAGCAGCTCTCTCGCGCGCGCAACGAAATCAATGCGCTCGATTTGCAGAAGCAAGGAAACGTTGTTCGACTGGAAAAACTTTCCGCGGAAAAGATTCAATTGGAAGAAGAGCGCACGCGGCTGGAGATGCGCCTGCAGGAATTCGCGACGAATGTGGAGGCGGAAAAACTCAGCGTGCAAACCCAGCGCGGCACGGTCGAGCAACGCCAGGCACGACTCAAAGAAATACAAAGCGAGCTGACGCAGGTCACGCAGCAGCTGGACGGCGTTTTGCGCCAGCAAGCGGAGAAACGTTCGCGACTCAACGTTCTCGAACAGCTGAACGAATCGCACGAAGGTTTCAGCGCCGGCAGCTTGGCCGCGTTGAAGACCGCGCAAAACGTCCTTGGATCGCTCGCCGACAAAATCAAAGTTCCCAACGAATTTGTCGTGGCGGTGGAAGCCGCGCTCGGCCACAACCTCCAACTGGTTCTCACCGAGCAGCCGGAATCCGCGCAGCAAATTCTTTCCGATCTCAACGCGAACAAAAAAGGTCGCGCAAGCATTGCGGCGCTCGGTTTGCAGAGCCTCGATTTTCGCCTGCACACGACCGATCTGCCGAACGCCACCGCCGCATTGAAAATTGTTGAGGCCGATGCGTCGGTCCAGCCGTTGCTCGAACGGTTGCTTGGACAAACCTTCATCGTTGCCGATCTCGCGACCGCGACCACCTCCTGGCGAGAGAGCAACGGGGCGTTTGATTTTGTCACGCAAACCGGCGAACTGCTGAATCGCAACGGAATTTTCACCGGCGGAAACGCGAATGGCAACGGCTCTGGAAATGCGTCGTCCATTCTCGGACGCAAAAATCAAATTACGGAACTGCAGACGGCCGCAAACGCGTTGCAAGAACAGGTTAATGAAATCAGCCGTTGCAAGGGCGCATTGCTGAGCGAGCAGACGGAATTGCAGGCGAGCCTGCAGGCGGCTCAAACGGAGCTGCGCACGCAGGAAGTGGCGATTGCAACACGCCAGGGCGAATTCAATGCCCTGCAAAATTCGCAGCGCGTGCTTCACCAGAAAATTGACACCGTGGTTTACGAAGTAACGAGCCTCGCCGCCCAGGAGCAGGAAGGAAATCAGAAGCGGGAAGCATTGGCGGCGCGCATCGGCGAATACGAAAATCGCGAGCGCGAATTGCAGGCGCAGGTCAATGAACTCAATGCGGCCTTGGAACAATTGCGCCAGCAGCGCGATGCAGCGAATACGGAGCTGACTGAAACCAAGGTGGCGCTCGCCACCGAGGAACAGCTTTGCTCGTCGTTCCGCAATCAGAAGCAGCCGTTGGAAAATCGCATTCGCGAATTGACGCATCTCGCAGAGCAGCGTCGCGGCGAAATCGCTTCGTTCCTCAATCGCAAAGCGCAGGCAGAATCGGAAATTGCGGAGTCGCACCAGAAAATTGAGTCGCTGCAACACGACCGCGAACAGGTCAACGCGCAAGCGGCGGAGTTGATCGGCCAAAAAGAGGAACAGGAACTGGCAGTTTCAACCCGCGAAGAAAATTTGCGCGATCAGCGGAGGCGCTTCACGGAAATTCAGCAGCAGCGCGGCTCGCTGGAAGTGGAATTGGCGCAGAAAAATATGGCGGTGCAGAATCTGCGCGAACGCGTTCAGCAGAAATACCAGGTCAATATCGACGACGTTCGCAGCGAGTGCATCACGATCACTTTTGCTGACGAGGGCGCGGCGAAGATTCATACGATGACGCCGGAAGAAATGGCGGCGCACGGCGCGGCCACGGATTGGAACGCGGTCGGCGAACAGGTCGGCGCCTTGCAAAAGCGCATCGACGAAATCGGTCCGGTGAACCTCGTCGCAATCGAAGAATACGAGGAAACCGAGCAACGCCACACGTTCCTCACGACGCAACACGACGATTTAACCCAGGCGAAAACGCAGTTGATGGAAGTAATCAATCGCATCAACACCCAGACCAAGGAAATGTTCACGGAAACGTTTAACAAAATCCGCGACAACTTCCGGTTGATGTTCACCGAAATCTTCGGCGGCGGAAAAGCGGATTTGATTCTCGTGAACGAAGGCGACGTCTTGGAAAGCGGCATCGACATCGTTGCGCGCCCACCCGGAAAACAATTGCAGAGCATCACGCTCCTATCCGGTGGTGAGCAAACCATGACCGCCGTCGCCCTGCTCTTCTCCATTTACCAGGTCAAGCCGAGTCCGTTCTGCGTGCTCGACGAGCTGGACGCGCCGCTGGACGAATCAAACATCAACCGCTTTGTCCGCGTGCTGCAGCGCTTTGTGTCGCATTCGCAATTCGTCATCATCACCCACAACAAGCGGACGATCAGCATCGCCGATGTGCTTTACGGCGTGACGATGCAGGAACATGGCGTGAGCAAAATCGTGAGCGTGAAGTTTCACAAATCCGATGAAGCGGTTACAGACCACACCCCAAAGCCACTCGTGGCGATCGCTTCGCCCGAACCGGTCGAGGGGGCTGAAGGGAAATCGCCGTCGAGCGATGAGGGGATCGAGGTTGTAATGGCCAAGTAGTTTCAGCCTGCCCGCATTAGTTCCATCCCCGGTCCAACAAACGGGGGGTTCACCTCCTTGAATGGAAGCGCCTGTTTGCGCGATGTTGTTTCAGTAAGGCAGGTCAACAATTAAACAAAGGAGCAGGATGAAAATAACGACACTTTTGGCGGCAGTTTCATTGTCATTGGTTTTGGCAGGCTGTCAGCAGCGGGAGACACGGATGGAAGAATCGGCTGGCGCAGAAAAAAAACAAATTGAAGAAAGCAAGGAGGCGCAGGAGAAAAGCCTGAGCAAGGAGAAGAAGCAAATTGAGCAGTCTGCCAAGCAGGCTGAAAAAGAACTCAGCGCACAAACGAAAGCCGAGAAGCAGAAAATAGAATCGCAAGCAGAAGCGGAAAAGGCCCAGATCGAAGCGCAAAAGAAACAAGTGGAGGCGCAGGCCAAAGCCGCCAAAGCAGATGTGAAAGCCCAGGAAATTGCGAATGAACCAGCTGGCGCAGGAACGGCAACTACTTTAGGCAAACCAGGCGGATTGACTGCTCTGGACCAGGGGACTTCCGAGGCGGATTTAAAGATCACCAAAGAAATCCGCCAATCCCTCACCAGCGCCACCGCGCCGACTGACCTTTCGCTGGCCGCAAAAAACGTCGCCATCATCACCAAAGACGGCGTGATCACATTAAAAGGCATCGTGAAAACCGAAGCGGAAAAGCAAAGCCTGGAAACCAAAGCCGCCGCTATCCCAGGTGTGAAGTCGATCAATAACCAGCTTGAGGTGAAGTCGCAGTAACCTCGGACCAAGGCGCCGGGCGGTAAGCTAGGCCGCATGTGTTTGGGCGGCGCTTTGGGTTCTTTCGAAAGCCGTGGTGATTTTTCGCCACGGCTTTTTTCTATACGCCCATGTTCGAAAGAGTCGTGCAGATGCGATTGACGATGGCGACAAGCTTCGGATGCGATTTCTCGAAACCTTCAACTGATGACGAAAGCCCTTGGAGCGAGACTTTAAGCAGCTCTGGATTTTTTTCCTGGCGAGTGGCCTCGTGGGTGGAAATTTCAGCAAAGCCGGCAATACTTTTTGCCTGTTCATCGTGCGTTTCGGAAAAGGCGGCAACCTCATTCTTGAGGGTGGAAACAAGTTCGAGCAGTTCCGAACGCTGTTCCTCCTTGATTGCACCGGTTGTCTGGAGCTTCGCCTCAATTTTGGAGATGGTTTCTTCAAGCATAAGAAAACAATAGTTCTCCCGTCGGAAAAGAAAAGGAGACAATCGGGTTTGCCTCGTTCGGGCGAAAGGGGTCTACTCACCGTATCGGCAGAGCGGATCAATCGAGGAAAAATTATGCGCGTGTTAATTGCGACAGTTACGGCAGGCGGCGGACATCTGGCAGCGGCGGCGGCGATGGAGGAAGCGTGGAGGGCCTTGCGCCCCGACGATGTGGTGGAGCGAGTGGATGTGCTACAGTTCGCCTCAAAGCTCTATCGCAAAATTTACACTCAAGGTTACGTGAAAGTCATCGAACATGCGCCTGAGCTCTACGCGATGGTTTTCAAAAAAACGGACAATCAGGAGCAGGTGCGCAAAATGGGCAGCTTTCGCCGGACCTTTGCGCGGCGCACGAACAAGGGTTTTATTCGTCACCTCAAATTGTTCAAGCCGGATATCGTCCTTTGCACGCATTATTTGCCGCTGGAAATCCTTTGCTATCCCGAAGAGCGCTCGAAAGGTCCACACCCCTTCACCGTCTGCATCGTAACTGATTTTGAGGCCCACGCATTTTGGCTCGAACCACCTTCGGATTTTTACTGTGTTGCCACTGAGGACACCAAAGAAAGTCTGGTCGCCCGCGGCGCAAATCGCGAAAACATCGCGACCACCGGGATTCCAATCTCGGCCAAATTTGCCGCGCCCATCAATAAAATAGCCGTCCGAAAACGGTATGGCCTGCGCGACGACATGCCCACTTTGCTCGTTCTCGGCGGTGGTTTTGGAATGGGTCCGGTCTCAGAAATATTAGAACAGCTCGACAAAACGGAGGGAGAATTTCAAACGCTAGTAGTCGCCGGACGCAACGAAGAATTGCGGCGCGAATTGGCGTTGCGAGATTTCTTGCATCCAACTCGCATCCTCGGATTCGCCAGCAACATGCACGAACTAATGGGGGTTGCGGACTTGATCATCACCAAGCCAGGAGGGCTGACCACGTCCGAAGCGCTGGCTCTCGGCAAACCAATTTTTATTTTGAATCCCATCCCGGGCCAGGAAGCGGCCAACAGTGATTTTCTGCTGGAGCGCGGCGCGGCGGCCAAGGTGAATCGCGTGGATGACCTCCCCTATCGATTGCAACAACTGCTCAACTCGACAAAGCTATCGGAAATGGCAGCCGCAGCCAAACCTCTCGGACGTCCCTCCGCCGCGAAAGATATCTGTCGCGAAGTCGTCAGCCGTTTTGAATCGCAACCGGCAAAGGCAGTCATCCCGGAAATCACATTGGTTCATCGGAAAAAAGCCCAGAGAATGGCGTAGTCATACTCAGCTTTCCGCCCTACCCCCTCCTAACGGTTAATCTCCGAATCCATATTCGGGGAATCGAGCAGTTTTAAACTATCCATAGTACCGTTGGCGGGAACTTCCTCATTCTCTATTGTCGGACAAGTGGAGACAACGATCTGCGTTCAAATCTATGATCTCTGACCGACTGTGCCTTCATCAGAATTTCGAGCGCCAGGCCGCTCAAACTCCAGATGCGATTGGCATTCGCTGCGACGGACATGACCTGACCTATCGCCAATTGAACGAGCGCGCCAATCAGCTCGCCCATTTCCTGAAACGATTTGGCGTTGGCCCGGAAACACCGGTGGCCCTCTGCCTCGAACGCTCGCCTGAAATGATCATCGCCATTCTGGGGGTTTTGAAAGCCGGCGGCGCTTACGTGCCAACCGACCTCGCCTATCCGGGCCGGGTAACGCTTTTCGAGGCCATCCGAACAACTAATCCAAGCCCGGCGCCCATTTGGAGGAAACTGGCACATGGAGGAATTGATGTGAGGCGAATTGAAACCACGCACGAGAAAATGTTGGACTCTCCCTACGTCGAATTGCTGGCTAAAGAATTCAACAATTGCCTGGAAGCTTGCAACCGGGAGGAGTCGAAAGCGCGCTCGGCTTGAACGGATACCTCATGCAGCATCAATTCCAGTGGAGCCTTCCACCTGATCAATGGCCGCTCTCCGATGATGAGGTGCACGTATGGGTCGCAGACCTGGCCAACAACCAACGATTCGATGAATTACTTGGGTTCCTGTCCCAGGATGAGTTGAGCAAAGCAGACCGATTCCGTTTCTCGCGGGATCGGCATGACTATGTCATCGGGCGAGGTCTGCTCAGAGAAATACTTGGAAGCTATATCGAGACGCGGCCTGCAATACTTCAATTTCACTATAGAGAAAATGGCAAACCCTGGCTCGCAAACCGTTCGATGAAGCAAAACCTAAACTTCAATTTATCGCACAGCGGCGGTTTGCTGATTATTGCGGTTGCCAGGAATCGCGAACTGGGAATCGATCTAGAACTAGTGCGACCGTTTTCGGAAATGGAGGCAGTGGCCTCCCGCTGTTTCTCTCGGGAGGAACAAGTAACACTGCAATATTTGAAATTCCCGCACAAAGAGAAGAATTTCTTCCGGTATTGGACGCGAAAGGAAGCGGGATTGAAGTGCAGCGGGACAGGAATTTCAGATCAGCCCGATTTCAACGCGACGCGTCTTAATTACGTTCTCCGGGAGATGGAGCCGGCTCAAGGCTATCTCGCCTCACTCGCCGTCTGTGGAAATCCTTTCGTGCTGAAATCGTGGCAATGGCCAAGAGCTGGCAGGCAAGATCAGTTGGAGACAAAATTTCTGCGCACGGAAAACCAACCCGGATGAATCGTTCAAACGTAAAACGGCGATAGAATTAATTCTCTTTCAAATCGCTTCCAAGCGCGGGAAGGTAAAAACCATGCAAAAACACTGTCGTCTGGTCCGTTCAGGAACACTCTTTTCATTCAGGAATGTTAGTAGACGTACGGATAGACACGAAATGGCGGAAACTCCTAACGTATAGCTCGACATGACGAGTATTATTTTAGTGGATGATCATCATCTCGTGCGCAAGGCGCTAAAAATCTTGCTTCAGGCAGAAGCTGATTTCTCTGTGATCGGTGAGGCCTCGGACGGAATGGAAGCTGTCGAGCTGGTTGAGAAGAAAAAGCCCGATATTCTCCTTCTGGATCTATCGATCCCTCGCGTGCATGGACTGGATGTTATCCGGCGTGTTTGCCAGCATGGAAAAACAAAGGTCATTGTCGTTTCGATGCATTCAGCGGACACCTACGTAATCGAGGCGATGAAGAATGGCGCGAGCGGGTATGTGCTAAAGCAATCCACGCCAGCTGATTTGATCAAGGCCGTGCGGCAGGTCCGTGCCGGGCGCAACTACTTCAGTTCGTCGTTGCCGGTGCAACACATTCGCGATTCACTCCGCAAAACTGATGATGAATCCGAAGCCGTGAAAGGCTCATCTGCTCTTACCCGGCGTGAGAAAATCGTTTTGCAGCTCGCCGCAGAGGGCAACAACAACACGCAGATTGCAAAACTCTTGTATCTCAGCCCGCGAACCGTGGAAAGCCACCGGGCGAGTTTGATGCGAAAATTGAAGCTCCGTTCGCAAACGGAGATCGTGCTCTTTGCGGTTCGGAAAAATATCATCGCCACCTGATGGCGGCCCTCAAGGAATAATCATCGGACTGGAGCGGCGCGTATCGTGGATCCGGACAGGAACGGTTGGTTCGATGCGAGCGTAAAATCTGTCTGCCGCCATCGTTTCAGTTTTTCGCTGTTCCAGGCGTGCCCGAATTTGATGGACTCTTTCCAGTTGCCTGCGCCAGCCCGCCACTTTTCGTTTTGCCGTTGAAAAATCAGTCTGTTCCGCCAAAACGATCAGACGCTCCAGTTTTATCTCTTCGAATTTTGCCCGCTGAATCCCGTACTCGATAGGGCTAACATCTTCACCATTATAGTTCTCGCTGTAGATTGTGAACACGTGCCGCTTAAATTCTTTGTATGTCATGTTGATTCCCATTTGAAAGTTTAAGTTAGCCTTCGGTAAATCCTCGCGTTTTGAACCAGCGCAAACAATCCGTACACTCAACCAATTTCAGGAAAGCAAAAAGGGATCATTTTGCGAATAAGTTGTGAGTAACTTTCAAAGCAAAAGGGGCATCGTACGGATTTAATAATAGGGTGCCGCGATGGCAAAGTAATCTTTGCCGTGAAAGTATTTTTGCAAAACGTGAAGACCGGATTGCTCTTCCGGGACTTGGGAGAGTGGACAGACGACAACGAGAAAGCCCGAGCGTTTCCAAACAGTTTAATTGCCCTGGATTTCTGCAACTTAAAACAACTGGACGGCATCCAAATTCTACTTCGCTTCGACCAACCGCGCTACGACGTGAGGCTTCCCTTCCTGGCGCGCCCGTGAAGGTAATCGGGATGCAATAGTCCACATCCTTTTCTGGAAACGCCGCTGAGATTCACGCTCCGCTACGAAGCGTCCAATGAAGTCCCAGGTCTACCGCCAATCTTTTTCAGTCAAATTATTTCTCGCTCAACTTTAAGATTGGAGTTCGAAATTTATTAGCTCAACCGCGATCACTCTTATCTAAGCGTTTTGATTATGGGCTTGCTCTGAAACGGCGGACAAAAAAGTTGGGTCATTTGGTTAGTTGTTTAGGAGTTCGAAGTCAACTGGCGATTGAAAATCCAGGGCGCTATGGGTGCGCTGACGGTTGTAAAAGCTCTCGATGTAATCAAAGATTTGGGTGC
>CANJXF010000049.1 GCA_947478865.1 Verrucomicrobiales bacterium | reverse complement strand
CGCTATGGGTGCGCTGACGGTTGTAAAAGCTCTCGATGTAATCAAAGATTTGGGTGCGTGCCTGGCTGCGGGTGACGAAGTCGCGGCGGTAAACCAGTTCGAGTTTGAGGGTGCTCCAGAAGCTTTCCATGGTGGCGTTGTCGTAGCAGTTACCTTTGCGGCTCATGGAGGCCACCAGGCCGGCCTGAGCCAGCGCACGCCGGTACTCGGCGCTGGCGTATTGGACGCCCCGATCGGAGTGGAGCAGCAAATTGACTGGCGGTCGCCGATGTAGGAGGGCCATGTCCAAAGCTTTTAGAACCAGCGCGGTGTCGATGCGCTCACTCATGGCCCAGCCGACGATCTTGCGGCTGTAGCGGTCCAGGATGGCGGCCAGATAGAGCCAGCCTTCCTGCGTTTCAATGTAGGTGATGTCACTCGCCCAGATTTGATTGGGCTGGGTGACCTTGGGGGCTTGGGCCATGAGGTTGGGCGCGATGGGCTGGTCATGGTTGCTGTCGGTGGTCTGGACGCGATAGCGACCCTTTTGCCGCCCGCACAAGCCTTCCGCCCGCATGAGGCGGGCGATGCGATTACGCCCGTGGTGGCAGCCTTGTTGGCGCAACGCTGCCACGATGCGCGGGCTGCCGTAAGTTTGCCGGCTCTGCGCATGAATCACCCTGATCTGTTTGGCCAGGGTTTGGTTGGCCGCCGCGCGTGGGCCGGGCGTGGTGCGCCGCTGTTGCCAGTCGTAGTAGCCGCTGGGTGAAACTTCCAGATTTGCACACAGGGAAAGGATCGGGTAATCGCGTTTCATCGCGTCAATCCGTTGATAGCGTTCGGCGATGGTTCGGAGAGAATGCCCAACGTTTTTTTTAATATGTCGCGCTGCTCGCGCACGCGGGCCAGTTCACCCCGGGTGGCGTCGAGTTGGCTTTGCAGATCAACGGGTGAGCCGGGCTTTGCCCCAGCCGCCGCTCTCCCCCCAGCGGCGGCTGGGGCAAAGCGATTCCTCCAGGCATAGAGCCGGTTGGCGTTGAGGCCCAGTTCCTGGGCAATCACCTCGGCGGATTTGCCGCTGGCAAGCCAGTTCTGGACGGCTTCACGTTTGAACGTTTCATCGAATTTACGGCGGGTCTTAACAGATGTTTGGGTCATGGGCTTAATGATTCATTGTTCACCCAATCCTCCGTCCGTCAATTCGAAGCAACCTCATTATGATTCAGAGAATCCCCGATGGAACATTGCGGGTAGAAAGAATCACAAAATCAGCGACAAAGAATTGAGATCGGACGAAGATAAATGAAAGAGATTAAACTAGCGAAAGGGCCATAGGATGGCACCTGAAACGAGGAACGCATGAACACACTTGAGACCACAATCATCAAGCATCCATTTCTTAAGACGATGAGGAGCGATCATTTGGTTCACATGCTCAAGAACGCAAAAGAACAAGATTTTCAACCAGGTGAGATTATCTTCCGGCAGGGCGACCCAGCCAACAGCTTCTATCTGATCGAGTCGGGAAAAACTCTAATCGAATCGCATGACGAAAAAATGTCAGTGCCGATCCAAGTCATCAGACAAGGAGAAGCGTTGGGCTGGTCCTGGTTATTTCCACCGTTTGCGTGGCATTTTCAAGCACGCGCGATCGAACCAACTCATGCCATTGTTCTTGATGGAGCGCATTTACTGGTCACAGCCGAAGAAGATTCTGAGTTCGGCTACGAGTTGATGAAACGGATCACTCAGATACTCATCGAACGATTGCAAGCCGGAGAAAAGCACGCCAAAGGCTTGGAAAATGTATTTTAATGCGAAGCTGCTCATGGGTGTCTTCGCCAATAAATTCTACGAGTGGATGCTACGAATCCATAAAGCGCTCAGAACCACATTAGCCAATTGGAAAACCGGATCTTTAATCGCCATGGAATTCTTGAAACCAGCCTGGGCCCATATACTCGAAAGTCCAGTCGAGCCGATCGATCAACCACACGACAATCTACGCATCAAATACGGCAAGAATGGCGAAGCTTACCTCCCATCATTCGCTAGGCTGAAGACGGAAAGGTGAGCTTATGAAATTTAAATCATCTCCAAAAACTGGAAATCTGGTCGTCGAACTTGAGCCAGGCAACACCCGCCTTATCGCAGATTTAAATGGTCCCATCTCCGAGTTGAAGAAACTACTCGTTCCGATCGACTTCTCGGATTGCTCCAAGCATGCATTGAAATATGGCATCGCTTTCGCCAAACAATTTAAAGGAGAAATCACCCTGCTCTCCGTCATTGCGGATACACCAACCTCCTTCGAATATGGAAATGCCGAGTTCGCTTCGCTGCAAGATGCGCGTCGCAAACATTACGAGAAAGAATTGAAGAAAGTTGCCGATACGCAGCTGAAGAATATTCCACACAAACTTATGGTCACAATCGGCAAGCCCTTTGAGGAAATCGTCAGTGCCGCCAAAACATTGGATACGGATTTGATTATTATTTCGACCCATGGCCACATGGGCTTCACTCGCGTCGAACTCGGCAGCACGGCGGAACGCGTAATCCGTTATGCGACTTGTCCAGTGTTGGTCGTCAGGCAAAAAGAACGCGAATTTGTCCCGCCGGTTTAGCCCTGCGACTCGGAACATAACTTTCCAGACCGCCGGAGTTCATGATCCTTGGGTGCAGGCCAAAACCCTTTCATTCCTGGCAGGATTCAGCATGTCCAAACTCTGGCTTTTTCACGCCATGCTTGCGCCGAGGCGGAAACTGTAAGATGTTCCGCGCCACTGTTTACAAAACTATTATGGAAACCTTACCTACTGTTCTACTGAAACCCGGCGAAGCCGATCGCGTTCTTGCAGGCCATCCATGGATTTACGGAGGAGCCGCCCTGCGACTCACCGCGCCAGCCAACGATGGTGATGTCGTGCAGATCAAAGATCATCGACAACGTTTTCTCGGCATTGGCTTTTACAATTCGCGCTCCAAAATCAACGTCCGTGTGATTGCGCAGGAACGCGTGGAAGTGAACCGCGAATTTTTCGAAGAGCGCATTCGCACGGCGCTGGCGGTCCGGCAGCGGCATATGCCTACAGCAACATCCTTTCGCGTCGTCAATGCAGAAAGCGATCTGCTCAGCGGCTTGATCATCGACAAGTATGAAGACGTGCTCGTGATCCAAACTTCGTCGCTCGGCATGGATCAGCGCAAGCCGATGATCATCGGCGCGTTACAAAAAATCTTTTCACCCCGCGCAATCGTCGAGCGCAGCGAAAGTTCGTTCCGAAAATTTGAAGGAATGGAAGATGCAAACGGCGTGCTCTTTGGAAAAATAGACGGCCCCGTCAAAATCAAACTCAACGGACTGCAATTCGAAGTGGATATCGCCGGCGGACACAAAACCGGCCTCTATCTGGATCAACAGGTGAACTACCAGCAGGTGGCGACATTAATGAAGCAGGGCAACATTCTCGATTGCTTCACGTTCCTGGGAGGCTTTGGTTTGCACGCCGCGCGGGCGGGCGCAGGCCACGTTCACATGCTTGATCAAAGCGCGGATGCCATTGCTGGCGCAACCCGCAATGCTCAGGCGAATGGTTTGTCGGCGAATTGCTCTTTTGAAACGACCAACGTTTTTGATTGGTTGAAGGCGCAGACGGCCGTGAAACCGCACGAAAAAGTTGTGCCGAAGTTTGACGGAATAATTCTCGATCCACCGTCATTTACACGGAGCCGGTCGGCAATTCCTGACGCGATGCGCGGTTACAAGGAAATCCATTTGCGCGCGCTTAAATTGCTAAAAACCGGCGGAACTTTGGCCACGTTCTGTTGTTCACATCATGTGGATGCGGAGATGTTTCAATCGGTGATTCTGGAAGCGGCTTATGACGCGCGCCGAGTATTGCGCCGTGTCGCTACTTACAGCCAATCGCCGGACCATCCAATCATTCCGTCCATTCCGGAAACCGAATATTTAAAAGGGTATGCGTTTGAAATTGTGCGTTGAAAAACGTCAAGTCGCGCCTCGACGAAATTCGGGTGACAAATAGAATTGCAGGCTGATGAAATCCAAACTGCTGATCTTTTTGGTGCTTTTCAATCTGGCTTTGATTGCGGTCGGTTACTATCTGCTGAATCGGTTTTCTTCCAATTTGGCCCCTTCGCGCAACACATCCGTTCGGGGAATTCCTACGAACGAGTTCCAATTGGCGAATGGAAAAGCCGCGTTGAAACCGTTGCCTGCGGCGCCGGTTGAAAAGATTGTTTACGTCACCAACCAATTTGATTGGAGCCAGGTCGAGTCGAGTGACTACCGCGCTTACATCAAAAACTTGCGGGCGGTTCACTGTCCAGAGACCACAATCAAAGATATTATCCTGACCGACATCATGAAATTGTACGCGGCGCAGCGCGGGCAATTTTATCATAACGGGCGAGAGTTCAAATTCTGGGAGACCGACGAAAAACGGAAATTAAACGCCCGTCAGCTCGAAGAACGCGAGAAGCAATTGGCGACCATCGACAAGGAAATCCCCTCAGTGCTGCGGGAATTGCTTGGAATCAACTACGAGCGGGAGATCAACAAATATTTCGTCGATTCGGGCGAAGACGAACGGCGCCTGAACTTTCTTCCGGCAGAGAAAAAGAGTCGGCTTCTCGCATTGCGGGAGGAAATCGAGGGGATGAAAGAGCGCATTCTGGAGGCAGCCAATGGTAATCCTTCGGCAGCCGATCTGGAGGCGCTGCAAAAGATCGAGGCGCAGAGAAAAACGGAATTGGAAAGGCTTTTGTCCGGCTCCGAGTTGGCAGAGTTCGAATTACGCACGTCGGAAACAGCAGATCGGCTGCGGGCGAGCTTGATCGGTTTCAATCCGACAGAGTCAGAGTTTCGCGAGATTTTTGAATTGCAAAGAGCCGTGGATGAGAATCTCACTTCGGCCAAGACGGCGGAGGAAAAATTGGCCGCGCAAAAACAGGTTCAGGAGCAAATCAAACAACAGCTTGGCCCCGAGCGTTTTGTTGACTATGAACGCGCGCAAAACCCCGATTTCCGCAGCGCCATTTTGTTTGCAGAAGTTAATCAGTTGCCCGTTTCGACCGCGCAAACGATTTTCGATATCAAACAGGTCGCGGAAGCGGAAAGGCAAAACTTGCTCTCCAATACTTCGGTGCAGGATCGAGACCGGGTGGAGGCGCTGAAGGCGATTCAGGCAGAAACAGAAAAAGCCTTGCGCCAGACGATGGGAACCAAAGTTTACGCCAATTACAGCCAAGGCACCGGAAGTTGGGTGCGGCAACTAGGAGCAGCGAAGTAATTTTCCGAGCCCAAATTTCTACTGAATTTCAACTGAGCAACTCCCGCTGCCAGCCCATCAATTCCTTCGAGAAATGTTCCCAATTCTGCGAAAGCAATCCTAAGGTCGCCCGGCTGGCGATTAGCGTTGGATCGATCCCTAACTTTTGCGCGGCATCGTCGCGGCGTTTGCTCAATTCCAAAAATCGGCGTTTTTCAGTTTCAGTCGGACGCGGCGTGATAACGTGGGCAACCATTTGGGGTTGTTCGTTGTGTGCGACCTGCAGCCCGCGCTCGACCGCGTGCTCAAGCTCGGCAGAACGGCGCGGGCTCAGGTGCCGCGGCAAGAGCTCCAGCCAATTTCGCGTGGAGCCGGCAGCAGCAGCAATTTCAACCAGCACTTCGTGGCTGAGAATGAAATAGGGCGGCTTGTTGGCGGCAATGGCTTCCTTTTCGCGCCAGCGCCACAACTCACGCAATACAGCCAGCGGCATGCGTCCCAACCGGCTGCTGCCTTTGATTCTCCATGACTCGATGTCGGCGGAGGGCAGTTCCGCGCAATCCTCAATCAGGCGCGCGCAGGACTGCTGGTGCCACGTGAGCCGCCCCGTTTCCTCAAGGCGTTTTCGCAACAGATCCGAAAGCGGCTTCAAATAACGCGTGTCATTTCGCGCGTAATTTTCCATTCGCTCGGTCAGCGGCCGTTGCGCCCAATCCGCTTTTTGCGAACCTTTATCCAGCTGCACACCGAGAAAATTTGAGACGAGATTCGTCAGGCCGAATTCCTTTTCGCCAAGCAGACGGGCGGCAAGCATCGTGTCGAAAATTCTATCTGGAACAAAATTGTGGTTCTTGCGCAGCAGACGCAGGTCGTAATCCGCGGCGTGAAAAATTAGTTCGTGTTTCCGCAACTCATTCCAGAGCGGCGACAGATCCAGCCTCGCCAGCGGGTCAACCAATTCATCAGCACCGGGCAGACTGACCTGCAACAGGCACAGTTTCTCCGGATAGGCGTGGAGACTGTCCGCCTCGGTGTCCAACGCCACCCACGGCGTCCCGCGCAATTGCGCCAGCAGTTCCGCCAACTTTTTATCGGTATCGATCACTGGCAAAATTGTTCAGTTTCAAACGGCTGCTGTCCAGAGCCAAAACAACGGCAGGGACTTTGACTGGCGCTGGACTCCAAGAGGGCAACTCCGTATGTTTTCGCCCATGAATTTACCCGGTGCATTTGCGATCGCCGCAAAAAAGAATCCGACCAAACCTGCTCTTTACTGGGGCGAAGAAGAATTTACTTACCAGGAACTTTGGACGCAGTCGCTCGCCGTCTGCGAACGCTTGCAGAGCGAATTCGGCATCAAGCCCGGAATGCGCGTCGCGCTTTGGCTCAAGAATTGCCCGCAATTTGTTCCGGCGCTATTTGGCGTGCTTGAAACCGGGGCGACCGCGGTCCCGATTAACAATTTCCTGAAGCCGGACGAGGTTAATTTCATTTTGAGCGACGCCGAGATCGATCTTGTCATTACTGATTTAGCCATGGGGGAAGGTTCGGCCAAGCTCGCCGAGTTGCGACCCGGCCTGCGGTTTTTACATATCGAAGATTTTCCCCGGCACCCAACCGGGCCAGCGCATGACACCTCCTGCCCCACGAGCGAATCGGATTTGGCCATTCTCATTTACACATCCGGCACCACCGGACGGCCAAAGGGGGCGATGCTTTCACACGGCAATTTGTTGCATAACGTCGAGAGCTGTCGCCGCGTGTTGGAAACCGTGGGAGAAGACCGAATCGTTGTGCTGCTACCGATGTTCCACAGCTTCATGCTTTGCGTCGGGGTGCTGTTACCCATTCTGATTGGCGGAACCATCGTCCTGATCAAATCCGTTCATCCCGTGAAGAACATCGTGCAAGAAATCGTTCATCGCCATGCAACGATTCTTCCGGCTGTCCCGCAGCTGTTTCGCACCTTGATGCATCCGTCAATCCCAGTCGACCTGCCATTGCGGGTTTGTGTCAGCGGCGGGGCGCCGTTGCCCGGAGAGATTTTGAAAGAGTTCAGCGCGCGTTTTCCCATGCCGCTCATCGAGGGCTACGGCTTAAGCGAGGCCAGTCCAGTCGTGACGTTCAATCCGTTGAAAAAACAGAAGGCAGGTTCCATTGGAAAGCCCATTTACGACGTGGAAGTGACCGTCCAAAATGATGTCGGGGAAATTCTCGGCAGCGGCCAGACGGGCGAAATCTGCGTGCGCGGCGGCAATGTGATGCAAGGATACTGGAAACAAGCGGAAGAGACGGCAAAAACGATGCGCGACGGATGGCTCCTGACGGGCGACATCGGCCACCGCGATGAGGAAGGTTATTTTTACATCACCGACCGCAAGAAAGACATGCTGCTGGTCAACGGCATCAACGTTTATCCGCGCGAGATCGAAGAAGTTATCTATAAATTTCCCGGCATCAAGGAAGCGGCCGTCATTGGAGTGCCCGATGCCCGGCGTGGGGAACAGGCGCTGGCCTACGTCTCGGCCAACGACGGTGTCGTGCTGGACGAAAAAGCCATACATCAATTCCTTCGCGAAAAGGTGGCCGATTACAAAGTGCCCAAACGAATCGTAGTCTTGCCCGCCCTGCCCCGCAACCCGACCGGAAAGATTTTGAAAACCACCCTTCGCGAGATGGCGCAACGGCCAGAAGTAGACATGCCATCTTAACAAAAGAAGCGACGGGGAGAATGATATCCGATTCAAAAAAGAAAGCGCTGATCGGTTATCGGTTTGGGCGTTTGTCTTGATGTCCTAAGTCCTCTGCTCGCAACGGGCGGAGACCAACTTTTGCTCTGCGCGGTCGCTTTGGGTCTAGCTGTTCCTTCCTGTTCATTTGGGGATGCACGCACTATGCGAACGCCAAGGGATTTCCCGATTGGCTGGGCTATCTCGGGTTTTTGAACGTATTTGGGGTCATTTTACTCGCTTTTTTGCCACCTCGACGGAATCGCGAAGCGTAAGTGGAGCCGTGCGAAACTACCAAAGCGCAAAAGGGCAGAAGGCTGAGATTTTTGAACGGTTATTTTGCACTATTTGCCCCATCCCCAAGCCAGGCAACCCGCAGGATTTTCAATCATGGCGCCGACAGACGCCCCGCCCAGGGTTGCTGACATTCCGTAATTTTAAATGCCTGAAACATAAGAAAAAAACGCGTCTCTTTTCCTCGGGCATGGGGTATTTACTCCCTGGCGCATTTCCCGTTGCCAAGCACCGGCACGTGTCCAATTTTAATTTATTACTGAACGAGCCATGAATCCAAATCCATCGACCACCTTGCCACGCGGCACCGGATGGGTGGTCGTCCAGCTCGCCATCATGTTCGCTCTCCTCGCGGCGGGACCGATTTGGCCTGCGGAGTGGTCAGGTTGGTGGACGTGGGTATTGGGGAGTGCGTGCCTTTTGGTCGGCGCGTGGGCTGGATTACGCGGCCACCACGATCTCGGACGCCATCTGACTCCATTCCCGCGGCCCAAAGCGGATGCGGAACTTATTAGGAGTGGAATTTACGCGAAGGTGCGGCATCCGCTCTATCTGAGCGTGATCTCGCTCGGTTTTGCCTGGGCCTTGCTTTGGCGCAGCGGTCCGGCGTTGGCGCTGGCCGTACTGCAATTGCCCTTTTTCCAAGCGAAAGCGCGCAAGGAAGAAGGCTGGCTGAGGGAACGGTTTTCCGGATACGAAGAATACGCGCGTCGCGTAAAGCGGTTCATTCCGGGCTTATTCTAAGGACCTTCGAAGATCGCCAGCTCTCGCAGCGAAGATTCGCAGAGAGCCGTTCAGGGCAATTCGAGATTCTCTTCTTTGCGTCCGGCAAGAACGGGCGCGACAGATTTAGTTTTTGGATCGCGGAAGAAAATTAGAAAAATTACCAGCACCGCCACTGCGCCCCAAGCTGGATAAATCCAGATGCCATGCCAGTCGTGCGTCACGGTTTCAAGGGGTCCCTTAATCGTATGCGCTCCCTGCGACTTTCCGGCCAGCGTGCTGCCGACGAAATTTCCTACGCCCCAAAGAATGAACGCGATGAATCCTTGCGCAGCACCGCGCATCCGTTCGTTGGCTTCGTCATCAACGTAAAGTTGTCCGGCGATGAAAAGGAAATCGTAACAAACTCCATGCAACAGGATGGCGGCGAAGATCAGCGGCGTGGCCAGATCCCCATTGCTGACACTTCCTGCGAGTAGAAAATAGCGCGCAGCCCAGGAAAGAATTCCGATGAAAATTGTTTTCTTGTATCCGAGCGTTCGCAGCATCAAGGGCAAAAGAAGGAGAAAAATCACGTCTGAAACCTGGGCGAGCGACATCTTTGCAGCGGAATAAGTCCAACCAAGTTCCGTGATGTACAGGTTCATATTCACGAAGTAAAAATAGAGCGGAATACAAATGAGAAACATGCAGGCGATGAAGATGGCGAACGACGGTTTCTTTAAAAGCGCAAGGGCATCGAGGCCAAGAATTTCGTCAATGCGGACGTTCTTGCCGGTTTTCTTGGGAGGCGTGTGCGGCAGCGCGAGTGAGAATAATCCGAGCGCAATCGAAGCCGCTCCCGCGAGGTAAAACTGGACGGCGGATTGTTCGGCTTTGAGAACCACGCTTAGGGTTACGCCGCCGGCAATCCAACCGACCGCAGAAAGAGTTTTGATCACGGGAAAATCGCGTTTCGGATCGGCGAGATGATGCAGTGAAAGAGAATTGCCGAGCGCCAGCGTCGGAACATAAGTGGCGCAATAGAGAATCAATACGGGATAAAACACATTGAATGCAGTCAATGACGGGATGCAAAACATGATTACTCCGCCAAAGATTCCGAGGAACGCGAGAATCTTTTCCGAGGCAAAAAAACGATCGGCAATCAACCCAACGAAGAACGGCGCAATCATCGCACCGATCGCGAACGCACCGTAAGCCAGCCCGATATCGCTCCCTTCAAAGTGCAGCGTTTTGCTCAGATAAGTTCCCATGCTCACATACCAGGAGCCCCAAATAAAATATTGGAGAAACATGAAAAATGAGAGCTTGGCTTTGAGTTGGTTTTGCATAGTGGGTGAATTCTTGGGTGGAAAACTAAAGAATATCTTGGCGGGCGTGAAGAATATAATTATTTTCCCGGGTCCTAACGAATTTGTTCCAGCAATTGGTCGCCTGAATCCAGCACATGCATTTTCTAAATATATTTCTATTTTGCATTCTCTGCCTTACCGCCCAAGCCGCGGATGACGCAGGCCTCCGGCGCGAGCCACTCCGGAATTGTATCGGCACTTATGGCCGGCCCGCCTGGATGACCAATGAACACGCGGATTTGCCAAAACTGCTGAGCGAACTGGAGGATATTCGGGCCGACACATTCCATTGGGCCATCCATGCCTACACGAATGAGTGGGACGAGATTAAAACATTTCTGCCACTCGCGCGCGCCCGAAAAATAAAAGTCTGGATCACGCTCATGCCTCCCAGCGAATCGCCGCCGCATTTGAAAATGTATTCCGAACCGTTCCATCTCGACTTCGAACGCTGGGCCGTGGAAATCGCGAAATTAAGTTTAAAGGAAACCAATCTCGTCGCTTGGAGCGTGGATGATTTCACGCACAACCTGAAGTTCTTTACGCCCGAATATGTCGCGCGATTTCAGAAGGCAGCGCATCAAATCAATCCGCGGCTCGCCTTTATTCCCTGTTGTTATTTCAAATCAATCAACCCGGCGTTTGCGAAAAATTACGGCCCGTTGCTCGATGGAGTTTTGTTTCCCTATCGCGACGAGTCGTCCGGGGCCAACTTGAAAAATCCGGACCACGTTGACGCTGAAATTAAAACCGTGCGCGACCTGCTCGGGTCGCAGATGCCAATCATTCTGGACGTCTATGCTACGGCCCACAGCCGACTGGGCGCCACCACGGCGGATTACGTCGAGAAAGCCGTGGCCAGCGGACTTCGCTCCGCGGACGGCGTGCTGATTTACAAACATCAGGACCCAAAAGCGAACGCGGTGAAATACCAGATCATCCGACGGCTTTTCCGCGAGCACCGCGAAAAACATTAAAGGCGGAACATCATCAGGTATTTGCCCTCTTCTGTCGCCTGGCCCCGCAAGACGCAGATGTGATTCTTGCCTTGCGGATTTCCCTGCGTGTATTCTCGCCCGCGCATGAATTCTTTGCTGCTCACCAACGGTCGTGTGATCGATCCGGCCAATCAATTTGACTCGCTTGCCGATGTCCTCGTCGTGAATGGAAAAATTTCCGCCATTGGCGCGGAGGCGCGAGCCAATGCTCCTGCAGCCTGCGAACAATTTGACGCCTCCGGCCTCGTCGTTTGCCCGGGATTGATTGATCTCCACGCACACCTTCGCGAGCCCGGCCAATCCGCCAAGGAAACCATCGCGACCGGAACCCGAGCCGCGGCGCGTGGCGGATTCACCTCGGTGGTTTGCATGCCGAACACCTCTCCATCGATCGACAGCGCCGGAACCGTGGCGTTGATTCACGAGAAGGCGCGGCGCGAATCGGTGATCAATCTATTTGTCGCCGGCGCGATCACGAAAAATATCGCCGGCGAAGAATTAGCCTCGATTGGCTCGCTGAAAAAGGCGGGCGTCATCGCAATCACCGACGACGGGCACTGCATTCAAAACAACGACATGATGCGGCGCGCTTGTGAATACGCCAAAATGTTCGACCTGCCGCTCATGGATCATTGCCAGGATTACTCGCTTGTGACCGACGGCGTGATGCACGAGGGCTATTGGAGCGCCAATCTCGGCCTGCGCGGGTGGCCATCGGCGGGCGAGGAAATGATTGTCGCCCGCAACATTCTGCTGGCGGAACTGACCGGCGCAAAAATTCATTGCCAACATTTGAGCGCAGCCGGAAGCGTGCAGCTCATTCGCGAAGCCAAGAAGCGAGGCGTGCCGATCTCCGGCGAGGCCTGCCCGCACCATTTTGTTCTGACCGACGCCGCGATCGCTGGCAGTGAAAAGTTCTGGATGGAAGACGGCAAGGAACTGCTCGCAATCCAAAACTCGAATCCTAAAACTCAAGATCTACCCCAGTGGCCCTCCTACGACACGAACTTCAAAATGAATCCGCCGTTGCGCTCCGCCAAAGATCGCGAGGCCGTGCTCGAAGGATTACTCGACGGCACTTTGGAAATACTTTGCAGCGATCACGCCCCGCATTGCGATTACGAGAAGGAAGTTGAGTTTGATTACGCGCCCTTTGGCATCACCGGGTTTGAAACCGAACTCGCGCTCTCGCTCATGCAACTCCATCACGCGCGCCAGATGCCGCTGACCGATCTGATTGCGAAATTCACCATCGCCCCCGCCCGCTTGCTGAATTTGGCCAAAGGCACGTTGCAGCCGGGCGCCGATGCTGACATCACCGTCTTCGATCCGGACCGCGAATGGATTTATGACCGCTATCAATCCGCGAGCAAATCCAAGAACAGTCCCTTCCACGGCTGGAAGATGCGCGGAAAAGCTCTCTTGACGATTGTAGGCGGAAACGTAGTTTGGCGTGAACACGATCAGACCGTGGCCGTCTAAAACCCGGATTGATCGATGGAAATGGTAAAATCAAATAGCTGAAATATGAAAAAACTCGCGCTCTGTTTATTAACCTGTTTCGCCGTGCTGCAACTCAATGCGGCTGAAGCCTGGCTCACCGACCTGCCCAAGGCTCAAGCCCAGGCCAAAGCAGAAAAGAAACTAGTCCTGCTGGATTTCACCGGCTCGGACTGGTGCGGCTGGTGCATCAAACTGCACAAGGAAGTTTTCAGCACGCCGGAATTCGCCGAATACGCCAAGAAAAATCTGGTCCTCGTGGAAGTCGATTTTCCGAACAAGAAAAAACAGAGCTCCGAATTGAAAGCCGCCAACCAGGCGCTGCAACAGAAATATGGAATTCGCGGCTATCCAACCATCATCATTCTTAATGGCGAAGGCAAAAAAGTCGGCCAGCTCGGCTACATGCCCGGCGGCCCGAAAGCATTCACTGCGGAATTGGACAAGCTCAAGAAGCCGTAAACTTTACGATCGTTCCCGAATCAAGCGTGGCGCATTCCGCCACGCTTTTTTTTTATTTCCGACTGCCTGCGTCCGAGCGAAGCCGAAGATTTTTTTTCCACCAATAAAGCGGAGCGCCGACTTTTCGTCGGCTTAAGGCATTTTGCAATGCCGTGAGGTTCGGGTCAGCGGACACGAACGGCCTGGCTCAGACCCAAAGCCGGTCACAGACCGGCGCTCCGCCCGCCACTCATCCACTGTTAATCACACCATTCTTAGTCATTTAGAAAAATCCGGCTGGCCAAAAAGAACGAAGCGGCTAGAGTCGCCAAAGCTAACTTATGAGATTCCACCGGGTTTTTGTGATTGTTTTGCTCCTTGCGCTCGCGCCGCTGGCGCGCGGGCAGACGTTCGAGTTGCTGCATTCGTTTAATTTGGATGATGGGGCATATCCGACTGCGGGTTTGATTGAGGGAAAAGACGGTAACTATTATGGCGTAACAAAAGACGGACGGGGAGCTGTTTATAAAATTACCCCGATTGGTACCTTTTCCGTTTTCGCGACGAACGCAGGTCAGGCCGTTGGAACTTTGTTGCAAGGAAGTGACGGCAATCTTTATGGGACAACAATAAATGGCGGCTCATTCCACCAGGGAAATGTTTTCTCGGTTACTACAAACGGGATATTGACGTCCCTCGCCAGTTTCAGCAGTTTTAACGGGGAAGGCGGAAATCTAAACGCTGGTTTAATTGAGGTTGCTGGAAATTTTTACGGAACAACGGAGAGAGGCGGTGACGGTAATCTGGGAACAATTTTCAAGCTCACTACAAACGGGATCATCACAACTTTGGCTTCCTTTGCGGGCACGGATGGACGCTGGCCGGAAGCTCCGCTTCTAAACGGAAAAGATGGATTTTTTTATGGAACCACGGTCTCTGGAGGACCAGCGTATGGAGCAAATGAGGACGTAGGAACGATTTTCAAAATTACTCCTTCTGGTGTTCTGACGATGATGCATTCTTTCACTTTCACGGGCGAACATTATCCGTGGAGCGGTCTGATTGAAGGCACAGATGGTCGCTTTTATGGAACGACGCAGAATGGAGGACCAGAAGGTGCTGGAACGATTTTTTCGATTAACAGGAATAGCGATTTCTACCCGGTTGCTTCTTTTGATTTTTCTAACGGTGGCCTGCCTGAATCTCCGTTGATTCAAGCCACGGATGGATATTTTTATGGAACGGCAAGAGAAGGAGGTGCCAATGGATTCGGCACAGTTTTTAGGTTGAACCCAGACAGCTCGATCACAACCTTGCATTCTTTTGATGGGACGAATGGCTATGCTCCACGGAGCGGACTCCTTCAAGGGAGCGATGGTAATTTCTACGGAACTACATTTGAAGGAGGAGAATATGGTTTTGGCACCGTTTACCGAATCATCATGCCGGTCACTTTGGCTTTGCGGTTGAACGGCAATGAACTGGTTCTCTCTTGGCCGACGAATCAAGTTGGATTCACATTGCAAGCGGCGGCAAATTTAAATTCTCCCACCAACTGGATCGATTCCACCAACACGCCCGCCGTCGTCGGCGCGCAATTCACGGTCACGAACAGCCTTTCCGCCAGCGCGCAGTTTTATCGGTTGAAGAAATAAATCCGGGCGGCGCGCGGGCGAACCACACTTTTTATCAAGCCGGACTTGTTCTCCGGCCTTTTTCTTGTACCAAACAGGTGCGATTCGCCCCCATGAAAACTCAATTGAATGCAGCCCTCCTTTTCGCGCTCTTTTGCGCGGCCAACCCGCTCACATCGCAAAGTGCGCAACCTCTGGTTCAAGCTCATGCGCACAACGACTATTTGCATCCGCATCCGCTCTTTGACGCGCTAGAGCATGGCTTTTGCAGCGTTGAGGCGGACATCCATCTGGTGAACGGCCAGTTGCTCGTCGCCCACGATCTGGCCAAAACCAAACCGGAGCGAACCTTGCAGGCGCTCTATCTGGATCCGCTGCGCCAACTCGTGAAGAAAAACGGTGGCCGCGTTTACCCGCACGGGCCCGAGTTCACGCTGCTGATTGATCTCAAGGGCAATTGGAAAATTCTTTATCCGCCATTGCGCGCCGCGCTGACCAATTACGGCGATATGCTGACGACCTTCCAAGGCTCGACGAAGCAGACCAAAGCGGTGTTGGTCATCATCACAGGCAATCGCGATCGAACCATGTTCGGGGGCGAAACCGTTCGCTACGCGGGCTTCGATGGCGAGTTAACCGATTTGGAGCAAGCGCCCGATGCATCGTTTGCGCCGTGGATCAGCACCAAATGGAGCGATCACTTCACCTGGCGCGGGACCGGCGTCATGCCGGAGGCGGAGTTGAAACAACTTGGCAACATCGTCAGCAAGGCTCACGCCCAGAAGCGTCGCGTCCGGTTCTGGGATGCTCCCGACAATTCCGCCGGCTGGCAAACTATGCTCGCTGCGGGAGTGGACCTGATCAACACCGACGATTTGTCCGGAGTGGAAAAGCTCCTGCTGAAACGGCAAGGGCGCTAAGTCTCACGAACCAGAACGCATCGGGGGTTCCTGCTCGACGGAGGAGTAATCTTGCGTGGCGCTTTTATCCTTGAATGAAGGCCATCGATTCACACCGCATTCATAGACAAACCAGGTTGGATTCAAATGTGCCAGCGGATCCTTGAGCTTGGCCAGTTCGTCAGATGGACCGTGAAGTTCCAGGCGGGTAAGTTCGGCGATTTTCAGCAACTCTCCCAGCAACGCACCCACATTTTCAAGGTGGGCCAATACACCGTCCGCACCGGCATAGGATTCACGACAGTGAATTTCGTCGCCGTTGATCGTAAAGTCATAGTGGAAATTCAATGTCTCGGTTGAAGTCCTGGACACGAATGCCGGGAGCATGGCTTTGGCTTCGGCGATTTTGCCAATCCCGACTTTGAAGTAAGGATGGATGCTAACGATGTTGGTTGAATGACTCATAGATTTTTTATTAATTGTTTTGTTTCCGAAGAACGCGGGTCAAGTTTTACGATCTCCCGCCTCTCGGCTGGTGAATGTTATCCCTTCGACCGGAACTGATCTCCTTCGTCCTTGAAAAGAATATTGAACGTGGTCATCGAACCGTAGCACTTGGAAATATATTGCTGCATCTCGACTTTCTCAGCGTCGCTCAACTGCGGGTGGCTGTTGATCTTCTGTTCGAGCACGCGAAAGTTATTCCGCATCATAACGATCTTATGAAAAAATGTTTCGAGCGGGACTTCCTTCGCTTGCAACGACGGGTCGGAGGGGCGCAACTGCATCGTTCCTTTTTGCCAGCGACTCGCGAGTTGTTCAACGTGCGCGTCGTCTTGCTTTAAATCGAGCTTGTCCACCAGCGCACCGACGGTTTCCGCAATCAGCGTGGTCAGCGGAATATTGAGACCGCTGATTTCCGCTTGCGCCTCAGCCGCCTGCATATCGCAGTGCTCGGGAGAAATCGTGCGCAGGCCAGAGTCGAATCGAATGTCGGCCATGTGTTCGGAAATGTTTTTGACGGTGCCCAATCCATATTCCGAGTGTTTGACTTTCATCCCGATGTGCATGGTTTCAGTTCTCATGGTGAAAATATTTTCTCCGTGGCGCCATCTGTCACGCAGTATTTGCGTAAATCAATTCGAGCCCCGCAAAAAAAAAGACGCCGAGGTCATCGGCGTCTTACTGAAATAAGTTGAGGAAGTGCTTCTAAGGTTGAATGTCGATCTCCGGGGTTGCGTCGGGCTCTTCCTTTTCCTCGCTGATCACTGGTGCGATCGCTTGCAATTTATCTTTTTCATCGAGATTGATGAGTTTGACTCCTTGCGTGTTGCGACCCGCCTCGCGAATGCCGCTCACATTGATACGCACCATTTGACCGCCGACGGTGATGAGCATGACTTCCTCATTGTCATGAACCGTGAGCGCGCCAACGAGGTTGCCCGTTTTCTCGTTGGTCTTCATTGTGATGATGCCTTTGCCGCCACGGGATTGAATGCGGTATTCGCCAAAGTCGGTGCGCTTTCCGATGCCGTTTTCTCCCGCGACCAGCAACGTAGCATCCGGCACAACCACCGCGGCTGCAACCACCGCGTCTGTCTTCTCCAACCGAATTCCGCGCACCCCGGCGGCGGAACGACCCATGGAGCGAATCTCTGATTCTGAAAAACGGATGCTCATTCCTTCACGGGTGATAAGCACGACGTCATCTCCTGCGATAACCACGTTTCCAGCTTCGTCATGTTCGGTTCCGCGCGTGAGTTTTACATCGATGAGCGCATCGCCTTCATCAATTCCAATGGCTATGATTCCGCCTTTTCGCATGTTGCTGAAATCGGAGAGAGCCGTTTTCTTGACGGTGCCCTGCTGAGTCACGAAAAAGAGTTCCGAGGATTGCGTCCAGGTCTGATCTTCTTTATTCGGGCCCGTCCTTGAGATCACACGAATCAAGGCGGCAATTTTTTCCCCGGCTTTCAACTCAAGCAGATTCGCAATGCTGCGACCTTTTGAGGCGCGACCCATGTCGGGAATTTCATGCACGCGCTCCACGTAAACGCGACCGGAGTTCGTGAAGAACATCAGGTAATCGTGCGTGCTGGCCGTGAAAAGGTGTTCGATGAAATCGTTTTCCTCTTCAGTCGAACCCTCACGCGTGGTCATTCCGATGACCCCTTTTCCACCGCGCCGCTGAGAACGATAGGAGCTGACGTTCGTGCGTTTGATCAAGCCGCTGTGCGTCAGCGTGATAATGACGCCTTCATTCGCGATTAAATCTTCGATGGCGATCTCGCCTTCATCAGGAACGAGGTCGGTCATGCGAGGCGTCGCATATTTCTGCTGAATCTCGCGCAACTCGGCCTTGATGATTTCCATCACGCGCGATTCCTTGGCCAGAATATCCATCAAATCTTTGATGCGCTCGAGCAACTCGCCGTATTCCGCTTTGACCTTGTCGATTTCCAAGCCGGTGAGTTGATACAGGCGCAATTCGAGAATCGAGTTGGTCTGCGCTTCGCTGAAGGAATAACGACCGTTGGTCAAACGCGCTTCGCTCCGAATCAAAATTCCAAACTTCTCGACTTGAGCGCGGGTGAAATCGAAGGCGAGCAATTTAATCTTCGCTTCTTCACGATTGGCCGAGCCGCGGATGATGCGAATAAATTCATCCATGTTCGCCAACGCGATTAAATAGCCATCAAGAATTTCCGCCCGCTCCTCGGCTTTGCGCAGTTCATAACGGGTGCGACGAATCACCACTTCACGACGATGCTCAATGTAGCAACCGATCATCTCCTTAAGGTTGAGAATTTTCGGACGACCGTGATCGATCGCGAGCGAATTCACGCTGAAACTGCTTTCAAGCTGCGTGAATTGATAGAGGTTGTTGATGACGACTTTAGGGATGCCGTCACGTTTTAATTCAATGACGACACGGGTATTCTCATCGGACTCATCACGAATCGCGGTGATGTCGCCGATGACCTTTTCATTCACCAATTCCGCAATGCGCTCGACGAGCGTGGCGCGGTTGACGTTGTAAGGAATCTCCGTGATGACGAGTTGTTCGCGCCCGCCTTTGAGTTGTTCCACGCCCACTTTGCCGCGAACCTTTAGACTGCCGCGTCCGGTAGAGAAATATTGTTTGATCGGATCGACGCCACAGACCATGCAGCCCGTTGGAAAGTCCGGACCTTTCACAAACTTCATCAGTTCCGGAATCGTGATCGCAGGATTATCGATTTGTGCGCAAATGCCATCGATGACTTCGCCGAGATTGTGCGGTGCCATATTGGTCGCCATACCGACGGCGATGCCTGTGCCGCCATTGACGAGCAGGTTCGGAAAGGCCGCCGGAAACACTCGGGGCTCCGTGCGCGTTTCGTCATAGTTCGGGACAAAATCGACGGTGTCCTTGTCCATGTCGAACATAAGCGCAGCGCCGAGATGCGTCATTTTCGCTTCCGTATAACGCATGGCGGCTGGCGGATCACCTTCCACGGAACCGAAATTTCCCTGGCCATCGATGAGCCGTTCGCGCATCGCCCATGGTTGCGCCATGTGAACAAGAGTCGGGTAAATTACCGCTTCGCCGTGCGGGTGATAGTTACCGCTGGTGTCGCCGCAAATCTTGGCGCACTTACGATGTTGCCGATTCGGGAACAGCGACAGATCGTGCATCGCGAAAAGAATGCGGCGCTGGGACGGCTTCAAACCATCGCGCGCATCCGGCAGCGCGCGAGAGATGATCACCGACATCGAATAATCGAGAAACGAATTCTTGATCTCATCAGCGACATTGATTTTCTCCACCTTCTCGTTCGCAGCAAACAGCGGCGTGTTGGAAATGGGCAAATCGTTTTTAGGAGAATCCTTAGTATCGTCAGGCATTGCAGTTATTGGTTAACAATTTGAGAAATATTTTCTGGGAAACAGGACAAACCGACTCGCCCCGCAGCGGCTCGCATTTGCCCATCTGTGGCGCAAAACATCCCGCGCGGATGCATCAGGGCAGTCTCGACATGTATCGCATCCAGCGAGCGCAAAGCCACTCTTGGATGACAGCCGATGAGCAACCCGGAGGCGCGCTCCAACACGTGGAGGTTCAATGGATGCAATCGCAAGACTTTCTCCTCGTGCATTGATTCAAAACGGGCAAAGACAGATTTCCGCTGATTGGCAGATATCTGCTTTGTGCGCTCTTTGATCAGGAGGGTGGAGCGCACCTCGGCAAGCGACAGTTCAGAGGACGAGAGTTCGTGGCCGGCAACATTTTTGTCGAACCACGCGGAGTCTTCCTCGTGAACCAGCAGTTTTACAATGATAGCGCTGTCGAGATACATCGTTAAGGCCGTGAGTCACGCTCGCCTCGGATAATTTCATCCGCTGATCGGCCCCGGTGAATTGGCTGTTTCAACAGGTAATCACCCATTACGCGAAAAACTTTTGAAAATTTCGACTTTTCGGCGCTCACAAGTTTCGCCTTTGGCCGTCCATCGCTGATAATGGCGATCTCACGTCCGTTCGCCACAAGTTCAAGCAAGGCGGAGAGGTGCGTTTTTGCCGAGCCCACACTGATCGTTTCCGCGACATCCGGCAGGATGGATATTTCATCGAGTACAGCTGACTCCATCTTGACTGAAGGGGATTTGATCGTTTTAGTTTTCATACAGCTAATGCAGTCACGCGTGACTACATGTGCAAACTTTTCCTAAACGTCCAAGTTGCGCACGTTCAGCGCGTTGTCTTCGATGAACTGCCTACGTGGCTCGACTTCATCGCCCATGAGCTTGGTAAACATCTCTTCGGCTTCAACCAGATCACTCATATCGATCCGGAGAAGTTTCCGCTTCTCAGGATTCATGGTTGTTTCAAACAATTCCTTCGCATTCATTTCACCCAACCCCTTGAAGCGCTTGATCTGAATGCCCTTTTTTCCGGCTTCTTTGACGCCGGCCAAAATTTCGGCAATAGAGAAAAGGGGTTTCGCCGTGGCGCGTTCGCCCTCACCTTCAATCAACTCAAACAGCGGTTTGTCCTGCGCGGAATAGTGCTCCACATTGAGGCCTTTCTTGTCGAGCTGCTCCAGCAATTCCTTAATCGATTTGCTCTCGTGCAATTCCACGTGCCGCGCACGGCGGGTATTGCCATTTTTCTTTTCGATCGTTGTGGTATCACCCGCTTCCGTTCCGAATAATTTCAAATCTGGATTCGCGACGCCGAATTTCGCCAGGTCTTCTTCCGTATGGAAATAGTGGACCGACTCGTCATTGCCATCGCGCACTTTGACCAAATGCCGGGGCAATTCATGCGTCCCTTTGTCCCGATGCTCAACGTAATCGCCAAATTCGCCGCCGTGCCTGCGAATCGATTGCACATATTTGTCCAATGACTCCAGCAGTTCCAAAATTTCAGCGAGCTGCTTTTCCGAGAGTTCCTTTTCAGTCGCAAGATCGCGCAAGCGCACATCTTCACTGCCGAGTTGCAGTAGAATTTTGTTCATCTGCGCGTCGTCATCGACGTATTCCACGCGTTTCTTACGAGTGAGTTGGTAAAGCGGCGGTTGCGCAATGTACACAAAGCCTTGCTTCACGAGCTGCGTCATCTGGCGATAGAAAAACGTCAGCAGCAACGTGCGAATGTGAGACCCGTCCACATCGGCGTCGGTCATGATAATAATCTTGTGGTAGCGCAATTTCTCAATGTTGAACGCGCCTTCGCCCTCGCCATTGCCGATGCCGGTACCGATTGCAGTGATCATGGTGCGAATTTCCGTGTTCTGCAGAACCTTGTCCAAACGTGCTTTTTCCACGTTGATCAGTTTTCCGCGAATCGGAAGAATCGCTTGAAATTTGCGATCACGCCCCTGCTTTGCTGAGCCACCTGCGGAATCACCTTCGACGATATATAACTCTGTGTTTGCCGGATCGCGGTCGGAACAATCGGCCAGTTTTCCAGGAAGACCGCCGCCGGTCAGCGCGCTTTTGCGAACGGTGTCGCGGGCTTTGCGGGCCGCTTCACGAGCGCGCGCCGCATTCAAACCTTTTTCCAAAACGCGTTTTGCAATCGGCGGGTTGGAATCGAAATAATTCATCAAACCTTCGTAGCAAATCGAACCGACGATGCTTTCAACTTCCGGCGAAATAAGTTTCACCTTGGTCTGCGACTCGAATTTGGGATCGCTGTGCTTGATCGAAACAACCGCCGTCAAACCTTCGCGCACATCGTCGCCGGTGATCTGCGGATCCTTATCCTTCAGCAATTCATTTTGCTTGGCGTACTGATTGATCGCACGAGTCAACGCGCTGCGGAATCCGGACAAATGCGCGCCGCCGTCCGGATTATGAATCGTATTCGTGTAGCAAAGAACCTGGTCGCTGTAGCTGTCGTTGTATTGCAAAACCACCTCGACATGCACTTCGACTTCTTTGTCGGACGTTTCAACTTTTCCTTGTTTGTAAAATGCAATCGGCTTCGGATGAATGAGCGTTTTGCCCTTGTTCAATTGCTTGACGAATTCCTCGACGCCATCTTTGTAAAAATAAACTTCCGGTTTGGTCTCCGGCTGGCGTTCGTCGAGGAAAGTGATTTCCAAACCCGAATTCAAAAATGCCAATTCGCGCAGACGTTGTGTAATGCGGTCGCTCTTAAATTCAGTTGTCTCGCGGAAAATCTCCGGGTCAGGCTTAAACGTGATCAACGTTCCCGTGCCTTTAGCCTTGCCGATGACTTCAAGTTTTTTGACGGTTTTGCCCCGCTCGAATTCCATGTGGTGAACCTGGCCATCACGGATCACTTCCACTTCGAACCATTCGGAAACAGCGTTCACGCACTTGGCGCCGACGCCGTGTGTGCCGCCTGAAAACTTGTATCCGCCCTGACCGTACTTTCCGCCGGAATGCAAGGTCGTCAGCACCATCTCGACACCAGGGATTTTGTATTGCGGATGAATATCGACCGGGATGCCGCGCCCATTGTCGCGGATGGAAATGGAACCATCGATGTGAATTGTGACTTCGAGCTTGGTGCAATGTCCGGCCAGAAATTCGTCCACGGAATTGTCCATCACCTCAGAAACGCAGTGGTGCAGAGCCCGCTCATCCGTGCCGCCGATATACATTCCCGGCTTCTTTCGAACCGCCTCTAAACCCTCGAGTTTTCCGAGTTGAGCGGAACCGTAAGCCTGTCCGGCTTCCGGCGCGGTGGACATGATTTCTCGATCTAAAGTTTCGTTTTCGTTGGACATAAAAAGCACTGCAGGAGTTCCGTTTTTCCCGCTCAAATTGAACCCCAAAATATTAGGAAAATTTACCGTCTGACACAATGTTTATTTTGGGTGAAAAACACCATTAGTTGTGTCGTAAAACCAAGGACAACCAGCCTAATTGCGTTCTGGGAAGAAAAATCAACCGCCAGAAGATTCGCGTTTACGATTTGATATCGCGCACTTGAAAAAAAGTGCAGCCAACGATCAAAAAGGTCAGATTGAACCCGACCAATATACTCATCGATTGGCCAACGCGCCACCACGGAATTGGCTGCGCAAACATGTTTTGCCAGAGATTCAAATGATAGGTAAGAAACCACTGCTGAATTTCTTTGAAGAAAGGAATCTGCATCAAAATAAAATTCACAAAAATGAAGGATAGCGAGAGGATTGTTGCCGCCGCGGGTTTGACATTGAAACACGAAAACATGAAAGCGAGGCCCATGATCGTGATGGCTTTCGTGACGAGTGCAAGGTGTGCGAAAATGTAATGGTTCAATCCGGCTTTTGCTTCAAAAATGCTGAACAAGTCACCGGGAATCATCACGAACAATCCTCCCCACTTGAAGAGCAGCGACGCGGATAGCAAACCGAAAACCCCAAGTGCAAAAACCAGCAAGACAGAAAAGATGCTGCCCGCCAGCCACTTAATCATGAGGAGGCGAAATCGCGAAATCGGCCGCGCCAAAATCATTCGCAGCGTGCCGTCTTCCGCTTCCTTCGCGACGAGATCGCCACCGACCAGCGACACATATAGCGGTAACAAAACGTAAGCGATCGGAAAAAGCATAATCGTGGCAATCGTGAGACCGGAAATGAATTGGTCCGCGGAATAACCATTATTTTCCAACTGGCGAATCATCCCGCGCGACGCATGAGAAAACCGGAAAACCAGCGTGATGACATTTTGCGCGATAAGGAACATCGCGAAGCCAATGTAAGTGCGTTTCTTCCCAAAAAGTTTCCAGAGTTCGTTGCGAAGTTGGAGGTAAAACATCAGCGCCCGCCTTTCATTAATGATAAATAAAAATCTTCCAAAGTCTGCTCCACGTGAGCGATCTCAAAGAGCGGCATTCCCTGCCCAACCAGACACTTCACGATTTGATCCGTCGTAACGCGATCAGCGAGCGTGATGAATTTTCCATCACGATCTTCATCAATCATCCGCGACCCACGCAAGAGATTGACCGCATCGACGAAATTCCCAACTTGCAAACGAACCCAGTTCTTCGGTTGTTTGGCTTCGGCAATTTTTCCTTCGAAGACCTTTTTGCCCTGGTTCATCACCGCGATGCGCGTGCAAAGCTGTTCGACTTCATTGAGCAAATGCGACGACAGCAAAATGGTCAGCCCAAGCTCGCGATGCAACCGCAGTATGGTTTGGCGCATTTCGTGAATGCCCTCGGGATCGAGTCCATCGCTTGGCTCGTCGAGAATCAGAAGTTCAGGCTTCGGCAAAAGAGCTTGAGCCAAGGCCAATCGTGCCCGCATCCCGTGCGAATAAGTTCTTACCTTTGAATGTTCACGACCAGTCAAGCCCACCCACTCCACCACTTCGCTGATTCTGCTCTTCGTAGTTGGACCGGAATAATGGCTTAAAATTTCCAAATTTTTCCAGCCGCTGAGAAAATCGTAAAATACTGGAGATTCGAAAATTGCCCCCACTTTCTGCAACGCCTTTTGGCGGACGCGCGTGACGTCGTAGCCGCAGATTTTAATTTCGCCGCGCGTCGGCCAAACCTGCCCCAGCATCATTCCGATCGCCGTACTTTTCCCCGCTCCGTTGTGTCCCAGCAATCCAAAAATGTCACCGTGCGGAACTTGTAGATCCAAGTCTTCTACGGCCATTCGTTTGGCAAAAATCTTTTGAACTTGGTGTAATTGAATCATCCGATTTTATTTCGTTCCCTGAATTTCCAGCAGCTTCCTGATGTGGCCGTCGGCATAAAGATAATTCACCTCTTTGCCCGCGCTGCGACCTGCGTGAAACCCTTCTTTATCATAGAAAACTGGGATCTGATGCGGATTAAAATTTATACCAAAAATATGCAGATGTTCCGCATCCTGGCCATTGAGCAGACTATTCCACGCGTAGCTCGACCCGGTTTGCCGAAAGAGTAATTTCTCATCTGATGGACAGCGCAGCACATTCGTATTGGCCAACTGAGTGACGAGGACAAGTTCGACGCTGGCGCGCGGCGGGTTGGTGCCAAACGAATTGGTGTCGCTGGATTTATCGTACATCACGGGCAAATGATTATTATTTTCGGAAACGTAAATCTGCAAAGCCAAACCGATTTGATGCAGGTTGCTCAGGCAAGCCGTTCCACGGCTCGCCTCTTTCGCCTTGCTTAAGACCGGGAGCAACAATCCGGCGAGAATTCCAATAATTGCGATCACCACGAGCAGCTCGATCAAAGTAAACGCACGGTTCCATTTCATTGCATCAGCGGAACATGCGCCCCGATTCCATACTCTTTTGCATCTCTTCCATCAGCGGAGCGAGTTCCGCCTTGGATTGGGCTGAACTTTGGCTGTAAAAACTTTTCAACCCGATCGTCGCGACTTTCTTTTGCAAATCTTCACTTAATTGGCCCGGTTGATTTGTGTCCATGCCCGAGGTACGAGGCCCGTCACTTTCCCTCGCTTCGCGCATCCGCTTCATCGCGTCCTCCACGGTTTTCTTACGCTTATCTTCAGGTAATTGTTCGAATGCGGTGATCATTTGTTTGAAACCACTCGGCATCGTGGCTTCAATGAAATCTCCTTTTTCCGCCTCGCTCATGGCTTCGAACCAACTATTCATCGTCCGGCCGCCACGGAATTTCCGGCGTTCTTCCGCGGACAGCCCGTTGATTTTTGCAGCAAGATCGCGCAACGCCTTGGCTCGCCTTTCGCCCGACAACTTGCGCAGATCCGTCTCCTCTAGGTAAGCGCGAACTTTGTCCGCGGTCATCTTGGAATTGCGCGCGATGATGTAGCCACCCCAAGCAATCAGCCAGACCGCTAAAACACTGATCGCCGCAATTAAGATAGTTCGGCTTCGCGGATTCATAATTCCAATCCTAGCATCACCGGTCTTTTACGCGACAGAAAATCTGTAAAAGGAATTTTTTTCCGACGTTGGCCGGAATTCGTCAGTTTGTTTCGCAGAATGATTGCGTCGCGCTGGAAAATGCTGCACAAGATCGCCTCCAATTTTAAAACTATGAAAAAAGAGGCTAAAAAAGGTAATGAAGCGCAGCTGCTCGATTTATTGAAACGCGTTTTGCCCAAGGCAACCCACGACGCGCAACTGGCCGGGAAAATTTATCAAGCAATCGAAAGCGAGCTAAAGGCCAAAGCGCGCGTGACCGCTTTTGAAAAATTCTGCAGCAAAGTCGAAGTCCCCGATCTCGAACCTAAAAGCGTGATGGAATTGAAACGGCAGTTGACCGCCTCGTTCGGTGATGGCGACATCACGATCAAGCCAAACAAAAAGGAACAAACGCTAACAGTCGAAGTGGCGCTAACCGACGGCTCGCAGTTCAGCAGCGAAATCAAGGTGAACCCAAACGCTTCCGCGGAAACCAGCGATGAGCAAGAAATCGTCTTTAAATTTATCCCGTTCCCTGTCTGCCTTCCCGGCGACAAGGAATTGGTTTGGATGCTCGCCAAACGTGAAAACATGACGCCGGAAGAAGCCGCCATTGCGCTCGCGAAGATTGAAGAAGACTTCTGGGCGTCTAAAACCGGACAAAAGCTGATTCGCGACCGCGTCGAGAAAAGTTTTCCAGAATTCATCGCCCGAGCGCCCGGAGGAATGCTGAGCGAGCTCGGTTTGAAGCGACACTACAAATTGCCCGAAGCGATCAAATCTCTGCGCACCTTGGAAAAGCGCTAAAAACCCAATCTGTCTCGATAAAGCGCCTGTCAAAAAAAAGATTTGTCCTGAGACGGAACAATTCAAGATCCCGAATTGTTCATTATCGCGAAGGTACGATTGCTGCTAAGGGGCCATTCAATGCGAACTATTTACGCGTACTTGTTTTCTTTGGTGATGTTGGTTGGCTCTGAGCAGGGCAGTTTTGCTGCGATAGCGACGGCGCTGGAGGGTCAGAGTTTCGGCAACACGAACTGGATTCCCGCCCAGAATGGAACGAGCCAAAAGCTGGACGGCTGGCAGGAGTTGGACTACGTCCCATTGCGGGTGGTGATCACGGGCGGACCCGCTTCCAACCAGACGTTCACGGTGACTTTTGAACATTTGTCTGGGGCGGGAGGCCCTGCGTTGGAAGGGTTCTTCAATTTTACGACTTCTCCGAACGTGATTTTGACTTCCACAAACCTGAATGCCCCCGTTGGAGTAGCAACCTGGAGTTATTCGTTTACCGTCACCGTTACGGACACCAATACCGGGACGGTTAACTTTTTTACCCGTTTATCGGCGGGGAGCAATGCCGCCTCCACAACCGATCTTAAGGTGAGCCTGGGCACCAAAAATCTGACCATTTTCAAGCCGAACGTCAACGGTGGCAGCCCGGATCTTTCGCTTGTGAAGAGCGGACCGGCCAGTGTTAATTCGGGTGCGGTCATCAATTACAGCATTACATATTCCAACGCGGTGGTGGGCAGTGACGCTTCCGGAGTCCAAATCACCGACACGTTGCCGCCGGCGGGCACCTTGGTGAGCAGCTCGCTTCCCTATAACCTCCTAGGCAGCACCGTTATTTGGGACCTGCCAAATGTTGGTCGTGGTGGGAGTGGAGTCATTAACTTTTCGTGCCTGCTTGCCACCAACCTGCTCGCGGGCTCAAACATTGTTAACAGTGCATCGATTGCCAGTTCATCTGCTGATCCAAATCCAACGAACAACACCTCCACCACCACTGCGGTTGTGGCGGTCGGCTGTATTCCGGTCACGATCAGCGGTCAGCCGCTTTCGGTGACAACCTGTTCGGCTCTTCCGGTGACGTTTAGCGTCGCGGCCAACGGCACCGCGCCTCTGGCCTATATCTGGAGGAAAGACGGGACAAATATTGCCGGGGCGACCCAGAGCTCCTACACGATTTCCTCAGTCGCGACGAACGACGCGGGTTCTTACACGGTGATTGTGACCAACAGCTGTTCGAGCCAGACGGCGACTTCTGCGGTGGCTGCATTGACGGTGAATCTGGGAACAACAGCGACGGCTCTGACCAGCCTGACCGTCTGTTCCGGACAACCGGCCACGTTCAGCACGACCGTTTCGGGCAGCGGACCCTTCACTTACGTCTGGAAAAAAGATGGCGTGGCCCAAGGAAGCGCGACCAATACCTTGAGCATTGCTTCTGCCGTGCTGACCAATGCGGGCACTTACACCGTGGAGGTCTCGGGAGCCTGTAACACCATCACCAATAGCGCAACGCTGGCGGTGAGCAATGTGACAGCCGCTAACGGGCCGACCAATCAAACCGCCTGCCAAGGTTCGTTAGTCACACTCGCCACGACCGCCTCCGGCGCGGGTCCATTCAGCTACGTCTGGAAAAAGAACAATGTGATCCAAAGCAGCACCAGCAACGTGTTAAACATTGCTTCGACAGACTTAACCGATGCTGGCACCTACGTCGTGGAAATCACCGGAGCCTGTAGCAGCGTGACGAACAGCGCGACTGTCACGGTACTGACCAATACCTCCGCTACGGCTTTGAGCAGTTTAATCAACTGCCCAAACACACCAGCGACGTTCAGCACGACGGCGTCCGGGACAGGCCCATTCAGCTATGTTTGGAAAAAAGATAGCATCTCCATCCTGGGAGCAACGAACAACTCTTATTCGATCAGCAACATCACATCCTTAGATGCAGCCACCTATACTGTCGAAGTAAATGGGTTCTGCAACAGCGTCACAAATAGCGCAACCTTGACGGTCTTGACGAACATAACTTCCAGCACCTTGAGCAATGTAACGATTTGCGCCGGATCGCCCGCGGACTTCAGCACCACACCTACTGGCACTGGCCCGTACGATTACGTCTGGACGCTCGATGGCAATGTCATCGGAACAAATGGACCTGATTTGACCATTCCTACCCTAAGTTTCACGAATGGAAATTATATAGTAGAGGTAAAAGTTGCGGGCGCCTGTGGTTCGGCAACCAATTCGGCAATCCTAACCGTCAACAGCTTGATTGGGGCAACCGGTTTAAATCCTGTAACGATCTGCCAGGGCGGCAGTACAAACTTTTCAGTGACCGCTTCTGGCACCGGTCCATTCAGCTATTTTTGGACTTTAGATGGGAACTCGATTCCAACCAACAGTCCAATTATTTCAGTGGCTACAGGTGCATTGTCACTCGGCAATCATGATGTTCAGGTCGTCGTAACTGGGACATGCGGTTCAGCCACTAATGCGACCACGCTCACGGTCAACCCAGCTCCGACTTACCCAGTTTCGGGTCCGACCTTGGTCTGCCCGAACTCGTTATCGAATCTATTCGATGGCCCATCCGGAACATTTTCGTTTACGTGGAGTGTCACTGGCAATGGAGCAATCATTTCGGGAACAAACGGTCAGTCTGTTGCAGTTGACGCCTTGAGTGCAGGTTCTTTCACATTAAGTCTATTGGTAATCGACACGAATGGTTGCTCAAGCATCTCGCAGACTGTGGTTGCCGTGGGAGATACAAATGCCCCGACTATCACTTGCCCAACCAACCTCGTGTTGACCGCCGATGTAGGTTCCTGCGGACGCAGCAATGTCACCTTCTCCGTCACGGCGCTGGATAACTGTTTGGTCACCAATCTCGTCTCCACTCCGGCCAGCGGCTCGACCTTCCCGATCGGCGTCACCACCGTCACCAGCGTGGCCACTGATGCCTCGGGCAACACCAACTCCTGCACCTTCACCGTCACGGTCAATGATACGCAGGCGCCGACCATTTCCTGCCCAACCAACCTCGTCTTGACGGCCGATGCCGGTCAATGCGGACGCAGCAATGTCACCTTCTTGGTCTCCGCCTCGGATAACTGTTCGGTCACCAACCTGGTTTCCACTCCGGCCAGCGGTTCGACCTTCCCGATTGGTGTCACCACCGTCACCAGCATCGCCACCGATGCCTCCGGCAACACCAACTCCTGCACCTTCACCGTCACGGTCAATGATACTCAGGCGCCGACCATCTCCTGCCCGACGAACCTCGTCTTGACGGCCGATGCCGGTCAATGCGGGCGCAGCAATGTCACCTTCTCGGTCTCCGCCTCGGATAACTGTTCGGTCACCAACCTGGTTTCCACTCCGGCCAGCGGTTCAACCTTCCCGATCGGCGTCACCACCGTCACCAGCGTGGCCACTGATGCCTCGGGCAATACCAACTCCTGCACCTTCACCGTCACGGTCAATGATACGCAGGCGCCGACCATTTCCTGCCCAACCAACCTCGTCTTGACGGCCGATGCCGGTCAATGCGGGCGCAGCAATGTCACCTTCTTGGTCTCCGCGTCGGATAACTGTTCGGTCACCAACCTGGTTTTCACTCCGGCCAGCGGTTCAACCTTCCCGATCGGCGTCACCACCGTCACCAGCGTGGCCACCGATGCCTCGGGCAACACCAACTCCTGCACGTTCACCGTCACGGTCAATGATACGCAGGCGCCGACCATTTCCTGCCCAACCAACCTCGTGTTGACCGCCGATGCGGGTTCCTGCGGACGCAGCAATGTCACCTTCTCGGTCTCCGCCTCGGATAACTGCGCGGTGACCAACCTGGTTTCCACTCCGGCTTCCGGTTCGACCTTCCCGATCGGCGTCACCACCGTCACCAGCATCGCCACCGATGCCTCGGGCAACACCAACTCCTGCACCTTCACCGTCACGGTCAATGATACTCAGGCGCCGACCATCTCCTGCCCGACGAACCTCGTCTTGACGGCCGATGCGGGTTCCTGCGGACGCAGCAATGTCACCTTCTCCGTCACCGCTTTGGATAACTGTTCGGTCACCAACCTCGTTTCCACTCCGGCCAGCGGCTCGACCTTCCCGATCGGCGTCACCACCGTCACCAGCGTCGCCACCGATGCCTCGGGCAATACCAATCGCTGCACCTTCACCGTCACGGTCAATGATACGCAGGCGCCGACCATTTTCTGCCCAACCAACCTCGTCTTGACCGCGGATGCCGGTCAATGCGGGCGCAGCAATGTCACCTTTTTGGGTTCCTCGACGTTTGTAGTGGGTAGCTAGGCATAGTAAGGGATTTGAAGTTTGCCGGCGACGAAGTAGAGCATGGCGGTTTGATATTCGACGGAGCGGTAGCCTCGGGCCTTGCGTTTGGTGGCTGAGAACAAACTGTTTAGCCCTT
>CANJXF010000048.1 GCA_947478865.1 Verrucomicrobiales bacterium | reverse complement strand
TACGATCATGCGCCCGAACGTCGGTGGCGGCATCTCAACGTGTGTCAGGTGCAGTCGGAGATCGTGTGTGCCCTGCCGCGTGGGGAATGTCAGAGCTGCCGGAAGATTTACACGGTGCGGGCCCCGTGGGAGGGACGGAGCCGGGGATTTGCCAGACCATGAAATTGCTGAGTCTCTGGCTGTGGTTGTTGCGCAGCGCCTGGTGCGCCGGCTTTGCCCGGAATGCCGAAAGCCGGCCCAGCCGACGGACAGCGAAATTCGCTGGTTGCATTCTTACCGGTTGCCCCCACCCAAACGCTCGTGGGAGGCCACCGGCTGCCAAAAATGCAATGGGCTGGGCTACCTGGGCCGAACCGGTATTTTCGAGTTTTGGCGCCTACAGGAAACAGACTATCGACTTATCCTTGCACATTCCGATGAACACACTCTCCGGCAGCATTTTCATAAGAGCCAACGTGGAAACTTACTTCAGGACGGGTTGGCAAAAATCGCCGCCGGGGTAACAAGCCTGGTCGAACTGCGCAAAGCCGGCAGCGGCACCTTCTCCGAAACTTTGGCCATTGCGAGTTCGAAAAGCGCGAAGGGAAGCTGAGCCGCCGCCTCAACTCGCGCCGCGCTCCCACATCCCCCGGGACTTGCGGGTGGCGCCAATGACGTGTTACGGTCGCGCCCATGGAAAATCCCGATTGGGTCAATCTCAGCGACGACGAGTTGCTGGAAAAGAAGATATCCCAGCTTGGATTAAAATTGGAAGGAACCGAGGTTCAACCGCTGATCCAGCAGCTCTACATCGAGCTTTCTCAAAGAGGATTGGTCTTTAATCCGCCCGCCCATCTCGGCGATGAATGGTTTGTTCCGGTCGGGATTCCGGCCATCTTTATTCCCTTTTTTCTGGTTCAGGAAAGGCTGCGCAAACTTGAACGCAATATGATGCTCGAGGTGGAAGGCGAAACGCCCGAGTGGTTCATGAAATTGATCCGCCACGAGGCCGCGCATGCCTACGCCTATGCCTATCAACTTTACAAAAAATGGAAATGGCAGCGCACCTTCGGCCTGACCTCCATGGAAGAGACGCCGCAATTCTATCGACCCCGTCCCTATAGTCGCTCGTATGTCGTTCATCTGGACGACTGGTATGCGCAAAGCCATCCTGACGAAGATTTCGCCGAAACCTTCGCCATTTGGCTGACGCCGGGTCTGGATTGGCGCGAGCGTTTCAAGGGTTGGAAAGCGTTGGAGAAGCTGGAATATGTCGATGAACTGATGCGCTCCATAGCCGGCAAACCGCCGCCGCATCAGCCGCCGTACCGCGCGAGCGATTACGATTGTCTCAACATCAAGCTCAAGACGCACTACGCGCGGAAACGAAAGCTTTACGAAGATTCTTATCCCGATTTCTACGACAACGATTTGAAACAACTTTTCGCCACCGGCCCTGAATTTGCCGACCGGCTCAGAGCTTCGGTTTACCTGCGCCAACGGCGCGGCCAATTACTGACCTCCGTCTGCCAATGGACCAACGAAAAAAAATATCGCGTGAACAAACTGCTGACGCGCTTGATCGATCGCTGCGAACAACTCGAACTCCATATCAAAGCCAATGACACGCCGCAAAGTTTGCAGGTCGCCGCGTATCTCACTACGCTGGTGATGAATTATCTGTTCACCGGAAAATTCAAACGCACGAAGTAATCCCGTGAAAAAGAAATTAAAAGTGCTCGCTCTGTTCGACGCGATTTCGCCGACCACGATTGACCAGGATCTGACGGTGGAATTGAAAACGGACGATTGGAAAACCGAATGCCACGTGCTCGAGGCGCTGGGACAACTGGGCCACACCACCGAACATCTCGCCATCTTCGACGATCTCGATTTGTTGCGGCAAAAACTGCAGAGCTTTTCGCCCGACGTGATTTGCAATCTCGCCGATCAATTCAAGAACAACCGCGCCTTTGATCAGAACATCGTCTCGTTTCTTGAAATGCAAGGTTTGCCGTTTACCGGGTGCGGTTCCACTGGCCTGACGCTCTGCAAACACAAAGGCGTCTCCAAAAAAATCCTGAGCTACCACCGGATTCGTGTTCCTGATTTTACGATTATTCCGCGCGGCAAACGGATCGCGCGCCCGAAGCGATTAAAATTTCCGATCCTGATCAAACCATTAAAAGAGGAAGCGTCGCTTGGGATTTCGCAGGCCTCCTTTGTCGAGACCGAGGAGCAGTTCAAGGACCGCGTCCAGTTCATTCACGAGCGTCTGGACAACGATGTGATCGCCGAGGAATACATTGAGGGCCGCGAGCTTTACGTGAGCATTCTCGGAAATCTGCGCCTGCAGGTTTTTCCGATTCGTGAACTCATTTTCAAAGAGGTTCCCCCCGATGAACCAAAAATAGCGACTTACAAAGCGAAGTGGGATGAGGAATATCGCAAGCGCTGGGGACTGCAAAATCAATTTGCCGAAGGCCTGGAACCGGCGCTGGTTTCGCAGATCGAGAAGACCTGCAAACGCATTTATCGCCTGCTCACAATTGATGGTTACGCGCGACTCGACTTGCGCGTGACCGCCAAGAACGAAATCTATTTTATTGAGGCAAACCCAAATCCCATTCTTGCCGCAGATGAAGATTTTGCGCAATCGGCATTGAAGACAAACGTTCATTATCCGCAGCTGATCGATCGAATTGTCCGACTTGGTTTAACCACCGTCCGCGACTGATCGCCACGCGTTAATGTTGATTTTCGCCAGTGCAGTATTTCCACACATTCGCGTTCGACAATTTCTCTTCGCTGACTAGCATTTTCACCCATGAACATCTCAAGAATTTTTCGACGCGCCATTAATTCCGCCGTGTTGTTGACCCTGCTTGGCCGCACTGCCAGCGCCGAAACTCCGACGCTGGTTTATTTCGGCACGATGAGCGGAAAGAAGGGCACGGGAATTTACGTGTCGCGACTGGACCGCACATCAGGCCAGCTCAGCGCGCCGGAGTTGGCCGCGGAAACGGCGAGCCCGGGATTTCTCGCGATTCATCCGAGCCAGCCATTTCTTTTTTCGGTTGGCGAAATGAAAAACGCCACCCGCCAGCCGAGCGGGGCGGTGAATGCGTGGGCCATCGATCCTAAAACTGGCAAACTGAGCTTTTTAAATCAGGAAAGTTCAGGAGGAATCGGCCCCGCCCACCTCACCGTCGATAAAACAGGAAACTTAGTTCTCGTGGCCAACTATGGCAGCGGCAGCGTTTCGGCAATTCCGATTCATGCGGGCCACCTTGGCCGGCCAACCGCCTTCCAGCAGCACGCCGGCTCCAGCATCAATCCCCATCGTCAAAGGGAACCGCACGCTCATTCTGTGAATGTCGATCCGGCGAACCGTTTTGCTTTCGTGGCCGATCTCGGGGTGGATGCCGTGATGATTTACAAGTTCGATTCAAAGACAGGAACGCTCATTCCCAACAACCCGCGCGAAGCCGCAGTTGAACCCGGTTCCGGTCCACGCCACCTGGCTTTTCATCCGAGCGCACGGTTTGCGTATGTCATCAACGAGATGCTTTGCACAATCACCGCTTTCGCTTACGACGCGAAAACCGGCCAACTGAAAACGTTGCAAACCATCTCCACGCTGCCGGCAGGACAAGCGGTGGAGCCGAGTTTCAGCACCGCCGAAGTGCAGGTGCATCCGTCAGGAAAATTTCTTTACGGCTCCAATCGAGGCCACGATACGATTGCGGCATTCGCCATTGATGAGCAAACCGGCCAGCTCAGCCTGCTGCAACACGAATCAACCCAAGGAAAAATTCCGCGCAATTTTGGCGTAGATCCCAATGGCGAATTCCTGCTCGCAGCCAATCAAAACTCCGACAGCGTCGTCGTGTTCCGAATCGATGCGAAGAGCGGCCGCATTGCTCCAACCGGACAAAAGGTGGAAGTGCCTTCACCCGTTTGCGTGAAGTTTTTGATGCCGCCGATGACGCAAGCGTCGCGTTGAGTTGGCCGGGAGAACAAGCGCCTTCGCTGCCGCGGCGAAGCGGCGCGCGCTCCCGCGCATCAGGGAGGAACCATGACGAGAAACAGGGCGCGGCGCATGGCATTTCAGGATGCGATTTTTCCAGGTTGTGGCTTATTACTGAATGAACGCAAGCGTGACCTCGGCCAGGACTCGCGATGTGGTGAAGCAGTTATCCATCTTCACTGCCAATCGCATTGGGCAACTGCACGACATTGTTTCCATTTTCGCCTCGCACGAAGTTCATGTGCTGGCGTTGACCATCATGGACGCTACCGACAATGCAATCATTCGGCTCGTGATCGATGATCCCGAAAAGGCCCGCGAGCTGTTGCGCAAAAATGACTTCGCCTTCACGGAAAGCGAAGTCCTCGTCGTGGAACTGGACGCGGTCACGCAGCTCAACCAATTGATGACGGCGCTGCTCGAAGCGGAGCTCAATGTGAATTATCTCTACTCGTTTATTCCGCATCCCAACGGGAAATCGCTCATGGCGTTGAGCATGGAGGACAACGATGTGGCGGAAGATATTCTGCGGAAGCACCACTTCCGCGTGCTGCGGCAGTCGGACATTTCCCGGTGAGATTCATCGCCGCCCGCGCTAATTATTTCTCCTGCAATTCGGCAGGCAAACTTGACAGCGGAGTCTTGGCGTTGGTTTGCGCAAAATAATTTGCGGACCATTCGTTGCCGAAAAGTAAAACGGGATTCTGTCCCATGTCGTACGCGAGGCGAGCGCCAGTCGGCAGTGAAAGCGCGTCGAGTTCTTCTTCTTTCATGTCCGCCGGCAACCAGCGAACCACGGTCCACGGAGCTGCTTCCAAACGCGAGGTCGCCCCATATTCACTCTCGAGCCGGAATTGCACGACTTCGAATTGCAACGGCCCAACCGCCGCGAGCAGCGGCACCTTGATCGAGCTGTTGCGCAGGTGCAAAACCTGGATCACGCCTTCTTGCAACAGCTGGTCCAAGCCCTGGCGAAATTGTTTGTACTTCGCCGTGTTCGGATTGTGCAGATACGAAAACGCCTCCGGTGTGAAGCGCGGAATCTCTTTGTAGGCGATCGCGGGATCGGTCGTGAGCGTGTCGCCGATGCCAAAGCCGTCATGCCCGACGAGGCCGATGATGTCGCCGGGAAATGCCTCGTCCACGGTTTCGCGTTCGTTGCCGAACAGTTTGTGCGAACTGGAGAGGCGCACCTTCTTCTCCGAACGAGAATGGCTGACGGTCATGTCGCGCTCAAATTTTCCAGAGCAAACGCGGACGAAGGCGATGCGGTCGCGATGGCGCGGGTCCATGTTCGCCTGAATTTTGAAAATAAATCCGGAGAACGCCGGGTGATCCGGCGAGATTTGCGTGCCGGCCATCACCCGCGGTTTCGGCGGTGGGGAATGTTTAAGAAAACCGTCGAGCAACAGCTGCACGCCGAAATTATTCACGCCGCTGCCGAAGAAAACCGGGGTCGTTTTTCCCGCTAGAACCGCCTCTTCGTCAAACGCTTCGCCCGCGCCCTCAAGCATTTCCAGTTCTTCGGAAACTTTGCGGAACGTCTCGTCGTCGAGTCTTTCTCGAATGGCTGGATCATCGATTCCACCCACTTCCACGGGCGCGCGATATTTGCCGCCGACAGTCCGCTCGAACAGATGAAATTGTTTGGCGCGGCGATCGTAAACCCCTTGAAATTCGAAGCCGGTTCCAATCGGCCAATTCACCGGAAAGGCACCGATGCCGAGCACGCGTTCCAGCTCATCCAGTAAGGCCAACGGGTCTTTCATGGGGCGATCGCACTTGTTCATGAAAGTGAAAATCGGCACGCCGCGCTGGCGGCAAACTTCAAACAACTTGAGCGTTTGCGCTTCGATCCCTTTTCCCGCGTCGATGACCATGACCACAGCATCCACGGCGGTCAGAACACGATAGGTGTCTTCGGAAAAATCTTTGTGCCCCGGCGTGTCGAGCAGGTTGATGCGGTAGCCGTCGTAATCAAATTGCAGCACGGTCGAGCTGATGGAGATACCGCGCTTGCGCTCGAGCTCCATCCAGTCGGACGTGGTGGCGCGCTGATGTTTGCGCGCGGTGACCGAGCCCGCCAATTGCACTGCGCCGCCGTAAAGCAGGAGCTTCTCCGTCAGCGTGGTTTTACCCGCGTCCGGATGTGAGATGATGGCGAACGTCCGCCGCTTTTGAATTTCTTTTGCGATATCCACTAGAGCGCGGAACGTAGCACAAACCCGAACTGGAACAAGTGCGGGTTCCCTTCTGCCTTTCGCGCCAAGGATCCGACAGGGTCGCTCATCGCCATTTCGAGCCACCTTCAAACTGCAGGTAAATGCATTTGAGATACTGCGCTTCGCGGAACGTGGCGGGATGATCGGGTGCGTGGGCGGTGGTTTGCAGTTCCGCAAACTTGCCTCCTGAACTGCGCGCTGTTTCGCGGAGCATCGCGAAGAATTCGTCGGCAGAAACGTGGGCGGAACACGAGGCGGCCACGAGAATTCCGCCGGCATTCAGATGGCTGACGGCGTGCCGCGCCAGTTTTCCGTAAGCTTGAATGGCGCCAGCGCGCTCGGCTTCGCGTTTCGCCAACGATGGCGGATCGAGGACGATGAGATCAAATTTGCGATTCGGATTTCCGGCCACCCATTCGAAGGCGTCGGTCTGGATGGTTTCGTGCCGGCAGGCTTTTACGGCCGCATGGCTTTCATTGAGTGCAAAATTCCGACGCGCGCTTTCCAAAGCATGGGCGCTGATGTCGAGATCGGTGACCGACCGCGCGCCACCTCTGGCGGCATAAACGGAAAATCCTCCTGAAAAACTGAACGCATTCAGTACGTCGCGGCCTTGGGCGAGCGATTCGACGCGGCGTCGGTTCTCCCTTTGATCAAGGAAGAAACCGGTCTTTTGTCCACGCAACACGTCGGCTTCGAAGCGCAAGCCGTTCTCGAGAAAGATGACTGCGCCGTCGAGTGGTGATCCGCGCAGGATCTGCCCGTCGTTCAACTTAAATTCGTTCTGCGCCACTGTTTGCATGTTGCGGCTGAGTCGAAGAATTATTCGCTCGTTCGGAATTTGGTCAGAAATGATCTCGGCGATTTCTTCGAGGCGCGGCAGCCAGGCGGCGGTGTAAAGTTTGAGGACCAAAGTGGTTTCGTAACGATCGAGAACAAGCCCCGGCCAACCGTCGCTTTCGCCATTGATCCAGCGATATCCGGTGGTTTGGGCATCAAAGAGGCCGGCTCTGCGTTGCGTCGTTTCAGCGAGCCGCTTCTTCCACCAGGCGGCGTCGATTCTAAGCGGCTTGCCCGAATGCAATATCCGGACCCGCAATGGCGAATCCGGATCAAACAAACCAATCGCGAGAAAGGCGTCGTTGCGATCATAAATCACGGCGAGTTCGCCCAGTTGGCCGTCGCGGTTTTGTTCGCGAACGCTCTCCGCGAAAAGCCACGGATGACCCGAGCGCAGGATCGTCTCGGCGGTGGCCGTGACGCGCAAGCGCAGCGCAGGAATTTTGACGGGCAGATTCATGTTTTCTCCAAGCGCGATGGCATCCAAGTCACCAGCTCCAGACGTTTGGTGAAAAGAAGGTGCGGCAGCGCCAATGGAAGATCAACGCCAGTGATTCAAGCGCAAGTTGGCTGGGGCATGGACGGATTGTTAATGGTTTAGCGCCGAAAAACGGCCTCGCCAGTTCCGTGTCGCCATCAGGTGCGCGAAAAACGAATCTGTTTTCGCCTTTGACTCACTAGGCCGCTTGGCTATTCTCTGCGGCCTGTTTTGCAAATATGCCTAAACTAACTGTCAAAGACTTGAATCCGCGCGGCAAGCGCGTCCTGGTGCGTGTGGACTACAACGTTCCCATGGAGGAACGCAACGGCCAGATGCTCATCAACGACGCGACGCGCATCGAGGCGACTTTGCCCACGCTGCGATTGCTCATCGGTCAGGGCGCACGAATTATTCTCACCGCACATTTGGGGAGGCCGAAAGGTCAGCGCGAGCCGTCCATGTCGCTGCAACCCGTGGCGGTGAAGCTCGGCGAACTGCTCTCGCACCCAGTCGCGTTCGTCGATGATTGCATCGGCGAAAAGGTGGAACAAGCCGTGGCAAACCTTCAGGACGGCCAAATTCTCCTGTTGGAAAACGTCCGCTACTACAACGAAGAGGAAGCGAACGATCCCGCTTTCGCCGAAAAGCTCGCCCGTCTGGCCGATATTTATGTGAACGACGCGTTCGGCGCAGCGCACCGCGCGCATGCTTCGACCGAAGGCGTGGCTCGAATCATTGCCAAACGCGGCGGCCAATGCGCGGCGGGTCTGTTGATGGAACTCGAATTGAAATTTCTCGGTGAAGAATTGCAAAGCCCGTCCAAACCATTCGTCGTGATTCTCGGCGGCGCGAAAGTTTCCGACAAAATCAATGTGATCGATCGCCTGCTGGAGAAAGCGGATACGATTCTCATCGGTGGCGCGATGGCTTACACGTTCAAGCTCGCGCAAGGTTTTAAGATCGGAAAATCGCTCGTGGAGCCCGATCGCGTGGATATCGCGAATGCGGCTTTGGAAAAAGCGAAAAAACGCGGCGTGCAGTTCGTTTTGCCGACCGATAACGTCGTTGCGCAACCGGTAAAAACCGACAAGCTCAACAAAAAGGGCAAGCCGGTCATCGAATTGCATAACCCGCGTATCAACAGCGAGCCGAATATTCCCGACAACGAAGAAGGCGTCGATATCGGCCCGGCCACGGCCAAGACCTACAGCGAAATTCTGCTCAGCGCGAAAACGATTCTTTGGAACGGCCCGATGGGAATTTTTGAAGATCCACGTTTTGCCGAAGGAACATTCTCGGTCGCCAAGGCGGTCGTGGATGCGACGCAAAAAAACGGAGCGGTGAGTATTATTGGCGGCGGCGACAGCGTGAAAGCATTGAACAAGGCCGGTCTCGGCGACAAAGTGACGTTCATGAGCACCGGTGGCGGAGCGAGCCTGGAGTTTTTGGAAGGAAAAGTTTTGCCCGGCGTCGCGGCTTTGTCGGAGAAATGATTTAGACAAAATTAACGGAATTTACAGAATCGAAAACAGGAATTCCGCCCCAAAACATCATGGAAAAAGAACGTAAATTAATTATCGCGGGTAACTGGAAGATGAACAAAACCGTTGCCGAAGCATTGGCTTTGGTGCGCGGATTGAAAATCGAACTCGCTGGAAAGAAGGAAGTGGACATTGTCGTGTGTCCGCCATTCACAGCGCTGCACGATGTTTCCCGGGAAATCCTGGATTCCAACATCCGCCTCGGCGCGCAGAACATGAGCGAACATAACTTTGGCGCCTACACTGGCGAAATCGCCGCTGGAATGTTGAAGGAATTCTCCGTTCGCTACGTGATTCTCGGCCATTCGGAACGCCGCCAATATCAAAACGAGAGCGATGAATTGATTTCCAAGAAAGCTTTGGCAGCCCACGCCGCCTCGTTGAAACCGATTGTCTGCGTCGGCGAAACGCTCGCACAACGCGAGGCAAATGAGACGGAAGCCGTCGTCGGCACCCAGCTCAAAGGCAGTTTGGCCGGATTGAGCAAAACGCAGATGGAAGAAACAGTCATAGCCTACGAACCAGTTTGGGCGATTGGCACCGGCAAAACCGCGACCACCGCGCAAGCCCAGGAAGTGCATGCTTTTATCCGCAAAACGCTGGCTTCGCTTTTTGACGAAGCTGTTGCGCGCCGCGTCCGCATTCAATATGGTGGCAGCGTTAAGCCGTCAAATGCGCGCGAATTGATGTCGCAGCGGGACGTCGATGGCGCTCTGGTAGGCGGGGCTTCGCTGGACGACCGCAGTTTTTCGGATATAATCAAAAACTCAATTTAAGACTTTATGATGACATTGTTTATTGGACTCCTCACCGTTTTGATGGTGGTGGATTGTATATTGCTGATCCTGCTCGTTCTCGTGCAGCTACCCAAGAAGGAAGCCGGCGCGGGCATGGCGTTCGGCGGCGCAGCCACGGATGCGCTGTTTGGCGCAGGCTCGGGCAACGCGTTGACAAAAATCACCAAATACGTCGCCGCAGCGTTTTTTGTTCTCGCGCTGACGCTGTCGCTGACGATGTCGCATCAAAAACTGCCGAGTGGAAGCGCGCTCGAACAAGAGTTGCTCAAACAATCCAAGACCCAGCAAGCCGCGCCCACCGCTCCGGCTGCGGCCAAGCCTGCGGAAACGCCCATGCTCCTGACCAATGCGGTTGCTCCGACCACTTCCGCACCTGCTCCGGCAAAATAATCTGATGAAAGTCCTGGCCAGCGTCCTCGGAAAGCTTCCGGGGACGTTGCGCTTTAAAAAAGGGCCGCGCGCGCTCAGCGCGGTCGCGTCTGTTTCTTCTCTCGTCGTTTTTCTTTTTTTAGGCTGCTCGCGTTCCGAGCCCAAGGCCGACCTGGTCATCATCAACGGCGCGGAACCGGGAACTCTCGACCCCGCCCTCGTCTCCGTTCAGGCAGACAGCCGGATCGTCCGCGCACTTTTTGAGGGGTTGACGCGTCTTGACCCGAAAACCGCCAGCGCGATTCCCGGGTTGGCCGAACGTTGGGAAATCTCGCCTGATGGAATTAATTACACATTCCATCTCCGAACGAACGCCGTTTGGTCCACCGGTGAACCGATCACGACGGCCGACGTGGTTTATTCCTGGCTGCGCGTGTTGGATCCAATGACCGCTTCCGAGTACGCGGGCCAACTATTTTTCGTCAAAAACGCGGAAGAATTCAGCAGCGGAAAACTCAAAAACCCTGCGCAAGTGGGCGTGAAAGCGATTGATCCTTACACGTTGCAGGTGGAATTGGTTGGCCCAACCCCATTCTTCGCCGACCTGTGCGCGTTTCAAACGCTTGCCGTTGTTCCCCGGAAAACCATTGAGAGATATGGCGACCGCTGGCTCATGGCGAAACCGCTTCCGACCAGCGGGCCTTACACGTTGGATTTCTGGCGGTTGCTCGACAAGATTCGCGTGCGCAAAAACCCTCTGCACTGGGACGTGGCCAATATTCAGAACGAAATTGTCGATTTTCTGCCCGGCGAATCGGCCATGACCGCGATGAATCTGTACCAGGCGAGGCAGGCCGATATTCTGTGGGATAAAAATTTGATTCCCGCCGACCTCATGGATGTGCTCGGGCAACAACCCGACTGTCATCGCTATAATTATCTCGGCACTTTTTTCCTGCGGTTTAACCTCACGAAAAAGCCGTTTGATGACGTGCGCGTCCGCAAGGCGCTGGCCATGACGATTGACCGGAAGCGCATTGTCGAACGCATCACGCGCAGCGGCGAAGAACCGGCGACTCATTTCGTTCCCGGCGGAATGTCGATTTACACTTCGCCCCCTGGCTATGGATACGATCCCGACACGGCGCGAAATCTTCTCGCCGAAGCCGGTTTTCCCGGAGGAAAAAAGTTTCCGCCGTTTCAATATCTTTTCAAAGCGGGCGAGACGGATAAAAAAATCGCCGTCGAACTCCAGGCGATGTGGCGCGAGCAACTCGGCATTCCGATGGAAATTCGCCAGGCGGAATCGAAGGTCTATTACACCTCGTTGCACGACATGGATTACGACGTCGGACGCAGCAGCTGGATCGGCGATTACAATGATCCGAACACGTTTCTCGACATGTTCATGAGCAACAATGGGAATAATTACACCGGCTGGAAGAACGAGAAATACGACAGCCTCATCCGCGAAGGAAACCGGCAACTCGATCCAAAAAAGCGCGAGAAGATTCTGCAACAAGCCGAAACGCTGTTGATCCACGACGACTTGCCGATTACGCCAATCTATTTCTACTCCGGCGTGTTGTTTTATCGACCCGATGAAGTCGAAGGAGTTTATTTCAACGTGCTCGACGAACACCCGATTTCTTCGATTAAGAAAAAGAAACCGACCAGCGCATCCGCTTCTTCGCGATAAACACGATGTACTTCCTGCGCCGAACACTTCAAATGATCCCAGTGCTGCTGATTGTCAGCTTCATTGGCTTTGTGCTCATCCACAGCATGCCGGGCGGGCCGTTCGACTCGGAACGCAAACCCGCCTCGGCGGAAATCGAGCGAAATCTGAAAGCGAAGTTTCATCTCGATGAACCGCTGTGGAAACAATACCTCCGCTATCTGGGAGTTGCGGGCGGCTCTTCCGGCCTGGTGAACGGCGATCTCGGGCCGTCGCTCAAATATCGCAATCACACGGTCAATGACATCATCCGACAATGCCTGCCCGTTTCGATGGCGCTTGGGGCCATGTCATTTTGTTTTGCGATGTTCACGGGAATTCCGCTCGGCTGCTACATGGCGTTGCGACGCGGAGAGTGGGGGGATCATCTCGGTGGTTTCATTGCGATGCTTTCGTTTTGTATTCCGAACATTGTCATCGCGCCGCTTCTGATTCTTTGGGTCGCCGTGAAATGGCATTTGCTTCCCGTCGCACTTTGGGGTTCACCGAGTCAAATGATTCTACCAACCATCGTGCTCGGACTTTATTTCTCGGGGCGCATCGCCCGGCTGATGCGCGAAGGTCTTTCCACCACGCTCCATTCGGAATTCGTCACCACCGCGCGCGCCAAAGGTGCGAGTGAATCGGCGATCTTGTGGAAACACGCATTCCGTCTGGCCATCTTGCCCGTCGTTTCCTACTCCGGCCCGCTGCTCGCGGATTTGCTCACCGGCTCGTTTGTCGTGGAAAACATTTTTCAAATCCCTGGCATCGGCGTGTTTTTCATCAACAGCATTTTCAATCGCGACCACACGATGACCGTGGGTTTGGTTTTGGTTTACGCCGCGTTGCTGCTCATTCTCAACATGCTCGTCGATCTGAGCTACAGCCTTTTGGACAGGAGGGTGCGTTATGAGTAATGCGGTCGAGCATCGAAAGCCAAGTGGCGAAAGCCAGACCGTTTCCGCAACTCGACAACACCTGAGCCCCAATCAACGCGCTTGGCGTCGTTTTCGTAAAAGTAAGCCCGCCGTTCTCAGCGCCATCTTCCTACTCGCGCTCCTGGCGCTCGTGCTGGCCTGGCCGTTGATTTCTCAATCCAAACCCGATGCGACCAGCGATGCCCAATTTCATCCGCCCTCGGCGCAAAACTGGTTTGGGACCGATGTTCACGGCCGCGATTTGCTGACCCGCACTTTTTACGGCGCGCGCATTTCGTTAATCGTCGGCGCAGTCGGCGCGATGGTTAGTTTATTGATCGGAGTGACTTGGGGCGCCGTTGCCGGTTATGTCGGCGGCCGGGCGGACAACGCCATGATGCGCGGCGTCGATATTCTTTACGCACTGCCGTCGATCATTTTCGTCATCGTGCTGAAATCCGCCTTCGAAAAGGATCTGAAAACCTGGCTCGCCCAACATTTTTCCATCAGCACCGCCAATTACGCTTCGATGGTATTTCTATTCATCGGGCTCGGCGCGGTTTCGTGGCTGACCATGTCGCGGATTGTGCGAGGCCAGGTTCTTTCGCTCCGTTCCCGTAATTTTGTTGAGGCAAGCAAAGCGCTCGGAGCCAGCCACGCGCGCATTTTGCTCAAGCATATTTTGCCCAATATTTACGGAATCATCATCGTTTATCTCACCTTGACCGTCCCGGCGATTATTCTTTATGAATCGTTCCTCAGTTATCTCGGCCTCGGTGTGCAACCGCCGCAAGCCAGCTGGGGTTCGCTCATTGCCGAGGGCGCTCAGCAGATCAATTCCGTGCGAATTTATTGGTGGCTGATCGTCTTTCCCGGCGGAATGCTCGCGTCAACCCTGCTTGCGTTGAATTTTCTCGGCGATGGCTTGCGCGACGCCTTTGATCCTCGCTCCGAGGCGCGCTAACCGGCTTTCGCCGTCCGCCATGGTGGGCAAATCTTCGTTGACGCCCCGCGCGACGACGTTACATTCAACCGCTCGAAATTATTTCGTAATCTAAAATAAGAAAAATATGGCAATTAAAGTTGGTATCAATGGATTTGGTCGCATCGGACGCTTGGTTTTTCGCGCGATCGCTGAACAAGGTCTTCTCGGCAAAGAAGTGGACGTCGTCGCCGTCGGTGACATCGTTCCCGCTGACAATTTGGCGTATTTGCTCAAATACGATTCCACCCAGGGCCGTTTCCAAGGCGAAGTATCCTCCAAGAAATCGTCCGCCGACAAACTCGAAGACGATGTTTTGGTCGTGAACGGTCGCGATATTCACGTCGTCAGCGCCAAAGATCCCTCCGGTTTGCCCTGGAAACAATTCGGCGTTGATCTCGTCATTGAATCAACCGGTTTGTTCACCGATGCCGAAAAAGCCAAAGGCCATCTCGCGGCTGGCGCCAAGAAAGTCATCATTTCCGCTCCCGGCAAAGGCGAAGACATCACCGTTGTCATGGGCGTGAATCATGAGAATTACGATCCGGCCAAACACAACATCGTTTCCAATGCGAGCTGCACGACGAACTGCCTCGCGCCCGTCGTTCATGTTTTGTTGAAAGAAGGTTTCGGCATCGAAGAAGGTTTGATGACGACGATCCACTCCTACACCGCCACTCAGAAAACGGTGGACGGCCCGAGCAAAAAAGATTGGAAAGGTGGACGCAGCGCTGCGATCAACATCATTCCTTCCACGACCGGCGCGGCCAGAGCCGTTGCTCTCGTTTGCCCTGAAGTCAAAGGCAAGTTGACCGGCATGGCGTTCCGCGTTCCGACGCCGACCGTTTCCTGCGTCGATTTGACCGTGAAAACCACGCGCGACACGAGCTATGCCGAGATTTCCGCCGCGATGAAAAAGGCGAGCGAAACCTATTTGAAAGGCATCCTCGAAACCACGAAAGACGAAGTGGTCAGCAGCGATTTCATCCATTCCAAACTCTCTTCGATCTACGACGAAGGTTCCGGTCTGGAATTGAACAAGCGCTTCTTCAAGCTCGTGAGCTGGTACGACAACGAATGGGGCTACAGCAATCGCGTCGCTGATTTGTTGAAATACATGATCAGCAAAGGAATCTAAGCTTCCCGATATTTTACAAAACGGCGATTCGGCAACGAGTCGCCGTTTTTTATTTTCTGGAAATGGTTATTTCATGTTTTTCAAATAGCCATTATGCAGAGGCCGAAAATGGTTTCCTTCAAACGACTTTTTCGGCTAGGGCTTCGATTGTTAGCTTCGATTGTTAATATCGTTTTTCCTTCTGCCCGCACCTGAAATCAAGGCGCAGACTTACGATCAGGGTTCCATCTTCTCCGTCGTGGAAGAAAACGATTTAGTGGTGAAAACCGACCGGCATTACACGCAAGGCATCAAGCTTTCCTACTTGCACGAGGATGGATTTCTACCCGGTTGGTCCACTAATTTTTACGATTGCCTGCCCGAGGTCGGTTTCACCAAGAAGGTTGGCAAACTCGGCTACGAAGTTGGCCAAAGCATTTACACTCCGGCCAATTTGCAGGCGACCGAACTGCTGCCGGACGATCGTCCTTACGGCGGGTGGCTTTATGTCGGTGCGATCCTGCAACGACGCGGTCCGACCTGGCTCGATCTCCCGTCGCTGGAAAGCTTTCAACTCGATTTAGGCATCGTCGGACCGTGGGCTTTGGGCGAAGAAGCGCAAACCTGGGTGCATGAACTGCGCCATTTCGACCTGCCGCGTGGTTGGGATAACCAGCTAAAAAACGAGCCCGGCATTCAGTTGAAATACCTTCGTTCCGCGCGGCTTTCCGCTCCCGAAAACAGCCTGCTCAATTTAGACTTCATCCCGCACGGCGGCTTCAGTCTCGGCAACGTTGAAACCACCGCCCGGATCGGCGCGCAAGTCCGCCTTGGCTTCAATCTCCCCGATGACTTCGGCATTCAAACCATCGATTCACTCTCGACCGCGAGTGGCGGATTCTCCGGGTCGCAGGCCAGTTCTCACTGGGGCTTTTACGTTTTTGCCGGCCCCGAAGGAAAGGCCGTTCTGCACAACGTGTTTCTCGACGGCAATCTCTTCCAATCCAGCCATTCCGTGGAAAAGGAATATCTGGTCGGCGATTTCAAGGCTGGCTTTGTTCTCGTCCTCGCGCACATCGAGATGGGCTACACGTTCGTCTTCCGCACGCCGGAGTGGCACGGGCAAACGGAGAGCGACAGTTTTGGCTCGGTCTTCATCAAGGCCAAGTTCTGATCTCCTCGCGCTGGGAAAAACATTTTCGGTTTTTTCTGTTCTCCTGTTTTCCTAATTCTATTTTGCTTTCCATGCGCATCATTGGCGGGACCGCCGCAGGAACCATTCTCAAAGTGCCGAAAGGTTTTGACGTTCGCCCGACGCCTGACCTGGTGCGGCAAGCGATTTTCAACAGCCTCGGCCAACGGGTCGTCGGCGCGAAGGTTCTGGAAGTGTTCGCGGGAACAGGCGCGCTCAGTCTGGAATGCTTGAGCCGTGGCGCAACGCAGGCGCACGGCATCGAGAAATCGGGCAAGCACGCGCAATTCATCCGCGAAAATGTGGACGCAGCCGGTTTTTCCGCCGCGCAAATGCAAATCCGCGTGCAGGACGCCTTCGTCGGCATGGCGCAGCTCGCGGCGGCGGGCGAGAAATTCGACCTCATCCTTGCCGACCCGCCTTACGGTGAAAAAAACGTCGGGCGCCGCTCCACTTCTTTCGCGCAAAAGATGCTCGATGACGAATCGCTTCCCCAATTGCTCGCGGCAAACGGCCTGTTTATTTTGGGCCACACCAAGCGCGACACGTTGAGTTTTTCGGGCCCGTGGGAAGAAGTTAAAATGTTGAAACACGGCGACACGGTGATCCGGTTTTTGAAACTGGCGCTGGGAAAAAACGTTGGTTCCGCCGATAAAACTCCTTAGTTCGCAACCGATACTAAAATTGGCGGTCATCATGGCAAAAATTCCACAGGATACTTATGAAGAGGTTCGAGAGTTTGCATTGTTGATCACAAATGCAGTTATGGCTGACGATGACGTCCTTCGAGAGACTCATTATTCCGCTTTTCATGCGTATTACGAACGACAAGCGTGTGCCGGCCGTTGTCACCCATTCCTTCTGGAGACGCTGGCCGATTACACCGATGATGAGCGTTTGGCGCTTGATTATTACGAGCAGGCACTATGCGCTTCGAAACAACTCAAAGAGCCAATCCACACTATCCTAATCGCCATCGGTGAGAGGCATCGCATTGCGAAACGTTTTGAGATTGCAGAAACTTATTTGCGAGGCGGGCGAGTGGAAGCCGAACGATGCGGCGATTTAGAAATGGTCAAAGAAGCGGAAAATTTGTTGGCAAAAAATAATTCAACTTGTTTCGAGTGACTTTCTTGGTGTTCGTTTTCTGCATTTCTGATTTATTCCTTTCCGATGACTTTCCAAATCCGCGCTCCCCATTTGCTCCTGAATTTATTATTAACTTCACTCGTGCTCACGAATTCCGCCCAAGCCGGCCCGACGAATCCCTGGAATCCCGCGCATTCTGAAAAATTGCAAAGCGTCGTCGATGCCGCGGTGCAAACTACGTTACAAAAGTTCGCCGATAAAAAGCTCGGCACCAACGAACTCGCCGTGACGCTCATTGATTTGCGCGACTCGGCGAAGCCGGTTCAGGCCAGTTATTGCGGAGGCGAGCAAATCTACCCCGCCAGCGTGATCAAACTCTTTTACCTCGTCGCCGCGCATCGCTGGATGGAAGACGGCAAATTGCAGGACACCGAGGAGTTGCGACGCGCCATGCGCGACATGATCGTTGAATCTTACAATGAGGCCACCGGCCTGGTGCTCGATTCCATCACCGGCACCACGAGCGGGCCGGAACTGCCCGCCGCGGAATTGGAACAATGGTATGACAAGCGCAACGCGGTGAATCGCTATTTCGCGTCGCTCGGCTACAAAAACATCAACGCCAACCGCAAGCCGTGGTGCGAAGGACCGTATGGACGCGAGAAACAGTCGATCAACCTGCACAAACCCAACCATCGCAACTGGCTCACGACCGATGCCACCGCGCGATTGCTTGCCGAAGTCGTCACGCACCAATCGGTTTCCGCCCAGCGTTGCGATGAAATGATGGAATTATTGCACCGCGATCCGTTTCCCAAAACGGCGGGCGCGGAAGGGCAGGCGCGCGGGTTCACCGGGAAAGCCTTGTCGCCGGGAACCAAGCTGTGGTCAAAAGCCGGTTGGACGAGCGAAACGCGCCATGACGCCGCCTACGTCGAACTGCCCAGCGGCCAAAAATTTGTCCTCGTTACGTTCACCGTCAATCACGCCAACGAGAATGATATTATCCCATCGGTCGCCAAGGCGGTGATCGCCTCGTTCGCTTCAGAAAAATAGAAATCCAGCCTCAAAGCCGTGCGGGTTTTCTCATTTTGATTCAAAGCGGCGAACCGCCCGCCTCGGCCTGACTAATTTTGAATCTCTTCGGGTTTTTGCTGTCTTAACGCTGCGGCAAAGTCAGGATTTACGGTTGGCAATGTGGTTTCAGCCCCGTAAGTTGTCCGTCTTAAATCTAATGCGACAGTTTTTTAACATAGCCAGTAATGCGTTCATGGAATTGGTCCGTCAGCCTATTTTTCTGCTGCTCATGACCACTTCCTCGGCGTTTGAAGTCTTTCTGTCCTGCGTTAATTATTTCGGTTTCGGCGATGAACCAAAGCTCGTCAAAAACAGCGTTTTGGCCGTGATGTTTCTGGTTGGATTGTTCACGGCCGTCCTGAGCGCATCGGCTTCGGTTGCCCGGGAAATTCGCACCGGCACCGCGCTCGCCGTCCTGGCCAAGCCCGTCAGCCGCTCCCAATTTATTCTGGCAAAATTTTTTGGCCTGGCCGGCGCGCTCACCGTGTTGGTTTATGCCAATTTGATCGCGGCGCTCCTGGCCTCGCGCATGGCATTCGACGCTTATGGCGGAGTCGATTTTCCCGCCTTGGGAATTTTTAGCGCCGGACTGGTGCTCGCTTATGCGATCGCGGGGTTTTCGAACTTTTTCCTGCGCCGCCCTTTTATGGCCGACGCGGTTTTCAGCGTGCTGGTCATGCTCACGCTGGCGTTCATCGCGATTTATTTTGTGAAAAAAGATGTTTCGCCGAATGAAACCTACACCGGCGTCGATTGGAGAATGATTCCTGCCTCCGCGTTGATTTTGTTTGCACTCTGGATCTTGGCCGCGCTGGCGCTCGCCTGCTCGACGCGGCTCGAAGTCATTCCCACGCTGGCGATTTGTTCCGCGCTGTTTTTGCTCGGATTGATGTCGGACTATATGTTCGGCCGTCGCGCGGAAGCGGGCAGCTGGTGGGCCAGTATCATTTACGCCGTGACCCCGAACTGGCAACTGTTCTGGCTGGCCGACGTTTTGGAGAGCGGAAAAAAATTTCCGCTCGGCTATCTCTGGAAGGCTTTTGGCTACATGGCCGGATATGTCGGTGCCGCGCTGGCCTTGGCGCTCGTTTTGTTTGAAGACCGTGAGTTAACCTAATTGCGATGGAAAAAAATCATCATAAAATCGGGCTGATCAATTGGATCGCGCTGCTGCTCGTCACGATCGTGAGCGTCGCGCTGGCGAAATTCGTCAACGCCGCCTCAGCCTTGGCCGCTTGTTTCATCTTCGGCACCGGCACACTGGTCGCGCTGATCAGCTATTTCCAAACGCGTTTGGAAGAGCGCGAGCGGTTTGAAAAGCTCGAATTCGACGAACTCGTCAAAAGCAAAAGCAGCGAATCGCTGTTCAGCACGGAAGCCGACTCCTTTCCGGCCCGCCGTTCCCGCGAACAGTTCGAGCGCTTCTTTATCCCCGCCTTCACGCTGCTTCTGGTCCTTGGCCAATGGGCGATGGTCTATTGGGAATGGAAAAACCTGCGCACGCTGATCCCGCTGGTCGAAAGCCGCGCCACGGTCGCAATCTCCGCATTCGGCCTCTTCGCATTGGTTCTATTTCTCCTTGGGAAATATTCCTCAAGCCTGGCGCGTTTGGAAAAACAGCGGCTGCTCCGGCCCGGCGGAAGCTATCTTCTGCTCGGCGCCTATCTATGCGCAGCGGTGGCGATCAGTATTGGATTAACAACCTGGGGAGGTATTGCCGCCGCTGACTTATATGCGGCGCGCGCCGCGGTTGTCTTGCTCGCCATTATCGCCTTCGAACTGGTGGTCAGCCTGGTCCTTGAAATCTATCGGCCGCGCGTTCGCGGCAAAGCCGAGCGGTTGATTTACGAGAGCCGCATCGTCGGCCTCTTGGGCCAGCCCGAAGGACTATTCTCAACGGCAGCCCACGCGCTCGATTACCAATTTGGATTCAAAGTCTCTGAAACCTGGTTTTATCAATTCCTCAAGAAAGCCTTGGCTTGGATCATTGCCGCGCAAGTTGCGGTCCTTCTACTCTCGACGTGCATCATCTTCATCGGCACCGGCGAAGAAGGCCTGCTTGAACGCTTCGGCCGCCCGGTTGAAAACGGGGTTTTGCAGCCCGGCCCGCATTTGAAATTGCCCTGGCCGATTGATCATGTGAATCGTTTCCCAACACGCGAAGTGCAAACGTTTAACATCGGCTTTGTTCCCGACCCTGGATTGGAAAAAGAAAAAACCGTTCTGTGGACGCGTCCGCATTACAAAGAAGAATTCAACCTCCTCGTCGCCAGCAGCGAAAAAGGTTCCACCAACGCCGCAGGCCAGCAGCAGAGTGTTCCGGCCAATTTGCTCACGGTCAGCATCCCGGTGCAGTATCAAATTGATGATGTGAAAGCGTGGGCTTACAACCATGCCGATGCCGGGCAATTGCTCGAAAAAATTGCGACCCGCGAAGTCGTGCTTTACCTGGTTGGCGTGGATTTGATCGAGATCATGTCGAGCGGTCGGCTCAAGGCGGGGCAAGACCTGCTCAAACAAATTCAAGCTCGCGCCAAGGATCTGAAACTCGGCGTGAAAATACTTTCAGTCGGCCTCCAGGACATCCATCCGCCGCTCAAAGTCGCTGAAGAATTCCAAAAGGTGGTTGGCGCAGGGCAGGAAAAGGAAGCAGCCATTCTCAGGGCGGAAAGTTATCGGGCGCGACTCCTGCCGATGGCCGAGGCGGAAGCCTTGGCGAAAATTCGTGATGCCGAAATCTTCCGGCTGAATCGCGTGGCCTCAGCCGCGGCGCGCGGGGCGCAATTTACGAATCAAATCAAGGCATTCACGGCTTCGCCGACGGTCTATGCGCAGCGGATGTATCTGGAAGCGTTTATTGCCGGAAGCAGCCATGCGCGCAAAATCATCGTTGGCCCAACCAATACCCAAAACGTGATTAATCTCAACTTGGAAGAAAAAGTCAGGCCGGACTTGCTGGATGTGACCGTGCCACCCATTAAAAAATAATTTATGAATCGGAATTATCTCACCCTCACAATTGGAATTCTCCTCGTCGTGATTTTCGGCGCGCTGCTCTTCACTTTTCAGGTGCGCCATACCGAAGTCGCGCTCGTCACGACCTTCGGCAAGCCGACGCGCAACCTGAATACCAACCCCGATAAGCCCGAGCCCGGTCTCTACGGCAAATGGCCGTGGCCGATTCAAAAAGTATTAAAGTTCGACAAGCGCATTCAAAATTTTGAAGCCGACAAATTCAGCGAAACCCAAACGCGCGATGGCAAAAACATCCTGGTTACGGTTTATGCCGGATGGACGATCACGGATCCCCAGTTGTTTCGCGAGCGGTTCTCGGGCGAAATCGTCCGGGCCGAACAATCTCTGGAGCGTTTGATCAGCGATGCGAAAAACAACGTCGTGGGCCAGCATCCCTTTTCAGATTTTATTTCGACGAATCCTAAGGAATTGAAGTTCCCTGAAATTGAAACGCAGATCCGTGAAAGCATCCAGCAGACGGCGAAGGCCTCCGGCATTCACATCAATTTCCTCGGGATCAAAAAGCTCGGGTTGCCGGAAAATATTACGCAAAAAGTGTTCGATCGCATGAAGGAAGAGCGCATGCGCGTGGTCGGCGGCATCAAGGCGGAGGGAGAAGCGGCGGCGAGTAAAATCAAGACCGCGGCGGATCGCGATCGTGCTGAAATCCTGGCCAAGGCGGATGCCGCTGCAATTGAAATTCGCGGCAAAGCCGAGGCGGAAGCGCAGAAATCTTATGAAATTTTTGAAAAGAACCCGGCGCTGGCCGTTTTGTTAATGAAAAACGACGCGCTCAAGCTGTCTTTGCAGGAGCGGTCCACGCTGATTCTCGATCAGCGCACGCCACCGCTGGATTTGTTAAGCGTCCCGCAGAGCCAGGCCCAAACCGAGCCAAAGAAAATCAATGAGCAAGTCGCACGACCATAACCATCCCGGGCACGAGCCCGAAGTGCTGGAACCAATGTTGCCAGCGCCGACCGATGACGCCAGCTCGCAGGCGCTATCGGAAGCGTTGCGCAGTAGTTTTTGGATCGTCAAAATCATCATGTTCGTGTTGGTGGTGGTTTTCCTCTGCTCGGGCGTCTTCATCGTCCCGCCGAATCAAAAAGTCGTTGTCCTGCGCTTCGGAAAACCGATGAGCGCCACGAAGGAACAGTTGCTCGGACCGGGCCTGCATTGGTCCTGGCCTTATCCGATTGACGAGAAAGTTCTGATTCCCATCAGCGAAATCCAAAACGTCACGTCATCGGTGGGTTGGTATGCCTTGAATCCCGATGGCACGGATACGCAACCGGGCGGTTCGTTGAACCCGGCATTTGACGGGTATGCCATGACCGCCGATGGCAATATCATTCACGCCCGCATCACGCTGAACTACCGGATTATCGACCCGATTTCTTACGTGTTGAATTTTGATGATGCCAAACAAATTGTGACGAACGCTTTGGACAATGCGCTGCTCGATGCTGCGGCCCAATTCAAGGTGGACGACGCGATCCGCCTGGAGCGTGGCGCGTTCAAGGACAAAGTGGTGCAGATTTTTAACCGCGCCGTTGAGAAACAGCAACTGGGCATCGTAGTGGAATCGAGCAATCTTGACGCGATCGCTCCGCGCCAGGTGAAAGATGCATTTGATGCCGTCATCGCCGTCGAGCAGGAAAGCAGCACGACGAATAATGCGGCAAAAAGCGCGGCCGCCACGCTGTTGAGCATGGCGTTGGGCGAATCCAATTCCATCGTCACGACGGCCACAAGTGATAGCTCAAAACTGCTCGGCAAGATTGCCGCTGATGCCAAAGATTTCCAGGGTCGCCTCGGTTTCTATGAAAGGAATCCAGCGTTGTTTCAGCAGTTATTGCTGACCGAGACATGGCGAAGCATCCTGGCAAACGCGGATGATAAGTTCATCAATCTGATCAATGACCCGGTCAGTGGAAAACCTTATGAACTTAGGCTACAATTGAACCGCGAAGCGGAATCCAACGAGGACAAGGAGCGTCGCCAAAAACAAAAAACAGGGCAGCCTGCTGCGATTATTCCAAAATAGTTATGCAAGTTAAGTCATTACTCAGTCGCAAGGAGCATTCCCATGATCACGGGCACGACCATGACCATGATCATGATCACAGCCATTCGCACGACGAGGAGTGTTCGAGCTGCGGCCATGATCATTCGCACACGCCGGTCCGGCTTCAGCAAACGGTCATCGGGCTGATTCTAGTTTTAAATTCGTTCGTCGTTGAATGGACTTTCGGTAAGGGCAGCACGGTTGCCGATTTCAGCGCGATGATTGGCGCACTGATTCTTGGCTACCCCATTGTCTGGACTGCTTTGAAAGATCTGAGGGCTGGAATTCTCAGCACCAACGAGTTGGTTGGTCTCGCGGTGATCGCGTCGTTTGCTTCGGCAAATTATCAAGAGGCGGGCATCGTCGCATTTTTCATGTTGCTTGGTGAAATCATCGAAACCCGCACCGCCGAAGGCGCGCGCGCTTCCATTGAATCACTCATCAAATTAACTCCCACGAAAGCGCGCCGCCTCACCGCCAAAGGCGAAGAGGAAGTCGCGACCAAAGATCTGGCGATCGGCGATGTGATCCGCGTTCGTCCCGGCGACAACGTGGCCGCAGACGGCGTGATCGTGAATGGCCAGGGCTCCTTCAACCAGGCGAACATCACCGGTGAATCGCTGCCCGTGGACAAAAAATCCGGCGACGACGTTTTTGCCGGCACACAAAATTTAACCGGCGTTTTGGAAATCAAAGTCAGCCGCGCCGGCCAGGACACAACCCTCGGCAAGGTGCGCAACCTGATTTTGGCCGCAGAGAAAACCAAGCTGCCGATCATGCGGATCGTCGATCAATACATGGGCTTCTACACGCCGCTGGTGTTGTTGATTGCCGCGCTGGTTTGGGCCGTGACCCAGGATCTCAGCCGCGTCATTTCCGTCTGCGTAGTCGCCTGTCCGTGCGCCTTCATCCTGGCGACGCCCACCGCGATGGTGGCCGCGCTTTCCGCTGCGGCGCGCCTTGGCATTTTGATCAAAAATGTAGCCGACATCGAATCCGCCGCAAAAATCAACGCCTTCGTTTTCGACAAAACCGGAACGCTCACCACCGGCAAACTTGCCGTCAGCCGACTCGCTCCATTGGGCGAAACTGCTCCCGCTGAATTGTTGCGCGTCGCTGCGTCTGCGGAAAAATACAGCAATCATCCGACCGCAAAAGCGCTGGCGCAGTTAGCCGACGAAGCGGGCGTGCCGTTGCCCGAGCCAAAGAATTTTGCTGAGACCGCCGGACGCGGCATCAAAGCCGACGTCGATGGCAAGAGCATCATCATCGGTCGTGCGCAATGGCTGAAAGACAATGGTATCACCGATGACTTCACAAGCTCGGTTGATTTGAAAGAGACAGAAGGATTCAGCCTGATCTACGTCGCGCAAAATGGAAAATGCATCGGCTGGGTTGGCTTGCAGGACCAAACGAGAGCCGAAGCCAGCGAGGCATTACTTGACCTGAAACATAATGGCGTCCGCCGCATCGCGATGGTCTCCGGTGATCGTCAACCGGTGGCAGCACGTGTCGCTCGCGAAATTGGCTGCGAAGAAGTTGTGGCCGAATGTTTGCCGCAAAACAAAGTTGAATTTGTCCGTGCGATCAAAGCCAAAGGCTATCGCGTCGCCGTCGTCGGTGACGGCGTGAACGACGCGCCCGCTCTTGCCGCAGGCGACATCGGCATCGCGATGGGCGCAGCCGGAAGCGAAGTGGCCATTCACAGCGCGACCATTGCGCTGATGAACAACGACCTGCGCCGCCTGCCGTTCCTCGTTAAACTTTCCCGCCAAACCCGCACGGTGATCAACCAGAACTTCCTGCTCGGCATCCTCTTCGTCATTGGAGGCCTTGTGCTGGCGGCGTTTGGTTACATCAACCCGATTCTTGCCGCGATGATGCATGTGGCCGGTTCGTTGATCGTGGTGTTCAACAGCTTCCGCCTGGTTCGCGAAGGTGAAGAGCTGGAGCCGTTTGAAGCACCAGCTGCCACTCCGAGCGCCCCAGTCCAGGAAAACAAATCCCAACCGGCGCCCAAGCTTGCGCCAACGCCCGCCTGAGTTTTATGTCTGCGACTGAAAACGTCATTGTCGTTCGTGGCCTCACCAAGGTCTTCAAAGATTTCTGGGGCCGCTCCAAGGCCCGCGCCGTGGACAACGTCGATTTTGAAGTGCGCCGCGGCGAGGTGTTTGGATTGCTCGGGCCGAATGGTTCCGGCAAATCGACCACGGTTAAAATGTTGCTCGGCTTGCTTTATCCGACCAAGGGGCACATCGAAGTCTTCGGCCATTCGCCGCGCCACGTTCCGACCAAAGCGCGCATCGGCTATCTGCCGGAAGAATCTTATCTCTACCGCTATTTGAATTCCCGCGAGACAATTGATTTTTTCGGAAATCTTTTTCATCTCCCCGCCGCCGAGCGCAAAACCCGCTCCGAACAACTTCTGGAAATGGTTGGCCTGAATCAGGTCCGCACCCGCGTCGTCGGCGAATTTTCCAAGGGGATGCAGCGCCGCATCGGGCTTGCCCAAGCGCTGATCAACGACCCTGACCTGATCATTCTCGACGAGCCGACCGCCGGCCTCGACCCGATTGGCTGCCGCGAAGTGAAGGATTTGATTCTCGCTCTGGCGCGCCGCGGGAAGACGGTGATTCTCAGCAGCCATCTGCTCGCCGACGTGGAAGATGTCTGCGATCGAGTCGTGATTTATTACGGCGGAAAAATCCAGGCGATGGGCACGCTCAAGGAGTTGCTTTCCAAGCCCGATGCCGTTCGCATCACCACGCCGCCACTGCCTCGCGAAACGATGGAGCGTGTTTTGGAAATCATCCGCAAAGACGTCGCGACGGACAAAGTGCAGGTGGATAATCCAACGCAAAATCTGGAAAGTTATTTTCTCGGCGTGGTGGAAAAGGCGAAACTCAGCTCAGCCGAAACCTCTGGCGCTACTTCCGGCCATCGCGTTGCAGAATATCTGCGCGGGGACGGCAGCGCAAAACCATCGACCGATAAGATTCTGGAACGCTTTACCGCTCCAGTTGCCGATGTCGGCGATTCGAAACCCGTCGTCATCACACCCGACCCTGCAGCCGCGATCGCGGCCAAAAAGCTCGAGTCCTTGACCAAAGCGCACGAAGCTCCCGCCGCAGCCCATGTGGAAATTGCCAGGCCGGTTGATCTTAGCAAAGCCAACGACAAATTGTCGTCGCTGTTGGGGAAACCAAAGAGCGATTCGTAATCAAGTTTGAACGTTCAAATTTGAATTAATCCGCATGCAACGCATCAACGCCATCGTAACGCTCACTTGGAAAGCCGCTTTTCGTTACCGGCTCTTCTGGGTTCTGGCAGCGCTGCTGGTGAGCGCGGTCGTGGGATTGCCGTTGCTCATCAAGGACGACGGAACGGCGCGCGGGTTCACCCAGATTCTCCTGACTTACACCTTGAGCGCGATCACCGCGCTTCTGGGCATCGCCACGCTCTGGCTCGCATGCGGCACGCTGGCCCGCGACGTTGAGGAGGCGCAAATCCAGATGGTCGCCGTCAAACCGATTGCGCGCTGGCAAATCTGGATTGGAAAATGGCTCGGTATTCTGACCCTGAACGCGCTCTTGCTGGCGATTGCCGGCGGCAGTGTTTATTTCCTTCTGCAATGGCGGGCGAATCGCCTTTCGCCCGAGCAACAAGCCATTTTACGCAACGAAGTCCTGGTGGCTCGCGCCTCGGTCAAAGAAGTTCTGCCTGACTTTAGCAACGCAGTGGAAGCAGAGCTGCAGAAGCGGCTGCAAAAATCATCCGTCAACCCTGTGGACATCCCCGAGATTCGCAAACAAATCGAGGCGCAGATCAAATCAGGAATTCAGTCCGTTCGCGCCGATGGATATCGGCCATGGAGAATCGATCTCGGTCGAGCGAAAGATTCGTTGCGCGATCAACCGTTGTTTTTGCGGGTGAAATTTTTCACCGCGCAGAACAATCCTTCCGGAGCATTCATCGGACTTTGGCAAGTCGGCAATCCGGAAACGAAACGGGTCTGGCGTTCCGAGCCGATGAGCCTCGCGCCGGAGACGTTCCACGAATTCCCCATTCCGCCGAACTTGTTTGATACGAACGGAATTCTTGACGTCGTCTTTGGAAATGGAAATCAGGAAACACTGATGTTCCCGCTCGAAGATGGTTTTGAGGTGCTCTATCGCGAGAGCAGTTTCGGATTAAATTTTGCGCGGGGCCTCGGGATAATTTTCTTCTGGCTGGCGCTGCTCGCGGCCCTCGGCCTGGCTGCGGCCAGCTTCCTTTCGTTCCCGGTGGCGGCGTTCGTGTCGCTTTCCGTTCTGATGATCGGCCTCTCCAGCGGCACCCTCGCCAACGTCGTGCAGGAAGGAACCATCATGGGCGTGGACCACGAGACCGGCGTGGCCAAGGGCGGCTCCATCCTCGACCTTGTCATGGTTCCCGTTTTCCGCGGCATGCTGAAGATCATCAATCTGGTGCAAAACTTTTCTCCGATCGATTCCTTGAGCACGGGCCGCAGCATCACCTGGACGCAGCTCGGGCTGGCCGCGGTGCAAATCGTTTTGTTGCTGGGCGGAATTCTCGCCGCGATTGGCATCTTCACCTTCTCCCGGCGTGAATTGGCGACCGCACAAGGAAACTCGTAATGAATCTCTCGCAAACGAAATTCTATAAACCCGCGATGGTCCTTCTGGCTGGCGCGCTATTTTTTGGGGTTTCGCGAGTGCAGCGGGCGATGAATGACGACCGCAAGACGCTGGGCTTGACGCGCATGGAGCCGCTGGAAAATGCCCCCCCGGTTCTCGCGTTTACGACCGTGGCGCTGGGCGGCTTTCGCGGGCTGATCGCCAACGCGTTGTGGATTCGCGCCAATGATTTGCAGGAGGAAGACAAATTTTTCGAGATGGTGCAGCTTTCGGATTTGATCACGAAACTTGAGCCGCATTTTGTTCAAGTCTGGTTGGTCCAGGCCTGGAACATGGCTTACAACATCTCGGTAAAATTCAAAGACCCGTCCGACCGCTGGCGCTGGGTGCAGCGCGGCATCGAGCTTCTGCGCGACGACGGCTTGCGCTTCAATCCAGACGAGACCCTGATCTATCGCGAGCTTTCCTGGTTTTTCCAGCACAAGATGGGGAACAATCTCGACGACGCGCATCAATATTACAAAACCGCCTGGGCCAGCGAGATGAATGATCTGTTTGGCGGCAAACCCAATTTTGCGGAACTGCTCGACCCGAAAACCGATGAAGCCAAACAGCGGGTCAAGCTGCTGGGCGAGCGCTATAAAATGGATGCTCGGCTGCTCAAGGAAGTGGATGACCTCTACGGTCCGCTGGAATGGCGGCTGCCGGATGCCCACGCCATTTACTGGGCGGAAGCGGGTCGGCGCAAAGCGAAACAGGAAGAGCAACAAACGTTGCGCCGCTCGATTTATCAAACCATGCAGATGGCTTTCATGCGCGGCGGATTGACGGAAAACAAGTTGGACAAAACGTTTGCGCTCGGGCCCAACCTGGATCTGGTCGAAAAGGTCAATCACACCTACGAAACCATGATGGAAGAGGATTTGACCCAGAAAGAGCACATCAAAACCGGGCACAGAAACTTCCTCGTTAATGCGGTCTATTTTCTCTACATGGACTATCGCGAGGCTGAGGCGAAACGTTGGTATCAGTATCTGGAGCAAAATTATCCTCAAGCACTCGTGCATAAGAGCGGAAAGAAACTTTCGCTGGATGAACTGGCAATCGTGTTCCTGACCGAGGACGTGGGCGAAACGGATGTCAATAAGACCACTGCGGCGATTCAAGGACTGCTGCACAGGTCCTACGTCGAGCTGGCGTTGGATGACGATGATCGCGCGGCAAAATCAGAAGCGATGGCCAAACAGATTTGGAACCGTTTTCAAAGTGAAATCAAAGGAACCGGGGATCGTGTTGCATTGAAGCCGTTGCAGGAATTGAAACGAGTGGTTCGCGACCGGATGTTAGGTCCGGAAAGCAGCGTCTCGCCTGAAGTCCAGGCACGCATTCGAACCAAGCTAGGCATCTCGGCGAGCACCAATGCGGTGCCGGTGGAAGCAGCTCCAAAATAATTTCTCTTCTCCGTTTCAGGTCTCGCGCTCGTGCGAGAATCAGCTTGAACAGATCGTTCTTCTGGACGACCTGATATGCGTGTCCCTGATCAAAATCATCGTGCAGCTGATTGGCCTGGCGATTCTCAGCGGTTATTTGCTGCACAAACACCGGGAACGGGAACGCCGGAAGTGGGCTGCCGTTGAGCCAGTTTCCCCATGGAACGGAAAAGTCTTGAAGGTTGAAACCGTCCTGCCGCAAATCGAACGGCTGCGTGAAAACCATCTTTCCAAATCGCGTCCCGCAGCGCACGCCGCCGCTCATCGGAAAGGCCTGATGGGCCAGGCGCGGATATCCATCGGCCGCTTCTCTTATTTTTGCGGTGATGGGAACGGAGAAACGATCTCGATTAGCGGGAGGTGAATCGCCATTTCACCCGACCCGGAACGAAATCCGCGCGATAAGATCTCGACCGAAGCTCGTTTGCAGTCGTTGGAGAATGTCGCGGCGACGGTAGCGCACGATTTCATCCAGCCAAACACTGCTGTCCACGGTGACGAAGAGCGTGCCCTTGTTGATCCCCGTTGGCTTCGCGTGAGCGACAATGTTCGGATCGATCAAATGATTCCAGACTTTCAGGATTTCGCTTTCGGATTGGCGGCGGTCAATTCGGAGATCGGAGAGAATTCGCGGCATGATGTCACCCGCCGCGCGAGAGCTTTTCGCTTTGGCAATTTCCACCGGCGCGAGGTCGATTCCGCGCCAATTGGCCAGAATGCTCTGTTTCGCAGAAGGCTTGCGCGGCCCTCGTTTGTAATTGCTGAAATTCGGTTGCACTCGGTTACGAAAAATCTTCTTCGCGCCCAGTGAATCACACTTTCGGCTTCTCATCCAGCACGAGAACGCCATGCGGCGGCAAATCGTAATTCCCGCTGAAGGTGGATCCCGTCAAAAAATCGTGCATCGGTTTGTAGAATTGGATTCGCACCGGAGAATTCTGATGATTCAGCAGAAAATAGATTCGCGTGTCATGATTTTGCCGCATGCTGACTTCGACCGTGTCAGGAACTTTCAACAGGGGAAATAAATTGCAGAGCTGCCGCAGCCAAACGACGAGGTCGTAGTAAAACGATTGCTGACACATCGTGCCGATGTAGATCGCTTTGCCCGCGCCGAACTCGTTCATTGTGATCGCCGGACGCCCTGCATAAAAATCCTTTGTGTAGCTCGCAATCGTTTGGCAGCCCTTTGGCTCGATGATGTCGCACCAATATTTCGCCGCGTGCAAATGGCTCGTGTGAAACCCGCCCTTGAAAGTCAGATGATTTTCTTCGCCGGGCGGCAACGGATCAAACTCCTGCACCTCCAGCCCGAACAGGTCGGTCAAGTCATGCGGAAAACCGCAGTCCGGCGCGATGTGATGCTCGTCGATCATCCCGGTGTTGAACGTGCTGACCAGCGTCCCGCCGTTCTGCACGTATAACTTCAACGCATCCGCCTCACCGCCGGCCAGCATGTGCAGCGACGGCGCGAAAATGATTTTATATTTCGACAAATCTTCCGTGGGCCGGGCGAAATCAACGGGAATATTCCGGTCGTGCAACGCGCTGTGGAAGAGCTGCAGATGATCGCGTTGCCTGAACAACTGGTTGGGCTGGCGTGGAAATTCGAGCGCCCATTCATTCTCGTGGCTGTAAAGAATGCAGGTTTCCGCCACGACTTTGGTGTTCTTGAGGACCGGCGCCAACCGGTTCAGTTCATGGCCAATCTGGCTGATTTCTTTGTAAACCCGGTTTTCGCCGCGCCCGTCATGGGTCAAAACGCCGCCGTAAAATTTCTCCGAACCAATCCGTGGTTGGGCTTGTATATTTTACAAACGCATGGACGGCCAATGTCCAAGGGGATGGTTTAGGCTCGTCGGCATGAAAATTTCTAAGATTGAGGCGGGAGAGCCGGTTTTGCAGCAATTGGCACAGGCGTATGGCAATGAAGCCAGGGCGCGTG
>CANJXF010000047.1 GCA_947478865.1 Verrucomicrobiales bacterium | reverse complement strand
TACGCCAACGAATTCGCGTTCCGCTGGAACACGCGCCATGACTCCGATGGAATTCGCCTGGCGAAATTCGTCGGATGCATCCAAGGCAAGCGTCTCATCTATCGCCACCTGTCCCAAACTTTATGCGTTTGCTAAGTATACAAGCCCACCATTCGCTGTCCCCAGTACTGGTGACTATCGGGAAAAGAGAATTGGGCTAAAGTAATCTCGTTCTCAGGAACATTTTGTTTCGTGTGTGAGAAAGCCGGACTTGTTATCCGGCTTTTTTTTGTACCGATATCCCCCGCGTCCCGCAGATTCCGTGGGGCATTATCGAACAGGGATACACAGGATCGACAGGATGGGAATCGGTTATCCCGTGCCTCCTGAGCCTCCCTGTTAAAATTTCAGCTTTTCATCACCCGTCGCCCCCTTCGCGCCCTTCGCGGGACACCGGTTTTGGCGGCAATTCTTTATTTTACGGCCGGCCCGGCTTCTGCCACAGTGGTGCGATGCCCGCAGCCGATTCGAACCCCTTGGAAAAACTATTCCATCGACTCAAAGGATGGTTCCTGATCGTTCTCGCCCTCGGTCTGCCGCCCTCCAGCGACGGGCGCGACTTCGGCCCGGACGTCTCCCATTGCCGCCGCAGGTGCGCGGCTTGGGTCTCCAAGTGGAAATCACCGAGAAATTCCGTGCTTTTGCCGGGAACACCGCCAAACAGACCGCGCCGATTCAATTGGGCACCTCGGGCGGCTGGAGCAGCGATCTGGCCAATGGCTATTGCTGCGGCGGCACACTCGGGTCGCTCATCCAGGTCAATGGCATCAATTACATCCTGAGCAACTATCATGTGCTCGAGTCGGACATTGTCTCCGGCGGCAACGGCCTGGTCGCCGCCACCGGCAGCGCGGTCATCCAGCCGGGATTAATCGACGTCCAATGCAGCGCCGCCAGCGCTCAATCGGTGGGCACACTGGTCAAACTCGGCTCGTTGCCCGGGTCCAATGTCGATGTCGGGGTGGCGCAAGCCTATTCCGGGATGATCAGCGCCAGCGGTTCGATTTTGGGCATCGGCACGCTCTCGGCCAATACCGTCAGTGCCGCTTTGCGCCAGCCGGTCAAGAAAAGCGGTCGCACCACCGGCCTGACCTCCAGCAGCATCTCCGGCCTGAACGCCACCATTCAGGTGGCCTATGAAAATGAATGTGCCGGCGGCGCCGCTTTCACCAAGGTTTTCGTCAATCAAATCGTGGTTGCCAATAAAGGAAGCAGGTTCCTCAACTCCGGCGATTCCGGTTCGCTCCTGGTCGAAAATGTCACCCTCAAGCCGCGGGCCGTCGGCCTGCTCTATGCCGGCAGCAGCACCTCCGCCATCGCCAATCCCATCAATGAGGTCCTCACCTTTCTGGGCGGCAAACTGGGCGGCGTCGCCACCATGGTCGGCAACTAGGCCCCGTTCGACGTCGGCCCGCGCTCCGCGGTTCAGCCTTGCCGGATGCTCCGGCATCCGGCTCCGCCTGCTTTTTTCTCGCATGCATTTGACTTGGTTTGCCTAATGGAAACTCCTAAACTCCCGGGCACTCTGGCTTCATGGTGAGGCTTGGAAACTGCTTTCATCGGTTCGCTTATCGCGTCGGTCACAACAGGGAATGGTGGGTCGCCCAATGGTTTTGCCGATTTTCCTCGGCCAACAACCAAAGGCGGCAGCTTGCCCGGACGAAAAACCGGAGAAAAACGCTGAAAAACGGAGAGCAGCGATCAGAAAGAGCATCCCGCATCTCGCGGGTTCCGGGGGAAATTATTGAACAGGGATACGCAGGATTGACAGGATTGAGAACCAGCATCCCGTGCCTCCCGGTTAAATCTTATCACCCTTCGCTCCCGTCGCCCCCGTCGCGAGACACCTTTTCGGTCGACCTTTTCTGAAACAGCCGTGGGCTGAATTGACCGCAACCCGGTTTTTGGGGATATTGCCATCCATGAGACTGCCCGCCAACGAAGCCAGCGCGGTTTGCGAAGAAATCCGGCGCCTCGATCCGGCGGCCGAGATTTATCTTTACGGTTCCCGAGCCGACGATTCCGCCAGAGGCGGGGATATTGATCTGCTGGTGGTGTCGGACACCCTTGGTTTTCGCGATGTCTTGCGGCTGCGCACCCGGATTCTGGATCGCATCGGCTGGCAGCAATTGGATTTGGTGGTGCGGCGGCGGGATCAAGTCGGCGAACCGCTGGCGGCCTTGGCTCAGGCAACCGGCGTCAAATTATGAAATCGGATCATGTCCGGTCCTTGCTCGAGCAGAGCCTGGCGGAATTGGCCAGCGCCCGGCGGCACCTGGATTTTTCTTTCCAGCAGGTGGCCGGGTTGCCCGACACCTTGAGCGGCGCGACGGAGCAACAATTGGAAAGCGCCGAGGCTTTCACCGGACGGTTTGCCCGCTCGGTCGATTTGCTGGTCAACAAGGTGCTTCGAAGTCTGGACCGGATGGAGTTGAAACCCGACGGCACCTTGCTGGATGTCGTCCACCGCGCCGAGAAACGCGGCTTCGTAAATCAATCCGATGAATTGCGGGAAATGAAAGACGTGCGCAATATGATTGCCCATGATTATGCCGGGGCCAGGGCGGCGGAAATCTTCGCCTATTGCCGCGAGCAAAAGCCGGTTTTCGACGCCATCTGCCAGCGCGCCTCCGCCTATGCCGATCGGATTCTGTCTCCTTGAACCGTCCCCATCGCGCCCGTCGCGAGACACCTTTTTGGTCGATCTTTTAGAACCCGCTTAAAAGTGCCGCCGGCACGAAATCGCTGTAGCCCCGGGTCGGGCGCCATCGACCACCCTCTCAAAATGGTTCTTTGCATGAAGATTAAAAGGCCGGGCCGCTGCGAACGGCCCGGCTTGACTGGCTGCTCGGCGTTAGGCCGCTTTGGCTGGTTCCGTCGGTGGAGTGGTGTTATCGGGCGTTTTGCGCGCCAGGCCACTCTGCCGATCACTTTTCCGCACGTAACCCATCGCCGCATACAGCGCGCTGTTTTCACCGTGCTCCGGGTCGCCTTTGACCGCATTGACCGCCAACAGTGCCGCTTCGTTGCTGGTCGCATCGGCAACCGCGCAACGCGTCGCGAGGTCGATCGACTGGTTCTCCAGCACGCCGATCTGCCCGCGCAGGTCAAACGACGGCTTCGTTTTGGCCTTGAATTGCTCCAAGGTCATTCCTCCGAACGTTTTCGTTGGAGCCAAGGTTTCCCAGGCTGAGGCGACCTGGTTGGCTTTGTTTAACTCTCTTTTCATACGGATTTATTACTAATGTTCATGCGTGTTTAGAACGCTCCCCGCTCCACCAGGAGCAGGAGAGGTCCGGCCGTCGCGCAGGCAGCGGCCGAAATTTTCAAAAACCGATCCCTCCTCCAAAGGAGGCCGAGTCAACGGACCAACCTGTTTACATCGTTTGCCTTTCGAAGTTTTTGCAATACTGCGAAAGGGGGATCGCACAGCGCGTGCCAGCAGAGAAAGGAATCCGAAAAAACTCAATAAAACGGACCGGGATGGGGTTGCAGCGCGGGAATCAGGGCCTCGAATCCGGTCGTTCCACGCGACGACCCAGCCCGTCGGAGCCGCCGCGCTGCCCGTTGGCGGGAAAACCGGGCGCGTTGCAAGCCGGACACGGGATGTCGGGAGCCGAACCAAGCGTGTCAGGCCCCGAACCCGACCGGTCCACGGGAAAACAGAACGTGTGGAGCGGAAAAAATGCTGAAGTTTTGAAACGCTAAACCTCTCGCATTCCCAGCTTAGCGTTTGAATTTGCCCCTCGTCTTGTGCAGCGAATCCTTATCTATCGCATTGGTCAACTCGGCGACACCATTGTTGCCTTGCCCGCCATGTGGGTGATCCGCCGTCATTTCCCGAAGGCCGCCATTACCTTGCTTTGTGACCGGCATGCTCGCCAATCCTACATTCTGGCCCCGGATTTATTGCAAGGGACGCCTCTCGCCGATCAATTCGAGTTTTACGAAGTGGACGACCAGGCCAGCCGGGTTGCCCGCTATTCGAGAATGGCTCGCTTGCTCTGGAAGCTCCGCCGACAGGCCTTTGACGCCGTCCTTTACCTCGCTCCCAGTGCCCGCACGCCTCCTCAAATCAGGCGGGATAAAGCTTTCTTCAGCGCCGCCGGAATTAAACGGTTCATCGGATTCAACGGATTCCCTGACCTTCCGCGAAAAATCGACGGGCAACCGTTGGGCGCGACCCCGGCCGAGTCGGACCTGTTGCTCGCCCGCCTGGCCGCCGATGGGATATCGGTGCCAAAACCCGCCCGCGGCTCCCTGGATCTTTGCCTTGCCGGCGATGAGGAGCAGGCCGTCGGAGAATGGCTTGCCCGACTGGGCGACGACGGCGGCAGGAAATGGGTCGCGATTGGGCCTGGGTCCAAAATGCCGGCGAAACGCTGGCCGCCTGCCCGGTTTCAAGAGGTGGTGGCGAGGCTGATCCAGGAATTTGATGTCTGGCCGGTCGTCTTCGGCGGCCCGGAGGATAAAGCGATCGGGTTGGAATTCGTTGCAGGCTGGGGAAGAGGATTCAATGCGGCGGGGGCTCTTGGCCTTCGCCCGGCTGCGGCGGCCTTGCAGCGGTGCGCCTTTTATCTCGGGAACGACACCGGAACCATGCACCTGGCCGCTTCGTCTGGCCGGCCCTGCGTCGCCTTGTTTTCTGCTCGTGAATGGCCGGGTATGTGGTCGCCCTACGGCGTGGACTGCTCCATTCTTCGATCGCAAATTGAATGCGAAGGATGCAGCCTGGCCACCTGTTCTGAACGAAAAAACGAATGTCTCAACCGGATTGGAGTGCCGGAAGTTCTTTTGGCCTGTTCCAAAATCCTGGCTAATGCTTCCACGAAGGAATCTGCATTGGCGACAGGATCTCCGCCAAGCTGAGAGCCTCTGGACGAGGAGGCGGGCTTTTACTTTCATTCCCAAAGAATTGTGATTTCTCAAACTGACTCACCGGTCGATCCCTCGATTGCCCGGGTGCCCGCGATGGAACTGCCGGTAAGAGTTTACTCCCCGGAATCGCCCCTGCGCCACCCCGGACAGCTCCTCCGCGAGATGTTTCGCGACCTGTTGGCCTCGCGCGAGCTGGCCTGGCGGCTGTTCGTGCGCGATACCTCGGCCCAATATCGCCAGAGTATCCTGGGCTATGTCTGGGCGTTTATTCCTCCGCTCGTCGCCAGCCTCCCGTTTATTTTCCTCAACGCCCAGGGAGTTGTCGCCATCAAAGATACCTCCATTCCCTACGCCGCGTATGCCATGATTGGCACCATCATCTGGCAGGTCTTTGTGGATGCGTTGAACAGCCCGATCAAAACCGTCACGTCCGCCAAATCCATGCTCACCCGGATTAATTTCCCGCGTGAAGCCATTCTTCTGGCCGGGCTCGGGCAGGTAATTTTCAATTTCCTGATCCGCCTGGTGCTCCTGGTTGGGGTGTTTGCCTGGTTCAAAATTACCCCTCCGGCCACGGCCTGGCTTTTCCCCTTCGGAATCCTTTCCCTGATCATGATTGGCTTTATGTTTGGCGTGCTCCTGACGCCGCTCGGGCTCCTTTACAACGATGTCCAGCAACTTATTCCGATTGGCGCGATGTTCCTGATGTTTTTAACTCCCGTCCTTTACCCGCAACCAGAGGGTGGCTTGGCGGGTTGGGTCGCCCAATGGAATCCGCTCACCCCTTTGGTCACGACCACGCGCGATTGGCTGACGCTCGGCGCGACGAATCACTTGCCCGGTTTCCTCATCGTCAGCGGAGTCGCATCGGCACTCCTGTTTCTGGGCTGGGTGATCTACCGCCTCGCCCTCCCTCACATCATCGCCCGCATTGGAAACTAATATTCGGAAGGCAGAGGACAGAGGACAGAGGACAGAGGACAGAAGGCGGAAGGCGGAAGGCGGAAGGCGGAAGGCGGAAGGCGTGGGAAGCGAAACGCGAATCGGAGAACGGATCCAGAATGCAAATCAACTCGGCGAAGGAGCTCGACGTTTACAAATGCAGCTATGAGCAGGCGATGCGTATCTTTGAACTCAGCAAGGGTTTTCCTGCCGAAGAAAAGTTCGCCCTGATCAGCCAAATTCGGCGATCCTCCCGCTCCGTAACCTTGAACTTGCGCGAAGCGTGGGCCAAGAGACGTTACGAAGCCCACTTCATCAGCAAGCTAACCGATTGCGACGGCGAAAATGGCGAAACCGAATCCTCATTGGATTTTTCTCTTTCCTGTGGCTACATAACGGCCAAACAACACGCTGAACTCATGAGTTTAAACCGCGAAATAGGAAGAATGCTCGGCAGCATGTTGAGGAACCCAGTCCCATTCCTGATCTCCGGTCCCCGACCTCTGACATCAGCCCACTGATCTCCGACATCTGTCCTCCTTTTAAAATGTCCTCCGACCTCCGACCTCCGACCTCTGGAAACGACGAAGTTCTCGTTAAGGTGGAAGGTGTCAGCAAAAAGTTCTGCCGCAGCCTCAAGAAATCACTCTTCTATGGAGTGCAGGACATCCTTTCCGATTTAAACCCATTCGGTAATCAGAAGTCAGGAGCAAGAGAACAGAGATCAGAAGGCAGAGATCAGCGGGCAGAAGGCCACCCGTCCTCCGCAGCCGACCTCCGACCTGGCGAGTTCTGGGCGGTCAACGACGTCTCCTTTGAACTCCGGCGCGGCGAATGCCTGGGGCTGATTGGCCGCAACGGAGCCGGCAAGACGACTCTGCTCAAGATGCTCAATGGATTGATCAAACCGGACGCCGGCTCGATCACCATGCGTGGGCGGGTCGGGGCCTTGATTGCGCTGGGGGCTGGATTCAACCCGATCCTGACCGGGCGCGAGAATATCTACGTCAATGGTTCGGTGCTGGGTCTAACCAAACGTGAAATTGATGAGAAGCTCCAGGACATCATCGATTTTGCCGACATTGGCGACTTCATTGATTCGCCCGTACAAAGCTATAGTTCCGGGATGCAGGTGAGGTTGGGGTTTGCTGTGGCCACGGCGATGGAGCCGGATGTGCTGTTGCTGGACGAAGTGCTGGCGGTAGGGGACGCAGCTTTTCGAAATAAATGTTATAGACGAGTAGTTTCCCTACGCAAGAAAGCCGCTGTTATTTTTGTGTCACACAGTATGGAACAAATTTCGCGGGTTTGTGATCATGTCCTTACAATGTCCGGTGGTCGCGCCGCTTATTTTGGAGCAGTTGCTGAAGGAATTTTGAGATACGATCAGTTAAACGACGAAAGCGAACAGGCGATAGAATCATTTTTGTCTGTACAACCGCCGATCACTTCATTTTCCGCCAACTTGCCGTCCACACGGTTATCTATTTGGGAACCACTTGAAATAAAAATCCATATAAAATCCGCATGCGCACTGGCTAATTTTCAGGTCCGAATTTATTTTTACAATATATCAAATGGGTTCGCAGCTGAATGTCGCTTCGAGGCCAAAAACCAAGAAATCGACTTATCTTCCGGTGAGTCTCTTTGGTCTATAACTCTCGAATCAGTGCCTCTGAAATCCGGAATGTATTGGCTTTCCATCAACCTCATCGATTCTCACGGAGATCTTCTGGTTTGGTGCTACAAACAGCACGCGATTCAAGTCACTGGTGGATACCAAGGTTCCAGCGCGGATTGCCTCTTGCAATTAAAGGAGTGGAAACAATTACCAGACAAATGGATCGTTCGGAATACCTGAAAGTTTGCTGAAAATAGAAAACACCCAAGCCGCTTGTCAGAGAAATCATATGACTACAAAGAATGCAGTAATTCTAGTAGCAGGTGAAGGAAAACGCCTGTTACCTTTCACGCTAACACACCCTAAATGCTTCGCTCCAGTTGCCGGGAAGAGAATCTTGGAAAACGCTTTGGAGTCATTATCCGCAAATGGCTGCAAAGAAGCCAGAATAGTTGTGGGTCATCATGCCGAATTGATTCGGGAATCGATAACTGATCGTTTTGCAAACATGACCATTCAATATATTTTTAATCCAATCTACAAAACAACAAATAGCATGTACAGCCTAGCACTTGGCTTAGAAGGTCTAGAATCTGCAACGTGGGTGATCGAAGGTGACGTTTTTCTTGAGCGCTCAATTTTCGGATTACACGCTCCCCATCAAATTGCGTGGTTTGTGGATTCTACAACACGTAGTTTAGATGGTGCCTTCGTAGAACACTGCGGTAATTCTACAGCAATTTCGTTGCAAATTATTCGAGACCTAAAGTTACTGAAGCCGAATCAGAGTAAGTCGATAGGTGTAATTCATTTATCTGAATTGGGCGTATTGCAACTCCGGGGTTGGTTACAGGAAGGAATTCAAGCGGGAAGGCAGAATCAGTATTATGATTTGATTTTGGGTGATCATATGGATTCAGGCGTTGTGCACATCGTTGATGTTGCAGGTCGCAAATGGTTCGAAATCGATAGCAATGAGGACCTGTCGTGCGCTACAGAACTTTTCACTGCAATAAAATCTGAATTGTGAACGTTTGAAACGCAACTTGTCAGTGACGAATGAAAACTCCAAGCAACTTCTCATCCAGCGGAGTCAGGGACTGGTGGAACAACCAAGCCAAGACTATGCCGGAATCTGCGGGTATTTTATCGGTTTTCGGCGCCGATCAGTTCTCATTATTATATCGAAAAAATGCAGAATGGCAGCACTTCCGCCGCATCGCATCCCTCGATAAGTCGATGCGAGTTCTGGAGTTAGGTTGTGGTGCGGGCCGCTGGTCAATCTTGATTGCTCCTTACGTGAAGGAAGTAATAGCGATCGACTTTAGCGAGGAAATGATTCGACTTGCAGAGACTGCGGCGGAGCAAAGCAACATCAAAAATATTCAGTTTCATGTTGGTCCAGCTCAGGATTTTGTGTCGATGACGCAATTCGATCTTATATATTTAAGCGGCGTTGATCAATACATCGAGGAAGGTGCGCTTTATTCCGTAATTTCAAATATCAGAAAAATGGTAGCGACAAACGGGATCGTCATTGATCGTGTCACCACAAGTACATCAGAAAGGTTTTTTTGCGACATAGATGGGTATAAGTGCATCTACAGATCTTTGCCCGAACTAGAATGTGCGTTTTCAGAAGCTGGCTTCGAGTTGACTTACAAAGAGCAATCGCATCAACGCTTTCGTCTTTCTCGGATTTCACGATGGCCACTATTTATGAAGGGAATGGTATGGATGATGAAGCGCAACCCTCGATCAGCCTGCCTTTTAGTTCAGGTGATCACAACTGTTCTTAACATTGTTCGCCCCCTAAAACCTATGGCTTCAGACCGTTCCCACGATTTTCTACTATTCCGACTTCTGAAAAGTTGAGATGAATGAGACAAAGCAAATTTTTGCTTTCATTAGGCCAAGCACACGCAAGCTGCTCCGGAAAACGCGGCGGTTGTTAGAAATCAAACGGACACTGAAAATAATCCAACTAAAAGCGTTTTGCCTTTGGAATAAATTTGCTGGAGAAAAAATCGTAGTTTTTCATCTCAGCTACCGCGGGCAGGAGGCTTACATTTCGCCCGTAATCCGCCAGATGAAATCTCGTAAGCAAGGATGCTGTTTCCTCGCCATCGACGAGCGATTACGAATGGATGTCGATGTTGTTTCTGAGGCGACGGGAATTGCCAAGAGTAAAATTGTAACTTGGGATTTATTAAACTGGCTCCAAACCATTCACGCTTTCATAACGCCCACGCAATGGGCCTGCCCAATAAACCGGGCTAACATCAGAGTTTGCATGTTCCACGGCCAACCAAGCAAGGGCAACACATTTGCCCCTGAACTCATCAAAAATTTTAACACGCTCTTTATCTTAGGCCCCCTGCAACGTAGTCTATATGAATCATTCTGCACCGCCTATCCAACCATCACGGAAAAAATCAAGTCGTTCAACGTGGGTTATCCAAAGTCAGACGATTTGGTTAATGGATGCTATAAAAAAGAGGCGACACTTTCACTGCTTGGCCTGCCCGAAGACATTCCCGTTGTATTATACGCGCCAGCCTACGACCCGGGGACGTCTTTGGACATGTATGGTGATAGGGTAGTCGAGGAGTTGATGAAGTGTGGAGCGTGCGTAATCGTAAAGTTGCATCCTATGCACTATAATTCTGAGAATTATCCGAGCGGTATAAATTGGCCCCACAGACTAAAAAGGTTTGAGAATAACAAACTATTTTTCCACGCAGGAAATCAACCAATTGACACTTTCCTTGTCGCCAGTGACGTCTTGGTCACAGATGTGAGTGGAGTGGCGTTAGAATTCATGTTGTTGGACAAACCCGTCATTTTCATTGATTGTCCAGATTTTTTTCAAAATACAATAGGTTCCGATTCTCAAGGCCGCTATATTCGATCGGCTGAAGACGTGCTCAACGACATTCGTGCGAATGCAGGACGTAGTGCCGGGCTGGTTGTTTCTGGCCCCGGTGATCTCGGGGATGCGATTAAACGGAGCTTAGAGTTTCCTATGGCGTTTTCTGCCGAGCGCCAGTCCGTGCGATCACAACTTCTTTATAACCCGGGGACCGCCGCATCATCGGCTGCCGACATATTAATCGACTTACTTGGGTAAATTTCCCCGGTATTGAGCATGTTTATTCACAACCGGAAAGATTTGTTGATCGGCCCATCCGGCCTTGGTGAGAACCACGTCATTATAAACCGTGTTTCGGACCAGTCGGCCCCCGCTCGCTGGTCGGTGATGATTCCCACATACAACTGCGCGCTCTACCTTCGTGAGACTTTAAAGAGCGTTTTGAGTCAAGATCCAGGCCCTGCAAACATGCAAATCGAAGTGGTGGACGATTGTTCCACAAATGACGACCCGGAAGCAGTCGTCCGTGAAGTTGGCTCAGGTCGGGTGGGGTTTTATCGGCAGCCTAAGAACGTGGGTCACACCCGAAATTTCGACACCTGTCTCCAACGCTCCCGGGGTCATCTGGTGCATTTGCTGCATGGTGATGACTACGTACGGCCTGGATTCTACACGAAATTGGGTTCAGCGTTCACGGCAGATCATTCAATTGGAGCTGCCTTTTGCCGGACTATCTTCACCGATCAGAATGGTCATTGGATCTCATTTTCAGATTTAGAAAAACAGGAGCCCGGCATCCTTGAAAATTTCGCGGAGCGACTTGCGTTACAGCAACGGATTCAAACTCCATCTATGGTGGTCAGGCGATCAGTTTACGAGCATTTGGGAGGTTTTGATGCCAGACTAAGTTGGACTGAAGATTGGGAAATGTGGCTAAGAATCGCCGCAAGTTATCCAATCTGGTACGAACCCGAACCTCTTGCCGTCTATAGACTCCACAAGAATTCCAGCACCTCCAACAAAATCCTTACGGGGGAGAATGTTCAGGACCTTCGGCGTTGTATTTCGATTAATTGCGCGCGTTTCCCTGAACCGATTGCCCACAGGGTGAGATCGGCTGCATTGGAAACGTATGCCCACTACGCCTTGGGAACAATGCGTCAATTACTCAGTGAAGGGCGGAAGCAGGCGGCTTATATTCAGTTTCGCGAAGCTTTGAGGTGTCATGCTGGCTTGGGTGTTATCGTGAAGGCTGCTCGTTCGCTCGTTGCTCATACACTTCGCCGTTCACCGAACAAACCTCTGCCCACATGACTCCGTTACAAGTTTCTGTCATCATCTGCACCCACAATCCCCGCCGGGATTACTTGGCAACGGTGCTGGATGCACTCAAGGTTCAAACACTTCCAAAAGATCAATGGGAGCTGCTGCTCATTGATAATGCTTCCAAAGAGCCGCTGGCTACCGTTTGGGATTTATCCTGGCACAGTAACGCGCGCCATATTCGTGAGGAAGAACTAGGACTCACTCCGGCTCGCCTGCGGGGGATCAAGGAAGCCCAAGGTGAACTGCTCGTTTTTGTAGATGACGATAACGTTTTACAGCGAGACTACTTGGGAGCCGTGCTGTCGTTATTTGAGAAATGGCCCCAATTGGCGGTTATTGGCGGAGCGACTGAAGGGAAATTTGAAACTCCGCCTCCTGAGTGGACGCGTCCCATGTGGCCGAGCTTAGTAATTCGACCACTGAAACGAGATGCATGGAGCAACGTCTGGGGCGGGGACCAAGAGGCAATTCCTTATGGAGCTGGTATGGCTGTGCGCGCGCCGGTCGCCCGAAATTATGCAGACCGGACAATCGGAAATCGGTTAGGCTTTGCGTTGGACAGGAAAGGCAGCAACCTTTCCTCGGGCGGGGATATTTCAATGGTCATGACTGCTTTGGAAATGGGTTTCGGGGTCGGTCGTTTTCAGGCATTGCAGATGTCGCACCTCATCCCACCGTTCCGATTGGAGGAAGATTATCTTGTTCGCCTCGCTGAATCCCTGGAGTTCTCATGGTGGATTTTGCACCGGCTTCACGGTCTTGAGCTTACGGTTCCGAAGCCCAGCTGGCGTCGAAGCATCGCAAATGCAATTCGCATGATTTTGTTGTCCCGTCGAGAGCGGCGATTTTTTAGAGCGCGCATGCTCGGCAGGGCCCGAGCCAGCGTAGCACTGAAGGAATTTGAGAATCCGAGTGGAACTCGTTCACGTGTCTAGCCCGCGAACTTTAATTTCGGTCATCATTTGCACCCGTAACCGCGCTGGCGATTTGAAAGAATCGCTGGAATCTTTCCGTGGCGTTGCTTTACCCGGCTGTCAGGACGTCGAACTGGTGCTCGTCAATAATGGATCCATCGACCAGACCGCCGAAATCATCGCCTCCTACGATTGCGAAGGTATTTCGGTCCGCCCCGTCCATGAGCCGCAAACGGGAAAAGGCAATGCTTACAACGCGGGATTGGCTGCGGCGCGAGGCAGCGTCTTCTTATTTGCCGACGATGACATCCGCTTTCCCAGGCACTGGCTTGCTGAGATGTCGGCACCAATTCTGGCAGGCGAAGCGGACGCTGTAGCGGGAGGCGTTCGGATGGCCGCCCACTTAGAACGACCGTGGATGAAATCGACGCATCGGCTTTGGATGGCTGAAACCGATTCTCTCTCTCCCAGCAACTTTGACATGATCGGTGCCAACATGTCTTTTGCCAGTCATGTGCTTTCAAAAGTCCCTGCATTTGATCCAGAGCTTGGACCCGGCGCGACTGGCTTGGGAGAAGACACCTTGTTTTCTTCGCAACTGGTTAAAGCTGGTTATCGAGTGAAGCTTCTACAGGACGTTTTGGTTGAGCATCATTTCCATCCAGGACGTCTCACTCGTGCTGCCTTTTTGAGTCGGGCCGAAGCAATGGGCCGAAGCCTGGGTTACATAGCCTACCACTGGTCACATAAAACAATTCGGTTCCCCGGGCTGAGGTTTATTAAATCCAGGATTCGGCTAGAGCTTTATCGAAAATTGCACAAACAGGTGGACCTTCACTGCGAGGGCGCAGACATGGCCGAGTTGGAGCGATTCTCTGGATTCCATTTTTACCGACAGTTTTTGCGGGAGCAACGGAGACCGCGAAATTATGAGCCGTTCGGCTTGGTGAAACGGAAGGTGAACTGACGTGTCAAGAGACGCGAAAAGCTCTTCTGGTTGCCACGTTGCCATCGTCTGTTCGGGTATGGACAAGGTGAAACGTGGGTATGAGGTTTATGCCCGAGATTTATTTGAACTGCTGCGCAAAGAGCCGGATTTCAGGCTGACGCTGCTCAAAGGGAATGGGCTCCCGCGAGGGAACGAGAAAGTCATATTCAACCTGCATCGGGACGGATTTCTCAATCGTTTGCTGTGCCGATTCTTCGGTGTCCAGTGGAGATATTACATCGAATATGTCTCATTTGCGTTCGGGCTGTTGCCCCTTTTGTTGTTTAAACGATTCGATGCCTTTTACGTTTTGGAGGCTCCGCTCTACAAGTTTCTGAGCCGCTGGCGGGCTTGGTCGGGTGGCCGATTCAAGTTGATCCATTTCACCGGCGGCCAGCTCGGCCGAATTCCAGCCACGGGCAGCGATTATTTGCACCATGTCACTCCCGCGTATCAAGAGCAGGCTCGGGCCTGTGGTTTTTTGCCGCAAAATCAGTTTCTGATTCCCCACTTCGTGGACACGGCAACGATGCATCGGGTGAGCGACGCCGGGAATGATCTCCTCCGCGAATTGGGTGTGCCGGTGGGAATGCCGGTGGTGCTTTCTGTCGGCAGCATTGATACCCAAATTAAGCGGATGGATTATGTAATTCGAGAATGTGCCGCGCTGCCGCAGGCTGTCTTTGTTCTGCTGCTCGGCCAGCCCGATGCAGCCAGTGCCCCGGTGCGAACCCTGGCTGAACAAACCCTCGGTCAAGGCCGATTTGCCATCCGGACCGTGCCTCGCGAAGACCTGCCGCTCTATTATTCTATTGCGGATGTATTTGTGCTCGCGTCCCTGCGGGAGGGCTTCGGTCTGGTTTTCCTGGAAGCCTTGGCCTGTGGATTGCCCGTTATTACTCATGATTACGATGTCTCGCGCTTTGTGCTTGGTGAGCACGGAATCTTTGCGGACCTATCGCAGCCAGGAGAATTGACTCTCCAGCTGGAAAAAACCATTGGTAATCGCGCCGTCGTGGAGCGAGGGGAGCCACGGATCGAATACGTTCGGCAGCGGTACGATCTCAATCAACTGAAGGCAGAATATCTGGCCATGTTCCGCGTCGTGTGCTGTGGCCTTCCAATCGAAGAGTGATGCGAGTCTGCGTCATAACCGCCGGGCATCTGGCCACCTGTCCGAGGATGTTGAAGGCCGCAGATGCCTTTGCTCTTGCGGGTCATGAGGTTCGCGTGGTCAGCGCGAATTACCTCCGCTGGGCTCGGGAGGCGGATCAGCATCTCCGCAGCAAGCGGACCTGGGAGTGGCAAACTTTTAATTACGAAAAGCCACAGGCTATCTTTTCTAGTCGCATTATAGCTCTCCGGTTTCGCATCGCCCGGCGTTTAGCCTCACTCATGGGTCCGGAACGAGCCGGTCTTAAAACCGCTGCGTGTGCATCCAGTCGGGCGCATCGGGAGCTGCTCAAATTGGCGGTAAAACAGCCCGCTGATTTTTTCTACGGAGGGACGTCCGGGGGTATGGTCGTCGCGGCGGAAGCAGGTAGGAAATTAGGTGTTCCTTACGCGCTCGATTTGGAGGACTTTCACAGCGCGGAACAGGATGAATCTCCGGAAGCGCATCTCTCGCACGCTTTGATCAGCAACCTTGAGCAACGGATCTTGTCCAAGGCAGCTTTTCTCACCGCTGGTAGCGAGGCAATCGCCAGCGCATACCAGGACAGGTATGGCGTCCGTCCGCTGCCTGTAAATAATACGTTTCCGCTCCCGGAAGCACCGCCTGAATTCCGACCCAACCCTAACCCAGGCCTCCGGCTTTATTGGTTTAGTCAAACGATTGGAGAGGGGCGGGGTCTTGAAGAAGTGGTTCGCGCATTGAAGATGGCCGGAATTCCAGCAGAACTACACCTGCGCGGGCTGCCGACTAATGGATACGTTGATGCATTGCGGGCATTGGCGACCGGTGCGCTGGTCCAAACAAAAATTATTGTTCATGAACCAGCGCCACCGGATGAGATGGTCCGGCTGGCGGAGGATTTTGAGGTGGGCCTTGCAGTGGAAGAGACCAGAAATTTCAACCGCCGCATTTGCCTGACAAACAAGGCATTCACTTACATTCTGGCCGGGTTGGCCGTCATTTTTACCAACACCCCCGGCCAAAGCGCCCTGGCTCTTGATCTCAAGAAAGGCGCGCAGTTATATCGGCCAGGCGATATCGATGGATTGGCAAGGTGCCTGCACCTATGGGCTAGCGACAAAGAGGCTTTGCTAAAAGCGCGGCACGAGGCATGGGCTGCCGCGAAACGGCGCTGGCATTGGGAGCATCCGCTGGAACGTGGGGCTCTCTTGGAATTAATTGCAGCGGCGGCAAAGGGTCCCTAAATGCAACTTTTCATAGCGGTTGATCCCGAGATTCCGGTGCCAACCGGGTGGTGTTTAATCGCCCAGGCGGCACCTGCGGATGGCGGGCCCGGTTGCGCTGGAATTTTTCCAAGACATTCCGGGCAAAGCGCGGGTTGCTTTCAAGTTGGTTAAGAATTCGAGTCAGCTGTTATTCTGATGAAAATACAAATTAAAAACTGGCTGAAGAGGCGGCTTGGCGTCCCTGAGATCGAGTTCGGCCTGGCGCGTCTCGCTCGGTCTGGCTTTGAACCCAAACTGATTTTTGATGTGGGTGCGTATCAAGGCGACTTCGCCCGCACCTGTCGGAGTATTTGGAACCAATCGGAGATCGCCTGTTTTGAAGTTCAGCCCGAGGGGCTTCAGCGGATCAAAGCCTTGGACCCGAAAGTGGGCGCATGGCCATTTCTTCTCGGCGCGTCGGTTCGCGAAAATGTCCCTCTCAACTTGGCGAAAACAGCTTCTTCTGTGCTTCAAGAGCATTCGACTCAAAGCTTCCCCATCGGCCATTTTCCGATGCGAACCGTGGATGATATGGTGCAGAATGAATTCCGGGGAAGAGCCCCGGAATTGCTGAAACTCGACGTGCAAGGGTACGAGCTGGAAGTCCTGCGGGGAGCGGAAAATTCACTGGCGCAAGTCGAGGTGATTCTTACGGAGGTCAACCTGCTCGATATCCATCGTGGAGTTCCTTTGCTTGGCGAGGTGATGGCATGGCTCGCTTCCCGACATTGGCTTGCCTATGATATTTGTGGGTTGACGCGGCGTCCACTCGATCAGGCGCTGTGGCAGGCTGACATGATTTTTCTCCCGGAAAACAGCCCCCTTCGCGCCAACAAGCGCTGGATCTGAAAATGCGAATCCTGGTCTCTGTTGATCCCGAGATTCCGGTGCCGCCCAGGTTCTATGGCGGCATTGAGCGGATCGTCGATGGGTTAATTACAGAGTTGAGGCTCCGCCAGCATCAAGTCGGCTTGGTCGCCCACCCCGACTCCACCTGCAAGGCCGATTACCTGCAGCACTGGCCCGGAGCGATGTCCAACCGCGCCACCGACAGCTTGCGCAACACGCGGGCTTTGTGGGACGCGGTCCGCTCCTTCAAGCCAGACGTGGTTCATAGCTTTTCCCGCTTGGGCTACCTCCTGCCCTTGCTGCTCGGGCGGCTGCCCAAAGTGATGTCTTATCAGCGGCACACGGGCGGCTCAAGGAATCGCCTCGCGGCTTTGCTCGGCGGCAACGGCCTGGCGTTCACCGGTTGCAGCGAGTTGATTGCCGCTCAGGGCCGCCGCTGGGGAGGCCGGTGGGAGGCCATTCCTAATTTTGTGGACACGGATTTTTTCCAGTTCAACCCATCAGTTGCTCCGGATGCCCCGCTGGTTTTTTTGAGCCGTGTCGAACGCCTCAAAGGGGCGCACACCGCCATCGCGATCGCGCGGGGCGCCGGGCGCCGCCTCATCATCGCCGGCAACCGGGTGAACGAGGGTGAGGGCGCAGATTATTGGAAAGCGGAAATTGCGCCGTACGTGGGCCGGGATGGAATCGACTACGTAGGTCCAGTAGATGATGCGCAGAAGAACCGGCTTTTAGGCATGGCCGCCGCCATGGTGGTACCAATCGAGTGGGATGAACCCTTTGGAATTGTCTTTGCCGAAGCGCTGGCCTGTGGGACCCCGGTGATTTCCTCTCCTCGCGGCGCCCTCCCCGAGATTGTAGAACACGGAAAGCACGGTTTTTTGACAATGAGCGTTGACGAAGGTGTATCGGCTGTAGCCCGGCTGAATGAGATTGATCGGAATGGATGCCGGGACCGGGCCGAGCGGTTATTTTCGCGACCGGTGGTCGTTTCCCGTTACGAAAACCTCTATCGGGAAATGCATAGGAATAGGTAAGTTATACCAATGGTTACTGCTAAGCCAAACCCACCGCCGCTGAAGTCGAGCGTGCTCCAGACGATCGTTCTTGCTTACCAAGAGAATCCGGAGCCACTGGTAAAGGCCCTCCATCAGGAAGGGCTTAATCCCACCGTTCAGCGCGCGGTCTATAATGAAATAGAACTGAAGCTTCCGCGCAATTCCAGAACTTTCCTCAACCACCGCCAGGCTTGGGAGAGGGCTGCGTCTAGCGAGGGCTATACGCTGGTCTGTGAATCCGATTTTGTGCCGTGCCAAGGCCTGGGGTCTTTCCCGGTTTTCTGGCCTGTGGAAGATGCCGGTGCATGGGGCTATCTCTACCAGGGCAGCCCGAGATTATTTGCCGTGGTGGGCCGAGAGCGCTGGCTGCGGGGCCATTGCGCTCCGCTCGTTGCTTATATCATCAACCCGGCCGTTGCGCGAATGTTGCTCGCCTTCTTCGATCAGGAAATCAAACAGCGGCCGCTGGCTCAATACTCAACCTTTGATGCGCACGTGCAATGGTCGGTCATGAAGATGGGAGGCCGGGCTTATATTCCTTTAAAGCATTATGGGGAGCACGGCGGTGGGCCCAACAAGGAGCATGCGGCACTGGGCGGCATCTCACGAGCCGGGGAACATCACGCTGACAATCTGCAAGCGCCTTTGCACTTCTTGCCTCAATACGCGAAAAAGAGCAGCCTGTTGTATTATAAAGTTCGCCTGTTCAACCGCATCCTGGGGCTGCTCCGGCTAGTGAGCGGCCGCTGGATCATGGCGACGGACGTTTACCCTCTCTCTCGTCGCGCGCGGGTCGAGATGTTCCTCACCGGTATCAGGCGGCTGGTCCCGTGACATTTGCGCCCGCCCGCTGCATGAGAAAAGTTGCAATTCTTGCTGCCCACTTTGTTCCGAGCAACCTCGCGGCGGTTCATCGCGCGCGCCTGTGGAGCCTGCATCTGCGCGAGTTTGGCTGGGAGCCAATCATTGTTACCACGGACTCCGAATATTATGAGGAGCAGACAGAGCCCGAGCTGCTCGCGATGTTCCCCAAAGATATTGAGGTTATCCGCACTCGCGCCTTCCCAACGCGACCGGTTCGCCTGGTCGGCGATGTGGGAGTGCGCGGGTTAGCCTGGCACTATCAGGCTCTCCTTAAACTCAAGCGGGAGCGGAACATCGATTTTCTCCACATCACCATCCCTTCAAATTTTTCTGCGGTGCTTGGGCGCATCCTTCATCGCAAGACCGGTTTGCCCTACGGAATTGATTACATCGATCCATGGGTGCATGAGTTTCCCGGTTCCAGGCGCCCCTTCACCAAAGCCTGGGCTTCGGCGCGATTGGCCGAAATACTTGAACCGTGGGCGGTCCGGCAAGCTTCGCTCATTACCGGCATCAATCGAGCCTATTATCAGGGAATGCTCGACCGGAATCCCGGAGTCAGCCAGCGGGCGGCATTGGGCGCGATGCCATATGGGGGCAGTGAAGGGGATCACGAATATGTTCGTTCGCATCCCCGCCCGGCCCGGCTTTTTGCAGCTCACCGTGGAAAATTTAATTTTATCTATGCCGGTGCAATGCTGCCGCACGCCTTTGTGGTGCTGGAGCGCTTTCTGGCCGCGCTCGGACAGTTGCGGCGCAGGAGGCCACGATTGGCCGAAGAATTTCATCTCTCTTTTGTCGGCACTGGCAAAGCCCCGGGCGATCCAAAAGGCTTCAATGTCCAACCCTACATTGACCGCTATGGGGTTGCCGACTGCGCCAGCGAATATCCTCAGCGCTTGCCCTACCTCGATGTGCTCACGCATTTGCACGCCTCCTCCGGCGTCTTGGTGCTCGGCTCAACGGAACCCCATTATTCGCCGTCGAAAATTTTCCAGTCCGTTATGTCGCGCCGTCCGGTCTTCGCTTTGCTGCATGAAGAAAGCACCGCCGTTCCCATTCTGCTCAAAGCAAACGCCGGTGAAGTCATGACGCTAACCGGGAAATGCTTGCCGGAAATCACCCAGCTTGAGCAGATGCTGGAGAGGTTTATTTATTTTAATCCCTATTCGGAAGGCGATGTGCAGTGGCGGGTCCTCGAGGAATATTCGGCGAGGGCGTCAGCCGGGGCGCTCGCCCATGGATTGAATCAGGCGATGGCCGGGCTTCACAAAGGGATCCAGCGCCGATCAATTCCCATTTCTTCCACGAGATCGTGAATCATGCAAAATCTGGATAGAGGTGGTTCCTGTCTTCATCCGAAATTCAAAAAATCACCAGCGTCTGCCCAGGCGGATGGCGGCGCGCTGCCGGTGAAATAATTTCCCAATACAGAATGTCGATCGAAAAGATTCCGTCCGCTGCCCCAGCCAGTTCCGGCGTTCCGCCCTCTCCTGGAAGGCCGCCGGCAACGCTGGAGCTCAGCAGCCTGGACTTCGGCTCGCTGGCCAAATCGATTCAGCTGCCCTTTTTCAGGGCTCTGCTGTTTTGGATGGCTTTCTCGCTCGGCGGGGCTCTTTTTCTGGCTGTTGTTCAGCCCGGATACGCGCTCTCCTTTTTGGCCATTACCGCAACGACCGGCGTCATGTTGTTTATTTGGTTGAAGTCGAGCCGCAAAGGCTTGCCTTTCTTGCCCTTGCTCGCGGTACAAGGCGGGATCGTTTACGCGATCCCCCTGCTGACCCGAAACGAGGTGATCACGGAATTTCCTTCAGAGCTCCTGTTGCCGTGTGCCGGCCTGTTCGCAATGCATGGTATCGCACTGGCCATCGGATGGTCCCTTGCCCGCGGGATGGGAAGCCGGCCGGCCCGATTCCGCTTTGCTCTCCCTCCCGGTGAGCGCAACCGACAAAAGGTCCTTGGGACAATTGCATTTGCTTTTCTTGGGCTGGCCATCCTTGGCAATCTTGTGATCTTTACCGGCCTGCTTCGGTCATTTTCCACTGTAATCGCCACAGGTCTGCTGCCGATCATTCGAACCTTCTCCGATGCCGCGATGTATGGCGGCGCGCTGCTCGGCGGGTTTACGCAATCGCGCGGTCCTTCTCGCTTGCTTTATTGGATCAGTATCGGGGGGCTCTGCGTGATTAAGTTTTCAGGAATTCTCTTATCCGATGCAATCGGACTGTGTGGCGCCGTGGCTATCGGCATCCTTTTGGGCAGCCGAAAAATGCCATGGACTTTCCTGATTGTTATGACGGCAATCACCGGCTTCCTGAACCAAAGTAAATTTGTGATGCGCGAGCGCTATTGGGTCGGTCAAAGTTTTGGAGGGCCGTCATCCCTTTCCGAAATGCCGGCATTTTTCTCTGAATGGGCTGCCGCTAGCATCGCCAGCTTTACAGCCAACGCCGATGCGGATCAGGACAGTAGCACGCAAACATTGTTTTCCCGGATCAACAACCTGCAAAACCTGCTCTTCGTGGCCGAAGCCATGACGAGCTTGCAGATTCCTTCATTGCACGGGGCGGGTTATGCCACGATTCCACCGCTGCTCATTCCTCGCATTTTCTGGCCGAACAAACCGCGCTCGCACGAAGGCCAAGTCCTGCTCAACGTTCATTTCGAACGGCAGCCCGATGTAGAGTCGACCGAGATCACCTATATCGCCTGGGGCCTGCTGCCGGAGGCGATTGGCAATTTAGGCTTATTCTGGGGCCCTCTACTGATCGGTCTGGCCCTCGGTTTTCTCGTCGGCTGGGCAGAGGTATGGTCAATTAAGAAAATCGTTTTATCGATAGAAGGGCTAATTGCACTCAGCCTTTTCCTGCTACTCGCTATATCATTCGAAATGGTGGCCGGTGTCCTGATCACATCAATTTTGCAACTGCTGGTCGCAGTGGTCACGGGAGCTCTGCTTATTCGCCAGTATCTCGGGAAAAATGGCAGGCTGCGCTAATATCGCGGTATCCTCGGTTGCCTATCTTCCCGGGTATCCTTTTCAGCCTTTTAGTGGCTCGCAGTTTCCGAATGTCCTTCTCTGAGAAAATGCGCCTTGGCATTCTAGTGAGTCATCCGATCCAGTATTACACCCCGCTCTTCCGGCGGCTGGCGCAGGAATTGGATCTGACCGTGTTCTATGCCATGCGCCAGACCGGCCAGGGCCAGGCCGCCGCCGGGTTCGGGGTGGCCTTTGATTGGGACATCGATCTGCTCTCCGGCTATCCCTCTCATTTTCTGGCGAACCGCTCGAAGCGGCCCGGCACCGACCATTTCCGCGGCTGCGATACGCCCGAAATCGCCCAATTCATCCGCAATCCCCAATCCTTAATCCATCCTCCTCCTCTTAATCCTAATCCTAATCCTAATCCTCAATCCTTTATCCTTGATCCTTCATCCACACTCCCAGCTCAATCCATAACCCTTGATCCTTCGTCCTCTTTCGACGCGTTCCTGGTGATCGGCTGGTTCCTGCAATCGCATTGGCAGGCCATCCGCGCCTGCCAGCGGCACGGGGTTCCGGTGTTCGTGCGGGGCGATTCCCAGCTGCTCACCCCGCGCTCCCGGCTCAAGCAGCTGGCGAAAAAGTTTCTCTACCGATGGATGGTGCGGCAGTTCAACGGCTACCTTGTCGTCGGCCAGCGGGCCCGGCAATACCTGCTCCATTACGGCGCCGAGCCGCAACGGATGTTCCTCTCGCCCCATTTTGTGGACAACGACTGGTTTGCGGCGAAGGCAGCAGAAGGGAGAAGGCAGAAAGCAGTAAGCCGAAAGCAGTGGAACATACCTGAGGATGCGCTGTGCGTTTTGTTTTGCGGGAAGTTTATCGCCAAGAAACGGCCCATGGATTTGATCGCAGCCGCCCGGCTTCTGCTCCAGCAGAAAGCGCCTGGCTCCACGCTGCCCAAAATTCATTTGTTGTTTGTCGGCAGCGGCGAGCTCGGAGCTGAAATGCGTTCGGCCTGCCACGTCGTCTTCGATGCAGAGGGCGCTGGTTCGCAGTTTCCAACGGCTCAGTCCTCCGACCTCTGCCCTCCGGGTTCTGCCTCTCGACCCTCGCCTTCCTCCTTTATCCGTTCTCCTTCATCCTTGGAGGAGACTCCTTCTTCCTCTTCTCCGGCCGCCTCCTTTGCCGGCTTCAAAAACCAGACCGAGCTGCCCGCCTGCTATGCGGCGGCGGATTTGCTGGTGCTGCCGTCGGTAAGTGAAACCTGGGGTCTCTCGGTCAATGAAGGGATGGCCTGCGGTTTGCCGGCGATTGTTTCCGACGCGGTCGGGTGCGCGCCGGACCTGATCGAGCCAGGGGTGACCGGCGAAACCTATCCGTGCGGGGATGTGGCAGCGCTGGCCGAGGCAATCGTTCGCTTCGCCCCCCGGCTGGGGCGAGAGGCTACGACGGCCGCGTTGCAGCGGAAACTGGAGAGCTATTCGGTGGAAGTGGCCACGCGCGGCATTATCTCAGCCGTGACCGCCGCACGGGAAGGGCGGCTGGGCCGATGAATAGGGCTTCCGATTTTTCACAGGAGCCGTCCCAAGACGCCTGACCTCCCCAATTCTAATCGACTGGTAGTTAGAGTTTCCCATTTTATGTGCGGCATTGCAGGTATCATTAGCAGTCAGCCGGATCAGCGCTTTGAAAAGCGGTTGCAGCGCATGCAGGCCGCTCTGCGCCATCGCGGACCGGATGATGAAGGGCTTTGGATGGGAGGGCGCCGGGAAGGAGGGTTCGTCGGCTTTGCCCATACCCGCCTGTCCATCCTGGATCTGACCGCCGCCGGCCACCAACCGATGCAGACGCCGGACGGCCGTTTCACCATTACCTTCAATGGTGAAATCTATAACTTCGCGGAATTGCGCCGCTCCCTGGAGAGCGATGGGGTCGCCTTTCATTCCCACTCCGACACGGAAGTCATCCTGCGCCTCTACGAACGCGATGGGCCGGCCTGCGTAAAAAAACTGGCGGGGATGTTTGCCTTCGTCATCTGGGATCGTCGGGAAGAAAGTTGTTTCCTGGCCCGCGATCCTCTTGGCATTAAGCCGCTTTATTATGCCAGCCTTGGCGGCAAACTCCTGTTCGCCTCCGAATTGCGGGCCGTTTTAGCCGCCGACCTGGTTCCACGCCGCCTGGATCCCGTGGGGCTGGCGGGCTATTTCCTGACCGGCTCCGTCCCCGAGCCGGCCACCTTGATCGAGGGGGTCCGGTTGCTCAAGGCTGGAGAATATTTGTCCTGGAAAGGCGGCCAATGCCAGATCACTCCCTATTACCAGTTCCGCTTCGCATCTGAGAAGATGGATTCCGCCGCAGCGGCCGCGACGGTTCGCCAGTCCGTCCTCGAAAGCGTCAACCGCCACTTCGTCAGTGATGTGCCGGTTGGAATCTTTTTGAGCGGCGGCATCGATTCCACTGCAATCCTCGCTGCGGCAGCCTTGAGCAGACAAGAAAAAATTCGAACCTATTCCATCTCGTTCGATGACCCGGCTTTGGATGAAAGCCAGGCGGCGCGAAGGAGCGCACAGCTCTTCGGGGCTCACCATACGGAATTGCGCATGGATGCCGCCGTGGGGCGCGGGCTGTTTGATTGTTTTCTCCAGTGCGTTGATCAGCCGAGTATCGATGGCCTTAACACGCTCTCGGTTTCAAAGCTGGCCGGGGGTGAGGGGGCAAAAGTTGTCCTGTCGGGCTTGGGTGGTGATGAATTGTTTGGGGGGTATCCCTCCTTCACCCAGGTTCCCCGCCTGTTCCGATGGTCAAGCCGGCTGGATTCATTTCGCCCGCTAAAGCAATTGGCCGGCGGCTTTCTTGAACATAGGACAGAGCACGCACGGTGGAGGCGCCTGGGCGCATTTCTGGAACGCCCTTCCTCTTTGAATGCGGCCTACGAAGCATTTCGAAGTGTTTTTACCAGGAATGAAGCAGCAAAATTGGTCCGCCATTTTCTGCCTGGAGCCGATGACCGAGCCGAGGCGGTTGACCTGGATCCAGTGATTCCGCAGGAAGGTCAGGCGGACGCGGTATCACGGTTGGAAATCACTCGTTACATGCGCAACCAGCTTCTTCGGGACAGTGACACGATGAGCATGGCTTGGGGGCTGGAGCTTCGCGTGCCCCTGGTGGATCGCGTTTTGTTGGACACAGTTGCAACCATCCCTGCAGGGCTGCGATTGCAACCCGGCAAACGCCTGCTGGCGGAGGCTTTGCCTGAATTACCGCCCTGGGTGATCAATCAGCCCAAGCGCGGTTTCGTATTCCCCTTTGAGCGTTGGCTGCGAACGGACTGGGAGCAGTCCCTCGACACGAAAATCAATTGGCCCGTTCGCAGTTCGAATTGGTACCAGAAGTGGAGCCTGTTTGTCCTCCAGCGATGGTGCGAGTTACATCGAGTGGAGATTGACCCCGCGGTGAAGGGATGAAAAATGGCAGAATGAAGAATGAAAATCGGCGATCAGAAAAAGCGTCTCGCATCTCGCGGGTTCCGGTGGGGCATTATTGAACAGGGATACACAGGATAAACAGGATTGAGAATCAGCATCCCGTGCATCCTGAACATCCCTGTTAAAATTTCAGGTTTTCATCGCCCGTCGCCCCCGTCGCGGGACACCCGTTTCCCGAATGTTCTGATTTCTGATCGCCGACTCCTTTATCCCTTATCCATTCTCCATTCTCCTTAATCCTTAATCCTTGTCCCTCCCTTTGAAAATCCTCCTGACCTTGGCCGGCATCGCGCCGGAAGATGGCGGTCCGTCCCGCAGCGTCCCCGCCCTCGCCCTGGCTTTGGCCGGGCTCGGCGCCCAAGTCGAAATCATCACCTGCGAGGCGGCAACGGGCCAGGCCGCGCCGCTGGTTCCCGATGTCTCCCGCGTGAAAACGCATCTGCTGCCGCGTCACGCGCGGGATCGGATCGGGCCGGTATCGCGCAATGAATTTTCGCGCGCCACCGAACGGCTGGCGCGGGTGGGTGAAACGGTGCTGCACGACAACGGCTTGTGGCTCCCCTCCAACCATGCCGTGGCCGCGGCCTCGCGGCGTCTCTCCTGCCCGCGGCTGGTCAGCCCGCGCGGGATGCTGACCGCCTGGTCGTTTCAGTTTCGCGGATGGAAGAAGCGGCTGGCCTGGTGGCTCTATCAGCAGCGCGATCTCCAGAGCGCCCAGGTCCTGCACGCCACCTCCGCCCAGGAGGCAGCCGAGTTCCGCCAGTTAGGCCTGAAGGCTCCCATCGCCCTGATCCCCAACGGCGTCGCCTTGCCGTCCTTTCCGGGATTCTCAATCCGCAATCCTTCCTCCTTGAATAGCAAGACCGCCCTGTTCCTCTCGCGCATCCATCCCAAGAAAGGGTTGTTCGATCTATTGCAGGCCTGGGCGCAGGTTCGGCCCGCAGGCTGGCGGTTGCAGGTGGTCGGCCCGAGCGAGAATGGACATCGCCAGGAGCTGGAGCGCGCGGCGCAATCCCTCGGCCTGGACCAAACCGTCGCCTTCGGGGAAGCGGTTTCTGACCAGGACAAATGGGCCTTATACCGTGGCGCCGATCTCTTTGTGCTGCCGAGTCACTCGGAAAATTTCGGCATCGTGGTCGCCGAGGCGTTGGCGGCCGGGCTGCCCGTGATCACCACCCGCGGCACCCCCTGGGAGGATCTTGTGTCGCATCAATGCGGCTGGTGGACGGAGATCGGCTCCAAGCCGCTGGCCGAGGCGCTGCGGGACGCGACCCAGCGTCCGGACGGGGAGCGGCGCGCCATGGGTGAACGCGGCCGGCAACTGGTCGCGGCCAAGTACGGCTGGCCGGGGATCGCAGCCCAGGTCCTGGCCGTCTACGCATGGATGCTGGGGCACGGGCCCAAGCCGGAAACGGTTTTGGAAAAAAGCTGAAAAACGGAGAGCGGCGGTGTCCAAAAGATTAGGGGCAGGAGAAAGAAGAGGCCGTTGAAATAGAACAGCGCTGCGGGTCGGGGACGACACCGCGCTCCGTGAAATAGGAGAAGAATATCGGAGAATGGAGAATGGAGAGGGAAAAGCATCCCGTGCATCCTGAACATCCCTGTTAAATTTACCTCCCTTCGCCCCCTTCGCGGGACGCCCGTTTCCTGAATGTTCTGATTTCTGATTGCCGACTCCTTTATCCCTTATCCCTTATCCATTCTTCTTTCTCCTCAATCCTTAATCCTTAATCCTCAATTTCCAATGACCTCTCTCGACATCGCCGCCAACCGCAAGGCGGCAAAATATAGTTCCGGCGAACTCTTCCGGCGCGTGCTCTGGGGCGTCGGGCAATGGTTCTTCCGCCTGAGCCCTCGGCCTTGCTTCGGCTTTCGCCGCCTTGTCCTGCGCTGCTTTGGTGCCGCTATAGGGGCCCACGTCCATGTCTATTCCTCCACCCGAATCTATTATCCCTGGAACCTCTCGGTCGGCGACTGGAGCGCGATCGGCGAGGAGGCGTTGATCTACAACCTCGGGCCGGTGACGATTGGGGCGCGGGTCACTATCTCGCACCGGGCCCAGCTCTGCGCCGGCACCCATGACTACACCCGGGCCGACCTGCCGCTGCTCAAGCCCCCCATCGTGGTCGGGGATCAGGCCTGGATTTGCGCCGATGCCTTTGTCGGACCGGGAGTGACCATCGGCCAGGGGGCCGTGGTCGGCGCGCGCGCCGTGGCGATGAAGGACGTCGCCCCTTGGAGCGTCGTCGCCGGCAACCCCGCGCAAGTGGTCAAGCAGCGAATTTTGAAAAGCTAAGAAGCTGGGAAGCGGAGAAAAGATGAAGTTCAGCAAGCTGAAATATTAACAGGATGGTCAGATCCTTAATCCTTAATCCTCTATCCTCTATCCTCTATCCTCTATCTTTAATCCCGAAGCCATGATTTCCGTCCTCATCCTAACCTTCAATGAAGAGCAGAACCTATCCTCCTGTCTGGAGTCGGTGCAATGGTCGGATGACGTTCTGGTGCTCGACTCCTTCAGCACGGACCGGACCTTGGAGGTAGCCCGGGCCGCCGGGGTTCGCACCCTGCAAAACCGGTTTGTCAACTTCGCCGAACAACGGAATCTCGGTATCGACCAGGCCGGTTTCAAATACGATTGGGTGCTGCACCTGGACGCCGATGAGCGGGTCACGCCGGAATTGCGCGAGGAACTTTTACAGGTGGTTGCGCGCGCCAAAAAGAAGGCCTACCGGCTCTCTTCGAAGACGATGTTTGGCCGAGTCTGGCTGAAGCGCTCGGGCCTGTTTCCCAGCTACCAGGTGCGGTTGGGGCGGCGCGAATCGCTCCGGTTCAAAATGGTGGGACACGGACAGCGCGAGACCCTCGGTCCGGCGGAGGTCGGCACGTTGCAGAATTCGCTGCTGCATTTTTCGTTTGCGAAGGGGTTGCCCGATTGGTTCGCCAAGCACCGGCGCTATGCGGCCGCCGAGGCGGAGGAGAATCTTAAGCATCGCTCCAGCGGCTCGTTCTCGTTCGCCAGGCTCTTCAGTTCCGATCCGCTGATCCGGCGCCGGGCGTTGAAAGAGTTTTCCACCCGCCTGCCTTGTCGTCCCGCCTTGCGGTTCTTCTACATGTATATCGTCCGGATGGGATTCCTGGATGGGAAGGCGGGCTTCACCTACTGCCGGCTCCTGTCGATCTACGAGGGGATGATTGTGGCCAGGACCCGCGCCTTGCGGGAAGAGGCTAAACGGGCGAGCTTGAAACCCACGTCCCTTTGAAATCGACCCGCTGCGTTCGCAATCTTCGCAGGTCGGGACGACACCGCGCTCCGGGAAATAGGAGAAGAATTCCAGGCTGTTAAAACGCTCAAAAACAGAGAGCGGAGAATGGAGAGGGAAAAGTATCCCCTGTATCCTCACAATCCCTGTTAAATTTTATAGCCCTTCGCCCCCTTCGTCTCTTCGCGGGACACCTTTCGGGTCGGTTTTTCGCACCGCCCATCCCAAAGTGCCGTCGGCACGAAATAGCTACCTTCTACCTTCCGCTGCTCCCCGATCCCCAAAACCCGTCAAGGCTTTTTTTATCCCTAAATCGTTCCGCCGCCTGCCGCTCCTTTCCCCTGCCTGCCCCCGGTTGCCGTTCCTTTCCCGGGCTTTCCACCGGAAAACAGCCCGCCCAAAGTGCCTCCAAAAACCCCGGTTATAGTCCACCTGTCCGCAACCGGTCTGGCATGGTGCCAGTCCTTGCGGCGCAGCAGGAAAACTATGCACGACATCCAGGTCCAACAACGGTTCATCGAACTCCGCACCCAGGGCTGGTCCTTTGCCCGCATCGCCGCCGAACTCCAGGTCGCCCGCGGCACCCTCATCCAGTGGAGCCGCCAGTTCCAGTTCGACATCCAAAACCAGCGCGCCATCGAAATGGAGGCGCTCCGCGAACAGCTCGTCACCTCCTGTGAGGTCCGCGCCAAAACCCTCGCCAGCCAGCTCCAGGCCGTCGAACAGGAGCTGGCCCGACGCAACGTCGCCGAGCTTTCCACCACCCGCCTCTTCCAGCTGGCCGAATCGCTCCGACGCCAGATCGAACAGGCCACCGGTTCGATGACGTTCTCCGTTCCCCTCCGCGACATCCCTGATGGTGAATTCAATGAGCATGCGCAGGATTGGATCCCGTAATCGTCGCGGGCTGACGTTCAATCTGAGCCGCCCCTTGAGGCGGAGGCGCCTCCGTCGCCTGGTCCATCCATCGACCGCGTCGCTTCGCGAGCACACGCTCGACCTGCTTTGCGTCCTGAACGCAGCCGTCCGGAGTCATCACCGTCTTGATCGGTTCGACCCCGAAGCCTTCGATGACCGGCTTTGGGGCCAGAAGCGGATCGCCGAAATGGATCGGCGCGTGCAGCAGCCCATCATTATGGCCGCCCTCGATCGCATTTATGGCCTGATCCCGGGCGACGTGCCAAAAATGAAGTCGTGAAAAAACGGTTCATAAACAGTCCACTTTCCGTCTCCAATCCCGGGGCAGGGAGATCGGAGGAGGGAGAATGGAGAGGCAAAAGTATCCCGTGTATCTTCACCATCCCTGTTAAATTTTATCACCCTTCGCCCCCTTCGCGCCCGTCGCGAGACACCTCTTCGGTCAGCCTTTCGCCCGGGGTCGACCGTGGCGGATAGAATCACTCGGCCGCAGGCGCGACTACCGGGAGTTTCGATTTCATTATTTCAGCATTTCAGCTTTTTAGAACCGCTTTTCAGCCAGTATAACTTTCCCGCGTGAAAATCCTTCTGCTCAACCAGACCTTCTATCCCGACGTCGTCTCGACGGCGCAGCACTTGACGGATCTGGCGGTGGCCCTGGCGGAAGGCGGCCATGAGGTAACCGTCCTTTGCGGACAGCGCGCCTATGACACGGCGGGCAAATCGTTTCCCAAAACCGAGCGCTGGAACAACATCACGATCCATCGCGTCGGCTCGCTCGGCCTGGGCAAGAGCGCCAAATGGCGGCGCGCGGCGGACTTCGCCAGCTTCTTCCTCACCGCCACCCTCAAGGCTTTCCGGCTGCCGCGCCACGATGTCGTGGTCGCGCTGACCTCGCCGCCGCTCATCTCCGTGCTCGGGGCGCGGCTGGCCCGGCGCTGGGGCGGTTCGTTCGATTATTGGATCATGGACCTGAACCCGGACGAGGCGATCGCGGCCGGCTGGCTCAGGCCCGGTTCGCTGGCGGCCCGGATGTTGGACGCCGTCTCCCGGTTCAGCCTGCGCCGGGCCCGGCAGGTCATTGTGCTCGACCGCTTCATGCAGGAACGCATCGCGGCCAAGGGTATCGATCCCTCCAGAATCCAGGTGCTGCCGCCGTGGTCGCACGACGACGAGGTGCGCTTTGATCCGGCCGGGCGCGACCGGTTCCGCCGGGCGCACGGTTTGCAGGACAGGTTCGTGGTCATGTATTCCGGCAACCACAGCCCGTGCCATCCCCTCGACACCGTCCTGGAAGCAGCGCGGTCTCTGCAGGGCGACGGCAGCTCGCCGAACGGTTCCGCACTCGATTCTCCTTCCTCCATCCTCTTCTGCTTCGTCGGCGGCGGGAGCGAATTTGCCAAGGTGCAACGGTTTGCGGCGGCGCATCAGCTCAAGAACATCCTTTGCCTGCCCTATCAACCGCTGGAGCAATTGGCCGGGTCGCTCTCCGCGGCGGACTTGCATCTGGTGGTGATGGGCGAACCGTTCCTCGGGACGATCCATCCGTGCAAGATTTACAACATCCTGCTGATCCATTCGCCGGTGCTCTTCATCGGCCCGCGGCCCAGCCATGTCTCGGAAATTTTGGAGACGATGGACGGGTCGTGTCATGGATGGGCGCGGCCCGGCGATGCCGGCGCGGTGCGGGAGCAGGTCCAGCGTTTTCAAGGCAGGGAGCCGACCGGACGGCGTCCCGAATTGTTCGAGGCCACCGCCGCCCGGTTTTCCAAGCGTGCCCTGCTGCCGCGCCTGGTGGAACTGATCACTGGGGGAAAAGCTGAAACGCTGACAAGCTGAAAAACGGAAGACGGAGGGCAGTGGTCGGCGATCGGAAATAGCGCCCGTGCCAGCGACGAGCTTTTGTCCCGGGGGCATTATTGAACAGGGATAGACAGGATAAACAGGATTGAGAATCGGCATCCCGTGCATCCTGAACATCGCTGTTAAGATTTCAGTTTGTCCGCCTTTCTATCGCCCTTCGCGCCCGTCGCGAGACACTTTTTGGTCGGCCTTTCGTCTCGCCGCTTGGAAAAGAGGATGGAAAGAGTGAGCAGTCCCGGAATGTTCCAGCGGCTGGATCGCGGGTGCGTTGATCCGCTAGGCGGGCAGGCCCACCGCCGCAGGGCGTGATGGTTTTGCCTTTATTTTTTGGCGGCGGCCAGCCTTGCGCTGGTCCGCGCCTTGGGGATGAACTCGCCCTGTTTTCAGCGTTTCCGAGACGCCTTCGCTTTTCCCACGATGCTGTCGAACTCGAGGTCGCTGAAAAGTGGCAAGGTTTCGGTGCGGACATTGCCCTTGGTGGCCAGGTCGGCGAGCAGCGTGAAAACCTTCTTCTCGGTATCCGCGCTGAGCAGCAGGACGCCGTCGTAGGCGCCGATGCACCAATATTGTCCGTCCACTTTGACGCCGGCTGATTCGGCCGCACGGTCAAACTCGTGGGCGCGTTTGGTGGAGTCCTTGAGGTTGCGGGCTCCTTGATCGGTGAATTTCAATAGTGCGATATAACGTGGCATGATGATTAGTTCCCTTTTTTTTGATTGATTGATTTGCAGGTGACTTTAGCGGGGAATGGCGACTCGGCTCGCCGGTTCTTGGCGGATACAAACCGTTTTTTGCCGTGACGCGCGGGGGATCGGGTAGCCCCTGCGTCTCGCGGGTTCCAGGGGAAATTATTGAACAGGGATACACAGGATCGACAGGATGGGAATCGGTTATCCCGTGCATCCTGAGCCTCCCTGTTAAAATTTCAGCTTTTCATCGCCCTTCGCTTCCTTCGTCCCTTCGCGGGACGCCGGTTTTGGTCAGCTCTCTAGTGTTTCAGCCGCCATTCGCTGGGCTTGTATATTTTACAAACGCATGGACGGCCAATGTCCAAGGGGATGGTTTAGGCTCGTCGGCATGAAAATTTCTAAGATTCAGGCGGGAGAGCCGGTTTTGCAGCAATTGGCACAGGCGTATGGCAATGAAGCCAGGGCGCGTGCGCTTTTGGAATCG
>CANJXF010000046.1 GCA_947478865.1 Verrucomicrobiales bacterium | reverse complement strand
TACCGCGAACCCGAGGGACATGAATAATCCGACCCCAAATTGCTCCGACAGATAACTGCCGGTCAGGGTGGTCCACGGCACGTAGAGCAGCAGCGCGGGCGCGACGCCGAAATAGGAATAGATCGCGCCTCGATAGTACGAGAGGTCGAACGTGTAATAAGGAATGTACTGCGCCGGGTCGTAGGGGTCGGCCAGTTTCTCCATCTCGGGCGGGGCTTTTTTGATGTAGAGATGACCGTGGGTCAGGGCCTCGGCGTAGCTGCCATTATAACCGCCCGGGGTGGGCCCGTCCCATTTCGCATTCTGGCGGTCGGATTCCCAGAAATACAGGCCGGTGGTCAGCAGGACAAAGAAGAGCAGCCAGCGCCGAGAAAACATTAACCACAGCGAACGCATATTTGCCGGTTCTCTTGCACGTGGAGATTCGGCGGCGCAACGCAAAAGCCCGGGGCGCCGCGGGCGAAGTCGGGAGCGGTGATACCGTGGGTCGTTGCGAGCCCGGATTGGCGGGGGTGGCAATCCAGCTGAACGCCAGAGCCCGCTTTGCGCATCTAGAGTGGTTTAAGTTTTTCCGTGGCCGTTTTGGGTAGCGGCAGGCGTCTCTGCCTGCTAGGGCCGGCGTCCTCGTTTTGGCAGGCAGGGACGCCTGCCGCTACGTCATCAGCGCTACGCTTTTGGTTAAACTGCTCTGATGAGATTCGCGCCCCTCGTTCGGGACCGGCCTTGCTCCAACTTGGCCATTCTGCTCTATCGCCGCCGCATGGCTGAAGATACAAATGAGGGAATGCTGTGGGGTCCGGCGGCGTTGCAAGCGCGCCGGGAGACGATTCGCGCCCTGCAAGCCCGGCTCGCGCCGAATCGAAAAGCGTGGGTGGAGAAAAACCGTTACTACTACGAATCGATCTCCCGTCTGTTCAGGTTCCTGATCGAACCGGGCAAACGGGTGCTCTCGATTCGCTCCGACCTAGGGCAATTTCTCACCGCGGTGAATCCGCAGCGGGGCGTCGGCGTGGAGCTCACGCCGGAACTCGCGGCGGAAGCGGCGAAGCTCAATCCGCAGTGGGATTATCGCGTGGCCGATCCGGAGCAGTTCGTTGCCGACGAAAAATTCGACTACATTGTGGTGGCGAACATCGGCGACACGGTCGACGTCCAGCGCGCGCTGCAAAATCTGCAAGCGGGCTGCGAGCGCGGGACGCGGGTTTTAATCTACACTTACAATCACCTCTGGGAACCGATCGTCGGCCTGGCCGCGTGGCTGGGTTTCAAACCGGTGCAGGAAGAGCAGAGCTGGTTGTCGGAGGGCGACCTCAAGGGCTTGTTGAACCTCGCGGGCTTCGAATGGCTCAAAACGTACCGCGTCGCGACCTTCCCGAAAAACATTCCGGTCGTTTCGTTTCTGCTCAATCGCGTGATCGGCGCGTTGCCGTTGTTTAACCGGCTGTCGTTTATTTCCGTGTTGGTGGCGCGGCCGCGCGGTTTTGCGAGGGCGCCGGCGGAGTTGAGTGTGTCGGTGGTGATTCCCTGCAAGAACGAGCGCGGCAACATTCAACCTGCGGTGGAGCGAATTCCTGAGTTGGGCTGTCACACCGAGATTATTTTCTGCGACGACAAGAGCACCGATGGCACGGCGGAGGAAATCGAACGCATGCGGGCGCTTTATCCGCAGCGTGACATCAAACTCGTGGCGGGCCCGGGCATCTGCAAAGCGCGGAATGTTTACACCGGTTTCGATGCGGCGACGTGCGACGTGCTGATGATTCTCGACGCCGATCTCGCGGTGATGCCGGAAGAGCTGCCGTATTTTCTCGAAGTCCTCGCGACGAATCGCGCGGAGTTCGTGAATGGGAGCCGCATGGTTTACCCCGTACCTCGGGAGGCGATGAAGCTGGCGAACATGATAGGGAATCAGTTTTTCAGCTGGGCCTTCACGTTTCTCCTCGGCGAGCGGGTGAAGGACACGCTGTGCGGGACCAAAGTGATTTGGCGAAACGACTGGCAGCGCATCCGGCCGTTGATCGACACGTGGGGCAAGGAGGACCGCTGGGGCGATTACGAGCTGCTCTTCGGCGCGTCGAAACTAAACCTGCGAATTTCCGACCTGCCCGTGCATTATCAGGAGCGGGTCTACGGCACGACGAAGATGAACAAACGCTTCAAGAACGGCCTCATCATGCTGGCCTTCTGCTGGGCCGGTTTCAAAAAACTGAAGATGCGGCTGTGAAGCTAGGGGTCGGGACCGGCTATTGGCCCGCTGGCTCGCGGGAGAAATCGACGCTATCGTTCAAGGCGCGCGGAATTTTGGCCGCCAGATCTCCATGACTTCTCCGGTGAGAGGATTTTTCAACTGTTCACCGCAGCGAGCATAGTTGTCGGGAAAATCTAATCCGTTCGATTTTAGATAAGGAATGAATTCGGTGACATCGCCGTTGGTTATAACGAAGGCTTTGGAGCGCCGCGCTGGTTCGACTGAGGCGACACGCATGGCATCCAGCTCGAGCGATTTCTGATCTCCCGAGAAATACCAGGGATGGCCGGGTGAAACGCCGCCCAGGGCAAAAACAAGTCCAGGCAGATTGAAAAAGGCGAAGATATCATCGCCTGGATTAAAACCCGCCGCCGTGAGTTGAGCGCGCGTTTTTTCCACCCACTCGTGCGAAGCCGGGTCGAGGCTCAATGTGGATCCAGAAGCCCCGATCCGGGTGGATTCGGTCTGGGCAGACCTGCCATGGGGAACTCGATAGGGAGTTTGCCAGTAGTCGTGGAAAAACTGAGCGAGCGTCACCGCGGCCATTGCGAGAGTTCCGCAAGCCGTCAGCCAGCGTACGTTCCAGATCCATGAAAGCAGGGAAAGCAGCAGCACAATGACTCCCATCCAGGGCGCGAACTGATACGGAATATTGCTGTTGATGTTGTTGGTGGTCCCGAAGGATCCGGCGAGCGGTAGAATGGCGAGCAGCAGTAACAATGGCGCCACCCGCCACGCTCCGTTTCCGAGCGAAGCCCTGCCGCCGCCCGCCCGCACGAGCCAGCTACTGACTACGGCTAGGCTCAGGACCGTAATCACGCCAAGATGGAATCGCTGGCCGATCATGATCGGCTGCCTCAGGACCTCGCTTTGCAGGCCGATGCGCGCGACCATGTAGATCGCGGTCGCGAGGCCGAAGCCCGCCAGTACGCGCTGCAGAACCGGCCAGCGCCGAAACAGCAGCAAGCTGCCGGCAGCCCCTAGGACCGCGGTGTAAACGTCCTCGAATAACCAGAGCGTTTCGAGACTTTGGATCCAAAATTCGTCGGCGTAACGCCTGAGTTCGCTGCCAAGGTACGCCCCGCCGATCAACGCCTGCCAGGTTCCGTTCACTCCGCGCAACCAGTCGGAGTAGGACTGCACCAAAAGAAAATAACCCGTGGCTCCGCCCAGTGCGAGCGCACCGCAACCCAGAATAAGGCGGCCTTTTCGCCGGAACGTTTCGCTGCTGGTGAGCAGGAATAGCGCAATCAGGGCAGCCGCGAGAATCGCACAGGTGCTGAATTTGATAAAAAAATCGGCCGTTAGTGCGACCGCGGCTAGGATGAGCGAAATCGTCGAGCCACGCCACGCCCCCCAATTGGAATTCGCGGGTCCGGCGGCGGCTTGCAGCGTGAAACCGGTGGCAAGGAGTAGCGCGAGGGCGTTGAACAAATTGTAGGACGGAGCCACCGATGCGACGGAGAATGCTAGCGCGCTGCCGGTAATCGCAGCAATCGGAAGCCAGACGCCCAATCTCAGGCCACCGGCGAACTCTTCGGTAAACGCGAAAATTCCCCGGATGAAAACACCGGTGGCAGCGAGAAAAAATGCCGCCAGCAGACAGCGCGTGAGAACGAGATTGTGCCCGGCGACCGCGAAAAGAACGCGGCCGAAATAAAAATAGACCGTCTGCCGATCGAGAATCTCGTTTGGATGTAGTGCAGTAAGATAGTACGCCCCCTCATCGGTGAAATCGAAACCTCGATGTGATCCGGCGGCCACGACCAGCCAAACCGCAAAAGCAAAAAATAATCCGATTAACGATCTAGACGTAGGGAATGACATCCTTGCTGAAGTGGTAGTCTCAACGCTATTGAGGTGTGCTTTTTCGGGTTTCTCACTGTGAAGGTCAATAGTACCATCGACATAAAATGGAATCGGATCGTTGTGCGGGAAGTCTGTTCTTTCAGAGGTTCAATCAAGAACCCAAACTCGTGATCGGGTCCGTCATGCGCAGCCAGTGGCCCCCAATCGACCTGCGGACGATTCCGGCGTTTAAGAATCCGCCAAAACTCACCTTCAATCGCGCAACCCGATTTGCTGCTGCGAGGGAGGATCAAAATATGGGAATATTGAGATTCATTTTGGCCTTCTGCGCGGGTTTTTGGCGCGCCTGCGCTTTTATTCTGTTTGGGCGTAACCGGAGTCCGGAGCGTGGTGTAAACGTTCGGCGCGATAATTCATCAGCGTGCGTTAGCTGGTCGAGCTGTGCGGCGGGCTGGCGTTATCGTGGTCGCGGAAAGCTCCGGCTCGGCCTTGCGCTTCGGCGCGCTGGAGAGCTTTAGCGGTTGAGGCATTCGTCCCGCAATCGGCCGTTGAAACTTTTATTTACCTCGGTTTGCCGCGGGCTGACCAGTTCGATGAAGCTGGTCGCGATGCCGGCGGTAAGCAGCCACGGTCAAAGCCGCTTGGCGATAAATTCGCTGCCATTGTCTCAGCTTAGATCGCGAGGTGCTCAATGCAGCGCGACCGGCACCGAGATGGCCGCCGCGATCTTGGGTCTAGCCATCCGGCAGCTCGCCACGTTGTCCTAGGGCAGTGAAAGTATCCGTGGAGCACGGGCAGGAACTTCACCGTCGTGCCGTGGGAAGACGACATCGACGCATCGTCCCGTGATTTGCAGGCCTCGCGGCCCCGCGAGCGCGGGGCTCTGTATACAACGGGCGGTTCAGGCCCTGCCGTGGCAGGATGGTACGCCTCGCTGATTTCCATAGCTTGGGGGCGGGAGCGGCGGGCTCACCAGTGCCCCCCCCATTCACCGCTTTGCGCACCTGAATGTTCATCGCCTAGTCAGCGCCAAGTTGTTTCAGCTGTGCAATTTTATCTCGCAGCCCCTGCAGTTTCTGCTCTTCACGCAAATCCAGTCCGACATACTAGATCGTCCACCAATGGAAGGTCGATCCGCTCTCTGATCCCCGTAGGATAGCCACGATCTGCTCCCTCGTGGGTCATTTTATTTTTGGCATCTGGGTCCTTTATTGTGCCCCAGTCTCTCATTTGCGACGGCCCAATCCGGGTGAGGCAGGTCAACCGCGACATCTCCGATAAAAGCAGGCTTGAGGTGCCGCAACCGTTCGCAACTCTGTAGCTCTCGTCGCACAACAACCGGCCATATTTGCCAATCATTCCCTCCAAGGCCTCATGTACTACGTAATCGGGTCTGGTCCGGCAGGTGTCGCCTGCGCTCACGCCCTGCTGGAGGCTGGCAAAATCGTTACCATGCTAGATGCCGGCCTTCGACTGGAGCCCGAACGGAAAAATGTGGTCGATGAAATGGCCCGTAACTCACCGGACAGATGGCGCCCTGACTGGCATGCGTTCATTCGCGAAGGCATGGCCGCCACCAAAGAAGGCGTGCCGTTTAAGCGCCTCTTCGGGTCTGATTTTCCCTATCGTGAAACCGATCGTCATTTACCTGCCGATGGAGAAAATATCGGTCTCCGCCCCTCCCTCGCCCAAGGTGGGCTGAGCAATGTTTGGGGCGCCGCCATGCTGCCATATTCAGAACGTGATCTTCGTGGCTGGCCGCTGCGTGCCGCCGATCTGGAGGCTCATTACGCCGCAGTTGTTCGACTGACCGGGCTCGCCGGTCAGCATGATGACCTTGCGGCCTTCGCACCTCTTTATACCGACACGCCCAGTTCACTGCGTCTCAGTCGTCAGGCGGAACGTCTGATGGCACACCTGCAGCGACATCGTTCCTCACTCGCCCGCGATGGTTGGCATTTTGGCCATTCGCGCCTAGCGGTTGCTGGTACGAATAATACAAGCAATTTCGGCTGTGTCTATTGTGGCACCTGCATGTACGGATGCCCCTATGGCTACATCTACAATAGCGCGGCAACCCTTGCCCGCCTGCGGATGGATCCAAATTTTTCGTACCAGCCCGATGTCATTGTAGAGACCGTCGCGGAAACCGGCGGCGAGGTGCTTATCCGTGGCTTTGACCGAGTCTCAGGGGCGCCCCGGCAATGGCATGCCGAGCGGGTTTTTTCCGCCGGTGGTCCCATCCCCACTACCCGACTGCTGCTTTGGTCTCAGCAGGCCTTCGGACGCCGAGTGCAGCTGCGCGACAGTCAGTATTTTCTTTTTCCATTTCTTCTTCCAAGCGGCGACAGCAATCCCGAGCAAGAGAGGCTGCACACGCTCAGCCAAATCTTTGTCGAGCTGATGGATGACCTCACGGACCAGCACACAGTTCACGCGCAGCTTTATACATACAATGATCTCTGGGCCGGTGCAGTCGAAAGCGCCTTTCCTTTTCACAATGCGATCAGTCGGGCTTTTGCTCGGATGACTGCCCGGCGATTGGGGATTGTTCAGAGTTATCTACACTCAGACCACTCTTCGCGCATCGGTGTGGAACTGACCGCACCCGTTTCAGGTCAGCCGCCAAGGCTGCGTCTAAAAGCCGAGATAAACCCGGAGGCCCGTCGTCGCGCACGCCAGATTGCCTGGAAATTTACTCGAGAGGCCCGTCGGTTCGGTGCGTTAGCCGTGCCGCCTTTGCTGCAAATCACGCCCGTCGGACGCGGCCATCATACAGGCGGATCGTTTCCGATGCGATTGCAGCCAGTTGAATTCGAAACCGATCTGCTCGGCCGGCCGGCCGGCTGGCAACGCGTCCACGCTGTCGACGCGACCGTATTTCCGAATATCCCAGCCACGACGATCACACTTTCAGTGATGGCCAATGCCCATCGCATCGGTACAGCCGCCGCCCAACTATGAAACCGGCATCACTCGCACGTCCGCTTTGTGTGATCTCAGGCGCCCAAGGTTATTTAGGCGGTTGCCTAACCCGGGCCCTACTTATCGATGGATGGCGGGTGCTCGGGCTAAGCCGGCGGCCACCCGATGTCGATGCTGTGCCGGGCCTGACGTGGTCCGCCTTTGAACTGGGCCAATATGAACTTCCGGCCGAGGCCGCTCAAGCGGATGCCTTAATTCATTGTGCGTACGATTTCACGCCACGACGCTGGCCGGAGATCATGGAGCATAATGTTATCGGAACTGCACGGCTCTTCGCCGCTGCGAAAAAAATCGGGGTGCGTAAGGTAGTCCTGATTTCCTCCATGAGCGCGTATTCCGGCTGCCGCTCGATGTATGGCCGAGCCAAATTGGCCGCCGAGGAGATCGCACGGCAGCATGGGGCGCTGATCGTACGACCGGGACTAATTTACGGAACGCAGCCTGCGGGCATGTTCGGCCGCCTGGTCAGCCAAGTGCAGCAATCGCGGCTGACGCCAATATTTAGCTACGGCAAGCAGGTGCTCTATCTCGTCCATGAAATTGATCTCGCAAAATTTTTAATCCGTAATCTCCGCTCAAAAACTGCGGCTCCAATCCAAGCTGTTACCGCCGCGCATCCACAGCGCTGGTTCTTTCGTGATATTCTCGCGGAAATCGCAGGGGCGCACGGTCGCCGATTGATTTTTATTTCTATCCCTTGGCGCCCTTTTTGGCTGGCACTTAAACTTATTGAGTCAGTCGGTCTACGTTTCCCGTTCACTAGTGACAGTTTACTGAGTCTGATGTATCAAGATGACCAACCGGATTTCACCGTCGCGGAACGGGCAGGTTTCGTGTGCCGATCCTTTTCTCCTCCAGCTCAAAAGGCTCAATAAACTAACTCCTCCCATAAGATTTAGGAGATAAGTGTTGATTGGGCATTTAGAGACCGATCAAGTTTTCCCCGATTCCAAGCCGTTCAATGATCCATTCACCTGTTGAACTCTCTATCCTGATGCCCTGCTTAAACGAGGCGGAGACCGTGGCCACTTGCGTGCGCAAGGCCCGGGACTGGCTAGATAGAAATGGTATTCAAGGCGAGGTGATCATCGCCGACAACGGTAGCACGGACGGGTCCAGGCAGCTCGCGGAGGCAGCAGGGGCGCGAGTCGTGCCGGTGGCCGCTAAAGGCTATGGAAGCGCATTGCACGGAGGAATCATGGCGGCTCGCGGCGATTTTATAATCATGGGTGACGCGGACGATAGCTATGATTTCTGTAATTTGGGGCCGTTCGTCGAAAAACTTCGCGAAGGTTACCAACTCGTGATGGGCAATCGCTTCAAAGGCGGCATCGCGCCAGGAGCCATGCCCCCCCTCCATTATTATTTGGGAAACCCCGTGCTTACCGGAATCGGGCGACTACTCTTTCCCAGTCCTTGTGGTGATTTCCACTGTGGGCTACGAGGATTCAATCGCGTCGCGATCATCAACCTCAGGATGCAGACAACGGGCATGGAATTCGCGAGTGAAATGGTGGTGAAGGCTACGCTTGCGAAGCTGCGCATCGCCGAAGTGCCGACCACCCTCTCGCCGGACGGTCGCAGTCGCCCACCGCACCTGCGCAGCTGGCATGACGGTTGGCGGCATTTGCGCTTTCTATTGATGTACAGCCCGCGCTGGCTGTTCTTGCTGCCGGGCATCTCATCTTTCTTAACAGGCGTTGGTATCTACCTCTGGCTGATTCCAGGACCCAAGTATATTGGTGGGATTGAATTCGATATCCATACATTGCTTATGGCGTCCGGCATTATAGTGGTAGGATACCAAGCGGTGGTCTTCGGCGTCCTGACCAAGGTCTTTGCCCTTACAGAAGGCCTGCTGCCGGAGGATCCCCTTCTAACACGTACCTTCCGTTACATCACCCTCGAGATTGGGTTGCTGGCGGGCGTATTCATGATTTTTCTTGGATTAGCGGGTGCCGGGAGTGCAGTGGCCAATTGGAGCTCGATTAAATTCGGTGCCTTGCAGCCTCAACACACCATGCGTTTATTTATCCCAAGTGTAACCGTTTTAATATTAGGCAGCCAGACAATCCTGGCGAGTTTCTTTCTGAGTATCCTTGGGCTAAAGCGCCGTTAAACGTGCTGCCGGGGTATTAGCCGGAACCGTGTTTATTGATACAGTTTGCTTCGCTGAAGCGGTATTAATCAGTGAAAAGCGGGTACGGCTTCGATATATTTGTGATTAGATAGCCTTTTTCGTGCGGTAGATCATGGAATTTTGATTCGTAAGCCTGGAGTCATGTTAATCCAGGGGTTAAAAATTGGGCATTTTTTGGTTGGGCGATATTTCGATAAGATCGGTTTTTGTTCTCGTCGATCACGGCGTGCCGGGGCCAAGCGCCTTTATTGACGATGAAAATAATTTATAATGAACGGCGAAAAATAAGCACTGTCGTCAACCGATGAATTTAATTTTCGCTAGACGCCAATCTTCGCTAACGATATAAATGAAAATAAATCTTACTGTATAGAGTATAGAAAAAATAAAAATAAGATCAAAAACTCCATTTCGATATCGTGGGTCGAAAACCGTTATTATTGTGTTAACCGCTACCAAATATAAAAGCACTGGCAGTATAAGAAGCAAGATTTCCTCCCGATTGAATGCCATCAGGACAAGCCCTAGTAAACCACCGATTAAAATTACATAATCTCCGGCCGTCGGTTCTGTTGTACAAACATTGTTTTGGTAAAAAGGCCAAGCTGCTTCATGATGGTCTCTAAGGGTAATAATCCGGCCGGGAAAATAATGAAAATTCGCGCGAATGACATCCAAGGCTGCTTGAGGGCGAGCGAGGATGGCATGCTTGACATAAGAACTTATGGCCTGATTGAGAATCGGTAGTTTAACCCCCGCAGCCATTTTATCATTTAAGAAAGCCCAAGTTCCCCCATCGGACCCGATTTTTCTGATATATTCAATATATGTTCCCCTTAAATCAAAAGGATCATAGGCTTTCGTGAGAACTGGCTGGTCATTTTCCGCTATGACCAAACCGCCATACGCATAACCCAGGGTCATTCCTGACATGCCGCTCATTCCATAGATTTGATGGGATGCATTTCGGATCAGCCAGGGCGAAAGGCATGCTCCATAGGTTAATAATAACAGAAGGACAAATCGTCGTGGGATGCCCACCGGAATCAAAAGTAGTGTAATTGCAATGGCCGGCGGCAATAGGGCGAGGCTACCTCTTTCATAGCAGGCCAGTCCAAAAAAAAGCCCTGCACAAAGAGACCATCGCGCCTGCTTTTTGAAAATAAGAAGTGCGACAGAAAATATTGCCAGCGTAAGAAAAAAGAAGTTGAAGGTGAAGGGGTAAGCAAGGGCGGGATAGTAGAAGATAACCGGATTAAAAAATGCCAGGATGGCGAACGCAATTGCCCATCCTAGACCTAACGACCACCAAGCTGCCAGCGTCCAAATGATGCATGTTAGAACCGCGATGAGCTGCTGGAGCGGAATTAATCGTCCATAACCTCCCAATATTTTATTGGCCGCAATAATTGCATAAGGATAAAGTGGTTCTCGGATTAGTTCAGGGAGATATTGTCCACCTGCGGTGGGGCGCACGTATTGCCCTGTTTTTTCGATTGCCTGAGCGATTCCGGTGTATTCTCGGGCAATTCCGAACTCCAGCGTTTCGTTTGTCGGAAATGATGGAAAGCGAAACCAAAACGCAATTGCGGAGGCCGCCAAAGCGATGCATAGCAATCGCTTGCTACGACTCGAATTTCTGATTCTATTCACTACCTCCAATCCCCATTTATCCTGTGATGCACTTTTAAGCATATTTCGGTAGCGTTAATTGCGATTGAATAGAGTGCGTCTGGCTTGGTTCCATGCTAGGGAGAAACGGAATCACGATAAACGTAAATAATCTCTCCTTAGATTTTTCCAGTGGGAGTATTCGGGCTGCGGGAGAATCTGGTATGCTGATCATTAAAAGTTATGGGGAAATGCGGGCTTAAAGATCTGAGGCTAGTCTCAGGCTTATGTCGCGCGCGATTTATCAAATTTAAAAATGATTCGGTTTATACTTTCTCCGTCAGCTCCACCAGACTCTCTGCCAGGTCAACTTGCGCTTCGAAGCCCAGCATCGTTTTTGCTTGGGCTGGATCGCCTAGCGAACGGCGGATATCTCCGACTCTTTCTGGCCGGAATTCCGGTGCGGGCAAATCGGGCTGGGCTTGCTTTAGAAGTGCGATAATTTCCAACAACGATGTCTCCCGCCCACTGCAGATATTAAAAGAGCCCGAATGTCGCAACGGCTGAGTCGCGGCTAGCAGATTAGCACGAGCTATGTCGCGCACATGCACGAAATCGCGTGTTTGCCGTCCGTCACCGAAGATCACAGGCGCGCGATTTAGCCGACTACATTCCGCGAAAATGGAAACCACGCCGGAATAGGGTGAGTCCGGCCGTTGACGTGGACCAAGCACGTTAAAATATCGCAGGCACACCGCGGAAAAACCGAAAGCCGCAGCATGCCCAAACAGAAGCGCCTCCCCCGCCGCCTTGGCAGCGCCATAAGGACTGATGGGCGCAGGCGCTCGCGTTTCTTGCAGCGGCAACTGCCCTCCATTCCCGTAGATCGCTGCGGAAGAGGCAAATACAACCCGTGATACGCCATGTCGCCGCACCGTCTCCGCCAGAGAGTGAACCGCCTTCACGTTAAGCCGGAAATTCAATTCAGAATCCGCTATGCTCTCCTGTACATTCACTAGGGCCGCTAGGTGGATAACCACATCGGGCTCGGTTGCCTTTACCAACTCATTCAGGGCCTGGGGGTCAGCCACATCAATTTCAAGAAACTCCAGCCGGCCTTCGGCCGGGATCGACGCCAGATTTTCCCTGCGGCCTGTGCGTAGATTGTCGGCGACGACAACACTGTGGCCTTGTTTGACCAGCAGTTCGACCGTGTGGCTGCCAATGAAGCCTGCACCTCCAGTAACCAAAATTTTAGACATGAGAAAATCCACCACTAATGCGTTCGCACAAAGGGCCGCCGTCAACTCTTCAAAGCCACTGACGTAGCCGCCTAAAACGTAGCCAGATGTGGTTGTTGGTCTGGGCAACCTGGAAGGATCCAGACCATGACAGGCAAACGCGATACAACTAAGGATAGCATCAGCATTTTGCGGGACGCAGCCCGCGGTCAAAAAATTATTGAAGCCTGCGAAGAGAAAAGTCTCTGGGTACAGACATTCTATCCCGGGAAGTACCAATTTGGGATGCTGCAGATCCCATCTGCCCGCCAGCTCAAGGAACTGAAAAAAGAGAGCAACAATCTGAAAAAAATGTTGGCCGAATCATTTTTGAAGGATCGGGGGCTGGTGATCGGGAACGCAAAAATGCAGGCACGGGACAGAAGCGGCAGCTAGCCTCTGTAGTGGTTGAGGAAGATTACCAATGATCGGACTCGAACAGCCGTGTGTTATATGCTTCGGGACAGCCCATCCATACTGCTAAGACAGCTGTGTGGGCACCGCTAGGGCCTGACGATAGACTGAGTCGTAGCCGTCCACCATTTTTTCCACGGAATATTGTTCTTTCATTACCGCGGCCGCAGCGTTTCCGAGGGTCTTCGCCCAAACCGGGTTGAGGAGCGATTCGTCCATGGCTTCGATCAGTCGATCGATTTGCGCGATCGGGACGAGCAGCCCGGATTGACGATGGGTGATCAGTTCGGAATTCCCGTCTGCTTCCGTTGCCACCACAGGCAAGCCCTCGGCCATCGCCTCCATGAGGGCGTTGGGCATTCCCTCATAGTGAGACGCGAGTACGAAAAGGTCTGCGACGGCGAGCCATTCCGTAACATCGTCCCGCGCTCCGAGTAGGGTTACGCGCGACTCCAATCCATGCCGTTGTATGAATTTCTCCAAACGAATCCGCTCGGAACCTTCGCCCAGAATTGCAAGGTGGGCGCGCGGATGCCGCGGAACGATTGCAGCGAAAGCGGCTAGGAGATCATCGTGGCCTTTTTGGGGCGCCAGACGTCCCACGGAGAGGATTAAAATGCAGTCGTGAGACTGCCCAATCGACGCGCGCCGGCCGACTCGGTCCGGCGGAAGGCGCTGGTCGAGAGCCACCCCGTTGGGGATATAAAGCACTTTGTTTGACGGCACGCCTTCGTGCCGTTCCGAAAAAGCGATTACATTTCGGCTGTTGAAGATGACCTTGACCGCCCAGCGTACCGTAAATCGATCCAGCCGGAATTGCCACCGAGGTTTGTCGAGATTGCGCGCACGGATCGAAGAGAAAATCACCGGAATCCGCATGACTCGCGCGACCAATCTTCCGAAAGTGTCTCCATAGCGCAGATAGGTTTGGACCAAGTCCACGCGGTGTTGCTGTAACAGCCAACCGAGGCGAACAATTCCCCACCCAAGGATGAGAGCGGGTTTTCCGATCACAACCACCCGAGCGTTTTCACTCAGCTTGGATAAAATCTCGGGGTCAGTATCGTCGTTGAGCGCCACCACGATCTGAGTATAGCCGCGGGCAGCGAGTCCACGCACCAGATAGACGAGGCAGCGCTGAGTGCCGCCTCGGCCCAGGCTATCCAGAACATGGCAGAGAACAGGACCAGAAGAGTTGCGTTGCGTGGAGGCAGGAATGGGAGAGGCGCGCATTATTCGACCACGCGATAAAGTGTAAGAAAATACCTGCCTTCAATGCTGGTGCTGACGGGAATGAATCGAGTGCGATCTTTCAAGGCGTCGAGGACATCGGGCGGAAGTTTGTGGTCGAAAATATTTGTAACGACAATCCACTGCGCGCCGAGAGCGATCAGGGATTCTCGGGAAAGCGTTCGTACCGCTTTGCGATAGTAGTCCGCGTAAGAAGAGGCCTCCCAGTACCAGCCGATGGGCACGGGCGTTCGCGCTAGGGTCGTAAATTTCATCCACTCCGGAAATGTCTTGAGCGGGGGTAGTTCATTCTCGGAGACCAGCACAATCGCCCGCTGCTCGCCGTGCGTGATAGGCAGCAGGAAAAGCCCCGCTCGTGTCGCCAGAGTTTCATAAACGGCATTGCGGAGCTGTGGAGTATCCTGAGCGGATGTTGGGGTCGGAACCGAGACAGCCGGAGCTGCTGAGGTCTGGGCGGTGGTCGGCGAGGCTTGTTTTTTAACCGTGTCCGCCAAGGACGCTCCGCTGAAGCTCACCGCTTTGACGGTTTCAAGCGTCGAGGGCATCAAACCGATCCAACCGAGGGCCACGGGATTGATTAAAGCGCAAACAGCCACAGCCCAGCCCAAACAGCGGACGGCTTTTTTTTGAGAAAAAAGCCATTCGCCCACCAGCCAGCCTAAAAGAATTGCGGAACAAATAAATGTACCGGTGAAAAAGCGAAGAAAGTCCACCGACCGATAGTCCCAATCTAGCAAGATCGGAGGTGCGGCAGAAATGAGTCCCGCCAAACCGATCACCAAGGCGATACGTTTGTGTCGTCGCCAAGCGCGGAGCAAACCCAAAGGTAGCCCAATGATGACGACGGGTATGCACTCGGCCAGAAAGCGGGAACTGAGCATCGAGATATAAGGATTCTCGTTGGCGCCAGCCGATTCCCAAGTGGGAACTGACCCGAGATGACTGAGATTTAGGAGTAGAGGAGTAAGTGAGGTCAGTCGAGAAGGCGGGGATTTTTCCAGCGGGGGCAGGACCTCCAATTCGACGCTGGACGGCTGAGCGCGGAGGAGGGACATCGACAGGCGACGGCTCGCCTGCTCCGAGAACGTCCCGTAACGCATCCAGTATTTTCCGAAAGTGCCGGCGATGTATGAATTGTTGAAAATCGCCCAACTCAACGCGATGACGATTGGAAGCAGTCGGAGTGAGAACTGTAGTAAACGCTCACGTTTGACCCCAAAGCGTTCCCATACTTCGATCAGGGACACGATCGTCAGGGCTGCCACCAAAGGGAAAAAATACCACTCGGCTACGAGCGAGAGTGTTGCTAGCGTGAGACCTAGGATCGCGGCGAGGGAAAGAGTAAAACGCGCGATAAAATGGCGAAAGATGGCGATGATCGCCAACGTGAGAGGCATGCCGACGGCATGGGACGGCGTAAAAACCATCTGGTTGAATCCCTGCATGGTCTGGCTGTTAAGCGCTTTGAGGAAAGTCAACGGATGCGCGAATTCGCCCTGGGCCATGTAGAGGAAGCATAGATTGCCCCCCACGATCGCAAAAACCCCCGCCAGCAATCCGGACCAGAACCGTTTCGAGAAACGAGCGACCAAGCCGACACCGAGAAGAAACGCCGCGGGAGCCAAGGTTGTGATGAGGAGCGCGTAGGCTTGTTGGACGGATAGATCCAATAGAAATGCCCATGACGCAGCGACCAGATCCGGTCCGTAATGATAGTAAAGCGGGTCGTCCAAGGCCAAAAAATGATGCAGGGGAAAACGCGCGATCGTCTGGATCTCGATGGCCGCCGGATAATGGCCCCACCACGCGTCGTTCAAAACGCCTTTGAACGCAGGAATGCCAAAATACACCGACGAAACGACGGCCCCTCCGCCGACGAGAAGGAGGCGCCATGCTGATCGCATAGTGCGAATCACGGTGGGCGGGCTCCGTGGCTTCTGGCTGAAAACGACAATCGAGAGTGTGGCAGCCAGCAGCAGCTTATAGAATGTCCAAAGCGCGACATTCATTTCCATATAGTGGCGCAGCTCGTTCAGCCCGCTCATATGTGCGGCGATTCCCACCACGAACGAGCCTGGGACGAGGATTAACAGGTCGTTCTCTCGCACGAGCCGGCGCAGCACGACCCAGCCGAAAAGGATCGGCACTCCAAAGACGATTACGGCGTGGACGAAAGGAACGAGCAGGCTCATGGCACAATTACAGACGAGCGTGATTTCAGGAAAAACTCGTAGCCTTGGATCAGTCCGCCCACCGCGGCCACAAGCAGCCCGAACAGTAGGCTGAGCCAAGAGAATGCCACACCGGCTTCCGCCGGGAGGTGAAGGTGCTGGAAATAAAGCAGCGCAAACCAGTCTCGCACGCCAATCGCGGAAATGCTGATGGGCACCATCACCAGCACGGAAAGCCCGGAATACATGAACATAGCATCAAAAGGCCCGACGGAGACATCAAGGGCGGAGAAAAAACAGAGGAAGAGCACGACGTTCAGCGCGTGCGCGAATAAACTCAGGGAAAAGGTGTAGAGGAGGAGTTGCGGTTCCCGCGAATAATCGGAAAGAGTCGTGCCAAGTTGGAGCAATGAATTTCTTCCGAGTCGTTGCGGCCAAAATTCCGCGAGCTTTCGCAGGCGCACCTGGACCGTTGCTGACAGCAGCGCCCCGGCCGCGATAAGCGCGGTCGCGCCTCCGGCGACACCGATCCAGGCCGCGCTGCGGAGTTTAGATTCAAGTCCCGGAGAGAGGGCATACCACGCCGCTCCCAAGGTGAAAAAGATCAAAAGGGCGGCGAACCCGACGATGCGATCCATCAGGATTGAGCCGGGAAGCAAGGCGACGCGGGTTGAACGATCTTTGAGCGCCAGGGCCGCGCCTTTCACCACATCGCCCGAAATGCCACCCGGCAACAAAGCGCCGTAGAACAAACCGATCCACGTGTACCGTAAGGCGGGCCCGAACGGGATCAATCCTCGGGCCAATTTCTCCCAACGTCGCGCGGAGACGGCAATAACCGTGAAAGTAAGACCGAAGCCAACGGCTAGATAAACAAGATGGACACGATGCAGGCGCTCAACGACCGATGAAAAATCAATGTGCCGAAGCACCAGCCACATCAAGAAAACCGAGAGCAGAAGTTTGAATGCGATGAGCGCGAGGTGCTTTGGCTTCATCGATAAAGCGGCCGGAGGCGGTTTGGTTGTGGGTGTCGTCGCCAAGGAGTTGACATTCTTCTCGGAGAGCACGGGCGAACGTTCAGGTCGCTGTCTTTTTGGAAGTCAGGCGGCCGATCCAAATCGTCGCACAGACCAGCGCCGCGGCGACGAGTGCAAAACCATTGGTTAACGAAAGCACAAAATTCGTTTCCAAGTAGCGTTGGTGCCAGATGGAATGAATGATGGAGACCGTGAGATTGCTCCCCGCGGCCGGTAGCAGCCAGCAGACCGTAACGAGGCATACGAGCAATTCGGGAGCGGGTTCGGCGGAGCGACGTTGAATGAATGTCGCGACGGCGGTCAGCACCAGGACTAGCAAGACCAAAGGCAGGAAAAAAAGCCCAAATCCCCGCTCGATAAATAAACCTGCCGGCGTGTGCTCCATTCGTCCGCCGCTGCTAATTTCGGCCAGGTGCTTGTCGTAGTTTTTCCACACGACAGATTGCTGGAGCATGGAGGCGCGTCCCGGTTCGCGGGCAACCGTCAGGCTTTCCTGGACGAATTGCAGTAGCGGGTATTCATAGCGGCTGAGAGCAAAACCTCGGCTAGGGCTGGAGTAATAGGAGGTCCTCAGTTCGTTGGAAACTTTGGAGAGCATGGCATACGGTTGATGCAGCCAGGCAGCTTGATAGAAATGCGTGAAGAAACGCGCTGCGGCCACGCCGTCTCCCGTGTAGTACTTCGCGACAATGCTGATAACCGAGTCGTCCTCGTAAATCAGCATATCGGGCCTGAAGCCCAGGGTCGGCCAGGGAAAGTTGCTCGTGGGATTCGCCCTGCTACGCTGCAGCTCGCGTTGAATCGCTTCGTCACAGCGCCGCAACAAGACAGGGTCAAAATGGGAGGCCGGATTCGACCCTTCCAGCTGCAGTTCGCGGCTGATGATATTCGCATGGATGGCGAACAAATGCATCTGCATGAAATAGGGAGAATTCGGAGTGGCATGTTTTCTAAGTAATGCTTCCGGAAGGGGAAACAGGACGAAGGCGACCATGCACCCAAGCGCCGCCGGAACCAGGATGGTTTTGAGTGGGTAGCGGCGGAACCAGGAGGCGAGGAGGGCCACTGCCGGCATGATCGTTGCCGAAAGCCCCCAACGAGGCATGATATAGTACAGGCCAACACTCAAGATGATCAAAGCGGCAAGGACAATGCCGTACGGAAGTGGCCTGATCACGGGGCGGGCAAGTTCCCAAGCCAGAAGTGCGATCAGTAAAAGTTCGACCGACGACCCCACCAAGAAGAAAATTTCTGGCATGATATAGCATTCATAGAGCAGCAGCACAGGTGAATGCCACATCACGCACACTAGTACCACACCCAGCGCGCTGCATACTGCATGCAGCAGGCGGAACGGGCGGATGGGATTCAACAAAACGAGCCAGGCAACCAGCAGCACCAAACCGCTCAACAGGGCCGCCCAATGCTGCACGGAGGCGATGGTCGAAGACTTTCCGCTCAGGTGAGCAATGGCGTAGAGGAAGAGTGGATAGAGAAACTGGCGAACGCTCGCGACCCAAATGCCCGTCGATTCATAAACAATCCCCGGAGAAAGATAAGAGAGGGAATCCGGCCAGCTCAGGGGCTCATTCGGCAGCGCCGCCCGGATTTGCCAAGCGGAAAAAAAGGAAAGCCCCAAGGCAATCGCGGCAATTCCGTAAACCAAAGGTGCAAGGATCTGACCTGAGACGGATAGGCGCATGGATTGTCCAAAAAAGAGAAGGTAAGATGAAATGCGAGGTTTCAGTTCGCGCTATTTTGGAAAAAAACCGCCGTTGGAGTAATAGAAGTAATAGTAAGGGCTTTGAAATATGCCGAAAGCGTCGAGGTTGCTGATCACAAGGCATCCCGCCGCGATTCCAATGCATACGATTCGTGCGGGCCTAACCCCCCCCCCCCCCCTACCTTCTCTGGTGCCGAGCGTTTCGCCCCATGCCAGAAAGCCGCCCGCCAACAGATAGATTCCCGGATACGACATGAAGTTGAAGCGGGGCAACGTGCCGAGGTACGACTGGCCCAAATGCATGACAAAAAAAGTGCCAAACGCGGGAAGTAGACAAACCGCCGCGACTCGTCGCGCCTTCGGATTTATTTCCGCTAGGAACAATCCTAGGCAGGCCAGCGCCACCGGGATTATAAAGAAGACGTGCGCGAGTTGCTTGATGAAAATCCCCAGTCCGTCCGTGAACAAAAGATAAAGTTGGTGGCTTGGCGCAGTCCGCAGCAGCTGGAGCGCACCCGCCACGGCTTCATTAAGTTGCTTGCTGTTTAAATCGTCCTTGGGCAGCGCAAGAAGCCCGAAGACCAGTCCCAAATAGGCCCCGTATATGCCCAGCGCCAAGATGCACGAGAGCGCCGTGCGCTGCCATGATCGGCGTAGGGCCACCGCGAAGAGAACCACCGCCGGAAGCCAGACGAAGAGGTCGGTGGTCAGCATGGCGGTTGCCAGAATGCAGCCCATCGCGGCGACGGTCAGGCCCGGCTTGGCGGAATCTGCGGACAGCATCCGCTCGAGTCCATAGAGCATGAAGATGACCGCTGCGTAGCCGGAAAAGTAACTCATCGGCTGGGCCGCAAACATGATGAAACCAGGGCTTCCGGCCATGAACAGGGCCGCGTAAAGTGCCAGCCGCGAATCCGCAAGTCGGCGAGCGAGGTGATAAAAGGCGACGACCGCTGCGGTCCACAACAGCGTGTTGATGATGAGGAAACTAAAAAAAGGTCCGATGAAATAGCTGAGGTTTCCCGAGAGATAGAATGTAAAGGCCCGTCGGACGAAAAGAGTGGGAGTATCCACTCGGGTGCCTAGGAAGAATTCCTCAAGGCGAGTATAGTAATTGACGTCGGCATTGGCCAGACCGTGATCGTTCGGAAGCAGCGACAGGGTCGAGGTATAGTCGGCGTCGGCTGGCTGCTCGAAGTGAGGGACGTAGGAGTACGGCGAGCGCCCAGAATTATGAAGCCAGACTTGCGCTAGAATCAATACGAAGAGCCCAAAAATCGTGCCGCTTGTTTTGATCCTCCAAGAAGGACGCTTGCGTCTTTGCGTCCAACTCCAGAGGGCAAAGATCGCGATGCCGCTGCCGAGCAGTATGCAGAAAAATGAGTCCGTCAGCGTCCATGGGGGAGACGCGCCGATCCACTCAGAAATGAAATGAGGTTGGCGGGCGTAAAATTGGGGAAAGCGGTCTGTATAGTAAAACCTGTGGAGGAACGTCCAATGGAGAGGAAAATTGAGCAGGACAGCAGCGACGGTCAGCCACCGCCAAAAAATTCGGTTGCACTCGCCCAGCGCGCAGACGTACGCAAAACTTCCGATCAGGAGCAGTAAAAACATGAAGCCCGACATCGTGTAGCCTTGGACGGCTAGCTTCAGGTTGGAGCCCCAGTTGAAGCGTCCCAAAAGCAAGACAAAGCCGAGCGATCCGACCCCGGCCAGGCGCTTCCAGTCTCCAGCGTTGGCGAGCGGTTGGGAATTTGCGAGGGATGTAGTCATGACAACAAGATCGAGCGCTTGGAAAATTGCCGGCTCAGATGAACTTCAATTTGCGGGCGGCAAACATCACCATGCGCAGGAGAAGCCAACCGTGTTTCCAGCGTTGGATATTCGTGGTGCCGTAAGTTCGCTCGCGATATCGGATCGGAACATCGGCGATTTTTAGATTCAACTTGGCGGCGCCGAAAAGGAGGTCGAAGTCACCGAAAGGGTCGAAATCACCGAAGTAGGAACGGTTTTCCGCGATTTGGAGATAGTGCGCGCGACTCAATACTTTGGTGCCACAGAGGGTGTCCTTGACGGGCTGGCCCAGAAGCCAGGTAAAGATCAGGCCGAATGTCTTGTTCGCACACAGATTCAAAAACTGCATCGCTTTTTCGTCCATGGGATAAACGAGGCGGCAGCCGTTCGCGAATTCGGCCCGGCCGCTGGCGATGATCTCGTAGAATTTCGGCAATTCTTCGGGCGGCATAGTCAGATCGGCGTCGAGGATCATTAGCACGTCCCCGGTTGCGGCCTTGAAACCCAGGCGGACAGCGTCGCCTTTGCCGCGGCCGGTCTGTTGCATAATTTTGATCTTGAGGGAGGGGTTCTCTCTCTCGATCCGCTGGATTTCCGCCCAGGTATTGTCGCGCGAGTGCCCCTCGACAAAAATAAGTTCGATACCGGCTCCCATTTGCGGAGTGCGGCGCACGGCGGCTTCAATGTTGCCCGCTTCATTGCGCGCGGGGATGACGATTGAGACCGTGAGCGGTCTGGGCTTGCGGGGGGGGATTGGCCGGGCGACGCAAAAAACGGTCAGGCAAAGCCAGTTCACGACTGGAGCCAGCCACCGGTTCACGAGGCGTTCGAGACCGCCGCAGGAAAACGGGATCACGAGGCGCGCCTGAAAAGTGAGCGGGCTCCAGTTCGCTAGTTCGAGAAGGTTTCGGACGTCAGAGGTCGCGAGCCAGCTGCTTTGCGGTTCGGGAGACTTAATCCCGATCCATCGGGCCAGCGTGAAAACCGGACGCCAGAGGGCGGAATGAAAGTTTAGGAGAAGGCGCGTCGCCGGATGAGAGACACGGTGCAGCCGTTCGAAAAGCAGCTGCACATCGGCGGCGAGATTGAGCGTATCGGAGATGACGATGCAGTCGAACCGTTCGTCGAGATCGAGAAATTCACCGACTTGGACGAGAAATTCGGCGTCGGGCGCCCGAACTCGAGCGGCGGCAATTTGCGTCTCGGAAAGATCGATGCCGACTTTTCGGCGGGCGCGAATTCGCGCCAGAAGTTCACCGCACCCACATCCAATCTCAAGGACCGAGGCGTTGCTTGGGATCAGAAGATTATAGTAATGCGCCAGAAGTTCTCTGTAGCCTCGTGTTGCCCAGTTTGGATCGGTCGGGGCAGAATTGTAGAACTCGCGCACTTGGGCGAGGTGCTGTTGAGTCTGGCTGGAAGCGGCGGATTCAGGCTCCATAATAGTTCCGGTACCATTCCACGAAAAGGCGGACGCCCGTTTCGATCGATGTGTTGGGTTCGAATCCGATATCCCGGGTCAGGTCGGAAACGTCGGCTGCAGTGTCCACCATGTCTCCAGCTTGGGCAGGCAGCATTCGCCTGACAGCTTTTTTACCCAAGCAGGTCTCGAGAATTTCGATGAACCTCAGCAACTCCACAGGGGAATGATTGCCTATATTGTAGAGCCGATAGGGGGCTTGGCTGGTCGCGCTGTCAGGACGATCCGTGCGCCAGTTGGAACTGGGCGCCGGAGGGCGGTCGATGAGGCGAATGACTCCTTCTACGATGTCATCAATGTAAGTGAAGTCCCGTTTCATACGCCCTGCGTTGAACACATCGATCGGCGATCCCGCGAGAATTGCCTTGGTGAAGAGAAACAGCGCCATGTCCGGCCGGCCCCACGGCCCGTACACGGTGAAAAAACGGAGCCCCGTAGTCGGAAGCGCATAGAGATGACTGTAGCTGTGCGCCATCAGCTCGTTCGCTTTCTTCGTCGCGGCGTAAAGGCTCACCGGATGATCCACATTATCGTGCACCGAGAACGGCATCGAAGTATTCAATCCATATACTGAGCTGGAGGAGGCATAAACCAGGTGCTTAACCCCGTGATGGCGGCAGCATTCCAAGATATGCAGGAACCCCGTGATGTTGCTGTCAGTGTAAGCCCTCGGATTAATCGTCGAATAGCGAACTCCCGCTTGGGCGGCCAGGTGGATCACGTGCGACGGCTGGTTTTCTGAGAAAACCTGTGCGACGGCGGCCTGGTCAACGAGATCGACATGATGGAAAACAAAAGCCGGATGGGCGTGAAGCTGCTCAAGTCGGGCCTTTTTCAAGCGCACGTCGTAGTAGTCGCTAACGTTGTCGAGTCCCTGCACGGAGTGGCCTTGGCGCAGCAGATGGAGACAGACGTGAAAGCCGATAAAGCCGGCAGCACCAGTGACGAGAATCATGAGAAGGCAGAAAGCGCTAAGAAAAAGGAAGGATCAGCAAGGCGGGCGGCGAAGCACGCGTCGAGGGGAAATCCAGTGCCCGGCTGGTTCGAAATCCACGGACGCAACATTTTATCAGTCGGTATTGGGGACGGAAATGGGCCGCAGGAATTCTAAGTATTGCTGGGCGGTTTTCTCCCAGGATAAATCGGATTCGGTGCGCCGGCGTGCCGCTTTTCCCAGGTTCCGGCCCCATTCGCGGTCGAGGGCGAATTTCTCAAGAGCCGCTCCGAGCTTTTCAGGTCGATCGAGGGGAAAAAGCGCGCCGGTTTCGTCCTCTGTGACCACGGCCCGGTTGCCGGGGACATCGCTGGCAAAAACCGGCAACCCGCTCGCCATCGCCTCGAGGGCAGCGTTGGACATTCCCTCGTAGAGAGAAGGAATCACAAAGGCGTCGGCCCGCCGGTAGAGTGCTGGCATCGCGTCTTTTTCCTGCCAGCCGAGCCAATCGATTTGCGCGGTGAGCCCGAGCTGTTCGGCGCGAGCCACGAGCTCGGATCGTTGGGCGCCGTCGCCCACCACCATCAATCGATAGCGTTCCCGCGCGGCTTTCGGCAGAGTCGCCAGTTGTTCGAAGACCACGCCGAGGTTCTTCTCCCGATGCACACGACCGACAAAAAGCAATTTGAGCACGGAGCGCTCCCGCGAATCTAGATCCTCCGCGGGATGAAACAAGTCGTTGTCCACGCCGTTGGGAATGATCGCCACCGGGAAGGGATCGGCTACACGACAAGTCGCAGCTAAGCCCTCCGAGTTCGCTACGATTCCTCGGGCGTCGCGCAGCGCCGCCCGACGCCAAGGTTTTGTCAGTGCATGCAATCGTTCGAGTTCCGGCACGTGGCCTGGTACGTCACCACCAGCGAGCGAAATAACATACGGTAGACCGTGCTTCCTGAGGAGCTTTCGCGCGGGCCATGCGGAGGGCAGGGTGAAAAAAGCAATCGTGCCCTGGCAGCCTTCCTTAGTGGCTATGTCCGGAGCGTGAATGAGGCTGGCGAGGAGATAGCGACCCACCTCGTAGACCGTACTTCGATCCCGCAAAACGCGACCCGTGCGAAGATGATAGACGACAATATTGTTCTCCTCTGTCCGGCCCGAGGCGCGACCTAGCGCTGATGTCACGACCACGGCTCGGTGGCCTAGTTTAACGAGCGCCTTGGCCATGAACAGGGTCGCGTTCGCGGCGCCTCCGCCCAAGGGCGGATATTCGTAGTTCAAAAGCAGAACCGTCATTGAGCAATCCCGCCGAATTTCCATGAATTGCCGTTGCGAAAAACGATATAGGTCGAGCCCGCGACCACGCGCGCATGTTCGGACAACCAGCGTTCCACCGTCGCGCGATCGATATAGACGGTTTGCGGAGTGACGAGTTGGTCGAACGCCACGTGGCGAAAGAACGCGAACTCGCGGTCGGCGATCCATTGGCTGTAGTCGAAGAGCGGCCAGGACCGCAGCGACGTCAACTTACGAAAACGGCGCAAAAATTTCGCGTAAAAAAAATAGGGCACCACGAGCGGAGTCGCGACGAGATATTTTATGCACCACCAAGGGAGGTGGGACACCAGCTTTCGGATCGGATCGACGATCCATATGATGACGGCATTTCCTTCCCGGGCGTAGACCCAGCAATGGAAGCGACCGCCCGGCTTGGTATTCGCAATGACGGATTCAAAACCGACACGAGGACTTTTTAGATGATGCAAGACCCCGATGCTGTACACCAGATCGCGCTGGGGGCCGCGAAACGTCGTCAGGTCACCCTGGGTCACCACCCAGTTTTTGTTGGGCTGCGTCGAAAGATTTCGCTGTGCCGAACGCACCGAATCCCCCAAGTCAACTCCCTCGAGGTGCGCCGGCAACCAAGCCGCCATATGCACCAGGAGGCTGCCATTGCCACAGCCGAGCTCCAGCACCTGACGGCCCTCGGCGTCGTTGCGCGCGAGCGGGGCAAACCATTCCTCAAATTGGGCGAGGGTGTAGACTGAACCTGAAGGCAGATTATTCCAGGAGTTCGCAAAGGCGTCGGCGGTTTTGGTGTCGGCGGGCATATGAACTCAAATTGTGGGTTGAGAAGACCAGGAGCGGAGCAGCCATGTATTCCAAAGAAAGGCTGCGTTGTCGGAGCGGCCAGCACGGTGGGCGTCGAGTTTGTCTTGGATGAAATTCGAGCTGAGTCGCTCCTCCGACGTCGAGCATGGAAGGTTGAGCACGCCATTTTTGAACCATGCTGCAATTGGTACTCCGAAGCCCTTTTTCCTGCGATAGAGGACATCCGACGGAAGGACCGGTTCGAGTGCTTTTTTCAGGATATATTTGGTCTGGCCCCGGCGAAATTTCCACGCTGCGGGGATACGGCGAGCAAAATTTACCACGTCGATATCGAGAAACGGCGCTCGGGCTTCCAAGCCGTGCATCATTGTCGCCCGATCGACCTTAACCAAGATGTCGTCTTGGAGATAGAGTCGGGTGAAGAACTGCATGGTCCGGTCGAGCAGTCCGAGTTTGGGATCGGATTCCCAGGCCGCTATCGCCTCGGAGAAAATTTCTGCCAGGTCGGCAGGTTCGTTAAAGAGGTCGGCCAAATCCACGGGATCGAGTGGCGACATCCACACTGGCAGCCAGAGTTGCGAAGGCTGGCTGAGCCCCCGCAGCAGGCGTTTTACTTTGAAGTCAAAACCCAGATTGCGATGCGACACTGGCAATCGTGCGGCCAGAAGCCGGATGGCCTGATGCACCGGGCGTGGTACCAGCCGCCGATAAGCGTCCGCTTTGCCCAGTGCGCGGAACGGATCGTAGCCCGCGAAAAGTTCGTCGCCGGCGTCCCCGCCGAGTGCGACTTTCACGTGTTTTCGCGTGAACTCACTCAACAGGTAAGTCGGCAGCAGCGAGCTGTCGCCCATCGGCTCATCGAGTTTTTTCGCGATGTCGGGCAGGAGCGCGTGGGCCTTCGTGATCGAAAGGGTTTCGACCCGATGATCGGTCTGAAAGAGCTCTGCGACACGCTGCGCGTAGGCGGATTCGTCGAAGCTCGCCTCCTCAAAACCGATGCTAAACGTCTTCAATCTCCCGGCCGGCACATGCTTGGAGGCAAAGGCCGTGATGGCGGACGAATCGATGCCGCCGCTCAGAAAAACTCCCACGGGCACGTCGGCCACGAGGCGACGACGGACCGCCGTATCGAGACGGGCGCGGAGTTCTTCGCCCCAAACGCGCTCCGGATCGGCGGGGATTTCCGCACCCGCGAAAGGCTCGATGACGTAGTCCCAATATTTCTCGATCCGCGGCGCGCGGGCCGGATCGTCGACGTCGAGCGTGAAGGAGTGCCCGCCGGGCAGTTTGAAAACGTGCTCGAGAATCGAGTGCGGCGCCGGGATGTAACCGTAGGCGAAATATTTTTTCAGTGCGCGCCGCGAGAGGTTGGTGCCGATGGCAGGATGCGCCCTGAGCGCGCTGAGTTCGGAGCCGAAGACAAAGGCGCCGTTTTGCGTGGAGTAGAAGAACGGCTTTTTACCGAAGCGATCCCGGCTGCCGAAAAGCTTTCGCGCGGTGCGATCGTAGATCACGAAGGCCCACATGCCGTTGAGGCGCGAGGGGAGGGCTGAGCCCCATTCGCGGTAGCCGTGCAGGAGAACTTCCGTGTCGGAGTGATCGGTTTGGAACTGATGCCCGCGGGCGACAAGTTGGGCCCGAAGCTCGGCGAAGTTGTAGATCTCGCCGTTGAAAACGATCACGAGCCCACCGTCCCCCGTGAGCATGGGCTGATATCCGCCCGAGAGATCGAGAATGGAAAGTCGGCGATGGCCGAGATGAACCCCGCGGGCTTCGTCGCTCCAATATCCCGCGTCGTCCGGCCCGCGATGCGCGATCGCATCGGTCATGCGTCGCAGATCGGCGAGTTCACCTTTCCCGATGAAGCCGGTGATACCGCACATGATCAGGCTGGGGGATGATCGGTTGATCGGCGCTTGAGCCGGTCTAAATTATCGCGGGCCGCGATGAGATACGTGGGTTTGTCCTGCGACTCGTGATAGGTGCGGATACTCAGCTCGGCGAGGAGACCGAGCAGAAAACACATTCCCCCCAGTAGGAAAGTAGTGACCGCAATGAGCGGCAGCGGCGTTTGAATGAAGGTTTTTTCGCCGAGTATCTTGTATAGCACCGCGGCAACGCTCGCGATCGCACTCACGGCCCAGCTGCCTAGGCCGCACAAGCCGAAAATGTAAATCGGCTTTTGCGAAAAACGGTGCAGAAATAGTACGACGCCAAGGTCGAGAATGACTTTGATCACCCGCTCGAGTCCGTACTTCGAAACACCATGAATTCGCGCGTGATGGAGCACGGGCACCTCGGCAATGCGGGCGCCGTTCCAAAATGCGTAGACCGGAATGAACCGGTGCATCTCGCCGTAGAGGTGAACGCCGTCGAGAATCTCGCGACGATAAGCTTTCAACGAACAACCGTAGTCATGCAGGTGCACGCCGGTTGTGCGCGAAATGAGGCCGTTGGCGACACGGCTTAGGAAATTGCGTTTGATCGGCGCATCCTGCCGGTCTTTCCGCCAGCCGGAAACGAGGTCATAGCCCTCGTCGAGCTTGGCGACGACTTTGCCGATGTCCGCCGGATCGTTTTGCAGATCGCCATCCATCGCCACGATGATGGCGCCGCTCGCATGGTGAAAACCGGCCTGCATCGCGGCGGTCTGGCCGTGATTGCGGCGAAAGTGGATGGCTTTGAGATGTGGGTCGGCGGCGCAGAGTTCGTGGAGACGATCTTTGGTCCCATCCGTGCTCCCGTCGTTGATGAAGAGAACCTCGTAAGGCCGGTTGAGCGCGGTCAGAGCGATCGTCAACTTCGCGGCTAGGAGAGGGACGTTTCGCTCCTCGTTTTTCAGGGGTATGACGACGGAAATCATGAAACAGAGGCCGCGAGAATTTCAGCGAGCGCGACGCGGCGCGAGTTTTCTTTCAACGATAGGGTAGCGGCTTGCAACGCGGCGACCACCGGGCGGGCGCTCGCGGCGTCGGCCCGGGGAGAGTGGCCTTCGGCGATCGCAGAGAGAAAATCGCGGGCCACTTCACACAGGGGCTCGGCTTCCGAAAGTCTCGGCCGCTGAATTTCTCCGCTGCGATAGATCAGGCGGTGCGCACCGGGCTGGTCGAACGGCAAAGGGCCGGGCAGCGGCGCGGTCAGTACCGAGTCGATGCCTTTGTCGTAGATCGTGAGTTTGTCCGCGGCGACGTCGTCGTAGACGACCATCTTGCGGCTGCCGACCAGCGTGACCTTGCGCGTCTTGTTCGGATCGAGCCAGCTCACGTGGATGCTGGCGCGGATTTCTCCGGGATATTCGAGGTGGGCGAAAACAACGTCCTCAATGCCAGGTTGAAGATACGCTGTACCGTGCGCGGTCACTGCCACCGGCGCCGCACCAAGGAGAAAATTGCAGATACTCACGTCGTGCGGCGCGAGATTCCAGAGCGCGTTAACGTCGGCGCGGACCACGCCGAGATTGAGGCGCTGCGTGTAAATATAATAAATGCGGCCGAGTTCGCCCGAATCGACGAGCGCCTTGAGTGCCAGCACGGCCGGATTGTAGAGAAACGTGTGCCCGGCCATCAGCGTGAGCCCGCGGCGCGTGGCTTCGGCGGCGAGCCTGTCCACCTCGGCGACCGACATGGCGAGCGGCTTTTCGACAAACGTGTGCTTGCCCGCCTTGAGACATTGCAGGGCGAGCGCGAAGTGCGAACCGGCGGGCGTGGCCACAAGCACGGCTTGCACGGACGGGTCGGCGAGGACCGGATCGAGATCGGGCACCGCGGTTGTGTGTGGAAAATTTTCGCGCACGTAACGCCGGCGATCTTCGCTCGCCTCGACGACATATTTGACGTGCGCCTCCGGCAGCGCGGTGAAGTTGCGCAGGAGATTCGGGCCCCAATAACCGCAGCCGATCTGGGCAAGCGTGATCATGGTTGACGGATCGGAGAGGTGCCCACGGAACACGCGGAAGACACGGAAAGTGAGAAGGACAGACGGGCGGTTTCAGTCGCGGCGTGTAGGTCAGCGCGCTCGCGCGCGCTCCGGGTCACGGAGCGCGCACAAGCGCGCTGGCCCACGGGCGGAGGGTTATTCGGGCCGGAGCGACTCATGCGACGGGGTGAAACTCGAAGTCGTGCGGGATCAGGACCTGCTGCTCGAAATCCGGCTGGCCGGGCGCGCGATGCACGGAGAACGACACCGCGAGATCGGCCCAATCCAGCGTGCTGATCTCGGCGTCCTGGCCGCGCCGGCCGGTGAGCGCCATGGTGATCGAATAGATACCTTGGCGCACGGGCAGCGTGGTGTGAAACAACATGAGGCTCCGGCTACCCGCGGCGTGCGCGGGAATTTTGATGCCCTCGATCTCCGTGTTGGTGCCGGTGAGATTGATGCCGGTGTCGGTGCGACAGAAGTAGCCGATCACGAGGTGGTCGGCGTTCTCGTGAAATTCGCAGTAGAATTTGATGACGACGTTTTGGCCGTGCGTGAACTCGGAGCGCTCTTCGCCCGCGGTATTTTCCAAACGCACCCGAACAATGCGCGCGGCGCCGTTGCCGTGGCGCGTGGCGCGGCAGCGTTTTTCCAGTTCAGGGTCAGCAGAAAATTCAATGGCCGCAGCTGCTGCTGCCGCGCCGCTGCTGCCGCCGGCCGGAGCGGAGGACGGAGTCGACGTCTGCGGGGCGAGCCGCTGGACATCAGCGCTTTGTTTTTCGCGGGTGAGCTGGTTGTAGAGGTTAACGACTTCCTCGGCCGGGCCGACCATCAGCGGTGAACCTTTGTCCAACAGCAGCGCGCGGCTGCACAGGCTCGTCACGGTCGAGGCCGAGTGGCTGACAAAGAGGATGGTGACGCCGCGGCTCTTGAGCTCGTTGAGCCGGTGAAAACATTTATTAACGAAATAATTGTCCCCCACGGCGAGAGCTTCGTCGACGATGAGCACCTGCGGCTCGATGCAGACCGAGATCGCGAACGCGAGCCGTACCACCATGCCGCTGGAATACGTGCGCACCGGTTGATGGATGAAGTCGCCGATGTCAGCGAACTCCGCGATCTCCGCGAACCGGGCCCGGACCTCGGCTTCGGAGAGCCCGAGGATGGCGCCGTTGAGATAAACGTTTTCGACGCCGGTGAAATTCGGGTCGAAGCCCGAGCCGAGTTCGAGCAGCGCCGCGACGCGGCCGCGAACGGAAACCTCGCCGCTGGTGGGCGTGAGCGTGCCGGCGACCAGTTGCAGCAGAGTCGATTTGCCGGCGCCGTTGCTACCGACGATGCCGAAGGTCTCGCCGCGGCCGACCTCGAACGAGCAATCGCGCAGCGCGTGAAAATCGCGGAAGCACGCCGCGGCTCGGGCGCGGAGGCGCTGGTGCAGCGGCAGCGCGGTGGGCACGAACCGGGCGAGGGTTTCGTAGAACGGGGCCTTCAGGCGGGCGGCCGGATTCGTCCAGATGCGATAGGATTTCGCGAGGTTTTGGATGCGGATCGCGATTTCTCCGGCCGGTTTCACGCTGCTGGGGAGAGGCGTGGACGCGGAGTTTGAAACGGTGGCCATGAAGTGAGTCGTCAAATTAGCGGTGACGGCGAGGGGAGGTCACGGCGAATTTTTTCGGGCGCCCGCCTCCATTTAGAGCGGTTTAACCAAAAGCGTAGCCGCTATCGACGTAGCGGCAGGCGTCCCTGCCTGCCGAACCGAAGACGCCGAACCCGGCAGGCAGGGACGCCTGACGCTACACAAAACGGCCACGGAAAACTTAAACCGCTCTTATGAGCGAACGGGTGAAAACGCCGAGCGCTTATTTGCCGAAGGCGCCGGACTCGAGGATGGCGCCGTTCAGGCCGACGACCCAGCAGGTGTTGCGCGCGAAGGTCACAGCTTTGAGAAAATGCGTCACGCCTGAGGTGCGCGATTTCCACGTTACGCCGTCCGGCGATGTGAGGATCGTACCCGCCGCGCCGACGGCGACAAACGTGCCTTGGCCATAGTCGATGCCGTAGAGCGTTTTTGTGGTGCCGGAATTTTGGGCGGTCCACGCTTTGCCGTCGGGTGAAGTTAAAATGGTACCCTCCTCGCCGACGGCGACGAAGATTTTTTTCCCGGTCGGGCTTACGGTGACGCTGTACAGCGAGCGTTTTGTCCCGGCGGTTTGCGGGAGCCAGTAGCTGCCGTCCTTCGAGGCGAGGATCGTGCCGTTTGCGCCAACGACGATGAAGGTTTCATCGCGGTAGGTTGCGCCGTGGAGCGACTCGAGGACGCGTGAAGGTTGGAGCAGCCATTGGCTGCCGACGCGCGAAGTCAGGATGGTGCCGCCGTCGCCGACGGCGACGAATACGCTGTCCGTGTAGGTGATGGCGGCCAGCGCGACGGCGACGGGCGAGTTGCGCGCGGTCCAGGTTTCGGCGGTCTTCGAGCTGAGAATAGTGCCGCGGGCGCCGACGGCAAAAAACGTGTCGTGGGCGGTGGCAACGCCGTAGACCGGGCGTTGGGTGCCGGCATCGTAGATCCGCCAGGCGGGATCGCTTTCTTTGCGCGCAAGAATCTTGAAACCGCTGCCGACGATGACGACCTGATCCTTCGCGAAGGCGGCGCCCTGGTAGTTGTTACCCTTGAAACTTTCCTTGGCCTCGAGGCCGCGCCACGTCCATTGGTCGAACGCATCGGCGCCGCGCAGGGACGCGAACGTGGTGGCGAGCACCGTCGCTAGAATCAAACTGCGGCGCAGAAAAAAGTGGGGGAGGGCGTGGGCGCGAGCGACATTCATGGTGGAAGATCAAAACGCGACGTAGATGAAAGGCTGGACCGGAAGCGTGAGCCGGAAGAGCAGGTAGTGGAAAAACACGCCCACGGCCAAACCGACTAGGAGTGAAAGCGCGTGACGAACGACCGGCGATTTGAACGTAGGTTCGTTGGTTTTCATTTGGGGTCGAGATAACCGAGTTCCTTGGACATATCGCGAACCTTGGCGGCGACGAGCACGGCGAGTTTTTCGCCGCCCTTCCACGTGAGGTGAGTGCGGTCGCCGTAGTCCTGCGTGGCGTGGAAATCCTTGCCGTACTCCATCGAGGCGTAGCCGGCTTTTTCCCATTCTTTGACGGCGAGCGTGTAGGCGAGTCCGTCGCGCTCGATTTCGTCGGGGGTCAGTTTGTTGACGTAATACGGGCTGCTGTGGCTCATCAGGACCAGGGTGCGTTTTTTCAGGGCTTGGGGAAAGGACGCCGTTACGTCTTCGTGAAAACGCTGCCAGGTCGGTTCGTAGATTTTCCATTTTCCGTCGGGCGTTTTCTCCCGTTCGAACGCGTCCCAGCTGCACCCTCGGACATTCAACAGTTCGATGGCGATGGTGTCGGGTCGATAGCGGGCTGCGAAAGGAATCGCGACGGGATTGAGGAAGTCAGGCTCCGGATCCTTGAAGCTGTTGCGCGCTTGGCTGAAGAGCAAAGGACCCGGCATGTAGGCGCCCCAGACGGTGCTAAAACGGGTGAGGCTAACGTCGTTCCAGAAATCCTGAAAATAGAACCAGCGATCAAACCAGTCCCGGATGGTGAGCTCGGCAAAGCCGTCTTGGAAATGGTAAGCACGATTGGCGTGAGTATCGCTGATTTTCGTGTTCCGTTTCGCGTCGGTTTTATCGAGATACCCCTTCGACCATGCGTCCCAGAATAAGAAGCGATAAACGAGCGAACCCTCCGGGTTCACGCCTTGGGTCGGCGCCGCGTTGGCCATGTAGATCTGCTTGGGAAACTCATTGCGCAGCGCTTCGGCCACGACGGCGGCGCCGTCGGTGATGGCGGATCCGTTAAAGGCAAAATTGAAGACGGCGTAACCGGCACCGAGTTCAGCTTGAAGACGTTTGGTCCAGATTTTGTCCGCGGGCTGACCGACGCCGCGCAAGACTGAGTTACCGCCGACGATCACGAGGATCTGGCCCGGCTTTGTGCGGGCGCGCACGATCGCCATGAGTTCGTTGACGGTCGGATAATAGAGCGTTTCTGGCGACGTGTAGCGCGTGAGGCGCACAAAGTTTTTATGCTCGTCGGTGCGGGCGGCCTGGCGACCGAGGAGGCAGAATGCAGCGAAGCCGATGAAGGCGCCGAGGAGGATGGAGCGAGGGGCGAGCGGAAGGCGGCGGAGAGCGCCGAGGATTTCGACGGGACTCATGGGGTGGGCGGGAAGATATCAGACGTGAAAAGCTGCGAAGCCATGCGGAGGGCATCGGACACGGGATAGAAGAAGACGAGCCAGCCGAGCCAGACGAAG